>NZ_JBIAVA010000015.1:0-195057 GCF_042893535.1 Streptomyces sp. NPDC001599
TTTGTACTCACCCTCTCGGGCTTTCCTCCGGGCGCTTCCCTTCGGTCTTGCGTTTCCGACTCTATCAGATCTTTCCGATCCGATTTCCTCGGTGCCTTCCAGGTTCCCGCTTTCGCGTTTTCCTTTCCGGCGGTTCCGACTCTATCAGATCCTTTCGGGCTCTGATTCCCCGTCAGAGGGGGCTGTCGTCCCGGCTGTTGGGCCGTTCCGACGTCTCAAACCTTAGCGGACCCTCTCGGCGATTCCCAATCGGGGTCGATCAGGCCGACGAGTGCCCAGCGGAATTGAATTCGGGCGCGCCGAAGTCATTCCCACTTGGGGATCGTGCTGGTGGTTTGATTGCCGCTGCTGCGGCGGGAGGTGCTGCCGCAGAACCGTTACGGTCCCGTGGCAACCCGAAGAACCTTACGGATCCCGTAGGGGTCTGTCAAGCGTCGCTGTCAAGATCTTTAATCGAGGTCGCTGAGCCGGCCACCGGCGTCGGGCTGTGCGTGCTCCACCCTGCGCAGGAGGCGGGTCAGCACCTCGCCGAGCGCCGTGCGGTCGTCGGCGGAGAGGTCCTGGAGCAGGTCCTCCTCGAAGACCGTGGCGAGGCGCATGGCCGCCAGCCACTTCTCGCGCCCTTCCGCGGTGATCGCGACGATCACGCGCACCCGGTTGGTCTCGTCGCGCTCCCGGGTGACCAGGCCCTCCGTCACCATGCGGTCGATGCGGTGGGTCATCGCGGCCGGAGTGAGGCCGAGGCGCTTGGCGAGGTCGCCGGGGCCGAGGCGGTAGGGGGCACCGGAGAGGACGAGGGCCTTCAGCACCTCCCAGTCCGTGTTGCCGATGCCCAGCTCGGCGGTCTGGCGGCCGTACGCGACGTTCATACGGCGGTTGAGGCGGGAGAGCGCCGAGACGATCTTCTCGACCTGCGGGTCGAGGTCCTGGAACTCGCGCTGGTAGGCGGCGATCTGCTCTTCGAGTGTCGGCTCGCCGGCGCCGGAGGTGTCGCCCATGGCCGCAGTATGGCACGCGGCTCCTTTGCCTTGAAGTCCTTCGGTATGTACTCTTTACCTTCGAACTTTAGCTTCTAAGTCTTCAGCTCTAACGGCTGGAGCGAACGATCCGAGAGATCAAGAGAGGGTGAACGTGACCAGGGCAATGGGCGCGGCGATGCGCCGGATCCACGTGGGCAACGCACTCAGCGCGTTCGGACTCGGCTTCACGGTCCCCTACCTGTACGTCTATGTGGCGCAGGTACGGGGACTGGGTTCTGTCACGGCGGGCCTCGTGCTCGCCGTCTTCGCCGTGGCCGCGCTGATCGTGCTGCCGTTCGCCGGGCGGGCCATCGTCCGGCGGGGTCCGCTGCCGGTGCTGCTGGTCGCCCTGGTCACCGCCGCGCTCGGCGCGCTGAGCCTCGGGCTGTCGGCCTCGGCCGGCACGGTGCTGCTGTCCGCCGCGGCGCTGGGAGCCGGGCAGGCCGTGATGCAGCCCGCGCTGGCGACGATGATCGTGGACTGCTCGACCACGGAGACCCGGTCGCGCGCGTTCGCGATGCAGTTCTTCCTGCAGAACCTGGGGCTCGGCGTCGGCGGGCTCATCGGCGGTCACCTGGTCGACACCACGAGCGCGTCGTCCTTCACGCTGCTGTTCGCCATCGAGGCGGCGATGTTCCTGGTGCTGGTGGCCGTCATGGCGACGGTGCGGTCGCCGCGGGCACCGCGGATCGAGGGGGCGCCGGGACAGACCGGCGGCGGAAGCTGGAAGCAGCTCCTCGGCAACCGGGCCATGGTGCAGCTGTGCGTCCTGGGCTTCGTGCTGTTCTTCGCCTGCTACGGGCAGTTCGAGTCGGGGCTGAGCGCCTACGGTGTCGAGGCGGCCGGGATCTCCACGTCCGCGCTGGGGACCGCGCTGGCGGCGAACACGCTGATGATCGTGATCGCGCAGTTCGCCGTGCTGAAGTTCGTCGAGCGGCGCAAGCGGTCCCGGGTGATCGCGTCCGTGGGGCTGATCTGGGCCGTGGCGTGGGCCGTGGCCGGGTACGCCGGGCTGGGGCACGGCAGCCAGACGATGGCCACGGCCGCCTTCATCTCGACGTACGCGCTGTTCGGGCTGGGTGAGGCGATGCTGTCGCCGACGCTGGCGCCGCTGGTGGCGGACCTGGCGCCGACCGGTCTCGCCGGGCAGTACAACTCCGCCTTCGCCCTGGTGAAGCAGCTCGCGCTGGCGATCGGTCCGGCGGTCGGCGGGCCGCTCGGGGCCTCGCTGCACGCGCCGTACATCGTGGCGTTCCTGTTGTTCTCGCTGGGCATCACGGTGCTGGCGGTGCGGCTGGGGCGGCAGCTCACCGACGTACAGAACCAGCCGTCGCTCGCCAGGAGCCGGGTGGTCACGCAGGGCGGGGCGCCGGCCGACGCCGTGGTGGTCGCGGAGGCGTGAGCCGGCCGGGCGGATCGCGGCGGGGCCGGGGGCCTCGCCCGCACCGCCGTCGGCTCAGGGCTTTTGCAGGACGAACTCGCACCAGACCGCCTTGCCGCCGCCCGGGGTCCGCCTGGACCCCCAGTTGGAGGCGATCGTCGCGACGATCGCGATGCCCCGGCCGGACTCGTCCCCGGGCTCCGCGCGGCGGCGTCGGGGCAGGTGGTCGTCGCCGTCGGTCACCTCGATGATCAGGCGGCGGTCGGTACGGCGCAGCCGCAGCCGCATCGGCGGGGTGCCGTGCTGGAGGGAGTTGGCGACCAGTTCGCTGGTGGCCAGGACGCCGAGGTCGTGCAGCTCGGTGGGGAAGCGCCAGCTGGTGAGGACGCCGGAGGCGAAGGCACGCGCGCGTGGGGCCGCTTCCACGCCGCCGAGCAGCTCCAGGGCGGCGTTGCGGAACAGCTCGGCCTCGGCGCCCTTGCGGGCGGGGTGCTGGAGGACCAGGACGGCGACGTCGTCGTCGTGGTCCGGGGTGACGCCCGCCGAGCGGACCAGCCGGTCGCAGACCACCTGGGGCGTGCCGGTGGCGCCGGACAGGGCGCGCTCCAGGGCGGCGATGCCCTCGTCGAGGTCCTCGTCGCGGCGTTCGACCAGGCCGTCGGTGTAGAGGACGGCCGTGGAGCCGGGGGGCAGGGCGATCGAGCCGGACGCGTGGATCCAGCCGCCGGTGCCGAGCGGCGGGCCGGTGGGTTCGTCGGCGCGCTGGACGGTGCCGTCCTCGTCGCGGACCAGGATGGGCAGGTGGCCGGCGGACGCGTAGACCAGCCGGCCCTCGTTCGGATCGTGGATGGCGTAGACGCAGGTGGCGATCTGGTTGGCGTCGATTTCGGCGGCGAGGCCGTCGAGGAGCTGGAGCACCTCGTGCGGGGGCAGGTCGAGGCGGGCGTAGGCCCTCACCGCCGTACGGAGCTGGCCCATGACGGCCGCCGCGCGGACGCCCCGGCCCATGACGTCGCCGATGACCAGGGCGGTGCGGCCGCCGCCGAGGGTGATCACGTCGTACCAGTCGCCGCCGACCGCGGCCTCGGTGCCGCCGGGGTGGTAGGTGGCGGCGACGCGCAGGTCGTCGGGCTCCTCCAGCTCCTGCGGGAGGAGGGAGCGCTGGAGGGTGACGGCGGTCTCGCGCTGGCTGCGTTCGCTCGCGCGCAGGCGGCCGGCGGCTTCGGCGTGGTCGGTGACGTCGGTCGCGAAGACGAGTACTCCGCGGCCGTCGCCGTTGTGCCCCGCAGTGACCGGGGTGCACGTGAAGGTGTACGAGCGGCCGTCCGGGGCCTTGCGGGACTTGAGGGTGCGGGGCCTGCCGCTGCGCTGGACCTGGTCCAGGAGGGGGAAGAGGCCCGGTTCGTCCATCTCGGGGAGTGCCTCGCGGGCGCGGGCGCCGAGGTCGCGGATGCCGAAGGCGGCGACGTAGGCGTCGTTGACGTAGGCGAGGCGGTGTTCGGGGCCGTGCAGGAGGGCGACGAGGGCCGGGACGCGGCCGAGGACGTCGCGGACGGGCAGTTCGTCGACGCCGGGGATGTCGGCGGCGAGCGGGGCCTCGTCGGTCAGCTGTTCGGCGCGGGCGGCGGGTACGGAGCCGTCCGCCCGCCGGTCCGGAGAGAGGGCCGTGTCGGTCCGCGCGGCGGCGCGGCGCTGTGTTCCGGGGAGTCGGGCGCTCCAGCGCGTGAAGTTCACGAATCCTTGCCTCGTGTAGTTGTCGGCGGCCGGGAACCGGGGCGGGCCGGGGCGGCCCGGGCCCCGGGGGCCGCGCTGGGGCGAGCGGCGGCGCGCCCGCGGTGGTGGACCAGTCTGGCAGGGTGCCCGCCTGGCCGACATCCGTCAGACGCCCCAGTGGCCGGGGGAGTTCCTGAGTCAGGTCAGGACGACCCCTTCGGGTTGTGCGGGGGCTCCTGAGAAGGCTTTCCACCGGCCGCGAGTTCGAACTCCGCCCGCGGATGTTCGAGTGAGCCCAGGGAGACGATCTCCCGTTTGAAGAGCCCGGCGATCACCCATTCGGCCAGTACGCGCGCCTTGCGGTTGACGGTGGGGACGCGGCTGAGGTGGTAGGCGCGGTGCATGAACCACGCGGGGTAGCCCTTGAGCTTGCGACCGTAGACGTGTGCGACGCCCTTGTGGAAGCCGAGGGAGGCGACGGAGCCCGCGTACCGGTGCGCGTACGTGTCGAGGGGCTCGCCGCGCAGGGCGTGGGTGACGTTGTCGCCGAGGACCTTCGCCTGGCGGACGGCGTGCTGGGCGTTGGGGGCGCATTCCCGGCCGGGTTCGGGCGCGGTGACGTCGGGGACGGCGGCGGCGTCACCGGCCGCCCACGCGTGCGGGGCGCCGTCGACCGACAGGTGGGCGGTGCAGGCGAGTCGGCCGCGGTCGTCGAGGGGCAGGTCGGTGGATGCCAGGACCGGGTGCGGTTTGACGCCGGCCGTCCAGACGACCGTGCGGGTGGGGAAGCGGGAGCCGTCGCTGAGGACGGCGACGCGGTCGGCACAGGACTCGAGGCGGGTGTCCAGGCGTACGTCGATGTTGCGGCGGCGCAGTTCGGTGACCGTGTAGCGGCCCAGTTCCTCGCCGACCTCGGGCAGGATGCGGCCCGACGCCTCGACGAGGATCCACTTCATGTCCTCGGGGGTGACGTTGTGGTAGTACCGCGCGGCGTAGCGGGCCATGTCCTCCAGCTCGCCGAGGGCCTCCACGCCCGCGTAGCCGCCGCCGACGAAGACGAAGGTGAGGGCGGCGTCGCGGATGGCGGGGTCGCGGGTGGAGGAGGCGATGTCCATCTGTTCGAGGACGTGGTTGCGCAGGCCGATGGCCTCCTCGACGGTCTTGAAACCGACGCCGTGGTCGGCGAGTCCGGGCACGGGCAGGGTGCGCGAGACGGAGCCGGGGGCGAGGACGAGTTCGTCGTACGTCAGCCGGCGCGCGCCCGCCTTCTCCTCGTCGGTGGCGAGGGTGGTGATGGTGGCGGTGCGGGTCGTGTGGTCGATGGACCGGGCCTCGCCGACGACGACGTCGCACTGGCCGAGGACACGGCGCAGGGGCACGACGACGTGCCGGGGGGAGATGGACCCGGCCGCCGCCTCGGGGAGGAACGGCTGATAGGTCATGTAGGCGTCGGGGGTGACGACCGTGATCTCGGCCTCGCCCCGCCGCAGTTCGCCCTTGAGATTCCGTTGCAGCCGCAGGGCCGTGTACATCCCGACGTAGCCACCGCCGACAACGAGAATGCGCGCACGTTCCTTCACCATCCCATGACGCACCCGGCGCTTGCGTTTGTCCACAGGCTCGTCAATTTGTGTGACCGGAGATCGTCGAGGCGCCCAGCCGCCGGAATCCACGTCACGCGGCATGATCACGCAGGTCAGCGTGGGTGCGTGCGGTCCCGGAGGGCGGCACATGCGGGGCAGGTGCGATCCGTGCTCCGATCGGGGGGCGCTCCGTGCGGAACGTGCCCCTTCTGAATTGACCCCCGCTCAACTATGTTCTTTCCCACGGTGTGTAGGGGGATGTGCTCATGGGGTCCGCGACGGGCGGGCCGCGCAGCCGAGCCCGTTCCACGCACTCCGGCTTTCGATGGCGGGGAGTGTCTCCGGGGGGAGACGTCATTACCGGGGGATTGTCTATGCATGTTCAGGATTCTCATTGGTCGTCCACGTCGGCCGTCGCGCCCGGCGGTGCGATGAGTACGGCGGCGGGCGGCGCACGCGGAGACGCGGCGCGGAGCGCGCCCCTGCGCGTGGACGCCCAGCGCAATCTGGAGCACGTGCTGCGCGCGGCGCGGGAGGTGTTCGGCGAGCTGGGATACGGCGCGCCGATGGAGGACGTGGCGCGGCGCGCGCGGGTCGGTGTCGGCACGGTGTACCGGCGTTTCCCGAGCAAGGACGTGCTGGTGCGCCGGATAGCCGAGGAAGAGACGGCACGGCTGACCGACCAGGCCCGTACGGCGCTCGGGCAGGAGGACGAGCCGTGGTCGGCGCTGTCCCGCTTCCTGCGGACGTCGGTTGCCTCGGGCGCCGGTCGGCTGCTGCCGCCGCAGGTGCTGCGGGTCGGGGTGTCGGACGACGCCGACACCGACGGTGGCGTGGGCGGTTCCGGTGGTGCGGCCGCCGGTGACCCGCGGGTGCCGCAGCAGCGGATACAGCCGGGCACCGGCGAGCTGCGGCTGGTGCCCGAGGGATCCGCCGCGGCCAGGGCGTCGGCCGCCGCCGGAGGTTCCGTCGCGGACGCCGCGGGCCCCGTCGCCACCTCCGCCACGGGTCCGGCGGCAGGCTCTGCCGCCGTTTCCGTCGCGGGTTCCGTGGTCGGCGACGACGGTGCAGCGGCGCTGCTGGAGGTCGTGGGCCGGCTCGTGGAGCGGGCGCGGACGGCGGGTGAGCTGCGGCCGGACGTGTCGGTGTCGGACGTACTGCTGGTCATAGCCACGGCGGCGCCCTCGCTGCCGGACCCGGCCCAGCAGGCGGCGGCCTCGGCCCGGCTGCTGGACATCCTGCTGGAGGGGCTGCGGTCGCGGCCGGCGTGAGACGCGGCGGCGCCGTCGGGGGCCCGTATCTCCTTCCCCGAACGGCTGAGCGTTATTACCGCGGCACGTGAAGTCCGCACAGACGAGTGACGGTCGGCACAGGGGGGTCCTGAACAAAAGCCAATATGGCACGCTGACCCGGTGTTCGGACTGGCTGGGCAGGTTGGCGGGGGCTTTCCGCGATGAGCGTTGACGGGCGGGACGGGTCACTCGGTGACGGCGAGAGCGGTCCCGGAGACGTCGAGACCGGCGAGAGCCGGGGCGGCGGCACCGGGGACGATGACGCCCGGGCGGGAGACTCGCCGCAGGTGCCGGGCCAGGGCGGTCGGCCCCACGCCGGGCGGGACGCCGCTCCCGTGGAGGACGGCGGCGCCCGGGACGGCGGCCGCGAGGGTCCTGCCGAGGACGAGCGCCCTGCGGGGACCGGTGTTCCCGCCCAGCGCGAACTGCACGAGGACAGCGTCCTGCCACCGCCGCGCGAGCTGTACGACGACGGCATCCTGCCGCCGCCGCGCGCGCTTCCGGCGTCCGACGCCGAGCTGATCGGGCGGATGCGCTCGGGCGACGACTCGGCCTACGAGGAGCTGTACCGGCGCCACGCGGACGCGGTACGCCGGTATGCGCGCACCTGCTGCCGCGACGCCCACACCGCGGACGACCTCACCGCCGAGGTGTTCGCCCGCATGCTCCAGGCGGTGCGCGGCGGTTCGGGACCCGAGCACGCCGTGCGCGCCTACCTGCTCACCGCGGTCCGGCGCGTCGCCGCCGGCTGGACCCGGTCGGCCGGGCGGGAGCAACTCGTCGAGGACTTCGCGGTGTTCGCCGCGCAGGCCGCGCACACCGCGAAGGTGCCGGACGACGACACCCTGGAGCTGGGCGCCGACGTCCGCGCCATGCACGAGGCCGAGCAGTCGATGGCCATGCGGGCGTTCCGGTCGCTGCCGGAGCGGTGGCAGGCCGTGCTGTGGCACACCGAGGTGGAGGACGAGTCGCCGAGCGAGGTGGCCATGCTCTTCGGGCTGGACGCCAACGGCACCCGTGTCCTGGCCAGCCGCGCCCGCGAGGGGCTCAAGCAGGCCTACCTCCAGGCCCATGTCAGCGATGCCCTCGCCACCGACGAGGAGTGCGCCCGCTACGCCGACCAGCTCGGCACGTACGCGCGCGGCAGGCTGCGCATCAGGGCCGAACGCGGGCTGCGCAAGCACCTGGAGGAGTGCGCGAGGTGCCGGCTGGCCGCGACCCAGATCAAGGAGGTCGCGAGCGGCATTCCCGCCGTGGTGCCCGTCGCGGTCATCGGCTGGTTCGGTGCCGCCGGGTACGCCAAGGTGGCGGGGCTCATCGCCGGGGGCGCGGGCGCGGCGGGAGCCGCGGGCGCGGCGGCCGCGGCGAGCGGCGGCGCGTCCGGCGGAGCGGCGGGCGCCGGGGCCGGTGCGGCGGCCTCCGAGGGGCTGGGCGCGCCGGTGAAGGCAGGCATCGCGGCCGGTGTGGTCGCGGTGGCCGCGGCGGCGGCGCTGGCCCTGGCCCTGATCGGCGACGACGCCCCGGCCAAGGAGCCGCCGAAGGCCGCCCCGCCCGCCTCCTCACCGGTGGCGCAGCCCGCCCCGGACACCCCCACGCCCTCGCCCCGACCGCCCCGCCCACCCGAACCGGTGGCGGCCCCCAAGCCGACCCCCACGCCCACCCCGCCCCCCAAGCCCACCCCGAAACCGAAACCGACCCCCACCCCCACCCCGACTCCCCCGCCGAAGCCGACCCCCACCCCGACACCACCCCCTCCCCCTCCGCCCCCACCGCCGCCCGCCCCGACCGTCTACCGGTGGAGCGAGCTGGCGTACGACGTGAGCGGCGACGGCACCGGCCCCGAGATGCGGCTGGCCGGAAGCAGCTGGGTGTGGCAGCGCTCCGCCCTGTCGGTCGACGACGTGTCGTACGCACACGGCGTCACCGTCAACGGACGCTCCTCGGTGACCATCGACCTCAACCGCGAGTGCTCGTCCTACGACGCGCTGGCCGGCGTCGACGACCTGACGATGAAGCTGGGCAAGGTCCACTTCTCGGTGTACGCGGACGACGTCCGGCTGTGGAACTCGGGGATGGTCAAGGGCGGGGACCCCGCGGTACCGGTCCATGTGGACCTCACGGGACGCGAGACGCTGCGGCTGGTGACCGAGCCGCACAGCCCCTTCGACTCGCTGGCGCTCGCGGACTGGGCCCAGTCCCGCTTCACCTGCGCGTAGGAGCCTGCGGAACCGGCCGCCGCACCGCCGTCTCCAGCTCGCCGACGACGTCCCGGGGCGTGAGCCCGGCGCCCGCGGCCACTTCGGCGGCGTACCGCTCTGAGCCGAGGACACCGCGGGCGGCGGCCTCGGCCCGCTCGGCGTGCGCCCGGTCCGGCATGGGGCGCGGGCGGTCGCCGCGCCAGTGTCCGGCCGCGCCGAGCAGCCGCACCGCACGGGCCTGGTCGCCGAGGTCGCTCAGCAGCCCGGCCGCGCTGTCCACGAGGGTCGCGAGGACCAGCTCGGCGCAGCGTTCCTCGACGGCCGCCCGCAGAGCGTCCGCCAGCAGCGGCAAGGCGGCGCCCGGGCCCGACTCGCCCGCCGTCACGAGCGCGTCCACCAGCCCCAGCATCGCGAGGAACTGCGGCGGCGGCGTACCGCGCAGGCACTCCTCGCGGGCCGCCTCCCACAGGACGCGGGCCCGCGCGAACTCCTCGTCCACCACCGCGAGCCCGGCCCGCAGCATCAGCACGAAGGCCTTGGAGTCCACCACGCCGTACCGGTCGGCCGCGGCACCGGCCTCGTCGAGTACGCCCAGCGCCGTGCCGTGGTCCCCCTCGCGGTAGGCGATCTCGGCGAGCCGGGCGATGAGGAACGGCGCCTCCGCGAAGGCCCCCACCTCCTCGGCGAGCCGCAGCGCCTCCGCGTACTCGGCCCTGGCCTCCTCGTAGCGGCCGCGCACCATGGCGGCCTCGCCGAAGGCGCTGCACACCTGGGCCTCCACGAGGCGGTCGCCGACCCGGCGGCTGAGCACACGCATCTCCGCCAGGTCGGTGTCGATGCCCACCGGAGTGCCCGAGATGTCGACCACCGCATGCGTACGGAACATGAGGCTGGCGGCGATCTCCCACTCGCCCCCGTGGGCACGGCAGTTGGCGACGGAGGCGTCCATGGATCCCTGGACGTCGCCGGAGTCGCTGACGAAGAACTCGGTCAGCGGCCAGACGAGACCGGGCACCCGGGCCGCTTCGGGGCCGCCCGCCGCGAAGTGGTCCCGCACCCGCCGGACGTACCGCCGCATGCGCTCGTCCAGCAACCCCTCCCTGGGCGCGGTCTCGAAGGTGAGGAGGATGTGCATCATCCGCACCTGCATGCGCAAGGAGTGCAGTGGGTGCGTCGGGCGGTCCCCGCCCCCGGCGAGCAGCGCGCCGACGGGGTCGGCAACGGCGGTACGCCGGGCGAGCACGTCCGCCGCCGGCACCTGGTCACCCCCCGCGTCCAGGGCGGCTCCGAGGCGCAGCACCCGGTCCAGCCACCCGACCCCCTCGTGCCGGTAGTTGCGCAGCCACCAGAACCAGCCCATGGCGAGCGCGAGGGCGGCGGCCTCCGGCTCGTCGCCCGCGGTGAGGGAGCGGTCGAGGGCCGCACGGATGTTGTCGTGCTCGGTCTCCAGGCGGGAGATGTACGGCAGTTGCCCGGCCGAGCGCAGCAGCGGGTCGGCTTCCTCGGCCAGGGCGCGCGCCCACGCGCGGTGGGCGCGTTCGGCGGCGGCGCGCAGCCGGGGCGTCTCGGCGGCGCGTTCCTCGGCGTACTCGTGAATGGTCTCCAGCAGGCGATAGCGCATGCCGGCGCCGTCGGCGCCCGGGTCGGCGACGACGAGGGACTTGTCGACGAGGGCCCCGAGGAGGTCCGCGGCGGGCCCGGTGCCCACGGCCTCCGCGGCCGCCAGGTCCCAGCCGCCCGCGAAGACGGACAGTTCGCGCAGCAAGGTGCGTTCCGCCTCGTCGAGGAGGTCCCAGGACCAGTCGACGACTGCGCGCAGCGTCTGCTGGCGGGGCAGGACGGTACGGCTGCCCGAGGTGAGCAGGCGGAAGCGGTCGTCGAGCCGGTCGGCGATCTGGCGCGGGGTGAGCATCCGCAGCCGGGCGGCCGCCAGCTCGATGGCCAGCGGCAGTCCGTCGAGGCGCCGGCAGATCTCGGCGACCGCCTGCTCGTCACGCAGGACCGCGTCCGCGTCGGGACGCACGGCGCCGGCACGCGCGGTGAACAGGCGCTGCGCCTGCTCGGGGGTGAGCGGCTCGACCGGTCGCACCGACTCGCCGGGCACGCCCAGGGGTTCCCGGCTGGTGGCGAGGACGGTGAGGCCCGGACAGCGGGTCAGCAGGGTCTCGGCGAGCCGGGCGGCCGCACCGATGACGTGTTCGCAGTTGTCGAGGACCAGGAGTTGGCTGCGCGGGGCGCAGTACTCGACGAGCAGGGCGACGGGGTCGTCCTGCACGGCCGGCCGGTCGCCGGTCAGCAGCACGGTCTCGCGCAGCCCGAGGGCGTTGACGACCGCGCCGGGCACCGCGTCCGGCCGGTCGAGCGGAGCGAGCTCGACCAACCACGCCTGTTCGAGCCCGGCGGCGGCCTCCTCGGCGAGGCGGGTCTTCCCGGATCCGCCGGGCCCGGTGAGGGTGACGAGGCGGGCCCCCCGCAATTCGGAACGGAGGGCGTCGAGCTCCAGTTCCCGCCCCACGAAGGTGGTCAGCCGAGGCCTGATGTTGCCCTTGCGGCCGCCGGAGGAAGCCCGCTCGGGTGCCGGCCGCTGCGCGCCCCGGGCGCCGAGCAGTTCGGCGTGCAGGGCGCGCAGCCGGGGGCCGGGTTCGGTGCCGAGGCCGTCGGCGAGGGTGCGACGGGCGCTCTCGTAGGCGGCCAGGGCGTCGGCGTCGCGGCCGGCGGCGCGCAGGGCGGCGATGAGGAGGGCGTGCAGCGGTTCGTCGTACGGGTGCGCGGTGATCAGTTCGCGCAGCCGCGGTACGGCGTCGTGGGCGTCGCCGAGCCGCAGACCGGCCTCTATACGGGCACGGGTCGCCTCCAGGCGCAGGGCGTCGGGGCCGGCGGCGTGACCGGGGAGGTCGGCCAGGGCGGGGCCGCGCCAGAGGGCGAGCGCCTCGTCCAGGTGCCGGGCGGCGGTCGCCGGGTCGCCGTGGTCGAGGGCGGTGGTGCCTCGCCGTACGAGGCGCTCGAAGACGAACAGATCCACGTCGTCGCGGGTCGCCGCGAGCCGGTATCCGCCGGGAGCGGAGGCGACGGCCTCTTTGCCGACGGTACGGCGGAGGCGGCCGACCAGGGCCTGGAGGGCGGCGGGGGCGTCCTGCGGGGGGTCGTCGTCCTCCGCCCAGACCTCGTCGATCAGCGTGGTGGGGGTGACGACGTCGCCGGGGCGCAGGGCGAGGGCGGTGAGCAGCGCGCGTAGGCGGGGGCCGCCGGGGTTTGCGACGGTGCCGTGGTCCTCCGTCTGGGTGACGCCCAGGATTCTGTACCGCACGGAGTCATTGTCGCCGCACGGGTGGGGCGCGGGCACCCGGCGTGTTCTTGGGACGCGGGGTGGGTGGCCGGGGGTGGGTCACAAGGCCCGGCGCAGCACCGGGCGCCCGGCGTGGTTGCGGGCGCGAGGGTGACGCGGCCCGGCGTAGCGGGGTGCCTCCCCCAGTGCCTGAACGGCCTGGGAGGTACCCCCACCGCCCACCCGTGCCGCCCCAGCGGCACGACTGCCCGCAGCGGCGGCGGGGCGCGGCGACTGCCCGCAGCGCCGGCCGGGGGTGGCGGCGCGCAGCTACGGCCGCGGCGTGGCGGCGACCCGCACCTGCGGCGGCGTGACGGGACACGCGGGCTGGGTCGGGGAAAGCCGCGTACGGCGAGAAGCGGGACACGGAGCGTCGGCGGGGAAAGCCGCCTACGGCGAGGAACGGGACACGGAGCGTCGACGGGGAAAGCCCCCTACGGCGAGGAACGGAACGCGGAGCGTTGGCGGGGAAAGCCGCGTACGGCGAGGGGCGGGACACGGAGCGTCGACGGGGAAAGCCCCCTACGGCGAGAAGCGGGACACGGAGCGTCGGCGGGGAAAGCCGCGTACGGCGGTGAGGGGTCGTGTCGGGGGGTGTCCGCCCGCAGCGGTTGGCGCGTCAACGCCCCGCACCCCCGTAGCCGACCGATTCCGCGCCGTTCCGAGGACGGACACCCCCCGGCGCGGCCCCGACCCACCCACCGGACAAACGGCGCTACCCGCACCCCCACCACACCCGCACAGGCCGCCGCAGGCACCCGCCCCGTCAGACCCGCCGCACGACCGCCCCGGCCCCGCCCAGCGCCCCCCGCTGCGGCGCGATGCCCGCCGGTACCGCGCGTTGGCGGGCCGGGGTGCCGGTCCAGCAGGTGCCGCGGCGGGCCAGCAGGCGGCCGAGCCACAGCTCCAGCGAGACGAGGTCGGCCAGCCCGTCCAGCGGCAGTGGCTCACCCGCGGCCGCCGCCCGCACCGCCTTGCGCACGACCCGCGCCTCCACGAGCCCCGCCTCCGCCAGCAACGGCCGGTCGAAGAGCCCCAGCAGGGAATCCGCGGCGACCCGCAGCCCCGTCCGGGCCGTCGAGGCCGCCAGCGCCTGCGTGGGCGCCCCCCACCCGCTCGGCAACTCGCTCACCCCCGCCCCCTCCAGCACCGTCCGCAGAATCGCCGCCCGCGCCCCCGGCTGCACCCGCAGCGCCTCCGGCAGGGCCCGGCAGGCCCGCACGACCTGGTTGTCCAGGAACGGCGTGTGCAGCCGCTGGAAGCGAATCTCCGCGGCCTGCTCGAGCACCCGCACCTCCGCCGCCTGCCGAGCCAGCGCCGCCCGCGCCCGGAAGTCCCCCGGACGCTGCCCGGGACCCACCCCCGACCGCTGCGAGGACGTCTGGAGGCGAACCGATACTTCAGCCAGCGCCTCTCCGGTCAGCCACCGCGCCGCCGGCCCCGCCCCGGCCCAGGTCAGCGCGGCCAAAGAGGCGTCCATCGCCCCGTCACCCGGCGTGTCGAACCGTCTGCGGAGCAACCGCTCGGCGAGCACCTCGAGCCCGCTCCGGTACGGCGTGCGCGCCAGCCGCCGCGCCGCGCCGTACACGCGCGCGGGGACCAGGACCGACCCGTCGGCCTTGGCCAGTGCGGCGACCGGCCGGACCAGATGGCGCCGCTTGCGATCCATGAGCAGGTCGGCAAGGCGCGCCGGATGCGCGTCCAGCACCTGCCGCGCCCCGTACCCGGTGAAGTGGTCCGCGCTGCCCGCCGCCAGCCGCGCCCGGTGCCGCGCGGCGGCGACCAGGGACGAGCCCGGTTCGTCGGTCAGCGGCCCGTCCAGCGCGGCGTACGGCAGCATGTCCTCGCCGCCGGTGACCACCACGTGGTGCAGCCGCGGGTTGGCCGCGAGCGCCCCCGCCCGCGCCAGCTCGGACTCCTGCCCGCCGACGGCGAGGTCGTTGAAGGTGACGGCCAGCAGCCGCTCCCCCGCCCCGGTCCCGTGTCCGAGCACGGTCCCCGGCATCCCCGGCAGCCCGGCCGCCAGCAGCGCCAGCGTGCCCGAGGCCGGCCCGCCGGACAGATCTGCCCCGATCCCCGGCACCGGCATACCGCGCGCCGCCCGCCGCTCCGCGGGCCCCATGCCCGGGACGGGCCCGGGGTCGATGCCGTCCCCGGGGACGTGCCGCGGCGCCGCGAGCCGGGTGCGCACCGCGTCCACCAGGGCGTCCCGCACGCCGTCCACCGCACGGTCGGGGTCGGCCGAGGGCGCCGCGACGGCGAGCGAGGCCACCGGTTCGTACCCGGCGATCTCCCGCGCCCCGGCGCGCAGAATGAGCGCGTGCCCCGGCGGAACGCGCTTCACGCCGTCGTACGGCGTGGAGTCGTCCAGCGCGGCCGGCACGTCGGGCGTGGCGAGCAGCGCGGCGAGGTGGCCGAAGTCGAGGTTGGCCTCGACGAGGTCGGCGAGCGGCAGCGCGGCGGTCGCGTAGGCGGTGCCGCCCGCCCAGGGGGTGTGGAAGACCGGCCGCGCGCCCGCGAGGTCGCCGCAGACGGTGATCCGCCGCCCGACCTGGACGACGGCCGTGTAGCTGCCGGGCCAGGCCGTCAGGTGCCGAAGCGCGCCCCCGCGCGCGGCGAACAGCGCGACCCGCAACTGCTCGTCGCTCGCACCGCAGATGCCGAGCACGGCGATCCGGGTCTGCGCGTCGGCGGCGACGACGCGCACCTCGTCGGGCCGCCAGTCGCCGACCGCCCACAGCGGATCGGGGTCGCCCCACAACGGCTGGGCGCCCACGGGCTGCACGGTCTCACCGTCGTAGCCGGTGGCCCCGGCGGAGCCGCCCGCCCCGGCGATCCCCGCTGCTCCCACTCCCACGGCGGCGCTGCTCCACCCCACCAACCACCGCATCGACGCCTCCACAGGCTGGGGACAACCAGTGCACCGTACGAACTGGTTCCCCATGCTGCCATGAAGGGCGCGCCACAGAGCGTCGGCGGAGCCGCGTGTGCTCCGCGAGTGCGCCTCGCGGAGACTCACGCGAGAACGCCGGGACATCGCCGCGGGACCCTCAACTCCCGTTCTCCCACGGCGAAGACGACGCGAATGCGCCCCCGCAACGCGCCCTTTGGCTCCCCCACGCGCCCTCAACTCCCATGGTGAGGGCGGTTGTACCCCGAAATCACCAACGGTGATTTTCAGCCAAATCGGCGCCACGCGACCACACTCGAACACGCTCCGTACAAACTCTGCGCACCGCCCGTCAGCACACCGGCGGCGCGCAGTCCGGGGGACGGGACTCGCCCCCCGGACCGGTCCGCCGCCCGCGGGGATGTAGGCGGCGGCGTCCCCCAGCCCACTGGATCCAGTACAGCGGGCCGACCCACGCACCGCCCATGGAATCGCTCCCGCGGTGGCCGGAGAAGAGCGCACGCACGGGCGCACGGCCACACATCGGGAGCACGCGGCAACAGACCGTACATACACCGCACTTGAGTACGGACCACAATCCCGCCATCCGGAACAATGCCTCTTAACGCCTGGGATGCGGCGAACTACGCTGGGTTTACGAATGCCGCGTGGTTATGCCAGCGCGGCAGCCGTCTGTGTCGAGGGGTGGCGCATGTCCAGGGAGCAACGCGGGCCGAACGAAAAGCTCGGCGCCGTTCTCGCCCTCGCGGGAATCAGCAACGCAGGACTCGCCCGGCGCGTCAACGACCTCGGCGCCCAACGCGGGTTGACACTTCGCTACGACAAGACGTCGGTGGCGCGCTGGGTGTCGAAGGGCATGGTGCCCCAGGGCGCCGCGCCGCACCTCATCGCGGCGGCCATAGGCCAGAAGCTCGGCCGCCCGGTGCCGCTCCACGAGATCGGCCTGGCGGACGCGGATCCCGCCCCCGAGGTGGGCCTCGCCTTCCCGCGGGACGTCGGCCAGGCGGTCAGGTCCGCCACCGAGCTGTACCGTCTCGACCTCGCCGGCCGCCGCACCGGCGGCGGCATCTGGCAGTCGCTCGCCGGTTCGTTCGCGGTGAGCGCGTACGCGACGCCCGCCTCCCGATGGCTGATAACCCCGGCCGACAGCTCGGTGGCGCGCGAGGCGGGCCCCGCCGAGGGCTCCGGCGCACCGCTCAAAGTCGGCCACAGTGATGTGCAGAAGCTGCGCGAGGCCGCCGAGGACGCCCGGCGCTGGGACTCCAAGTACGGCGGCGGCGACTGGCGTTCCTCGATGGTCCCCGAGTGCTTACGCGTCGAGGCGGCCCCGCTCCTCCTCGGCTCCTACTCCGACGAGGTCGGCCGCGCCCTGTTCGGCGCCTCGGCCGAGCTGACCCGGCTGGCCGGCTGGATGGCCTTCGACACCGGCCAGCAGGAGGCGGCCCAGCGGTACTACATCCAGGCGCTGCGCCTGGCCCGCGCGGCGGCCGACGTCCCGCTCGGCGGCTACGTGCTGGCCTCCATGTCCCTCCAGGCGACCTACCGCGGCTTCGGCGACGAGGGCGTGGACCTCGCCCAGGCCGCCCTGGAGCGCAACCGCGGCCTGGCCACGGCCCGCACCATGAGCTTCTTCCGCCTGGTCGAGGCACGGGCCCACGCGCGCGCGGGCGACGCGGTGGCGGCCGGCGCCGCGCTGAAGGCCGCCGAGAGCTGGCTGGAGCGCGCCCGCCCGGGCGACAGCGATCCGACGTGGCTGGGTTTCTACTCCTACGACCGGTTCGCCGCCGACGCGGCCGAGTGCTACCGCGACCTGAAGGCACCACGCCAGGTCCGCCGCTTCACCGAGCAGGCGCTGTCGCAACCGACGGAGGAGTTCGTACGCTCGCACGGCCTCAGACTCGTCGTCTCGGCGGTGGCCGAGCTGGAGTCCGGCAATCTGGACGCGGCCTGCGAGCAGGGCGTGCGGGCGGTCGAGGTGGCCGGGCGCATCTCCTCGGCCCGTACCACCGAGTACGTGAAGGACCTCCTGCACCGCCTGGAGCCCTACGGCGACGAGCCGCGCGTGGTGGAACTGCGCGAGCGCGCCCGCCCGCTGCTGGTGACTCCGGCCTGATCGCCCGATCGACCGCCCCTCCCGGGTTTGAGGGCATTGTCAGTGGCGCAGTGCACTATCGAAGCGGGAGGTGGGCCGGGAAATGGAAGAAGTGCGGACCGGGCTCGTTCGGAGCACCGCGTACGACTGCGACGTGCTGGTGATCGGCGGCGGGATCGTCGGCCTGTCCACGGCGTACGCGATCACGCGCGCGGCGCCGGGCACCCGGGTCACGGTCCTGGAGAAGGAGCCGGGCCCCGCCCGCCACCAGACGGGCCGCAACAGCGGCGTCATCCACAGCGGTGTCTACTACCGCCCCGGCTCCCTCAAGGCGCGCTACGCGGTCCGTGGCGCCGCCGAGATGGTCAAGTTCTGCGCCGAGTACGGCATCGACCACGCCGTCACCGGCAAGCTGATCGTCGCCACCGACCGCGCCGAGCTCCCCCGCCTGCACGCCCTCGTGCAGCGCGGCCGGGAGAACGGCATACCGGTGCGCGAGCTGAGCGGCGCCCAGATCCAGGAGTACGAGCCCGAGGTGCGCGGCCTGGCCGCCATACACGTCGGCACCACCGGGATCTGCGACTACGGCGCCGTGGCCCGGCAGCTCGCGCACGCCTCCGGGGCGGAGATCCGCTACGGCGCCGAGGTGCACCGCGTCGACCGGCGCCCCGGCCTGGGCGTCGCCGTCCGCACCCGCACCGGGGACGTGCTCCGGGCCCGGGCCCTGGTCAACTGCGGCGGGCTGCACTGCGACGAGATCGCCCGGCTGACCGGCGATGACCCGGGCATGCGGATCGTCCCGTTCCGGGGCGAGTACTACGAGCTGGCGAGGCCGGAGCTGGTGCGGGGACTGGTGTATCCGGTGCCCGACCCGGCCTTCCCGTTCCTCGGCGTGCATCTGACCCGGGGGACCGACGGCGGCGTGCACGTCGGGCCGAACGCGGTACCGGCGCTGGCCCGGGAGGGATACGGCTGGGGCGTGGTGCGCCCCCGCGAGCTGGGCGCGACCCTGGCCTGGCCGGGTTCGTGGCGGATAGCCCGCCGGCACTGGAGGTACGGGGCGGGCGAGCTGCGCCGGTCACTGTCCAGGAGCGCCTTCACGGCGGCGGTCCGCAGGCTGCTGCCGGCGGTGCGGGAGGACGACCTGGTCGCGGCGCCCGCCGGGGTCCGGGCACAGGCGGTGCTCGCGGACGGCACGCTGGTGGACGACTTCCTGATCAAGGAGGGCGCCCACACGGTGCACGTCCTGAACGCGCCCTCGCCCGCGGCGACCGCGTCCCTGCCCATCGGCCGGGAGGTGGCCCGCAGAACGCTGGCGATGCTGGCGGACTAGGCCCCACCAGGCCACCGCCCCCCGGCGGACTGGCGGACTGGCTAGCCGCGCCCGGGCGCGCTGCTGCCCTCGTACGAGCCGAGGCCCTCGATCAGGGCGACGAGGGCCGGGTCCCCCGCGAAGCGCTCGGCGTGGATCTGCCGGATGCGGTCGCCGGTGGCCGGGTCCTCGTCGTCGGTCAGGTCGTGCGAGACCATGTGCCGCACCAGCGGCAGCCCGATCTCGTCGACCCGCCGGTGCAGCGGAGCGTGCATGTACGCCCGGTAGGCCTCGATGTCCTCGACGGCGAACATCGCGCCGTAGTCGAAGTCGCCGCCCACGTCGCGCCCGACCGTCCAGTACGCGACGGCATCGATCTCGCGCCCCATCCTGCGGAGCATCTCGAGAGCTTCCTCGACCTTGTCCCGGGGCGCGTCGGGTCGCATGGCAAGGCGGATCTGGTGGTGAATCACGGTGTCTCTCCCCACGGCTACGACTGTCGCCACAGCTGGCGCTTTACTGCATCGCTTACGTTATAGACTCTAACTACTCCGACAGGCACTCGCAACCACGTGCGCGGTCTAAAATCGACGCATTGTGTCTGACTCCCACCACACCTCCGATGCCGCACCCGCTTCCCTGCGGCACGTCCGCGCCAAGGGCGAGCCCCGCTTCCCCGACGGGCCGAAGGCCGATCCCGCCGGGTCGCACTTCGAGCGGCGGATCCGCAGCTTCCAGCCCCGGCGGAGCCGGGTGACCGCCGGGCAGGCGGACGCGCTGCAACGGCTGTGGCCCCTGTGGGGACTGGACATCGACGGCCAGCGGGTCGTCGACCTCGCCGAACTCTTCGGCAACACCCGGCCCGTCGTCCTGGAGGTCGGCTTCGGCATGGGCGAGGCCACCGCCCGAATGGCCGCCGCCGACCCGGACACCAACATCCTCGCCGCCGACGTCCACACCCCCGGCCAGGGCAACCTGCTCGGCCTCGCGGAGCGACAGGAGCTGTCCAACATCCGGGTGGCCAACGGCGACGCGATCATCCTGCTGCGCGAGATGCTCGCCCCCGACTCCCTCGCCGGACTGCGCGTCTACTTCCCCGACCCGTGGCCGAAGAAGCGGCACCACAAGCGCCGGCTGATCCAGCCGGAGTTCCTCACCCTGGCCGCGACCCGGCTCGCTCCGGGGGCCGTGGTGCACTGCGCCACCGACTGGGAGCCGTACGCCGAGCAGATGCTCGAGGTGCTGACCGCGCACCCCGACTTCGAGAACACCGCGCCCGGCGGCGGTTTCTCGCCACGCCCCGAGCACCGGCCGCTGACCCGTTTCGAGGGCCAGGGACTGGACAAGGGACATGTGGTGAACGACCTGCTCTTTCGTCGCGTACAGCACAAGGAGTCGCCCCCCACCGGTTAGGGTCCTGCCGTGGCCACCTGTCCCCCGTTTCCGACCCATGTGCACCGGCATACGCACTGGTGGCAGCGGACCTGGGTCCGTTACGGCGCGCTGATCACCCTGCTCGCGCTCTCCGGCCTGGTGATCCTGGCCCTGGTGCGCGAACAGACGGGCACGCAGGGGTTCCTGGTGGGGCTGGGCCTGGCGGTGCTGCCGGTGCCGCTGCTCATAGCCGCCTTCCGCTGGCTGGACCGGGTGGACCCCGGCCCGTGGCGGAACCTGCTCTTCTGCTTCGCCTGGGGGGCCTGCGCGGCGGCGCTGATAGCGATCGTCGCCAACAGCTTCGCGACCCGCTGGATAGCGACCGCGACCGCCGACCCGGCGAGCGCGGACACCCTGGGCGCCACGGTCATAGCGCCGGTCGTCGAGGAGTCCGCCAAGGCGGCCGCCGTCCTCCTGGTCTTCCTCTTCCGCCGACGGGACTTCACCGGCATCGTCGACGGCGTGGTCGTCGCCGGGGTCACCGCCACCGGCTTCGCCTTCACCGAGAACATCCTCTACCTGGGTACTGCCTTCGGCACCGACCAGCTCACCGGCGACCGCGGCATCGCCTCCGTCACCGCGGCGACCTTCTTCGTGCGGGTCGTGATGTCGCCGTTCGCGCACCCGCTGTTCACCGTGCTCACCGGCATCGGCTTCGGCGTCGCCGCGCTCTCGACGGGCCGGCACCGCCTGCGCCGGGCGCTGCTCCCGCTGGCCGGGCTGCTGCTCGCGATGGGCATGCACGCCCTGTGGAACGGCTCGGCCGCGTTCGGCGAGTACGGCTTCTTCGCCGTGTACGCGGCGTTCATGGTGCCGTCCTTCGGCCTGCTGACCTGGCTGGTGATCTGGACCCGGCAGCGCGAACTGGGCACCGTGCGGGCCGAGCTGCCCGCGTACGTCATGGCCGGCTGGCTCACGCCCGCGGAGCCGTACGCGCTCGGCTCGATGCGGGCCCGCCGCATCGCCCGGCAGTACGCCCGCCGGCACGCCGGGAAGGAAGGGGCGCGGGCGGTGGCGCGGTACGAGGCCTGCGCGACCTCGGTGGCGTTCCTGCGGCAGCGGGGCCGCCGGGGCAGGGCGGGCGCCGACTTCGCCGTCCGGGAGCGGGCGCTGCTGGACGCCCTGTGGCACCTGCGGAACCTCGCCCGTCCGGCGCTGGACCACGCCGCCCGTGCCACCGCCCCGCCGCCCGTGCCGGTGCCGGTGCCGGTGCCGGTGCCACCGTGGGCGTATCCGTACGGCGGGCCGCACGGCGCGTACGGACCCCGGACCGCACCCGCTCCCTACGCCCCGCACTACCCGTACGCGCCGCCGTACCACCCGTACGCCCCACCACCCGGCCCCCACCGGCCGTAGGTCCGCGGTACGAAGGCCGCCCGGTCAGGCGGACGCCCGGGTCAGCCTCCCGAGCTCGTCCTCCGTCAGGCTCAGCTCGGCCACGCCCAGCAGGGCCGGCAGCTGCTCCACCGTGCGCGCGGACGCGATCGGCGCCGCCACCGTCGGCCGGGCGGCCAGCCAGGCGAGCGCGACCGTGGCGACGGGGGCCTCGTGGGCCTCGGCGATCTCGTCCAGGGCGGCCAGCACCCGGCGGCCCCGCTCGGTCTCCAGGTGCTTGGCCGCACCGCCCGCCCGCGGGCTGTCCACCTCCGTGCCGGGCCGGTACTTCCCGGTGAGGAAGCCGGCCGCGAGGGCGTAGTACGGCACGGCGGCGAGACCCGCCCGCTCGGCGAGGTCGCGCAGTTCGCCCTCGTACGTGTCGCGGGAGACCAGGTTGTAGTGCGGCTGGAGGGCGACGTACCGGGCGAGGCCCTCGCGGTCGGAGAACTCCAGGGACGCCGCGAGCCGCTCGGCGGAGATGTTGGAGGCGGCGATGTGCCGCACCTTGCCGGCCTTCACCAGTTCGTCGAGCGCACCGACGATCTCCTCGACCGGCACCTCGGGCTTGTCGAAGTGGGTGTAGTACAGATCGATGTGGTCGGTGCCCAGGCGGCGCAGCGAGGCGTCGGCCGCGGCCTTGATGTTCGCGGCGGACAGGCCCGGGTACTCGGGGTGCTGGCTGACCTTGGTGGCGAGGACGACGTCGTCACGGTTGCCGCGGGCCGCGAACCACTGGCCGAGGACGGTCTCGGACTCGCCGCCGCTGTTGCCGTCGACCCAGGCGGAGTAGGAGTCGGCGGTGTCGACGAAGTTGCCGCCGGCCGCCGTGTAGGCGTCCAGGACGGCGAAGGACCGGTCCCGGTCGGCGGTCCAGCCGAAGACGTTGCCGCCGAGGGCCAGGGGGAAGACCTCGAGGTCGGAGGAGCCGAGCTTGCGCAGAGAAGTCATGTAGGGAGTCAACGACCGCGCCGGAGCGGACGATTCCGGCAGGCACGCAAAATCCCCGCAAACCAGCAACCGGCAAGCGGCAACCGGCAGCCCTGACGTCGGGGGGTCGCCGTCAGGACCGCCGGGGATCAGCGGGGCGCGTCGTGGGCGGGGCGGATCAGGGAGTGAGCCCCTTGCTCTGCAACCAGGCCATCGGGTCGATGCCGGTGCCGCCGTCGGTGTGGACCTCGAGGTGGAGATGGGCGCCGGTGACGTTGCCGGTGGCGCCGACGCGGCCGATGACGTCACCGGTGGTGACCTTCTGGCCGACGCTGACGTTGATGGAGGACTGGTGCGCGTACCAGAGCTCGGTGCCGTCGTCGAGGGTGAGCACCGTCTTGTAGCCGTACGACCCGTCCCAGCCGGCCGACGTGATGGTGCCGCTGTGCACCGCCTTGAGCAGCGTGCCCGTGGGGGCGGCGAAGTCGAGACCGGTGTGATGACCGGAGGCCCACAGGGAGCCGGCCTGGTTGAACGTGGAGGAGATCGTGTACGAGGAGGTCGGCAGCGTGTACTGCTTGGCCAGCTTCGCGAGCCGCTCGGCCTCGGCCTTCTTGGCGGCCTCCTCCTCAGCCTTCTTCTTGGCGGCGGCGGCCTTCTCCTCGGCCTCCTTCTCCGCCTTGGCGGCGGCGTCGGCGGCCTTCTTCTCGGCCGCGGCGGCGGCTTCGGCGGCGGCCTTGGTCTCGACCTGCGCCTGCTGCTGCTCGGCCTGCGCCATGATCCGGGCCCGCAGCGACTCACCGGCGCCGGTGGTGTCGGTGCCCGCCGCGCTGTCGGCGGCGACGGCCTGGGTGATGCCGCTGAGCGGGGTGGCGGAACCCTCGGGCTCCGCCTTCTCGTCGTCGCCGGGAAGGAGCGAACCGACGTTCGGCAGGTCCGGCATGGAGATGGACACCGGGGGCTTGCCGGTCTGCGCGCTGGCCATGCCGCCCGCTCCCACGGCGGCTATGACACCGACGCCGAGGACGGTGGAGCTGCGGGCCAGTCCGCCGCGCTGCTTGGCCACGCGGTGCCGGCCGCGTACGGGGCGGATGGATTCCGCGGTGGGATTCCACTCCTCCCAGGGACCCTCTTCGGCGCGGTAGCCGTCGTAGCCGAAGGTGTCGGTGCCGTGCCCACTGGGCGCGGACGGGGCCTCGGGGGCAGGCCGGTTGGACGCCACGTGGGCGTACTCCTTTCCTTCCTTTCGCCTACCGGGTTAGCTGACGGGTTCGGAGCAGGAAGGTCTCCTACGGGTGTCTGCCGACCGTGTCTCCACGACGGCATACGCCCGATTCACCCCAATGTGGTGGTTCCCCGGTTCCCTTGCGGGATTCGGCGCGTGCGCACGGAGCCGCCTTCTGTGACGGCTGGGACGACCGCGCTGCGTTATCGAACGTTAATAGACGCGAGGCTCCGATTCCAAGCGGTTCCCCTTGATCATTACCTGATACGGGCGGGACGTACGCCTCACGACCGGTGAAAACCGGGCGAGTTGACCCGGCCTCAGTATTCCTCTTCGCGCCACTTTCTTCTGACGGTGTATCAGTTGTTATGCGCAGGGGGGTCGCGCTGTCACGGCTCGTGACAATGATCATGATCGCCGGGCCGGGGACGCCGGACGGCGAGCAGCGCCATGTCGTCCGCCATGCCGCCACCGGAGTGCCGGCGCACGTCCTCGGCGAGGGTGTCGAGCAGGCTCGCCGGATGCGGGAAGACGCGGCCGGCCAGCCGCGCCTGCGGATCGTAGAACTCGCCCTTCGCGTCCCGGGCTTCGGTCAGCCCGTCGGTGTAGAGCAGCAGCGTGGCGCCGCCGGGGAAGGCGACCTCCTCCGCCCGGTCGGGCCACACGCCCAGCTCGCCCATGCCGAGCGGCAGCGCCGACTCGTGGGCGGGCAGCGGGCCGAGGGTTCCGTCGCCGTAGAGCAGCAGGGGCGGCGGATGGCCGCGGTTGACGATGCGGACCGTCCCGCCGCCGTGCGGGAGTTCGGCGAGCACGGCGGTGGTGAAGCCCTCGAAGGCGTCCAGTCCGTCGCGCCGGGTGCCCTCGCGCGCCAGCGCCCGCTCCAGGCGCTGCGCCACCGCCTCCAGCGTCGCCTCCTGCTCGGCGGCCTCCCGGAAGGCGCCGATCACGACGGCGACGGCGGCCACCGCACCCATGCCCTTGCCGCGCACGTCACCGACGATGAGCCGGACGCCGCGGGCGCTGTCCTGCACGGCGTACAGATCGCCGCCGATGAAGGCGTCGGCCTGCGCGGCCTCGTAGCAGACGGCGATCTCGAAGCCCGCGATCCGCTCGGTGGGTTCGGGCAGTACGGCACGCTGGGCGGCCTCGGCGATCTCGCGGACGGAGACGAGGCGCTCGCTGCTGCGGCGGACCATGCCGTTCACGAGGACGGCGAGCACGGCGACCGTCGCGATGGTGATCAGCTCGGTGAGGGAGTCGACGTAGTGGATGACGCCCTTGCCGAGTTGCAGCCCGATGACCACGGCGACCACGGCGACGCCGGTGAGCGCCGTGCCGCGCCGCGAGTAGAGCGGGGCGGCGATCAGGGGTGCGGCCGTGTAGAGGGGCCCGGCGGTGAAGTACCTCGGGGTGAAGATGTCGTACAGGATGGCGACGACGATCAGCAGCACGGGGAGCGCGTGCACGAAGGTCCGCCCGTACCCGGCCCGCCGCCGGGGTTGCGGTGGCCCGGAGGGCGACCCGGGCAGCGCCTCGTCGCCGAGCCCGAGCCCCGGGTCGGGCACGGGATCGCCGGGGAGCCGGCCACCGGCCCTGGCGGCCGCTCCCTCGTCGTCCACGTCACCTGGCCGCACCACTCGTCTCCCGCCGCCCCGTACGTCCGCGCCGCTCGCCGTCCCGGACTCCAGGGTTCCGGGGGCGGGGGCGGGCGGCGAGCGGTGAGCGGCCGACCGGATGACACGCGGCACCCGCGGAAACGCACCGAGGGCCGGAACCCTTTCGGATTCCGGCCCTCGGCCTTCAGTAGCGGGGACAGGATTTGAACCTGCGACCTCTGGGTTATGAGCCCAGCGAGCTACCGAGCTGCTCCACCCCGCGTCGTTGTGTTCACCACTGTACGTCATCCCGGGGGCGGAATGCACATCGGTATCTCCCGCCCCGCTCTCCCTACCCCTCCAGGTGGCGGTTGGGCGCCTTCGCCCGCTGCGCGTACTCGGCCAGTACGACGACGGCGGCGCCCGCGGCGGTGAGCACCCCGCTGCCGTCCGCCCCCGCCACGAAGGTGTCCGGCTCCCGCCAGGCCGTGACGACCCGGCGTACCCCCGCGTCGAGGATCAGCCGGGCGCAGGGCGCGGGCCGGGAGGCCCGGCGGGCACAGGGCTCAAGGCTGCTGTAGACGGTGGCGCCGGCGAGCCGCGAGTCCCCCGGGTCGACCTTGGCGAGCGCGGCCTCCTCGGCGTGCACGACCGGATCACCGCCCTCCCGCGAGTACCCCCGCGCCAGCTCGCTCCCGTCGGCGGCGACCACGACCGCCCCCACGCTGAACGCGGTGTCCGACGGCGGACACAGCTCGGCCAGCTCGCAGGCGAGCGCCAGCCAGCGCCGGTCGGCGGCGGCGACGCGGTCACCGGAGCCGGGTGCGGTCGGCAGGTACCGCATCAGCACGACGTCCTCGATCCGCCGCGTCTCGACCAGCCGCAGCCGCCCGCCCTGATAGGCACCGGGCCCGAACAGCCGGGGCGCGGCCGGGTCCCCGACCAGGAGCGGCGCGAGGACGAGCTGGAGCTCGTCGGCGAGTTCCTGCTGGAGCAACTGGGTGTGGACGGTCCCGCCCCCTTCGACCATGAGCCGCCGCACGCCCCGCCGGTCGTGCAGGTACTCCAACGCCGCCGGCCAGTCGAGGTCAGGCCCCAGAGACACCACGTCGGCACCGATCCCGAGCGCGCGGGCCCGCCGGGCACCGTCGTCCGTGGTCAGCAGCACCTTGTCCCCGCCCGTGTGCCAGAACCGCGCCGCCGGATCCAGCTCACCGCTGCCACTGACGGTGACCTTGAGCGGGTACTCCGCCCTCCCGTCCGCGACCCGGGCCGCCCGCCGCTCGGCCGAGTTCACCAGCAGCCGCGGATTGTCGGCCCGGATCGTCCCGGCCCCGACCAGGATCGCGTCGACCGACGCCCGCACCTCGTCCACCCGGTCGAAGTCGGCGGGGCTGGAGAGCAGGAGCCGTTCGGGGCCGGTGTCGTCCAGGTAGCCGTCGAGGGAGACGGCGGCGGAGAGGAGGACGTGGGGAAGCGGCATGGGCGGCACTCCGGGAGGCAGACGGGCGGCGGGGTCCGGCGGGCACACACTAGGCGCCGCCGCTGCCCCTACGGTTCACCGTGGTCCGTGGACAGGCGCCGCCCCCTCGACTCCGCCACCCGCAGCGCGTCCGCGAGGCACTCGGTCAGGCGGATCGCGGTGTAGCGGACCTCCGCGTTCGGGGACACCGGGTCGCCCAGGACGCCGCGCGCCGAGCGGAGTACGTCCAGCCCCTCGGCGAGCTGCCGGACCTCCGTCTCGTCGGCGAGCCGGGACACGAATCCGCTGCCGTCGCCGGGGGCGAGGAAGCAGGGCTTGCCCTCGGCCGACAGCCAGGGCAGCAGCCGTAGCGCGGAGTGCGGTGTCATCACGCGGCCGCCTTCCGCGCACCGACGACGTGCTGGTCCAGGTCGATGCCGAAGTCGGCGGCGAGCACGAGGGCGAGGCGGCGGTGCCGCTGGCGGGCCGGTTCCTGCTCGTGGGCGGCGACGTAGGGGCGGACGAGGCGGGAGGCGGCGCCGTCGAGGGGGAGGTGACGGCAGTACGGGGAGTGGTGGAGCGGGAGGCGGACGGGGGCGGTGGGGCGAGGGGTGCTCCGGGCTCGGTGGCGTGGGGCTCCTGCACGGTGGGTTCCGGTGCCGGGGCCGAGGAGAAGGGTCAGCCAGTGGGCGATGCGGTGGATAAGGTCGTGCATGTCGACGCTCCTTGTAAGCGTTGGCCGCGCCCCGGGGCCCTGCCAGGCCGCCGGGGTCTCTCATGAATGACTGTGCACTCGGACGCATTAGGTAGCAATAGGAAGCATACGGATGCACCCATACGTGGTAGAGCGCTAGTCGTCGCTTTAACGTGCAGGCATGGCTGACGAGCGCGACTGGAGACCCGACCTGGCAAGTCACGTCTACGTGTACGTGCAGGTCGTGCACCACATCGCCGAAGAGATTCGGACGGGACGACTGCCCGTGGGCGCACGTCTCCCTGCGGAGCGTGATCTCGCGGAGCAGTACGGCGTGGCCGTGAACACCGTCCGTCGGGCTGTACGCGAGCTGCGCGAACAAGGACTCGTCATCACCGTGCCCATCAAGGGAACCTTCGTGCGCGCAGAGAAGCCCACCGGCTGACGCCCCGTCTTGACTCTCCAGTGGCTGGAGACCGCAGGGTGGGCTCATGAACGGCGCGACGCCCCCGCACTCGATCGGTGAACTGTCGGCACGTACCGGCGTGTCCGTACGGACGATCCGGTTCTACTCGGACACCGGACTGCTGCCCCCCACCGACCGCACCCCGGCCGGCTACCGCCGTTACGGCGAGGCGGCCCTGGACCGGCTCCACCTCATCGGCGTCCTGCGGGAGCTGGACGTCGATCTGACCACGGTCCGCCGCGTCCTGGACGGTGACCTCTCCGTCGCCGAGGTCGCCGCCGCGCACGCCGACGCCACCGCCCTCCAGATCCGCGCCCTGCGGCTGCGGCACAGCGTGCTGCGGCTCGTTGCCCGGCGCGACGCCAGCCCCGAGGAGACAGTTCTCATGCACCGGATCGCCCGCCTCACCTCCGACGAACGTCGGCGCGTGATCGCCGACTTCATCGCCGCACTGGAGGCCGGCACACCCCACGCCCGCGACGCCGCCGCCGCCCTGCGCACCCCCCTGCCCGAACTCCCCGACGAACCCTCCGACGCCCAGCTCGCCGCGTGGGTGGAACTGGCCGAACTCGTCGCCGACGACGACTTCCGCGGGCGCATGGCCCGTGCGGCCCTCCCGCCCGCCGACGAGGACGTGTTGCCGGGGGTGGCCCCCGAGGCGGTGGCGGAACTCATCCCCTTCGTCCGGCAGACCGTCGCCGGGGCGAGGGCGGCGGGCATCGACCCGGAGGGCGACGAGGCCGCCCCGGTCGTCGACGCCGTGACGGCGCGCTTCGCCGCCGTACTCGGCCGTCCGGACGGCCCGGAGCTGCGGGAGTGGCTGGCCGGGCGGTTCGAAGCGGGACACGACCCCCTCGTCGAGCGGTACTGGCGCCTGGTCTGGACCCTCAACGACTGGCAGGTCGTCCCCGGTCACCTGCCCTTCCAGCCCTGGATGGCCCAGGCCCTCCGCCGGTCCGGCCGGGTCAGCTCCAGTCGCCGTTGACCCACGCGACCAGGCGGGCTCGTTTCGTGTAGTAGCAGAAGGTGTGGTCCGCGCCGGACGCGGCGTACGGTCCCGACCCGTACCGCAGCTCGTACCCGCGGTCGCCGGGACCGTACTCACCGTCGCGGGAGCCGTCCAGGTCGTCGGCCCAGTCGAGGAGACCGGAGACGAGGCCGAGGTTCTCGAGGTACCGGCCGGGGTCGGCCGGTTCCACCGGTGCGGGACGGGCTTCGGATCCGGCGATCGGCCGGTCCTCCAGGCAGTCGTCGGACCGCACCGGCTCGCCCAGCCACCATCCGGCCAGGAACACGGCGTACAGGATGGTGACTACGCCGAGGCGGCGCAGGGTCATCCAGGCGGGCACGGACATCCGGCTCTACTCCCCGTCGCCTTCGAACCAGGCTCGGAGGCGAGGGCGTTCACCCATGTCGTTGGTGCAGGCGACGGCGTAGGAGGTGACGGTCAGGGTGTCGACGGCCATGGACCGCACGGTGTGGGTGTCGGCGAGGCCGCTGTAATCCGGAAATGCCGACGGTGCCGGGATGGGGCTGTACTCAAGTGCGGGCGTGGCGGACGGTTCGGGGCGGTACCGCTCGGCGGCCCGGTCGATCGCCGCCCGGTCGACCTGGCACTCGGGGGTCACGGGCTGCCCCAGGTACCAGCCCGCGACGAACACGCCGTAGACCACGGCGGCGGCACCGAGACGGCGCGGGGTGACGCGGCGGGTACGTCGGTCAATCAGACCGTCACCAGGGGGAGTTGGGATCACGCCGGCTGACTTTACCCGCCGGTCCTACGGGCCCCCGGTCAGACGAAAAGGACCCCAGCTCAGTCCTGCGGTGAGCCGGGGTCCGGCGAGTAGGCCCTGTGGGACTCGAACCCACAACCAATGGATTAAAAGTCCACTGCTCTGCCAATTGAGCTAAGGGCCCAGGCGGTGTGTCGCGCGGTGCTGCGTGATGTTGCCACACCGAGCATAGCCCGCCGCGGCCGGGACGCCGATCGGGTATCGGGGTCCCGGCCACGTCGGAGGGCGGCGGGAGCAAGGGGCGGGCTACGGGTCCACCGGCTCCGGGGCGTTCGCGCGGGCGGCCGCGCGGGTGCGGGTGCGTTCGTGGTCGGGGTTGAGGAACCAGTGCCGGGCCGAGACCAGCCACCAGGTGGCGGCGAAGCCCAGCACGACCAGGACGGCGATCGGCGCGTAGTTGAAGGTCTCCCAGGTCACCGGGGAGACCTGGGGCAGCATGAACAGCACCGTGATGACGCCGACCCACGTCACCGCGACCACACCCACCGGCTGCGACCAGCGGCCCAGGTGCCAGGGCCCGCGTTCGAAGGCGGCGCCCTTGCGGACGCGGAGGAGCGTCGGGATGACGTACGCGATGTAGAGGCCGATGACCGCGATCGACGTCACCGCCGCGTAGGCCGTGACGTTGATCAGGTAGGGAAGGCCCAGGACCAGGGCGGCCAGGGCGGCCAGCCAGACCGCCGCGACCGGGGTGCGGGTGCGCGGGTTCACCGAGTGCCAGATGTGGGAGTACGGGAGCGCGCCGTCCCTGGAGAAGGCGTAGATCATGCGGCTGTTCGCCGTCACCGACGCCATGCCGCAGAAGAGCTGGGCCCCGATCACGACGAGGAGGAGGAGCTTGCCCGCCGTCGCGCCGAGGGCGTCGAGCAGGATCTGTGCGGGCGGGGCGCCGGTCGGGGACGTCAGGGCGCCGTCGTAGGACTGGATCGCGAAGGTGAAGCCGAGGAGGAGGACGAAGCCCGCGATCCAGGAGGTCCAGATGGAGCGGACGATGCCCTTCGGGCCGGCCGTGGACGCGTCGTGCGTCTCCTCGGTCATGTGGGCGGAGGCGTCGTAGCCGGTGAAGGTGTACTGGGCCATCAGAAGACCGATGAGGACGACGTACGCCCCGCTGCTCCAGCCCGTGTTGTTCACGAACTCCCCGAAGACGAAGGACGCCGACTGGTGGTGGTCGGGCGCGAAGGTCAGCGCGCCGACGATCACCGCGACGCCGAGGACGTGCCACCACACGCTCACGCTGTTCAGCAGGCCGACGATGCGGACGCCGAAGGTGTTCAGCAGGCCGTGCAGGATCAGGATCGCGGCGAAGAGCAGGATCGTGCGGCCCGGCGTCACCTCGAAGTCGAACTGGAGGTTCAGGTAGGCGCCCAGGAAGGACGCGGCGCCGAAGTCGATGCCGGCGGTGACCGCGACCTGGCCCAGCACGTTGAACCAGCCCGTGAACCACGCCCAGGCCGCCGCCGTGCGCGGGGGCGCCAGCCGGTGCGCCCAGAAGTACAGGCCCGCCGAGGTCGGGTACGCCGAGCAGATCTCGGCCATCGCCAGGCCGACGAAGAGCGTCATCAGGCCGACGGCGACCCAGCCCCAGGTGATGACGGCGGGGCCGCCCGTGTTCATGCCGAAGAGGTAGAGGGTCAGGCAGCCCGACAGGACCGAGATGATCGTGAAGGAGACCGCGTAGTTGGAGAACGCCGACATGCGGCGGGCCAGAACCTGCGTGTAGCCGAGCTGGGCCAGCCGTTCCTCGTCCGACAGCCCACTCGCCTTGGCGTCATCTGTCATGCCCCCAGCAATTCCCTTGCCGCAGGCGTGACATGCGTCACTCCGTGGCCGAAACCGGACCGCAACGCGAAGCGCCGTGGCCTCCACCCGGTGGGGCGGAGGCCACGGCGCTCGTCTCAGATGTTCAGGCGTCAGCCGTTGCGCTTCCAGCGCGGCTTGTCGTCACGGCGGCCGAAGGACGAACCACGGTGGTCACCGCGGTGGTCGTCGCGGCGGCCGTACGGACGGTCGTGACCGCCGGAGCGGAAGCCGGGGCGGTCGCCCTGACGGTCGCGGTTGAACGGGCGGTCGCTGCCACGGTGCCCGCCGCGCTCGCCGCGGTCGTCACGACGCTCGAAGGGACGGCCACCTCGGTCGCCGCGGTCGTCACGACGCTCGAACGAACGGCCACCACGGTCGTCCCGACGGTCGTCGCGGCGGAAACCGCCACGGTCGTCACGACGCTCGAAGGAACGGCCACCACGGTCGCCACGGTCGCCACGGTCGTCACGACGCTCGAACGAACGGCCACCACGGTCGTCCCGACGGTCGTCACGACGCTCGAACGAACGGCCACCACGGTCGTCCCGACGGTCGTCGCGGCGGAAACCGCCACGGTCGTCACGACGCTCGAACGAGCGGCCGCCACGGTCACCGCGGTCGTCACGACGCTCGAACGAACGGCCACCACGGTCGTCCCGACGGTCGTCACGACGCTCGAAGGAACGTCCACCACGGTCACCGCGGTCGTCCCGACGGTAGTCGCGGCGGTCGTCGCGGCGGTCGTACGAGCGCTCACGGTCGTTGCCGCCGCGCTCCGCCTTCTCCACGTCCCGGGCGCCGGACTGCTCGGGCACCGAGACCTCCGGCTCGGCCACGGTCGCGGCCACCTCGGCCAGGACCGTCTCCGGGTCCTCGCCGCGCTCCCGCGCGACCCTGGCGACCAGGCGGTCCGCCTCCTCGCGCAGCTCGTTGGCACGGCGCTGGGCCCGCTCCAGCTCCTTGGTGAGCTGGCCGACCTCGCGCTCGGCCTGCTGCGCCGCGTTGCCCGCGGACTCGGCCTGGACCTCGGTCATCGACCGGGCGCCGGTGATCTCGGCGACCTCGGGGTCGAAGGCGGCGCCGCCCTGGATGATGTGGCGCGTGGCGTCGACGCCCGCGTCCTCCATCAGCCGGAAGATCTGGCGGCGCTGGTGCGGGAGGGACAGGGAGACGACGGTGCCGGTGCGGCCGGCGCGCGCCGTACGGCCGGCGCGGTGCAGGTAGTCCTTGTGGTCACCGGCCGGGTCCACGTTCAGGACCAGGTCGATGCCGTCCACGTGGATGCCGCGGGCGGCGACGTCGGTGGCGACCAGGACGTTGACGTAGCCGTCCTTGAAGTCGGCCAGCGTGCGGGTGCGGGCGCCCTGGGTCATGCCGCCGTGCAGCGCGTCCGCCTTGGCACCGGCGTCGCGCAGCTGCTCGGCGACGCGGTCGGCGCCCAGCTGGGTGCGGACGAAGATGATGGTGCGGCCCTTGCGGGAGGCGATGGCCGCGGTGACCGGCGCCTTGTCCTTGGGCTTCACGACCAGGATGTGGTGCGACATGGTCGTCACCGCGCCCTGGGCCGCGTCGACCTCGTGGAGGGCCGGGTCCTTCAGGTACCGGTCGACCAGGGTCTTGATCTCGTTCTCCATGGTGGCGGAGAACAGCATCCGCTGGCCGCCGGCCGGGACCTGGTCGAGCAGCTCGGTGACCTCGGGCAGGAAGCCCAGGTCGGACATCTGGTCGGCCTCGTCGAGGACCGCGATCTGCACGTTCTCCAGGGAGCAGGCGCCGCGGTTGATGATGTCGCGCAGGCGGCCCGGGGTGGCGACCAGGACGTCGACGCCGCGCTCGAGGGCGTAGATCTGGTTGCCCATCGAGGTACCGCCGCAGACGACCTTCATCTTCAGGCCGAGGACGTCGCCGTACGGCTGGAGCGCGTCGGCGACCTGCATGGCCAGCTCGCGGGTCGGGGTGAGGATGACGGCGCGGGGCTTGTGCTTCTCGGTGCGACCGCCGGCCAGCGTGGCCAGGGTCGGCAGACCGAAGGAGAGGGTCTTGCCGGAGCCGGTGCGGCCCCGGCCGAGGATGTCCTTGCCCGCCAGCGCGTCCGGGATGGTCGCGGCCTGGATCGGGAAGGGAGTGGTCACGCCGTTCTGCGCGAGCTTGCGGACGACGCCCTCGGGCAGACCGAGGTCGGCGAACGTCGGCTCGGGAGCCGCCTCGGGAGCCTCGACGGCCTCCGGGGACTCGGTGGTCGCGGAGGCCTCTACGGCCTCTACGGCCTCCGGCGCGCCCTCCGCGCCTTCGGTGTTTCCGGGCACGACGACGTGGTCAGTACTGGTCATGGACATGCGAATGCGAAACCTTCCGGAGTCTCTCGTCGGCACGCGCCCGTCAACTCCGTGAATCGCGATTCGCAATACGACCGCCTCGATGCGGTCCACCACGGCAAGGGGAGAGTACGCGCCACACGGCGCGCTCTGCGGTGGCGCCGGGCAAATGGGATCAAACGATCTACCACCATACGCACCCCCCACCCCGGAAGGCAAACCGGCAGCACATGCCCAGCTCAGCGGCCCGTCGGCCGCCCTGGCCGAGCCGGGCACGCCCACCCGCCCGCACGCCGACCCGTCCGTCCGTCCGTGCGCCCATCCGTCCTACGCCGGTGTCCCGGCCGCCGGTGCCGGCTCCCGCTGCTCGAGCTGGGTCCCGGGAGGTTCGTGCGCCGACGAGGACGGCTCGGCCACCGTCGGGTCAGGCGTCGGGGAGGCGGGCGGCTCCTCGGGCCGCGTCGGCTCCGGCTCGGCCGTACGGGTGGGCTCGGCCGGGGGCGTCCGGGTCGGATCGGGGTCGTGGTTGCCGCCGTCCGGCGGCGGGGCCCCGGTCGGGCCCGCGGCCGGGGGCTCCGAGGCGGACCCGGCCCCGCCCTTGCCGTCCCTGCCGCCCTTCCCCCTGCCGTCACCCTCGTCGCGGCCCTCGCCCTTGCCCTTGCCCTTGGCCTTCTTCCCCTTGCCGTGCCCCTCGTCGGCCGCCGCCGCGCCGTACCCGGCGTTCCCCCCGGAGACCGCGGGGCCGCCCTCCGGTACCTCGCCGCCCCGCTCCCCGGAGGACTGGGACGGCCTGGCGCCCCCGCCGGACTCGTCGTCGCCGACGCTCATGCAGCCGGCGGCGGCGACGACGGCCAGGGCGGTGGCGGCCATACGGACAGGTACGTACAAGGGGCGCACGGGCGGCCACCTCCGGGGGTCAAGGAGTCGACGTGCCCAACTCCCGTCACCCACAAGAGGACACGCGCCCGGCGAGGCGGACTTGACCCGAGCGCGTCACCCGTACCCGTGGCTCCCTGTCCGCACCCGGGCGCGTGTCACCCGTACCCGAGGGAGTGCAGCCGTGCGTCGTCGATCCCGAAGTGGTGGGCGATCTCGTGAACGACCGTCACCTCGGTCTCGGCGACCACGTCCTCACGCGTCGCACAGAACCGCAGCGTCGGCCCCCGGTAGATGGTGATCCGGTCCGGCAGCACGCCCGCGTACCACTCCCCGCGCTCCGTCAGCGGCGTCCCCTCGTACAGGCCGAGCAGCTCGGGATCGTCCGCGGGCGGTTCGTCCTCGACGAACACCGCGACGTTGTCCATCAGCCGCGTCAGCTCCGGCGGGATCCGGTCCAGGGCCTCGGCGACCAGTTCCTCGAACTCCTCGCGCGTCATCTCCAGCACAGGCCCATTGTCGGGTACGACCGTGGAGTACGACCCGCATATCCGCCCCGGGCCACGGGCATACGGGACCAATGGCCCGCGTCCCCGCCGCAGCCCCGCACGCCCTGGCCGAGGTGATGAACCCCATCCGCAACGTCCCGCGCATCCTCACCCGCCGCTACCGCGACCGGCGCGCACGCCGTGGCCGGCCCACGTCCGCCACCCCCGAACTCGCCGCCCGCTCCCACCCCTGGACCCGGGCCGCCGGTCTGGTCGCCGTCGTCCTGCTCGGTGCCTGGCTGGGACTGCTGGTCGTCGGCAACGTCCGGGCCCCGGTCGGCCCCATGAACACGACGATGACCCTGCGCCCGTCACTGGCCGGCGGCACGAAGATCAACGTCTCGCCGCTGGGCGCCCTCCAGCTCGACAGCCACGTCGCCCCGGTCCGCCTCGACGTCAACGTCGACCAGCTCGACCCCGCCCGCGCCCAGGCCCTCGTCGACCACCCCGAACGCCTCTCCGGGCTCCAGGACGAGGTCGCCCAGGACGTCGAGCACGGCACCCTCGACCTGGCCGTCCGCTCCTGCGTGGCCGTCGTCACCGGCGCCACGGCCCTCGGCCTCGTCGTCTACCGGCGCCCCCGGCGCGCCCTCGCCGCCGGGGGACTCGCGCTCACCCTGCTGGTCGCCTCCGGCGGCACCGCCTACGCGACCTGGAACCCCGACTCCGTCCTGGAGCCGAAGTTCTCCGGCCTGCTCTCCTCCGCGCCCTCCCTGGTCGGCAACGCGCGCAGCATCGTGACCGAGTTCGACGTCTACCAGAAGGAGCTGGCCCGGCTGGTCACCAACGTGACCAAGCTCTACGACGTCACCTCGACGCTCCCCGCCTACCAGCCCGACCCGACCACGATCCGCGTCCTGCACGTGTCGGACATCCATCTGAACCCGGCGAGCTGGAAGATCATCGCCTCGCTCGTGGAGCAGTACAAGGTGAACGTGATCGTCGACTCGGGCGACACGATGGACCACGGCACGGCCGCGGAGAACGGCTTCCTGGACCCCATCGAGGACCTCGGCGCCCCCTACGTCTGGGTCCGCGGCAACCACGACTCGCGCGGCACCCAGGAGTACCTGAAGCACCTGAAGAACGTGCACGTCCTGGACGACGGCCACGCCCGCACCGTCGCCGGCCTGCGCTTCGCCGGCATGGGCGACCCGCAGTACACCCCCGACCGCTCCAAGGCGGACGGCGCCGAGGCCTCCCAGGAACTGGCCGGCGCCCGCCTCGCCTCCGCCCTGCGCGACCAGAGCGCGGCCGGCACCCCTGTGGACATCGCCGTCGCCCACGAGCCGTCGGCCGCCCGCGAGGTCGACGGCGACGTGCCCCTCGTGCTCGCGGGGCACCTCCACCACGAGGACATGGAGGTCATGAAGTACGGCACCCGGCTGCGCGTCGAGGGCTCCACCGGCGGCAGCGGTCTGCGCGCCGTCGAGGGCAAGTACCCCGACCCCATCCAGGCTTCGATCCTCTACTTCGACCGGGACTCCCGGCGCCTCCAGGCATGGGACGAGATCGAGCTGGGCGGCCTGGGCCTGACGACGGCCGAGGTCAGCCGCCATCTGCCGAAGGAGAACCAGCCGGGCGCGACGCCGTCCCCCGCCGCCACCAGCCCCTCCCCCTCCGGCACCGGCCCGTCCCCCTCCGGCACCGGTGCCTCCCCCACTGCCCCGGGCAGCTCCGCCCCCAGCACTCCGTAAACCGTTTTGGCGATACCTCCCGCCATCCCATATGCTTCTCACGTCCCCGACGCGCTGCGAAGCGCCCAGGCGGGCCGATAGCCCTCATCGTCTAGCGGCCTAGGACGCCGCCCTTTCAAGGCGGTAGCACGGGTTCGAATCCCGTTGGGGGCACGCGGTACATGTGCGACACTGTCGTACGAAGCTTGGTCCTGTGGAGCAGTTTGGAGTGCTCGCCACCCTGTCAAGGTGGAGGCCGCGGGTTCAAATCCCGTCAGGACCGCTGAGGTTTCACGTGAAACCTCGCGGCTGGGTAGCTCAGTTGGTACGAGCGATCGCCTGAAAAGCGATAGGTCGCCGGTTCGACCCCGGCCCCAGCCACAGCAAAGGCCCCGATCCTCGGATCGGGGCCTTGTTGTAGTTGCCTGCGTTGCCTGGGCCGACGCCGCGGCAAAAGCGTTCGCCAGGTTTTTCCCGAGGATGAGATCCTGGAACCCGTATGTCTACGCATCCTGCCCCCGCCCTCGGCACCCTCGCCCCCCGGCTGACCGAGCTGTCGCTGCGCGACGCGCACCGGCTCGGCCGCAGGCTGGAGGGTGCGCGGAAGATCCGCAAGCCGGAGGCCCGCGCCGCCGTCCTCGCCGAGATCGAGACGGAGGTGGCCAAGGCCGAGCAGCGCATCGGCGAACGCCGGGCGCGTGTGCCGGCCGTCAGCTACCCCGAGCAGCTCCCGGTCAGCCAGAAGAAGGACGAGATCGCGGCGGCCATCCGTGATCACCAGGTCGTGATCGTCGCCGGTGAGACGGGGTCCGGGAAGACCACCCAGATCCCGAAGATCTGTGTCGAGCTGGGCCGCGGTGTCCGCGGCATGATCGGGCACACCCAGCCCCGCCGGATCGCCGCGCGCACCGTCGCCGAGCGGGTCGCGGACGAGCTGGACACCCCGCTCGGGGAGACCGTCGGCTGGAAGGTGCGGTTCACCGACCAGGTGAACCCGGAGTCCACCTTCATCAAGCTGATGACGGACGGCATCCTGCTCGCCGAGATCCAGACCGACCGCGAGCTGCGCGCCTACGACACGATCATCATCGACGAGGCCCACGAGCGGTCCCTCAACATCGACTTCCTGCTGGGCTACCTCGCCCAGCTGCTGCCCAAGCGGCCGGACCTGAAGGTCGTCATCACCTCGGCGACCATCGACCCGGAGCGCTTCTCGCGCCACTTCGGCGACGCGCCGATCGTCGAGGTCAGCGGGCGCACCTATCCCGTGGAGGTGCGCTACCGGCCACTCCTCGAGGAGGACGGCGACGACGCCGACCGCGACCAGATCACGGCGATCACCGACGCCGTCGAGGAGCTGATGGGCGAGGGCAAGGGCGACATCCTCGTCTTCCTCTCCGGCGAGCGCGAGATCCGGGACACGGCCGACGCGCTGGAGAAGAAGAAGTACAGATTCACCGAGGTACTGCCGTTGTACGCGCGGCTCTCGCACGCCGAGCAGCACCGCGTCTTCCAGCAGCACACCGGGCGCCGGATCGTCCTGGCGACCAACGTCGCCGAGACCTCCCTCACCGTGCCGGGCATCAAGTACGTCATCGACCCCGGCTTCGCCCGCATCTCCCGCTACAGCCACCGCACCAAGGTCCAGCGGCTCCCCATCGAGCCGGTCTCGCAGGCCAGCGCCAACCAGCGCAAGGGCCGCTGCGGCCGTACGTCCGACGGCATCTGCATCCGGCTGTACTCCGAGGACGACTTCACCGCGCGCCCGGAGTTCACGGACGCGGAGATCCTCCGGACCAACCTCGCCTCCGTCATCCTCCAGATGACCGCGGCCGGGCTCGGAGACATCGAGAAGTTCCCCTTCATCGACCCGCCGGACCACCGCAACATCCGCGACGGCGTGCAGCTGCTCCAGGAGCTGGGCGCGCTCGACCCGGCGCAGAAGGACGTGCGCAAGCGGCTGACCGACACCGGCCGCAAGCTGGCCCAGCTGCCCGTCGACCCGCGGCTGGCCCGGATGGTGCTGGAGGCGGACAAGAACGGCTGTGTCCGCGAGGTCATGGTCATAGCCGCCGCGCTGTCCATCCAGGACCCGCGGGAGCGCCCCGCGGAGAAGCAGGCCCAGGCCGACCAGCAGCACGCCCGGTTCAAGGACGAGACCAGCGACTTCCTCGCCTTCCTCAACCTCTGGCGGTACGTGCGCGAGCAGCAGAAGGAGCGCGGCTCGTCGTCCTTCCGCCGGATGTGCAAGCAGGAGTACCTGAACTTCCTGCGCATCCGCGAGTGGCAGGACATCTACACCCAGCTGCGCACGGTCGCCAGGCAGATGGGCATCCACCTCAACGACGAGGAGCACGCCGCACCCGACGACCGCGTACACGTGTCGCTGCTGGCCGGTCTCCTCTCCCACGTCGGCATGAAGGACGTGAAGGAGGGCGCCAAGAACGAGTACCTGGGCGCCCGCAACGCCAAGTTCGCGATCTTCCCGGGCTCCGCGCTGTTCAAGAAGCCCCCGCGGTTCGTGATGTCGGCGGAGCTGGTGGAGACCTCCCGCCTCTGGGCCCGTGTCAACGCGAAGATCGAGCCCGAGTGGGTGGAGCCGCTCGCCGGGCACCTCCTCAAGCGCACCTACAGCGAACCGCACTGGGAGAAGGACCAGGCGGCGGTGATGGCGTACGAGAAGGTCACGCTGTACGGCGTACCGATCGTGGCGCAGCGCAAGGTGAACTACGGGCGGATCGATCCGGAGATCAGCCGTGAGCTGTTCATCCGCAACGCCCTGGTGGAGGGCGACTGGCGCACGCACCACAAGTTCTTCGCCGACAACCGCAGGCTGCTGACCGAGGTCGAGGAGCTGGAGCACCGGGCCCGGCGCCGCGACATCCTGGTCGACGACGAGACGCTGTACGACTTCTACGACCAGCGGGTGCCCGAACACGTCGTCTCCGGTGCGCACTTCGACTCGTGGTGGAAGCACAAGCGGCACGAGCAGCCCGACTTCCTCGACTTCGAGCGCGAGATGCTCATCAACGAGAAGGCGGGGGCGGTCACCAAGGACGACTACCCGGACTCCTGGCGGCAGGGGCCGCTGAAGTTCCGGGTGACGTACCAGTTCGAGCCGGGTGCGGACGCCGACGGCGTGACCGTGCACGTGCCGCTCCAGGTGCTGAACCAGGTCACGGACGAGGGCTTCGACTGGCAGATCCCGGGCCTGCGCGAACAGGTCGTCACGGAGCTGATCCGCTCCCTGCCCAAGCCGGTCCGCCGCAACTACGTACCCGCGCCGAACTACGCCCAGGCGTTCCTGGACCGAGCCGTGCCCCTTCAGGAGCCGCTGACGGTGACCATGGCGCGGGAGTTGAAGCGCATGGTGGGCGTGCCGTTCGACGCGGAGGACTTCGACTGGTCCAAGGTCCCCGACCACCTCAAGATCACGTTCCGGATCGTCGACGAGCGGCGCCGCAAGCTGGCCGAGGACAAGGACCTGGAGGCGCTGAAGCTCCGGCTGCGTCCGAAGGCGCGCAAGGCGCTCTCGCAGGCCGCCGCGGCCACCGCGGAGCGCAGCGGCGGCGAGTCCCTGGAGCGCTCCGGGCTGACGGACTGGACGATCGGCACGCTGACCCGTGTCTTCGAGACCCGCCGGGCCGGTCAGCCGGTGAAGGCGTATCCGGCGCTGGTGGACGACGGGCCGAAGGCGGACACCGTCTCCGTCCGCCTCTTCGACACCGAGGCCGAGCAGGCGCAGGCGATGTGGCGGGGCACGCGGCGGCTGATCCTGCGCAACATCCCGGTCAACCCCGCGAAGTTCGCGTCCGAGAAGCTGACCAACCAGCAGAAGCTCGGCCTGTCCGCGAATCCGCACGGTTCGATCCAGGCGCTGTTCGACGACTGCGCCATGGCGGCGGCGGACAGGCTGATCGCGGACTTCGGCGGCCCGGCCTGGGACGAGGAGTCGTACCGCAAGCTCTACGACAAGGTCCGCGCGGAGATCGTCGACACGACCGTCCGTACGGTGGGCCAGGTGCAGCAGGTGCTGGCGGCCTGGCAGGCCTGTGAGCGCCGCCTGAAGGCCGTACGCAGCCCGGCGCTGCTGGCGAACCTCCAGGACGTGCGGGGGCAGCTGGACGCGCTGGTGAAGCCCGGCTTCGTGACGGAGGCGGGGATCGGGCGGCTGCCGGACCTGATGCGCTACCTGGTGGCCGCGGACCGCCGGCTGCAGCAGATGCCGACCGGCGTGCAGCGGGACACGTCCCGCATGGAGAAGGTCCACGAGATGCGGGACGAGTACGCGTGGCTCCTCGAGCAGATGCCGCAGGGGCGGCCGGTGCCCCGGCAGGTCCTGGACGTCCGCTGGATGATCGAGGAGCTGCGGGTCAGCTACTTCGCCCACGCGCTGGGCACGGCGTACCCCGTCTCCGACAAGCGGATCGTGAAGGCCATCGACGCCCTCGCGCCGTGACGAGGCCCGTACGGAGGGTGAGTTCGACCGGCGGCCCACCCTCCTGTACAGTCTCTTCTCGCAGCGCAACGCAGCAGAAGCGCCGCGAAACCTGGTCCTGTGGAGCAGTTTGGAGTGCTCGCCACCCTGTCAAGGTGGAGGCCGCGGGTTCAAATCCCGTCAGGACCGCAGCGAAAGCCCCGCACCGAGCAATCGGCGCGGGGCTTCTTCGTTGCCGGAGCCGGTCCGGAACCGCCAAACGCCCTGAGCGGCCCTCAGGGCCCCTCTCGCGCCCTTGACGGCGTCGCTTTCGCTCGGTACTCCAAAGACAGGGCACAACCCCCGTGTGGCCCCCGGAGGTGGCGTATGGCGACATCGGTCAGGCACGAGACGCGGGCCCTGCTCCGCGCGCATCTGTCGGCCGCGTCGTCGTACGGTCACGTGACGCGCCACTGCCCGATCTGCCACCGGCTCCTGCGGCTCGCACTGGACTCGCCGGCCCCACAGTCTCCGACAGGTCGTCAAGAGGGCGTAGAGGACGGGAGCGCGCCCACGGCATGAAACCGCGCGACCTCAACACCCTTGCCCCGCAGACCTCCTGGAGGCCACGCCTCCATTAGCGCACCGGCGCCGGATCCAACAACCGCCGTGGCGTGTGACGGGTGTCACCGCATGAGTTTTTGGAATCGTGGCACTTACGACTCCCCTACAACTGATCAATTTAATATGTGCAATTGCACCACCTTCGCAGCGCTCGCACAGCCGATCCGACACGCCTCCCCAGACTCCGACAAGCCCGGACACAGGACAGGACACAGACCCGGACACGCACCCGGACACACGCCTGACCCGGGCACAAAAAATCGCGCTGGACCCGGCGGAGTCCAGCGCGATCAACGACGCACCTCTGTTGGGGCAGGGACGGCGTCGCTTGGAGCTGTGGTTCCAGGCGCCGCGACAGGTTGGGGGACCTGCCGTTCTGCCCGGTTATTCAGTTGTTCAGGCCTCGCTGCGCTGCTGCGGAATGCCCGCGAGCAGAGCGCGGACCTCGGCTTCGCGGTAGCGGCGATGCCCGCCGAGCGTGCGGATCGACGTGAGCTTGCCGGCCTTCGCCCAGCGCGTGACCGTCTTCGGGTCGACGCGGAACATGGTGGCGACCTCAGCCGGGGTCAGCAGCGGCTCGGCATCAGGGGTGCGAGCGGTCATGAGCGGCCTCCTCGGGAGAACCGAACCTTCTCGGTTCATTCCTCTAAATTCTGCACCTTGACCCGCGTTGCCCGAAATGGCGGACGCGAGTCGAGTCGGTTATAGGACGAACGGCTTGTCCTCGGCACTACAACTACACCATCTGTCCAGCCGCGTCGGCCAAACCGATGGAATTGCCCTCCCAGGTGTTCATCAGCGACGGAAGCCGATGGACCATGCCATAGCGGACAGTCACGCCTCTGTGACGATCAGTCACAGGGGCGATCAGGAGTCACCAGACCCCCCAAAGCGTGCAATGCTGAGATTCCACCCACAGTGCATCACGGCAGGACGGAAGGAGCCCTCCCCGGGCTCCTTGTCCTATTTTGGCATGAGGAGGGGGAAGCGGCGCAAGAGTGATGTACGTGCGGTCCGTCACGCTTGACGCATACGCCCGGATCGGGACCTACGTCCCTTGTCGGCAGGAGATCAGCCCACCCCGGGCAGGTGTCGGAGCGGAAGACGAAACCCCACATCGGGCGGTACGTCAAACGTCAGTTCGCCGAGCGCCGGTCCCGGACCGCCCGCCAGCGCTCCACCAGCCGCCCGTACGCCGCCCCGGCGGTGACCCCGTCGCCGTGGCGCAGGGCCTCGATCCCCTCGGCCACGTCCGCCGCGGAGTGGTCCGCCGCCAACTCGCCGGCCGGCAGGGCGTGCACCAGTCCGCCGTAGTCCAGCTCGACCAGGGAACGCGGGTGGAACTCCTCCAGCCAGCGCCCCACATCCACCAGGCCGTCGATGAGCGGCCCCTCGTCCACGGCCTCCCGCAGGGCCCGCAGGCCCCGGGCCACCCGTCGGCGGGCCTGCACCATGGGCGTGCGGTAGCGCAGCACCGGCGCGGTCGCCGCCTCGTCGTCGCCGCCCTCCTCGTACTCCCGCTCCGCGTCGGAGACCAGCACGAACCAGTTGATCGGCACCTGCCAGGTGGCGGTGCGGATCCAGGGCCGGGCGTCCGGGTTGCGCTCCAGCCAGCGCTCGTAGTCCTGCGCGCTCTGGCGGCGTACGACGGGTGGGATCAGGGCGTCCAGGACCGGCTCCGGGAAGTCCTCGGCCACCTCGCCCAGGGCCTGCCAGCCGCGCAGCCGGGTCCGCCAGGGGCAGACGCAGACCACGCCGTCCACCTCGGCCACGAAGGCGTCGGCGCTCTCGTGCACCGGCACCGCCACGGGCGGGGTGGGCAGCAGGTCGGCCAGGGAGCGGCGCAGCTCGTCCTGGTAGGAGGGCCGGTCGGGGCGGCGGGCGTAGCGGGTCCAGTGGGCGCGTTCCTCGTCGGGGAAGGCCGCCAGCGGCTCGTACACGCGCAGGTACGCCGCGTACGGGACGATCACCGAGGACACCTTGGGCACGCCTGCTCCCTCCCCCGCGCACCGACGCGAAAACCTGCGAGAACCTGCGGAAACCTGAGGAAACGGATCACAAACGCGCGGGAATCTCTGCAAATCGTCGCACGCCCGTACTCCGTGCGGAGGTGATCCTGAGCACTGTGCGGCGGGCCGGCACCCCCAGGCTCTAATCTCGTGCCACAGTCCCCGCCACCTTCACGGGGCCTGCCACCGATCGCCGCACCTACACAGGAGTCACCACCGTGACCGACGTAAACGGCGCACCTGCTGATGTACTGCACACCCTGTTCCACTCGGATCAGGGGGGTCATGAGCAAGTCGTGCTCTGCCAGGACCGTGCCAGCGGCCTCAAGGCCGTGATCGCCATCCACTCCACCGCCCTGGGCCCCGCGCTCGGCGGTACCCGCTTCTACCCGTACGCGAGCGAGGCCGAGGCCGTCGCCGACGCGCTGAACCTCGCCCGCGGGATGTCGTACAAGAACGCCATGGCCGGTCTGGACCACGGTGGCGGCAAGGCCGTGATCATCGGCGATCCGGAGCAGATCAAGAGCGAGGAGCTGCTCCTCGCCTACGGCCGGTTCGTCGCCTCGCTGGGCGGCCGCTACGTCACCGCGTGCGACGTCGGCACCTACGTCGCCGACATGGACGTCGTGGCCCGCGAGTGCCGCTGGACGACCGGACGCTCCCCGGAGAACGGCGGCGCGGGCGACTCCTCCGTGCTCACCTCCTTCGGCGTCTACCAGGGCATGCGGGCCGCCGCCCAGCACCTGTGGGGCGACCCGACGCTGCGCGACCGCACGGTCGGGATCGCGGGCGTCGGCAAGGTCGGCCACCACCTGGTCGAGCACCTGCTCGCGGAGGGTGCGCACGTGGTCGTCACGGACGTGCGCAAGGACGTGGTGCGGGCCCTCACCGAGCGGCACCCGTCGGTGGTCGCCGTCGCCGACACCGACGCGCTGATCCGGGTGGAGAACCTGGACATCTACGCGCCCTGCGCGCTGGGCGGCGCGCTGAACGACGACACCGTGCCGGTGCTGACCGCCAAGGTGGTGTGCGGCGCGGCCAACAACCAGCTCGCCCACCCGGGCGTGGAGAAGGACCTCGCCGACCGCGGGATCCTCTACGCGCCGGACTACGTGGTGAACGCCGGCGGTGTCATCCAGGTCGCCGACGAGCTGCACGGCTTCGACTTCGACCGGTGCAAGGCGAAGGCCTCGAAGATCTACGACACCACGCTGGCCATATTCGCACGTGCGAAGGAGGACGGTATTCCGCCGGCCGCCGCGGCCGACCGGATCGCCGAGCAGCGGATGGCGGAGGCCCGCCCCCGGCCGTGATCCGACGGTCACGGACGGTGGCCCGGCAGGGTCTTCGAGGGGTTTGACCGGTACCCGTCGGGGGGCAGTTGGAGAGAACTCTCACTTATCCCGGCGGGTCGACCGTCGAAAGGTGGTTAAAATCGCCTTTGACCAGCGAGGACGGGGCGCCTCGAGGGTCCTGGGCAGGGCCACGTGCTGCGGGCGACGTACCGTATGGGCGTGGGCTCAGGTACCGTGGAAGCCCTACGGACCGGTCTCTCTGCGGAGAGCCCGTTCCGGACCATGAACGCGTGTCAAGACTCTGGGGCCGTCGAGCCCCGTCGTTGAGGGGGTCGAGCCATGGGGCGCGGCCGGGCCAAGGCCAAGCAGACGAAGGTCGCCCGCCAGCTGAAGTACAACAGCGGTGGGACTGATCTCTCCCGCCTGGCCGAGGAGCTGGGCGCATCGCCGTCGAATTCGCAACCGCCGAATGGCGAGCAATTCGAGGACGATGAGCAGGACGACGACGTGTACGCAAAGTACGCCGACCTCTATGAGGACGACGACGAGGACGAGGACGGCCAGTCCCCTTCCCACCAGCGACGCGGCGCTTGACCTTGCACTGAACACCTTCCCGGTCGGTGACCTCTGTCACCGACCGGGTTCTGTGCTACCCGCGGCATCCGGGGCACCTCAGGCGGCGTAGTCGCCCACCAGTGCCGCGCCGCTCTCGTGGTCTGCGCGGGCGGTGATCTCGCCGGCCACCCAGGCGTCCACACCGCGGTCGGCGAGGGCCGTCAGGGCCACGTCCGTCGACTCCTCGGGCACGATCGCGATCATGCCCACACCCATGTTCAGGGTCTTCTCCAGCTCCAGGCGCTCGACCTTGCCGGTCCGGCCGACGAGGTCGAAGACCGCGCCCGGGGTCCAGGTGGAGCGGTCGACCACGGCGTGCAGGCCGTCGGGGATCACGCGGGCCAGGTTGGCCGCGAGTCCGCCGCCGGTGACGTGGCTGAAGGCGTGGACCTCGGCGGTGCGCATGAGGGCCAGGCAGTCCAGGGAGTAGATCTTGGTCGGCTCCAGCAGCTCCTCGCCCAGGGTGCGGCCGAGGCCGTCCAGGTGGGCGTCGAGCGCCAGGCCGCCCTCGTTCAGCAGGACGTGGCGGACCAGCGAGTACCCGTTCGAGTGAAGCCCGGAGGACGCCATGGCGATCACGGCGTCACCCGTACGGATGCGATCCGGGCCGAGCAGGCGGTCGGCCTCCACGACGCCCGTACCGGCGCCGGCGACGTCGAAGTCGTCCGCGCCCAGCAGGCCGGGGTGCTCGGCCGTCTCGCCGCCCACCAGGGCGCAGCCCGCCAGCACACAGCCCTCGGCGATGCCCTTGACGATGGCGGCGACACGCTCGGGGTGGACCTTGCCGACACAGATGTAGTCGGTCATGAACAGCGGCTCGGCGCCGCACACCACGATGTCGTCCATGACCATCGCGACCAGGTCGTGGCCGATGGTGTCGTAGACGCCGAGCTGACGGGCGATGTCCACCTTGGTGCCGACACCGTCGGTGGCGGAGGCGAGCAGCGGGCGCTCGTAGTTCTTGAGGGCCGAGGCGTCGAAGAGGCCGGCGAAGCCGCCGAGGCCGCCGAGGACCTCCGGGCGCCGCGTCTTCTTGACCCATTCCTTCATGAGCTCGACGGCGCGGTCGCCCGCCTCGATGTCGACGCCGGCTGCTGCGTAGCTGGCACCAGTTGTGTCAGGCATGACGATGTGAACCTTCGTGTCGTACGGCAGGGAGGCCAGGGAAACCATGGGGAAGCCGGGCATGCCGGGGAAACGGACGGCTACGGGCGACGGATGGCGTCGGCGGCGGCCGTACCGGCGGGCCCGGCGGCCAGCTCGGTCTCCAGGAGCTGCTTGCCGAGCAGCTCGGGGTCGGGGAGCTCCATCGGGTACTCGCCGTCGAAGCAGGCGCGGCACAGGTTCGGCTTGGCGATGGTGGTCGCCTCGATCATGCCGTCGATGGAGATGTACGCCAGGGAGTCGGCGCCCATCGAGGTGCCGATCTCCTCGACGCTCATGCCGTTGGCGATCAGCTCGGCGCGGGTGGCGAAGTCGATGCCGAAGAAGCAGGGCCACTTCACGGGCGGGGACGAGATCCGGATGTGGATCTCGGCGGCGCCCGCCTCGCGGAGCATGCGGACCAGGGCCCGCTGGGTGTTGCCGCGGACGATGGAGTCGTCGACGACGACCAGCCGCTTGCCCTTGATGACTTCCTTCAGAGGGTTCAGCTTCAGGCGGATGCCGAGCTGGCGAATGGTCTGTGAGGGCTGGATGAAGGTCCGGCCGACATAGGCGTTCTTCACCAGGCCGTTGCCGAAGGGGATGCCGGACGCCTCGGCGTACCCGATGGCTGCGGGGGTGCCGGATTCCGGGGTCGCTATGACGAGATCGGCCTCCGCGGGGGCCTCCTTCGCCAGCTTGCGGCCCATCTCGACGCGCGAGAGGTAGACGTTGCGGCCGGCGATGTCGGTGTCCGGGCGGGCCAGGTACACGTACTCGAAGACGCAGCCCTTGGGCTTCGCTTCTGCGAATCGAGAGGTGCGCAGACCGTTCTCGTCGATGGCGACGAACTCGCCCGGCTCGATCTCCCGGACGAAGCTGGCGCCGCAGATGTCGAGGGCGGCGGACTCGGAGGCGACCACCCAGCCGCGCTCGAGGCGGCCGAGGACCAGCGGACGGATGCCCTGCGGGTCGCGGGCCGCGTAGAGGGTGTGCTCGTCCATGAAGACGAGGGAGAAGGCGCCGCGCACCTGGGGCAGCACCTTGCCGGCCGCCTCCTCGACGGTCAGCGGCTTGCCGTCGTCGTCGACCTGACCCGCGAGCAGGGCCGTGATCAGGTCCGTGTCGTTGGTCGCCGCGACGCGGGTGGAGCGGCCTTCCTGCTTGGGCAGGCCGGCCACCAGCTCCGCGAGCTGGGCGGTGTTGACGAGGTTGCCGTTGTGCCCGAGCGCGATGGAGCCCTGCGCGGTGGCACGGAACGTCGGCTGGGCGTTCTCCCACACGGAGGCACCGGTGGTCGAGTAGCGGGCGTGACCGACCGCGATGTGACCCTGGAGCGAACCGAGCGAGGTCTCGTCGAAGACCTGGGACACCAGGCCCATGTCCTTGAAGACGAGGATCTGGGAGCCGTTGCTGACCGCGATTCCCGCGGATTCCTGGCCCCGATGCTGGAGGGCGTACAGCCCGAAGTACGTGAGCTTTGCGACCTCTTCGCCCGGAGCCCAGACACCGAAGACGCCGCAAGCGTCCTGGGGGCCCTTCTCGCCGGGAAGCAGATCGTGATTGAGTCGACCGTCACCACGTGGCACGCCTCCGAGTGTAGGCGAGATCGACCACTGGTCCGAATTGGGGATGCGGCCTCACCAGTGGATCACTGGTCGGCGACGGCCCGGACCGTGGCGCCGTCTTCGCTGGTCAGCGTCAGGGTTTCATGATCGATCCGGTAGTCGACCTTGCCGTCGAAGAAGCCCAGCAGCCGCTTCTCGGCATCCATGAGTGAGCCTTCGCACATCATTCGGGTGGTGGACGGGGTGCCGAGGGTGATACTGCCGTCGCTGACGGTGGCCCTGGCCTTGACGTGGTTGCAGGGGAGCCGCCCGGAGACGGTCTTCGCGTCCTGGTCGAAGGTGAGGTGGGCGCGGCCCTTCCCCTCCTTCTGGCCCGGGGCGTCGACGGCCCACTTCGTGCCGTGGAGGGACACGTCCTCGGACCTGCTGAGCCGGACCGTGTCGCCGTCGTCGGTGGTGAGGGTCAGGCGGTCGCCCTCGCTCCTGGTGGTGAGGGGGCCGGTGGTGAGGGCGCGGCCGAGGGACTTCTCGAAGTCGGCGGGCGTCTGGGCGCAGGCCTTCTCGGTGAACATGGCGTCGCTGAGCCGGACACGTGGGCCGTCGCCACCACGGTCGCCCTCGCCCTCGACGGCGGCGCGGGCGCTGAAGCTGTTGCAGCCGGTGCTGCCCGCGGCCTCGCCGCCGTCGTCGATCCGTACGTGTGCCGCGTCCGGCGCCCGGTGCGTGGTGCCGTCGACGGTGACGCTGTCGATGCTCCACCGGACACCGGTGACGCGCGGTCCGTCCGCGCCGACGGAGCCGCTGCCGGTGCCGTCGGCCTGCTCGCTCCCGCAGGCCGCGGCGAACGGGACGAGCGCGGCCACGGCCGCCGCGGTGAGGGTCATGCTGCGCTGCTGCTTCTGCTTGTACATGCCGATTCGACGGAGACGGGGAAGGTCCGGTTCCGTCGTCCGTCCGGTTCACCGCCTCTCCCCGGCCCGCCGCTCAGCTCAGCAGCGGCAGCAGCGCCCCGAGGTCGGCCCGCTCCCCGCTCGCGCTCACCTTCGCGCCGTCCAGGGCGTCCTTCCAGGCCAGCCGTCCGGTGGCGAGCCGGATCCAGGTCAGCGGGTCGGTCTCGACGACGTTGGGCGGGGTGCCCCGGGTGTGCCGGGGTCCTTCGACGCACTGCACGACCGCGTACGGCGGGATCCGCACCTCCGTCGAGCCGCCGGGCGCCTTCACGGCGAGCGCGTCGGCCAGCAGCCGGGTGGCGGCGGCCAGCGCCTGCCGGTCGTACGGGATGTCGAGGCCGGGGACCGCGGCGTTCAGGTCGTCGGTGTGCACGACCAGCTCGACGGTGCGGGTGACGACGTAGTCGGCCAGCGGCAGGGCGCCCGCGCTGGTGGGGAGCAGCCTGCTTGCGGGGTGGGTGTCGAGCAGCTCGGTGAAGCGCCGCTCGACCTCGGCGAGGTGGGCGTCGAGGTCGGGGTGGGCGGCGGCGAGCCGGCGGGCGGTGCCCGCGATGGCGTCCGCGTCCGCGGCGATGGCGAACGGCCAGTCGAGCAGTTGCCCGTCCTGCCGCACGGGCTCCGGCTCGCCCAGCAGCCGGTCCACGGCGGTCAGCGCCATCCCGACGTGCGCGACCAGCTCCCGCACGGTCCAGTCCCCGAGCCGGGTCGGCAGGCCGAGCTGCTCGGGGGTGAGGGTGCGGACGGCCGCCCGTACGTGGCCGAACTGGGCGAGGACGGCGGCACGGGTGCGGGCGGGGTCGTAGGCGCGGGGGCGTTTCCTGGCGGGCGGCATGGCGGCGAGCCTAGCCAGTCCGTTCTCCCGGACTCGCCCCAGTCGGCTCTCCAGGACTCGCCCCAGTCGGCGCGGAACGTGTCGTGGCCGGGGAGGACGACGTCCGTGCAGTGGCGGCGGGTGGTGACGTCGTCGACGTAGGCACGGAAGACCTCTTCCGTCCGGGAGACCACCAGCTTGGCGTAGCCGAGGCTGCCCAGGGTCATGGTGTGGACCTGGGGACGGCCGTCACAGACGGAGGAGGCCCACCAGATCGGGTCCGTGGCACTGCGGCCCGCTTTTCCGGGGACCGCCGGTTCCGGGGTCTCGCCGTCGTCGGTGCTGGTGAGGTGGAGGTTCTCGGCGACCGGGCCGGCGTAGGTGTGGAGGGAGACGAACCACTTGCCCGGTATGTCCGGACTGTTGAGCCAGTCGTGCTCGTCGGCCTCGCTCATGTACACGCTGTTCGCGCGGCCGGAGTCGAGCACGAGGCCGCAGCTCTCGTCCCACACCCGGCCGTCCGTACGGCTCTCGATGACCTCGTCCGGGTACGGCGACCGGTCGGCGAGGCCGGTCTTCCCGTACCAGGCGCAGGTTCCCTCGGCCCGCGCCGCCGGGACGGGCCCCGGGGTCAGGGCGGGCGTGTCGTCGGGGGCGTCCGGCAGCCGGTCGGCGCAGCCGATCCGGTCGGCGAGGTTGTTGGCGGTTTCCACGGCCGTCTCGACGAGGACGTCGCGGTCGCCGGCACTCACCTGGCTGCCGCGCCGCGGCATGACCTCGGCCCTCGCCCACAGGGCCCTCACGGTCCTGTCGCCCGCCTCTCCTCCTTCGCACGGCAGCTGCACGGTGACCGAGGAGGCGGTGACGCGGCCCGCGATGTCGCCGCCCAGGGGCTGCGGCGGGTAGGTGGTCCTGCCGAACACGTCGACCAGGTCCTTCATCGGTGCGTCCGCGATCCGGGGCTGGTCGGCCGACAGGACGCCCATCGCGCCGGTGAAGAACCAGCGGGTGCCGGTGCTGGTGCCGGCCTGTTCGCCCGCCTGGGTGCTGAAGATCTCGCAGTCGTGCGGGATCCCGGTCTCCGGGTCGAAGCTGTCGTCGTCGAGTCTCCGGTGCGTGATGGTGCCGCCCGCTTCGGAGAGGGCCAGCACCCGGCCCGCCGGGACGAGTCCGCCGCAGGCCGCGTCGATCTGACGGTGGCCGTTCCACACCAGCCAGATCTCCCGGCCGCTCCAGCCGATGGCCACCACGGCGGCCAGGCACAGCACGACGTTGACCGTCTTGCGCACCCCGTCCGGTATTCGCACCGCTCCCCCGTCCCCCGGCGGCGGCCCCGTGGGCGCCGCGATCACGGGCGAACCCAACAGGTGCCTACTCGGGAGAGGCGGGGGCCGGTTCCGGTACGTCGAACACCTCGCCGTTGCGCGGGACGCCGATACCGGTCCAGGTGAAGGGGACGCCCCGCGCGGTGTCCGGGTCGGGGCCGTCCATCAGCTGGAAGTGGACGTGCGGCTCCGTGGAGTTGCCGGTGTTGCCGCACCGGGCGAGGACCTGGCCGGCACGGACGCGGTCACCCTCGCGGACGGTGAAGGAACCTCGCTGGACGTGGGCGTACAGGGCGTACGTACCGTCGGCCACTTCCAGCACCAGGTGATTGCCGACGATGCGGCGGACCCCCGCCAGTTCCCGCACCGAGCCCTCGACGAGCATCAGGTACAGCAGCGTGGGCAGCGAGGTCCGGCTCAGGTGATCACGCTGACCGCCGTCGGCGCGTACGACCGTGCCGTCGGCCACCGCGAGGATCGGGGCGCCGAACGCCGGGAAGTCGCGGGGGCGCCGGGCGAGCGGCCACAGGGCTCGGAAGCCGGGGCGGGCGCCGGGCTCCGGCTCGGCGACGAGGTCGATGGCGAAGGTCTGGCCGTAGGCGTGGACGCCGTGGCTCGGGGTGCGGTCGGCCGGGCTGTTCAGCGCGGACCAGCGGCCGGTGACGGGCGGGGCGACCTCGACGGGTTCGCGGGCCTTGCCGGGCGCGTCGGGGGCGCCGCCGTTCCACCGGTTGACCACGGCGATCAGGGTGTAGGCGAGGACCAGCGGCAGGAAGACGCTCCACCACGGATACCCCGGGTCGAAGAGGACGCCGGTGACCACCAGGGCCAGGAAGACCAGCTGGAGCACCCGGAAGGTGATCATGGCGAGCTTGCGTGCGGACATCGTTGGTTCCCCCTTGCCGGTGTGGGACCCGAGGGTCCCGGTCAGTTCCGCGCGGTCGACAGCGCCACCAGCAGCGGTACGACCCGCCCCGGCGGCACCTCGTGGCGGCCCCGGCCGGTGACGTGCAGCCAGCCGGCGCCGGTGAGCTGGCGCAGGTGGTGGTAGATCTGGCCGGTCGTGCCCATCCCGTCCAGCTCCGCCAGCTCGGCGGCGGTGCGCCGCCCGCCCAGCACCTCCCGCAGCAGCCGCAGCCGCACGGGGTGCCCGAGGGCCGCGAACACCTCGGCGGACTCCGCCCAGTCCGCGTCCAGCAGACCTTCGGTGAGCGCGCCGTGCTGCCAGGCGTACTGCTCCCCGGTCGGCAGCCGTACGGAGCCGGTGAACAGGACGCCGCCGACATCCGCTCCCAGCTCGGCGAGCTGCGTCTTCAGCCCTTCCAGGGCCCAGAGGTCGCCCTCCCCCGGGCGGGGGGCAGGTCGGTCGGCGGCTTCCAGGGCGGCGAGACGCCGCTCGAGGTCGGCCACGCGTTGTTCCAGATGCTCCACACCTACGAGATTACGTAACTATGTAATCGCGCGCAAGAGTCACTCGTACGTGCGTCTGGCCGCGAAAGGCGCGGGTCGGCGGCTACCGGGACGCCCGCGTCACGAAGTTCGGCGAGACGCTGGTCCTGCCGAACCCCGTCGGCATCGAACTCGACACGGAGATCCTCAAGAACTACGTGCGGTAGCGACGAAGAATGTCCGAGGCCCCGTCCGGTTCCGGACGGGGCCTCCGCTGTACGGGTCTGCTACGCGAGCAGCCCCGGGATCGTCCCCTCGTGGGCCTCGCGCAGCTCGGTCAGGGGGAGGGTGAACTCGCCCTGGACCTCGACCGCGTCGCCGTCGACCACGCCGATGCGGGTGACGGGCAGGCCGCGGGCGCCGCACATGTCGTTGAAGCGGACCTCCTCCGAGCGCGGGACGGCGACGACCGCGCGGCCCGCCGACTCCGAGAACAGGAAGGTGAAGGCGTCGAGACCGTCCGGTACGACCAGGCGCGCGCCCTTGCCGCCCAGCAGCGCCGACTCGACGACCGCCTGGACCAGACCGCCGTCGGACAGGTCGTGCGCGGAGTCGATCATGCCGTCGCGGGAGGCGGAGATCAGGATCTCGCCGAGCAGGCGCTCGCGCTCCAGGTCGACCTTCGGGGGCAGGCCGCCGAGGTGGTCGTGGATCACCTGGGACCAGGCCGAGCCGCCGAACTCCTCACGCGTGTCGCCCAGCAGGTACAGCAGCTGGCCGTCCTCCTGGAAGGCGACCGGCGTGCGGCGGGCCACGTCGTCGATGACGCCGAGGACCGCGACCACCGGGGTGGGGTGGATGGCGGCCTCGCCGGTCTGGTTGTAGAGCGAGACGTTGCCGCCGGTCACCGGGGTGCCGAGCTGGAGGCAGCCGTCGGCCAGGCCGCGCACGGCCTCCGCGAACTGCCACATGACCGCCGGGTCCTCCGGCGAGCCGAAGTTCAGGCAGTCGGAGACCGCCAGCGGCTTCGCGCCGGTGGTGGCGACGTTGCGGTAGGCCTCAGCGAGCGCCAGCTGCGCGCCCGTGTACGGGTCGAGCTTGGCGTAGCGGCCGTTGCCGTCGGTGGCGATGGCGACGCCGAGGCCGGACTCCTCGTCCACGCGGATCATGCCCGAGTCCTCGGGCTGGGCGAGGACCGTGTTGCCCTGCACGAAGTGGTCGTACTGCTGGGTGATCCACTGCTTGGACGCCTGGTTGGGCGAGCCGACCAGCTTGAGGACCTGGGCCTTCAGCTCGTCGGACGTGCCCGGCCGGGGCAGCTTGCCCGCGTCGTCGGCCTGGAGGGCGTCCTGCCAGTCGGGGCGGGCGTAGGGACGCTCGTAGACCGGGCCGTCGTGGGCGACGGTGCGCGGGTCGACGTCGACGATCTTGCCGCCGTGCCAGAAGATCTCCAGCCGGTCGCCGTCGGTGACCTCACCGATGACGGTGGCGATGACGTCCCACTTCTCGCAGATCTCCAGGAAGCGGTCGACCTTCTCCGGCTCCACGACCGCGCACATGCGTTCCTGCGACTCGCTCATGAGGATTTCCTCGGGCGAGAGGGTCGAGTCGCGCAGCGGGACGTCGTCCAGGGTGACGCGCATGCCGCCGGAGCCGTTCGACGCCAGCTCGGACGTGGCGCAGGACAGGCCCGCCGCGCCGAGGTCCTGGATGCCGACGACCAGCTTCTCGGCGAACGCCTCCAGGGTGCACTCGATGAGGAGCTTCTCCTGGAAGGGGTCGCCGACCTGGACGGCGGGGCGCTTGGACGGCTTCGCGTCGTCGAAGGTCTCACTCGCCAGAATCGACGCGCCGCCGATGCCGTCGCCGCCCGTGCGGGCGCCGTACAGGATGACCTTGTTGCCCGCGCCGGACGCCTTCGCGAGGTGGATGTCCTCGTGCCGCATGACGCCGATGGCACCGGCGTTGACCAGCGGGTTGCCCTGGTAGCAGGCGTCGAAGACGACCTCGCCGCCGATGTTGGGCAGGCCCAGGCAGTTGCCGTAGCCGCCGATGCCGGCGACGACGCCCGGGAGGACGCGCTTGGTGTCGGGGTGGTCCGCGGCGCCGAAGCGCAGGGGGTCCACGACGGCGACCGGGCGGGCGCCCATCGCGATGATGTCGCGCACGATGCCACCGACGCCGGTCGCGGCGCCCTGATAGGGCTCCACGTACGACGGGTGGTTGTGCGACTCGACCTTGAAGGTGACCGCGTAGCCCTGGCCGACGTCGACCACACCGGCGTTCTCGCCGATGCCGACGAGCATCGCCTCGGACTCGGGGGCCTTCTCGCCGAACTGGCGCAGGTGGACCTTGCTGCTCTTGTACGAGCAGTGCTCGGACCACATGACGGAGTACATGGCCAGCTCCGCGCCCGTGGGGCGGCGGCCGAGGATCTCGACGACCCTCTCGTACTCGTCCTTCTTCAGGCCCAGCTCGGCCCAGGGCAGCTCGACGTCGGGGGTCGCGGTCGCGTGCTCGACCGTGTCCAGAGGCGTCCGGCTCATGCGTTGACCAGCTTCTTGAGGATCGAGGTGAAGAACGGCAGGCCGTCGGTACGGCCCGTACCGATCAGCGACTCGACGGCGTGCTCGGGGTGCGGCATGAGGCCGACGACGTTCCCGGCGGCGTTGGTGATGCCGGCGATGTCGTTGAGCGAGCCGTTGGGGTTCATGTCCAGGTAGCGGAAGGCGACGCGACCCTCCGCCTCCAGCTCGTCCAGCGTGTGCTGGTCGGCGACGTAGCGGCCGTCCATGTTCTTCAGCGGGATGTGGATCTCCTGACCGGCGGTGTAGTCACTGGTCCAGGAGGTGTCCGCGTTCTCCACCCGCAGCTTCTGGTCGCGGCAGATGAAGTGCAGGTGGTCGTTGCCCAGCATGCCGCCCGGCAGCAGGTGGGCCTCGGTGAGGATCTGGAAGCCGTTGCAGATGCCCAGCACCGGCAGCCCGGCCTTCGCCTGGTCGATGACGGTGTCCATCACCGGCGAGAAGCGCGCGATGGCGCCGGCGCGCAGATAATCGCCGTACGAGAAACCGCCGCACAGCACCACGGCGTCGACCTGCTTGAGGTCCTTGTCCTTGTGCCAGAGAGCGACGGGTTCGGCGCCGGCGACGCGGATCGCGCGCTGCGTGTCCCGGTCGTCGAGACTGCCGGGGAAAGTGACGACGCCAATACGAGCGGTCACTTCGCGGCCCCCGCGACTACATCATCGGACTCGACCTTGACGGTGAAGTCCTCGATCACGGTGTTGGCGAGGAAGGATTCCGCAAGATCATGGATGCGGGCGAGGGCGGCGTCGTCGACCGGCCCGTCCACTTCCAGTTCGAATCGCTTTCCCTGACGGACGTCCGAGATCCCTTCGAAACCCAGCCGCGGCAGTGCGCGCTGCACCGCCTGGCCCTGGGGGTCGAGGATCTCCGGCTTGAGCATGACGTCGACTACGACGCGTGCCACTGGCACTCCCGGTGTGTGGTGCTGAGCAGGTTCCTTCAGACTACCCGTACAAAATTTCTACGCGCGTAGCCTTGGAGGAAACTACGTGAGCCCAGTCACGATTCGGCATCAGGAGGGGGCGGTCGCGAAAAGCTTCGGGAAAGATCCGGGATCGAGCGCGGACACCTATTGCCCGACGGACACGCGGGCAGATTTAGTCGGTCTTCCCATTGCAATGCCGGGCACTGTACAAATGAAATGTCATTAGCCGATACTTTGCCCAATTACAGGCGAACAGTCGGCATCATCGCGGCGTCTCGGCACGTTCGGGCACGTCATCGCGGAGATGCCGCACGAAGGGACCGATATTCGTGGCGCAGCGTGTCGTGGTCACTCTCTTTGACGACATCGACGGCTCGGAAGCGGCGGAGACGATCGCCTTCGGAGTCGACGGCCGGATGTACGAGATCGACCTGAACGAAGCCAATGCCCGGAAACTGCGCAAGGCGCTCGAGCCGTACGTCTCGGCCGGCCGCAAGCGCTCCCGGTCCGGCAAGGCCTACCGGCAGACGGAGGTCGCCCCCGACCCGGCGGCGGTCCGCGCCTGGGCCCAGGCGAACAAGATGGACGTGCCCGCACGGGGCCGGATCCCGAAGAAGGTGTACGAGGCGTTCGCCGAGGCGCGGTGAGCCGAGCGTCCAGTGAGCCGGCGGGAGCGGCCGACGGCCGCTCAGCCGCCCCTCGCGGCAACCGACTTGCGCGGCACCCCGGGTGATCAGCTAAAGTCTGGAGCACGCCGAGGGGCGAGGCCGAAAGGCCCAGCTCACGGAACATGCGGGTGTAGTTCAGTAGTAGAACATCCCCCTTCCAGGGGGAAGGCGCAGTGTGCAATTCCTGTCACCCGCTCTGCACCGCCGTACCGATGACCCGATGGGATCGGGTAGGCTGGTGCTCGCACCGATCAGTGAACCGCTGATCGGGAGCACATGCGGACGTAGCTCAGTTGGTAGAGCGCAACCTTGCCAAGGTTGAGGTCGCGAGTTCGAGCCTCGTCGTCCGCTCGGGAATCAGACCCCGGTCCCTAGGGCCGGGGTCTTTTCGTGTGCCCGCTCCCGGGTGTCCCGACGGCTCTGACATTTGTCATGTCCGGCGATGACGGCTCGCACTGTCGTCGCGCCCGGTGCGCCGGAATGCTCGAAGCATGCAAACGAACGAGCACGAACACGTGATTGAGGTCACCGACCTTCGGCGTGTGTACGGGGGCGGGTTCGAGGCCGTGCGCGGAATCGACTTCTCCGTGCGCCGCGGCGAGGTCTTCGCCCTGCTCGGCACCAACGGCGCCGGAAAGACGTCGACGGTCGAGCTCCTGGAGGGCCTGGCCGCCCCGGCCGGCGGACGGGTGCGGGTCCTCGGGCACGACCCGTACACCGAGCGGGCCGCCGTGCGCCCGCGCACCGGGGTCATGCTCCAGGAGGGCGGCTTCCCCTCCGAGCTGACGGTCGCCGAGACGGCACGGATGTGGGCGGGATGCGTGAGCGGCGCCCGGCCGCCGGCCGAGGTGCTGGCGCTGGTCGGTCTGGAGTCGAAGACCGGCACCCGCGTGAAGCAGCTGTCCGGGGGCCAGCGGCGCCGCCTGGACCTGGCGCTCGCGCTGCTCGGCGACCCCGAGGTGCTCTTCCTCGACGAGCCCAGCACCGGCCTGGACGCCGAAGGCCGCCGGGACACCTGGGAGTTGGTGGGCGCCCTGCGCGACGAGGGCACGACGGTGCTGCTGACCACGCACTACCTGGAGGAGGCCGAGCACCTCGCCGACCGGCTCGCGATCATGCACGACGGCCGGATCGCCGCCACCGGCACCCCGGCCGAGGTGACCGCCGCACAGCCGTCCCACATCTCCTTCGAACTGCCCGACGGCTACTTCGTGGGCGACCTGCCGCCGCTCGGCGAACTCGGCGTGAGCGACCACGAGACCGACGGCCGGACGGTGAAGCTGCGCACCCGGGAACTCCAGCGCGCGGCCACCGGCCTGCTGGTGTGGGCCGCGCAGGCCGCGGTGGAGCTGCGCCGCCTGGACGTGCGCTCGGCGTCCCTGGAGGAGGCCTTCCTCAGCATCGCCGAGAAGGTGTCGGCGAGGTCGGACGGTGCCACGACGGACACGACGAAGAAGGAGTACGCGGCATGAGCGCCACGGACGCACCAGCCCGCGCGAAGGGTCCCGCCCGGACGGCGGCCACCACGCCGAGGAGCCGCATGACCGCCCTCGCCCGCGCCGAGCTGACCCTGCTCGGGCGGAACAAGGGCACCGTCTTCGCCGCGCTGTTCATCCCGTTCGTGATGCCGTTCAGCGTGCGGGCGGGAGCCGAGGAGATGGACCTCGGCAAGGCGGGGCTGACCATCGGCACGCTCGTGCTGCCCGCCGCGATCGGCTTCTCCCTGCTGTTCGCCGTCTACTCGGCCCTCGTCGGCGTCTTCGTCGTCCGGCGCGAGGAACTCGTCCTCAAGCGGCTGCGCACCGGCGAGCTGCGGGACGCGGAGATCCTCGCCGGCTCCGCCCTGCCGGCCGTGCTCAGCGGGCTCGTGCAGTCCCTGCTGCTCGCGGTGGGCTGCGCGGTCCTGCTCGACCTGCCGGCACCGTCCGCACCCCTCCTGAGCGTCGTCGGCCTGCTGCTGGGCCTGGTGATGTGCGCCGCGCTCGCGGCCGTCACCGCGAGCTTCACCAGGACCGGGGAGAGCGCGCAGGTCACGCCGCTGCCGTTCACGTTCGTCTCGATGCTCGCCTCCGGCCTGTTCTTCCCGTTGGAGCTGCTGCCCGACCGGGTGGCCTCGGTGTGCGAGCTGCTGCCGCTGACCCCCGTCGTCACCCTGGTGCGCGGCGGCTGGACCGGCGACCTGTCGGCGGCCGAGACGCTGGGCGCCGCGGCGACGGCGGTGGCCTGGACCGTCCTCGCGGTGTTTGCTGTACGGCGGCGGTTCCGGTGGGAGCCGCGGCACTGACGTGCGAGTCGAGCGGGAGTGGCGGACGGATGCGCAGGCCGGGCGGATGGTGGCGGCTCAAGAGCACGCCGGAGAAGGTGGAGACGTACACGCGGTGGTCGTTCCACCTGTTCGGGGTCATCGAGATCTTCGCGCTGGGAGTGTCCGCCTACGGCCGGACCGGTGTGGGGCTCGCCACCGTGCTGTGCCTGCTGGTCATCGCGCACGCCGCCGTCTGCATGCTGGTCACGTCCCGGGCGCTGGACTGGACGCGCGGGCGGCGTCCGCAGCCGCTGCGGCAGATGTGGGCGCTCGTCGTCGTCTCCGCCGTCGTCTCGGTCACCGCGGTCGTGATCGCGGAGCGCGGACCGGCCGGTGAGGTGGAGACCGCGGCGGGCTCGGTCTACGGCGGAGTCCTGTGCTTCGCCGCCGGTGTCACGGCCCTCGGGGTGCAGGGCCGTCGGCGCATAGTCGGCGTGGTCGGCGCCTTCGCGGTGGGCGCGGGGCTCCTGACGTTTCCGCTGGAGATGCCCGTCCTCGCGTCGGTCGTACTGGCCGGCCTGGTGATGGTGACCGGCGGGTTCCTCGCCATCACCTCGATCTTCTCCCTCTGGCTGCTCAACGCGGTCTATGCCCTCGACGACGCCAAGGAGACCCGGGCCAGGCTCGCCGTCGCCGAGGAGCGCCTTCGGTTCGGCCGGGACCTGCACGACGTGATGGGGCGGAACCTGGCGGTGATCGCGCTCAAGAGCGAGCTGGCCGTCCAGCTGTCCCGGCGCGGGCGGCCCGAGGCCGTGGAGCAGATGATCGAGGTGCAGCGCATCGCCCAGGAGTCGCAGCGCGAGGTCCGGGACGTCGTGCGCGGCTACCGGGAGGCCGCCCTGGAGGTCGAACTGGCCGGCGCCCGTGGGGTGCTCTCGGCGGCGGGCATCGCCGCGAAGGTCACCGGGGACACGTCCGGCCTGCCCTCCGAGGTGCAGTCGGCGCTCGGCTGGGTGGTGCGGGAGGCGACCACCAACGTGCTGCGGCACGGGGACGCGAAGAAGGTCGTCGTGAGGGTGCGGATGTCGGAAGGACGTGCGGTGCTGACGGTGGAGAACGACGGGGTGGCGGAGGCCACCGGGGAGGGTCCCCCGGCCGGCTCGGGCGGATCCGGGCTCGCGGGGCTCAGGGAGCGGCTCTCGGCGGTGGACGGGACGCTGGAGGCGGGGCCCGTCGGCAAGGGCGTGTTCCGGCTGACGGCCGAGGTGCCGCTGCCGGCCGCCGCTGCCGGGGAGCCGCTGGAGGTCGCTTCGTGACGACGACCGTGCGCGTTCTGCTCGCCGACGACGAACACCTCATCCGCGGGGCCCTGGCGGCCCTGCTGTCCCTGGAGGACGACCTGGTCGTCGTCGCCGAGGCGGCCACCGGTCCCGAGGCACTGGCGATGGCCCGGGCACACGCGCCGGACGTCGCCGTGCTGGACCTCCAGATGCCCGGCGCCGACGGTGTGAAGGTCGCCACATCGCTGCGGGCCGAGCTGCCCGCCTGCAAGGTGCTGATCGTGACCAGTCACGGGCGTCCGGGGCATCTCAAGCGGGCGCTCGCGGCGGGGGTGCGCGGGTTCGTCCCCAAGACGGTCAGCGCCCAGCGGCTCGCCGAGCTGATCCGCACGGTGCACGCCGGAAACCGGTACGTCGACCCCGAGTTGGCCGCCGACGCGATCTCCGCCGGGGACTCGCCGCTGACCACGCGCGAGGCCGAGGTGCTGGAGCACGCCGCCGACGGAGCGCCCGTCTCGGAGATCGCCGAGCGGGCCGCGCTCGCCGAGGGGACCGTACGGAACTACCTGTCGTCGGCCGCGAGCAAGCTCGGTGCGGAGAACCGGCACGCGGCGGTGCGGCTCGCGAGGGAGCGCGGTTGGGTATAGTGGCTGTCGCGCCACGGAGAAATCCACGGCACGCAGTGCGAACGTAGCTCAGTTGGTAGAGCGCAACCTTGCCAAGGTTGAGGTCGCGAGTTCGAACCTCGTCGTTCGCTCCACAGGAGAAGCCCCCCGGTTCCGACCGGGGGGCTTCTTCGTGTGGCCTTCCGCCGCTACGACCAGCTCTGGCCGGTCAGGAGCTCGTACGCCTCCACGTACTTGGCGCGGGTGGCGTCCACGACCTGCTGCGGCAGCGGCGGCGGGGGCTGCTCGCTCCGGCGGTCCCAGCCGGACTCCGCCGAGGTCAGCCAGTCCCGCACGAACTGCTTGTCGTACGACGGCTGGGCGCGGCCCGGCTGCCACCGGTCGGCCGGCCAGAAGCGGGAGGAGTCCGGGGTGAGGACCTCGTCGGCGAGGACCAGGTCGTCCCCGTCGAAGCCGAACTCGAACTTGGTGTCCGCGAGGACGATGCCGCGCTCGCGGGCGATGTCCCGGGCGCGGGAGTAGACGGCGAGGGTGGCCTGGCGCAGGGCGGCGGCGGTGTCCGCGCCGACCTGGCGGGCGACCTCCTCGTAGGAGACGTTCTCGTCGTGCTCGCCGACCTCGGCCTTGGTGGCCGGGGTGAAGATCGGGGCGGGCAGCTCCGAGCCGTCGACGAGGCCCTCGGGGAGGGCGAGGCCGCAGACGGTGCGGGTCTCGTCGTACTCCGCCAGGCCGGAGCCGGTGAGGTAGCCGCGGGCCACGCACTCCACGGGGACCATCCGCAGCGACTTGCAGACCAGGGCGCGGCCCGCCCAGTCGGCGGGGGCGCCGGGGGGCAGCTCGGTGCTCAGGACGTGGTTGGGGGCCAGGTCTGCGAGCTGGTCGAACCACCACAGGGAGAGCTGAGTGAGGACCCGGCCCTTGTCGGGGATCTCGGTCGGCAGCACCCAGTCGTAGGCGGAGATGCGGTCGCTGGCGACCATCACGAGGTCGCCCGCCTCGTTCCGGTACAGCTCGCGCACCTTGCCGGTGTGCAGATGCACCAGACCCGGAACCTGGATCGGCTCGGGCTTTTCAACGAATCCGGACACGGTTCCTCCCCGTGGTTCTGAACAATACGTCGATTGTCCCGTACGTCGCGGAGAGCTCGACCGGCGGGGAGGGTGCCGGGCGGCAGCGGGGGCGCGGGCTCAGTCGCGTTTGCAGATGCGGTCCAGGAGGTTGGCGGTGGCCCGCTGGACCCGCGGGTCGACGTGGCCGGGGCGGTCCAGGGCCGGGGACCAGGCGAACGTGCCGGACGCGAAGACCCAGGCGCCCGACGGGGCCCGGTACAGCGACGTCTCCTGGTGGCGCCGGACGCCGTCCACGTCGGTGTACGGGGAGTGGGCGAGCAGGACCCGCTCGTCGTGCTCGGGGAGCGCGGTGCGCGGGAAGTAGCGGTCGGCCTCGCCCGCCACCAGGTCCTCGATCTCGTCGCCCTCGTGCGCCCCGGTGGCCTCCCAGAGCCAGTGACCGGCGTTGCGGACGACCATCGGGTGGGGTTCGGGGACACGGCCGGCGTACTGGATGCCGAGCAGTTGCTGCTCGGGGCGGTCGATCTCCCGCCACAGCGCGGGCCGGCCTGGGCCCTTGCGTTTGCGGCAGGTCAGCAGGCGGTCGGGGACACCGGAGGGGGAGGGGGCCAGCTCCACCTGCCAGTACATGGTGTTGGCGGAGAGGAAGACCAGGGAGGTCCCCCGGTCACGGGCCAGTTCCGCGGTGCGGCGCATGGCGGTGGACCAGTACTCGTCGTGGCCGGGGAAGACCAGGCCCCGGTAACGGGCCGGGTCGACCCGGCCGGAGTGCAGGTCGCGGGCGTCGGCGTAGGCGAGGTCGTAGCCGTAGCGCTCGGCGAAGCGGATGAAGTCGTAGGCGTGGCCCACGTGGAGGGGGAGCCCCGCCCCGGCGTACGGGCGGTCGAAGGAGACGGTCGTCGCGGCGTCCGCCTCACCCAGGAGCCGGCCCTCCTCGTCCCAGGCGTGGTAGAGGCTGGCACCGGTGCGGCCGTCCTCGGGATAGAGGTTGTACGCCTGCCAGGTGACGTCCGGCAGGACGAGGAGCAGGTCGGCCGGGTGGTCGTCGCGGACCGTGAAGGGGACGTGGGAGCGGTAGCCGTCGGCGGTGGTGAGCACGGCCACGTACGCGCCGATGTTCCAGTACGTGGGGATCTGCAGGCGCCAGGACAGCCACCAGTGGTGACAGGAGACCGTGCGGTCGGCGGCGAGCGGCGGGGGCTGGACGATGCCGGACAGGCGGGGGCTGGTGGTGATCTGGGCGGCACCGTCACCGCCGTAGTGCCCGATCCGGTAGACGTCGACGCTGAACTGCTGCGGCGGGTCGACCGTGACGTGGAAGTCGATGGCCTCGCCGGGTGCGGCGGCTCCCGTCGCGGTGAAGCCCTTGATCTGGCGGCGGACGTCGTCAGCGGCGCGGGGTCCGGTCTCGGCCCCGGTGCGGTCCTGGTCCGCGTACCAGGCGACCACCTGGCCGGTGTCGCCGAAGTACGCCTCGCCGCCGCGCAGCCAGGGGACCGGCCCCTGCCCGAAGGGGTCCGTCACGGCGTGCGCGAGTGCTCCCGACTCCCAACGGCGGATCTGCTCGGAGCCCATGGGACAGTCCCCTCCCTCGTGCCCCCGTGGTCGTGCGTATGACGGACGCCTTTGCCATGTGCGCGATCGGTCCCAGCACATCACATTTCGCACGCGGGCTGTCACTGTTCGTCGCGAACTGGCCGAAAGTGGAATAGGAGGGTCCGATTCGTCGGAGCCGGGGGTCAGACCAGGCGCACCGGCTTCTCGGGACGTATGCCGAGGTCGGTCATCCAGGCGCGCAGCGGGCCCGGGTCGCCGGACTCGACGAGGCTGAGCACGCTGGGCGCCAGGTCCGCGGTGCGGGCACCGTCGAAGACGAGCGAGGGACCGTCGAGCCAGTCGAGGCCGGGGGCCGCCCCGGCGGTGTCCATCGCCGCGCAGCACACCATCGCCGTGATGTGCGCGGTGAGGATCTCGCGCCCGGTGCGCGGGGGTTGCAGCGGGAGGAGGGGGAGCGCGCGGTCGTCCCAGAGGGCCGCGTCGGGCCCGGCTCCGGCTCCCGGTTGCGGGGGCTGCGAGGGGGCCCCGGCCGCGGCGGGCCGTGCCTCCGCCTCCTCCCGGGCGAGCTGTGCACTGAGCCCGACGGCCAGGGCGGCGCCACGGGCGGTGGTGCCGGCGAGATCGTCCTCGTCGTTCTCATCGGCGGCGGCGTGGTCGGCGTACGGCACGTGCGGAACCTCGTGGTCGGCGTACGGCGCAGGGGGGTGCGGGGTGCCGACGGGGGCGTCCGCGCCGCCCGCGTCCCCCGGCCGGGCAGTGGCGCCGCCCCCGGCCGATGCCTCCGTCGCCGCCTCGGCGGCCGCGTCGGCGCCGGCGGCCGGGGTGACGGTGACCGCGGTGTCCGGGGTCGTGAGGTGGTCCAGGACGCGGGCGAGGGTCGGGCCGTCCGTGCCCGCCGCCACGCCCTCGGCGGCGCGGCGGACGCCCAGGGTGTCCAGCACGCGGTGCAGACGGGCCGCGTCCGTGCGCCAGGTCCGGTCGACGACCTCCTCGGGATACTCCTCCCACCCCACCGGCGACCAGTCCGGGCCGGTCTCGGCGGGCCCGCCGTGGAAGAGACGCGCGGCGAGGAGCGAGACCGCCTCGTCCATCACCCCGGGCTCCTCCAGCAGGTCACAGGCGGGGCGCTCGCCCAGGCGGGAGGCGAAGCCCTCGGCCAGGCGGTCCCGGCGCGACAGCTCCGTGAGGGCGGCGACGACACCGACGTCCAGCCGGGACGGCCAGCGGCCCATCCGCCAGGCGGGCAGCGCCACCCGGGTCAGCAACCGGTCCCAGCCCGCGTAGGCGAGCCCGACCTGCTCCTGCGCGACGATCCGCAGACCGTAGTCCACAGCCTGTGCACGCTCGGCGGCCGCGGCCGCGACCCCGCGCTCCATCTCGGTCGCGTGGCCCCGGCAGCTGCGCAGCAGCAGCCGGGACACCCAGCCGAGGCCCGCGCACGCCACGCGGGACAGCGGATCCCGCCGGCCCGCCGAGGCCACCGCCACCGCGGCGTCCAGGCCCCGTATGAAACGCCGGGCCGCGGCTATGTCGGGGTGCGCCGAGGGCCCCGTACCGGCGACGACCGGGGCGAGGACGGCGCGCAGCTCGCCCACCCGCATCCACCACAGGAACGGTGAGCCGATGACCAGGACGGGCGCGGCGGCCGCGCCCCGGCGGTGGGCGGGCCCGCTCAGGCCGGCCAGGTCGTCGTCGTGCTTCTCCACGGGGGGCGGGCCGTGGGCCGGGTGGGTGCGGTCCTCCAGCCAGCTGTCGCAGTCCGGGGTCAGCGCTATCGCGGAGGGCGCGGGGACGTCGAGGCGGTCGGCCAGGTCGCGCACCAGCCGGTAGAGGTCGGGCGCCGACTCCTCGGCGACCGTGACCGTGGGAGTCACGGCGGGCCGGGAGCGGGCCACGACCAGCGCGACTCCGGCGGCGGCCGACAGGACGAGCAGCGCGAGGACGGACACGACCCAGCGCAGGACGTCCCAGGCGGACCCCGCCAGGTGCCCGGTCGAGCCGCCGACGAGGAGGATCACGGCGACGGCGGCGGGCAGCAGGGCCACGGCCAGCGCGCGGCTGCGGATCCGCAGCACCGCCAGTGCCCGGGAACGCGCGGCCTGAGCACCCATCTCCACACCACCGATACCGGTCACGGCCGGACCTCACCCCCTCATCGCTGTCCTGTCTGTCCTGGACCGTCCTGCTGCTCCTGCGTGCTTCCGCTCTTGCTCACTCCACCCACTGTGGCACCCGGCACTGACATCGCAATGCCGGTGGGCCAAGTGCCGGAACGCTTGCGCGGCACCATAGTTGGGGCCCCCGCCCCCGTCAGCCGTATGGCCCATCGGTCACCCGATGGAATGGCTTTGGGGAAAGGTGGAGACGGACAGCAAAGGTCAGGCCCCGACTCCTGGGACGGAGCCGGGGCCTGCCGGGTTCGGTGACCGGAGAGACGTGGGGAGGTTGGGGGCTACGCGCCCGCCGCCTTCGCCGCGATGTCGGTGCGGTGCTGCGAGCCGTCGAGACCGATGCGGGCGACCGCCCGGTAGGCGCGGTCGCGGGCCTCGGTCAGGTCGGCGCCGGTGGCCGTGACGGACAGGACCCGGCCCCCGGCGCTGACGACGGCGTCGCCCTCGGCGCGGGTGCCGGCGTGCAGCACGTAGGCGTGCGGGGCGTCCTGGGCGGCCACCTCGCCGAGGCCGGTGATCGGGTCACCGGTGCGCGGGGTGCCGGGGTAGTTGTGCGAGGCGACGACCACGGTGACGGCCGCCTCGTCGCTCCAGCGCAGGGGCTCGAGGTCGGCGAGGTTGCCGGTGGCGGCGGCCATCAGCAGTCCGGCGAGCGGGGTCTTCAGCCGGGCCAGCACGACCTGGGTCTCGGGGTCGCCGAAACGGGCGTTGAACTCGATCACGCGCACACCGCGCGAGGTGATCGCGAGCCCGGCGTACAGGAGCCCGGAGAACGGGGTCCCGCGGCGGCGCATCTCGTCGACGGTCGGCTGGAGCACGCTCTGCACGACCTCGTCGACCAGCTTCGGGTCGGCCCAGGGCAGCGGCGAGTACGCGCCCATGCCGCCGGTGTTCGGACCCTCGTCGCCGTCGAGGGCGCGCTTGAAGTCCTGGGCGGGCTGGAGCGGGCGGACGTTCTCCCCGTCGGTGACGGCGAAGAGGGAGACCTCGGGGCCGTCCAGGAACTCCTCGACGACGACGCGGTCGCAGGCGTTCGCGTGTGCGCGGGCCGCCTCGACGTCGTCGGTGACGACGACGCCCTTGCCCGCGGCCAGCCCGTCGTCCTTGACGACGTAGGGCGCGCCGAAGGCGGCGAGGGCCGCGTCGACCTCGGCGGGGTTCGTGCAGACGTAGGAGCGGGCCGTGGGCACGCCCGCGCCGGCCATGACGTCCTTGGCGAAGGCCTTGGAGCCCTCCAGCCGGGCCGCCTCCCCCGAGGGGCCGAAGACCGGGATGCCCGCCTCGCGGACGGCGTCGGCGACCCCGGCGACCAGGGGCGCCTCGGGTCCGACGACGACCAGCTCGGCGCCGAGCCGGGTGGCCAGCGCGGTGACGGCCGCGCCGTCGAGGGCGTCGACCTGGTGCAGTTCGGCGACCTCGGCGATACCGGCGTTGCCGGGTGCGCAGTGCAGCGCGGTGACGTCGGGGTCGAGGGACAGGGAACGGCACAGGGCGTGTTCGCGGGCGCCGCCGCCGATGACAAGGACCTTCACGGGGTGAAGCCTAATGGGAACGGGCCGCTGCGGTTTGTGCGGGCTTCCGAAGGGACGGGAGGCGGGGACTCATACCTTCCTCCAGGCCCGACGCAGGACCGACGGGGGGAGACCGACGGCGCAAGACCGACGGCGGAAGGCTATTCGTTCGTGATCTCCTCGACCACCGTCGCGCCCAGTTCGCGGACCAGGAGCTCCTTGCCGGAGAGAGCCGACTCGTCGAGGTCCGGGTCGTCGTCCTCGGGGATGTCGTCCTCGGGGGAGACCGGGGGCGGCTCGGGTGCCGAGGGCCGAGGGGCGGGAGCGGGCGCCGGGGCCGACGCGGAGGCCTGAGGTGGCGCGGCGGGCGTGGACGCGGACGCCGACGGCCGCTGGGCGGGCGCGCCCCCGCCGATGCCGCCACCGCCACCGGAACCCCCGCCGAAACCGCCGCCCCCGGATCCGCCGTAGCCGCCGGAGGGGCCGGAAGGACCACCGGCGGGCGGGGGTGCCGCGCCGCCGCCGGACGGGTCGACGACCGCGTCGATCTTCCACTGCACGTTGAACTGCTCGGCCAGGGCCTGCCGCAGCACGTCCTCACTGCCGCTGCTCACGAAGTTGTCACGGGCGCCGGCGTTGACGAACCCGAGCTGGAGTGAGGTGCCGTCGAAGCCTGTCACCTGGGCGTTCTGGCTGAGCAGGATCCAGGTGAACCGGCGGCGGTTCTTGACCGCTTCCAGGATGTTGGGCCAGAGCGAACGGGGGTCGACCCCGGAAGCACCCGGCGGCGGTGAGACGGGCGCGGGGGCGGCCGCCGCGGGAGCCGGCGCCTGGGCCGGAGCCGCGGCGGGGCCGGATGCGGGAGCAGCCGGGGTCCGGGGCTGTCCACCGCCCGCCGGTGCCGCCGTGGGCCACCCACCGGGGCGGCGCCCACCACCCGCGGGGGCCGCGGTCGGCCAGGCACCCGGCGCGGGTGCCGGGGCAGGGGCGGGGGCGGGCGCGGAGGCAGGTGAGGGGGTCGCAGGCGGAGGCGGGGCAGGCGCAGGAGTGGCATCGGCGGCGGAGGGCGCGGCCTGCGGGTGTCCGCCACCGGTGGGGGGCCCACCCGCATCGGAGGCAGGACCGGTCCCAGCACCGGCACCGGCAGCCGCGTCGGCGGAAGGGCCGCCGCCCGGCGCGCCCGCCGGGGTCCCGGCGCCCTGCCCCCGTACCGCCGCACGGGCCGCGGCGGGCCCGCCGCCCGGCGGAACCGGAGCCGCGGCGGGCACGGCGGCACCCGCACCGGCGTGCGCCTCGGGTCCGGGCAGGTACCCCATGGCGGGAGCGCCCGCACCGGCCGAGAACTGCACCCCGCGCTCGATCCGGTCCAGCCGGGCCATCAGGGACCGCTCGTCGCCGTACGCGGCGGGCAGCATCACGCGCGCGCAGATCAGCTCCAGCTGGAGGCGCGGCGAGTGGGCGCCGCGCATCTCGGTGAGCCCCTCGTTGACGATGTCGGCGGCGCGGCTCAGCTCGGCGGCGCCGAAGGACCGGGCCTGCTCCTGCATCCGCTCCACGACGTCGGCGGGGGCGTCGATGAGCCCCTTCTCCGCCGCGTCGGGCACGGCGGCGAGGATCACCAGGTCACGCAGGCGCTCCAGCAGGTCGGTGACGAAGCGACGCGGGTCGTTGCCCCCCTCGATCACCCGGTCCACGACCCCGAAGGCGGCGGAGCCGTCCCCGGAGACGAAGGACTCGACGACGGAGTCGAGCAGCGAGCCGTCCGTGTAGCCGAGCAGGGCGGTGGTCATGTCGTACGTCACACCGTCGGCACCGGCGCCCGCGAGGAGCTGGTCCATGACGGACATGGAGTCACGCACGGACCCCGCCCCGGCCCGCACGACGAGCGGGAGCACACCCTCCTCGACCGCGATCCCCTCCCGGCCGCACACCTCGGCGAGGTAGTCGCGCAGGGTGCCGGGCGGCACGAGCCGGAACGGATAGTGGTGGGTCCGCGACCGGATGGTCCCGATGACCTTCTCGGGCTCCGTGGTCGCGAAGATGAACTTCAGGTGCTCCGGCGGCTCCTCGACGACCTTCAGCAGGGCGTTGAAGCCCTGCGGGGAGACCATGTGGGCCTCGTCGATGATGTAGATCTTGTACCGGCTGGACGCGGGCCCGAAGAAGGCCTTCTCGCGCAGGTCACGGGCGTCGTCCACGCCACCGTGCGAGGCGGCGTCGATCTCGATGACGTCGATCGAGCCCGGCCCGTTCCGCGCGAGGTCGCGGCAGGACTGGCACTCGCCGCACGGGGTCGGCGTGGGGCCCTGCTCGCAGTTCAGACAGCGGGCCAGGATCCGGGCGCTGGTCGTCTTGCCGCAGCCGCGCGGACCGCTGAACAGGTACGCGTGATTGACCCGGTTGTTCCGCAGCGCCTGCTGCAGCGGGTCGGTGACATGCCCCTGCCCGATGACCTCGGCGAAGGACTCCGGGCGGTAACGGCGGTAGAGCGCGAGAGACGACACGCATACGAGGTTATAGGCGCCCACCGACAACCGGACCGCCCGCAAAGGAGACGCCCCCCACGCACCCGCCAGAGCCGACCTACCCTTGCTGCCTTCCGGCCCTGGGGGAGTTCAGTCAGATAGCGCCGCGTGAGGGGCTGGGCCACACGTTACCCGATGTGGGGGCCTCAGAACGAGTTCGCAAGCACTCCCCGGCGTCATGTAATGTTCTCGGCGGAGGATTCGCCTAGAGGCCTAGGGCGCACGCTTGGAAAGCGTGTTGGGGGCAACCCCTCACGAGTTCGAATCTCGTATCCTCCGCCAGTGCCTCACCGGGCACGATGTCGAAGGGCCCCACCGTTCGCGGTGGGGCCCTTCGTCGTGTGCGCCGGAGTGCGAGGTGCCTCGGCCGAAGGTGCGTCGGCCGAAGGTGCGTCGGTCGAGGTGCGTCAGTCCGGTCGGTCCGCTTCGGGCCGCTCCGCCAGGGTCTTGATCCGGAGCAGCCGGGTCTCCCAGGAGCGGCCGATACGGTCGAGTTCGCGGGCCAGTGCGCCGAGGCGGGCGCCGACGGCGACGTGGACGACCTCGCGTCCGCGCCGCTCGGACTCGACCAGGCCGACCTCGCGCAGCACCTCCAGGTGCTTGACGATCGCCTGCCGGCTCACCGGCAGCACCCTGGCCAGTTCGGAGGCCGACACCGGGGCCTCGCCGAGCCGGGCGAGTATCTCCCAGCGCGTCGGGTCGCCGAGCGCCGCGCACACGGCGGGCAGCGCGGGGGCGGTCACCGGTGCCCCGTGGCGGGCGTGGCAGGCGTGGCCTGCTCCGCGTACGCCTTCGCCGCGGCCAGTTCGGTGATCCAGCCCTTGTCGTTGCCCTCGCGCTGCTCGAGCCAGGTCGCCGGGTCGTCGGCGAGGCCGGAGAACCCGCTCTCCACCACCCGCAGGGTCACCCCGCCGCCGTCCCGCTCGTCGATCCAGAACTCGACCAGGGTCGAAGGGGCCGACTCGTCGCGGAAGGGGGTGCCGATCCACCGGAACGCCGCGTAGCGCGGCCTGTCCAGCTCCACCGTCCGGAACCGGAACTCGCCGAGGGAGGGATGGCGCACCACCGCCGTGTCGCCCTCGTACCGCACGTCCTGGTCCGCCTCGACCGCGCCGTCGTTGACGTACCAGCCGGGGCGGGCCACCAGCTCCCACACCCGGTCGGCCGGGGCGTCGATGTCGATCTGCCGGGCGATCCGGTCGAGCTCGGCCGCCTCTGTCACGGAATGTGCCGACTCATTCATGATGCGTCCCTTTCTCCGTACTACTGCCGAGTGCCGGCCTGTACTGCAATTAAACGGTTGCACATCGAGGCCTGATTAGCAACCTGTCGGTTGCACCTCGTGTCCTGCATTGCTCCATCGAGGGCGAGTCTCGCGGGGTCATGCCGTGCTCTCACCCGGTTGAGCCGCCCGGGGGCCGCTTTGCGGGTATGGAGCGGATTGGTCTGTTCCGTTTCCAGTGAAGGAGGGCCGGTGGCCGAACGCATTGTTCATCGACGCGGTTATCGAAAGGGCCTCGGCGGTGAGATGTGCGCCGAGTTCCTGGGGACGTTCGTCCTGATCCTGTTCGGCGTCGGATCGGTGGCCGTCGCGGTCGCCGGACTGCCGGGCTCGGGTCGGCAGACCGCCGACTTCGGGCCCGCCAACTGGCTCATCATCTCCTGGGGATGGGGCCTGGCCGTCGTGTTCGGCGTCTACGTGGCCGGCGGCATCAGCGGGGCGCACCTCAACCCCGCGGTGACCCTCGGGTTCGCGGTACGGCGGGACTTCCCGTGGCGGAAGGTCCTGCCCTACTGGCTCGCCCAGGTCGTGGGCGCCTTCGTCGCCGCCGCGCTCGTGTACGCCTGCTACCGGTGGGCGATCGACGCGGCCATCGCCAAGGCGGGCGAGACACGGGAGACGTCCCTGAACACGTACTCGATCTTCGCGACGTTCCCCGCGGAGTACTTCGGAGACTCCTGGTGGGGTCCCCTGCTCGACCAGATCGTGGGTACCGGGATCCTGCTCCTGCTGATCTGCGCGCTCATCGACACCCGCAACACGGCGCCGATGTCCAACCTGCACCCGTTCCTCATCGGGCTCGTCGTCGTCGCGATCGGCCTCACCTTCGGCACCAACGCCGGATACGCGATCAATCCGGCCCGCGACTTCGGCCCCCGCCTGTTCACCTTCTTCGAAGGATGGGGCGACATCGCCCTGCCCGGCACCTTCCAGTGGTTCAGCGGCTACTGGTGGATCCCCATCGTCGGCCCGCTGATCGGCGGCGTCGTCGGCGTCCTGGTGTACGACCTGCTCATCAGTCCGGTGCTGAAGGCCAGGCTGACCGACCGCGAGGAAGGACCGGCCACCGAGGAGCCCTCCTGACCGAGGAGCCTCGGCGGCTGGAGGATCTCCGGCGGTCTAGCGGTCGGCGACGTCCTCGCGGAGGCCGTCGGAGAACTCCCACCACGACAGCGGAAGCCAGTCACCGTTGACGAAGGCGTCGACGGTGGCGCCGCGGCCCCGGACGGTCACCGTCGTGCCGGGCGGGTAGGTGGTGCCGGACAGACCCGGCACGGGAACCAGCAGAGTTCCCAGTCGTTGCGCTGACACCCTCTGGCCTCCTTTCGCGGTGCGCGGCGGGCGTCTCGTTCGCCCGAGATTCCCGAGATTACCGACTTGCCCCCTCTCGTCGAGCGGAGAACCATGAGAGATGGGTCACGGAAATCCGCGCGCGGACGGAGGTCACGACCATGAAGGCTGTCGTCTACAAAGGACCGTTCTCTGTCGCGGTCGAAGACGTCGAGAAGCCGGACATCCAGCATCCGAACGACGTGATCGTCCGCGTCACGTCGACCGCGATCTGCGGCTCGGACCTGCACATGTACGAGGGGCGCACGGCGGCCGAGCCCGGCATCGTCTTCGGTCACGAGAACATGGGGATCGTCGACCGGGTCGGGCAGGGCGTCACCGGCCTGAAGGAGGGCGACCGCGTGGTCATGCCCTTCAACGTCGCCTGCGGCTTCTGCACCAACTGCGCCGCCGGGTACACGGGTTACTGCACGACCGTCAATCCCGGCTTCGCGGGCGGCGCGTACGGCTATGTGTCCATGGGGCCCTGGCAGGGCGGCCAGGCCGAGTACCTGCGCGTCCCGTACGCCGACTTCAACTGCCTGAAGCTGCCCGAGGGCGACGCGCACGAGACCGACTTCATCCTGCTCGCCGACATCTTCCCCACCGGCTACCACGGCTGTGAACTCGCCGGTGTGCGTCCCGGCGAGAGCGTCGCGGTGTACGGGGCGGGTCCCGTCGGGCTCATGGCGGCCTACTCGGCACTGCTGCGCGGCGCGAAGAAGGTGTTCGTCGTCGACCGCGTCCCGGAGCGGCTGCGGAAGGCCGAGGAGATCGGAGCGGTGCCCGTCGACTTCTCCGCGGGCGACCCGGTCGAGCAGATCAAGGAGCAGACCGAGGGTGCCGGCACGGACAAGGGCGTGGACGCCGTCGGCTACCAGGCGACGGCGGGCGGGACCGGCAAGGAGGAACCGGCGACCGTCCTGAACTCGCTGGTCAACACGGTCCGGCCGACCGGGGCCCTGGGCGTTCCCGGGCTCTACGTCCCGGCCGACCCGGGCGGTCCCGACGAGCAGGCCAAGCAGGGCATGCTCCTCGTCGCGATCGGCAAGCTCTTCGAGAAGGGCCTGCGGGTGGGGACGGGTCAGTGCAACGTGAAGCGCTACAACCGCCAGCTGCGCGACATGATCATCGAGGGCAGGGCGGAGCCGAGCTTCGTCGTCTCCCACGAACTGCCCCTGGACCAGGCGCCGTCCGGCTACGACAAGTTCGACAAGCGGATCGAGGGCTACACGAAGGTGGTCCTGCACCCCTAGCCGCGCGGAAGCGGGCGCGGACGCAGGCGCAGCCGGAACCACAGCGCCACGCACACCGCCAGGGGGACGGCGACCAGAGGCACCGTCCCCCACGGGATGCCGGTCCACACCGCTGACAGGCCCACCGCGAAGCTCACGCCGACGAGGCCGAAGAGCAACCGCCTGCCGTACGGCTCCCAGGTCAGCGGTTCGTGGTCCAGCGGCCTGACCAGGCGCACCACACCGAACACGAGGCACTGTGCGGCGAGGAGCCCGGCGAGCACACCGGCGGCGGCGTTCATCTGGAGTTCGTCGCGGGGCGCCTCCAAGGTGTCCTGTCGCACGCCGTCCTTGCCAAGCTCCATGATCTCGCCGCGCCAGGCGGTGGCCGTGACCCGGTCGCCGGGCCCGAGCCGCTCCAGGAGTGGTCCCGAGCCGTCGAGGTGCACGGTTCGGCGCCACGAGTCCCGGTACGTCAGGGTCGCGTCGTGCACGGACTCCTTGCCGGCGGTTCTGTTCTCCGTCTTCTCCACGGTGAGGTGCCAGGTGCTCAGGCAGTCTGTGTCCCCCCGGTTCAGCGCGCCGGAGGAGCAGGGCTCGGCTGCTCGGTAGTCCTGGTAGCGCTCGCCGTCGGAGGGAAGCCACCGGGCGAACGTGAGCCAGCATGCTGCCGCCGAGGCCAGGGCCAGCAGGATCAGCAGCACCCCTGTGCGCCGTGCCCGGCCAGGCGACCGCCCGTCCGTGATCCGCGCTTTGGCCCACGCCCGTGGTGCCGTCGTCTCCCGTGGTGCCGTCGCCCTCGACCTCATCGTCCGCCCCCTTCCCCGTCAGCTTCCGTCCACGGGGACCCGGAAAACAACGAGGCAGGACGGCAACCAGAAGGGCCTACGGCTGCCGTGTCTCGGCAATCCGTCCGTCGTCTACCGCTCCACCCGTATCCGCCGGGTCTCGCTCACCTGGTCGATCTCCGACACCCGGACCGTCGCCCTCATGGTCCAGGTGCCCGGGAGCGGGAGCGTGAGGGTGTTGGCGCTCCAGTAGCCGCCCCGGTCGACCAGGTCCGCCTCGATGGGGCCGACGTCCTTGTCGGGGAGGGTGAAGGAGAGGCGGAGTTCGGGTACGGCGGCCAGGCTGCCGTCGGGGCCGAAGACGACGGCCTGGACGGCGTTGTCGCCGGTGCGGCCCGGGTCGAGCGTGATCTGGACCGTGCCGCGGCCCGAGGCGCCGATCTCGAACGGGATCGTGGTGACCGACGCGGGCAGCACCCCGCCCGCCGGTACGGCCGCCCGCGCCGCGTCGTCCGCCGCACGGCCGGGCACGGTGGCGGTGAGCACGGTCGTGATCCCCAGCACGACGGCAGCGACCACGGCCTCGACGAGGACGGACCGGTACAGGCCGCGCCGGAGGGCGGGCTCGGGCCCGGTGCCGGCAGCCGGCGGGTGCGGTCGCCGCGGTGGCTCCGGCGGCGGGCCGCCCGCCGGTTGCGGTACCCGCTCGTGCGCGCGGTCGGGCTCGCGTACGGCGGCAGGCTCCGTCACCAGCGCCGTCGTCCATCTCCGGGACACCGCCGCCACGGCCAGCAGAACGGCCACCAGGAGCACCTTGACCAGCAGCAGCCTGCCGTACGTCGTGCCGGTGAGCGCCTGCCAGGAGCCGAGGCCGCGCCAGGACTGGTAGACGCCGGTCGTCACCAGGACGGTCACGGACGCGAAGGCGACGCGGGAGAAGCGGGCGACGGTGGCGGCGTCCGTGGTGGCGCGCAGGGTGAGGATCAGGGCGGTGAGGCCGCCCAGCCAGACCGCGGTGGCGAGCAGATGCAGGGTGAAGGACGTCATCGCGAGAGGCACCTGGATACCGGCGGAGGCGTGTTCCGCGGCGGCCCAGGTCAGGGCGAGGCCGACGGCCAGGGCGATGCCCACCGCGCCGGCGAGGGGGGTGCGCTCCCCCCGCCGGTCCGCGCGGGCCACCCGGACGAGGAAGAGCGCGACCGGGGCCAGCAGCGCCAGCCTGATCAGCAGCAGCACGCCGGGGCGCGCGGTGAGGGTGTCGGCGAGCGCGTCGGCGTCCAGGGCCGACGACGGGCCCGTACCCGCCTCGTACGGGGCGCGCAGCATCAGCAGGGCGACGGTGGCCGCCAGCAGGGTCCACCAGCCCGCCACCAGCGGGCGGCGCAACCGTGCCGGGTCCGGCGGGCGGCACAGGGCGACGAAGGCGGCGGTGCCGATGAGCAGGGCGGCGGCGAGGTAGGCGAGGTAGCGGGCGAGTTTGTGGAGGGTCGCGGTCAGCGGGTCCTCGGTGGGGCCCGTGTCCACAGGTGCGGACGTCTGCGACGGCTTGCCCACGGAGAAGGTGAACGCGCCCGACACCGGGTGGCTGTCGGCGGACACCACCCGCCAGGCCACGGTGTACGTGCCCTCCCCCAGTCCGTCCGGCAGCGTGACCCCGGCCGTGTCGGACCGGCCGTCCGCGTGCCCGGCCGCCCCGGTGCGGACGCGGTGACCGCCCGGGTCCAGGACGCGGAAGGAGTCGTCGCGCAGGCCGACGGACTCGCTGAAGGTCAGGGTGACGTGGCCGGGGGCCCGCTGGAGGACCGTTCCGTCGGCGGGGTCGGTGGAACCGAGGGCGGCATGGGCGGACGCCGGTCCAGCGCCGCCGAGGAGGAGCAGGACCAGCACGGCGCCCAACAGCACCAGCCGCCGGACTCCCCGGCCGGGCTGGCCGGCCTGGAGGTCCTGGCGGTCCTGGGAGGCCCGTAGGTCCCGACCGGCCCGGCGGTCCCGGCCGGCCCGGGAGTCTCGACGGTCTCGTTGAACCCGCCGGTCCAGGCTGACCCGACCGGCCTGGCGGTCCCGACCGGCCCGTAGGTCCCGACGGTCCCGGGGGAACCAAACGTTCCGGCCCACCTCACAGTCCCAGCAGTCCCGGGGAGCCCAGCAGTCCCGACTTGCCAGACCGGCCCGGCGGGCCCAACAACCCAGGCCGGCCCGGCGGTCCCTGCAGTCCCGACTTGCCATACCGGCCCGGCGGGCCCAGCAACCCTGGCCGGCCGGGCAGCCCCGGTGGTCCCGTCGCTGTGTCCGGTCGCGGTCTCCGCCTCGCCCCCTGTGGCCAGCGTGCGCATCGTCACCACAGCTCACGTCGCATCTCCGTCGTCGGGACCCACTGCCTCGGGGATACGTACGGACGTGGAGGCCGTCCCGCTCACCCGGGCGCCCGGCGGTTCCTCACCAGGACGGGCGTGCCGTCACGCCGCCGTCCACCACGAGGTCGTGGCCCGTCACCCAGGACGCCAGCCGCGAGGCCAGGAACACGCACGCGTCCCCCACGTCCTCCGGGCGCCCGAGGCGTCCCGTCGGCGCCGCCCGCCGCCACCGCCGTACGCCCTCCGGCCAGGCCTCTTCGAGACCCTCCCGGTCGACGAGGCCGGGGGAGACGGAGTTCACCCGCACGCCCCACGGGCCGTACTCCAGCGCCGCCGACCGGGCGTGCATCACCACCGCCGCCTTCGAGGCGCTGTAGTGCGCGTGCGCGGGAGCGGGGGCGCCCGCCTCGATGGAGGCGATGTGGGTGATCGTGCCGCCGCCGTCCTGGACCCGCATGACCCCGGCCGCGGCCTGCGTGCACGCGAAGACGCCGGTGACGTTGGTGTCCACCACCGCCCGCCACTCGGCCGCCGTCATGCCGGGCAGTTCCCGCAGCGGCTGCACGCCCGCGTTGTTGACCAGCGCGTCGAGCCGTCCGCCGCCCCAGTCGGCTGCCTCCTCGACCAGGCGGCGGCAGGCGTCCTCGTCGGTGAGGTCGGCGCGCAGGACGGTGGCGCGTCCGCCCCGGTCGCGGATGCGTTGCGCCACCTCCCGCGCCGACTCCACCGCCGTACGGCAGTGCACCGCCACCGCCGCGCCCTCCTCGGCGAAGCGCAGCGCGATCCCCCGGCCGATGCCACCGCCCGCGCCGGTGACCAGGGCGATCCGTCCGTCGAGGAGGTGTGTGGAGGCGGTGGAACGGGGCGAGGGGGTCATGGGCGGCACAGTGGCACGATCCGGGCCGCCTCGGCCGGGTAGCGCGCCGTGAGTTCGGCGGCGTCGCCGTGCTCGTAGTCCCCGTAGGTGAAGCCGGGCGCCATCGTGCAGCCGAAGAGCGACCACGCGCCCCCTGCGGCCACCCGGCCGCCCATCCACGTACCGGCGGGCACCGTGTACTGCACGTGCTGCCCGCCCAGGACGTCCGGTCCCAGCACGGGCGTACGCGCGCTGCCGTCCGGGGCGAGGAGGAGCAGTTCGAGGGGGTCGCCGAGGTAGAAGTGCCAGACCTCGTCGGCGGGCAGGCGGTGCAGGGCGGAGAAGTCGCCCGGCCGGGCGGTGAGCAGGGCGACGATGGCCGACCCGGCGGGGCGTCCGTCCGGGCGCTCGGGGCCCGCCCAGGTGCGCCGGAACAGTCCGCCCTCGCGCGGGATGGGCTCCAGTGCGTAGTGCGCGATCAGGTCCTCGGCGGTCGGTGTCGGCGCGGGAGTCACGCGCCGAACGCTACCTCCCGCCGCAGGAAGGCAAGTTGCGCCTTCTTCTCCGGCAGATACACGTCCGGCAGGTCCACCTCGGGCAGGACCACCGCGGGACCGGCGGTGAAGCCCTGCTTGAGGAAGCGGGCGATCGCCTTCTCGTTGGCCACGTCCGGATCGACCACGATCCGCGTCCGGTCCAGGCCCAGCAGCACGTACGCCATGAGGGCGCCCGACAGCGCGCCGGTCCAGCCGGGGCGCGCGCCCTCGGTTCCGGCGGGGGCGAGGAGCAGGTGGACGCCGATGTCGCCCGGCTCGGCGGCGTAGCACTCGCTCACCCGGTCGGCCGCGGGATCGTAGGTCTGGAGCAGGGCGGCCGGCTCGTCGTCCTTCACGACCAGGAAGGCGTGGTGGGTGTCGAGGGTGGACATGTGCGCGTACACGGCGGCCACCTGGTCGCGCGTCAGGTCGTTCATGCCCCAGAAGGCGGCCCGGTCCTCGCTGACCCAGGCGTGGACCACCGCGGCGTCCGCGGCGGGGTCCAGGGGGAGGACGCGAACGGTGCCGAAGCCGTCGAGGTGCTGCTCGTGGACCGGGGTGCGGGAGGCGTACGGGATCGCGGGTGCGTCAGTCATCGGATTCCTTGGTGAGCCGGTCGAAGTCGGTGACCACCGGGGCGAGTTCCCCGCCGAGCCACAGGGGCTGCTGGTCGCGGTGGTGGGGTGAGCCGGGGAGGCCCGAGGCGCCGTGCGGCACCACCCAGCGGCTGTTCGCGCGGTCGGCCAGGTCCCAGACGTACCGCGCGGCCGGGCCGCGTGCGGCGCGGTCGGTGAGGCCGGGGACGGGGGACGTGCACAGGACGCAGTCGTGGTCCCCGGAGAGGCCGGGTTCGTCCGTGGCGCCGGCGGCGTCCGGAAGTGCCCGCCAGGGGGCCAGGCGGTGGGTGTCGCCCCAGGTGCCGGGCGGCGGCGACGCGGCGACCTCCTCCAGCGCGGCGCGGACGGTCGCGGCGCGGTCGATGCCGTACAGGTCCTCCACGCGCAGCAGGTGTTCCAGGGCGTGGCCCAGGCGCGGCACGAGCGCGAGCCACGGCAGGAGCACCTCGGGGTACGCGGGCGGCACGGACGCCGGGGCGAGGACCGGGTGCGCCGCCAGCCCGCGCACGACCGCCGCGCGCACGGCCGCGTACGCCGCCGCGCCGGTGCTGTCGGCGTCCATGCGCCGGTCCCAGGCGAGGATGCGGTCGCGCAGGGCGGCGGCCTCGGGAGTGAGGGGGGTCGGGGCGGCCTCGGAGGGCGCGGTGGTCGGGGCGGCCTCGGAGGCCGGTGCGGATTCGGCTGCCGGGGCGGCTTCGAGGGGCGCTGCCGTCACGGAGGGCAGGGCCGCGAGGTGGTTCAGGAGGGGGGCGGCCGAGCCCAGGTGGGTGTCCGTGTGGATCGCGGGCATGTCCGCCGCCGACCAGCGCTCCTTGCCCGCGAGCAGGGCGGTGATGCGGTCGGCGCGGTGCGGCGGGGCGAACTCGACGCCCAGGGGCGTGGCCGGGCCGCGCTGGTTGGCCATCACCGCGACGCCGTCGGTGAGGCCGGCGCGGGGCGGGGTGTGCCAGCCGGTCCACTCGTGGCCGGGCTCCCAGGCGGGGACCGGGCGCAGGCCGTTCGCGGCGGGGCGCACCGGGACGCGGCCCGCGACCCGGTGCAGCAGGCCGCCCTCCGTGTCGGCGGCCTGCACCACGTTGACCGGCTCGGCCCAGGCGTCCAGCGCGCGGTCCACGTCGGCGACCCGGCGGGCCCGCAGGAGCGGCAGCAGGGCGCCGAAGCCGAGGTCGGCGGTGACGCGGGGCGGGTAGCGCAGGCTCAGGGCGGCCGGGGTGCCGTCGTCGAGGCCCTCGGGGCCGCCGGCGATCACCGGGCCGCGGTCGGTCTCGATGATCTCGACCTCCACCGTGTCCTCCCCGGCGACGTGGATCGTCTCCGTGTGGCGGGCGGCGCGGTGCCAGGTGCCGTCCGGGCCGAGCGCCTCGACGCCCGCGCCGGTGCGGCGCAGGCGTTCGCGGTACAGGTCCTGGTAGTCGGCCATCGCGTTGGTGATGGCCCAGGCGACCGTGCCGGTGTGGCCGAAGTGCGCGACCCCGGGGACGCCGGGCACGGCGAGGCCGACGACGTCGAACTCCGGGCAGGACAGGTGGATCTGCTGGTAGACGCCGGGATCCTCGATGAAGCGGTGCGGGTCTCCCGCGATGAGTGCGTGGCCGGTGGTGGTCCGCTCGCCGCTCACCAGCCAGCCGTTGCTGCCCGCGGTGCCGGGGCCGTCGGCGGCGAACAGGGCGACGGCTTCCGGGCCTAGGTGCGTGGAGATGTGCTCGCGCCAGAGTTTGGCGGGGAAGCCCGCGAAGAGGATGTGCGTGGCGAGCCAGACGCCGAGCGGGGTCCAGGGGTCCCAGCGGCCCGGGGTGAGGCCGGTGCGGGCGAACTCCGGGGCCGGGTCCGGATGCCGCTCGGTCCCGGTGAGCCCCTCGTTGACGCCGTCCGCGTACGCCCGCACCCAGGCCGCCGTCTCCGGGTCCTTCTGCTCCAGGGCGGTGAAGCAGCGGCGGGCGGTGTCCGCGAGGCGGGCGCGGCGGGCGAGGCGGTCCCAGGACAGGGCCTCGGGGCCGAGGAAGGACGCGGAGGTGCCCTGGGCGCGGTGCCGCTCGACCTCCAGTTGCCAGGCGCGGTCGCGGGCGGTGACCCGGCCCTGGGCACGGGCGAGTTCGAGCGGGGTGTCCGCGCGCAGGTGCGGGATTCCCCAGGCGTCGCGGTAGGTCTCGGCGCTCACCCCTGTGCCTCTACTTTCCTTTAGGTTAGGCTCACCTAAGTTATTGCTGTCGTGGCCGAATAGTACGTGAAGGGTGAAGGAAACATGGGGCAGGGGCGGGGCTGGGAGGGCGCGGTCCTCAAGCTGATGCGCGCGAAGGGCTTCGAGTTCACCGTGACGGGTGTGGAGGACGTGACCCCGCACTACCGGCGGCTGCGCCTGAGCGACGGCGGCATGCTGGCGGTGACCGGGGTCCACCCCACGATGTGGGTGCGGCTGTGGTTCGACAACGCGGGCAGGCCGCACCAGCGGGGGTACACGCTGGTCGACCCGGATCCGGCGGCCGGGACCTTCGCCATGGAGTTCGCCCTGCACGAAGGGTGCGCGAGCGACTGGGCGCGGGCGGCGAAGCCGGGGGACACCATCGAGGCGACGGTCCAGGGCACCGGGTTCGAGGTGCCGCAGCCCTCTCCCTCGCGTGTCTTCGCGGTCGCGGACCCGGCGTCCCTGCCCGCGCTCAACTCCCTGCTCGACGCGGTGGGGACGGTGCCCGCGACCGTCTGGTTCGAGGGCGGCACGGACGACGGTCTGCCCTTCCGCACCGACCCCGAACGGCACGAGGTCCGCGCGGTCGCGCGCCGGGACGCGGGGGCGCAGTTGGTGGCGCGGGTGAAGGAGGAGCTGCCGGAGCTGCTGGGGGCCGCCTCGGAGCCGTTCGTGTGGATCGCCTGCGACACGGCGACGACGCGGGCGCTCTCGTCGTACGTCCGCAAGGAGCTGGGGGTACCGAAGCAGCGGGTCAACGCGCTGGGGTACTGGCGCGCGACCTGAGCCCGTACGCGCGATCATCGGAACCATGGACGTCACACTTCACCTCGCCCAGGACCCCGAGGCCGACGAACTCCTCGGGCGCAGCCCGCTCGCCGCGCTGGTCGGCATGCTGCTGGACCAGCAAGTGCCCATGGAGTGGGCGTTCAAGGGTCCGTCGACCATCGCGCGGCGCATGGGGGCGGAGGACCTGGACGCGCACGACATCGCCGCGTACGACCCCGAGGGGTTCGCCGCGCTGCTGTCCGACAAGCCGGCCGTCCATCGCTACCCCGGCTCGATGGCGGGGCGGGTGCAGCAGCTGTGCCGGTACCTCGTCGAGACGTACGACGGTGACGCCGAGGCCGTCTGGCGGGGGGTGAACACCGGGAAGGAGCTGCTGAAGCGGCTCCAGGAACTGCCGGGGTTCGGCAAGCAGAAGGCCCAGATCTTCCTCGCACTGCTCGGCAAGCAGCTCGGCGTCCGTCCCGAGGGGTGGCGCGAGGCGGCGGGGGCGTACGGGGAGCCGGACTCCTTCCGGTCGGTCGCGGACATCAGGGGGCCGGAGTCCCTGACCAAGGTGCGCGCGCACAAGCAGGAGATGAAGGCGGCGGCCAAGGCGGCGAAGGCCTCCGGCAAGTAGCTGCGGCTGCGGCATGGTGGGGGTGCGGGCTGCGCGCGGTGCGTGCGGTGGGTGGGTCGGGGCCGCGCCGGGGGGTGTCCGTCCTCGGAACGGCGCGAAATCGGTCACTTACAGAGGCTCGGGGCGCGGACGCGCCAACCGCTGCGGGCGGACACCCCCCGACACGACCCCTCACCGCCGTACGCGGCTCTCCCCGCCAACGCTCCGCGTCCCACCCCTCGCCGTACGCGGCTCCCCCGGCCGTCGCTGTCGGCAGTCGCCACGCCGCCACCACCGCTGCGGCCAGTCGCCGCCCCCCGCCGCCGCTGCGGGCAGTCGTGCCGCTGGGGCGGCACGGGTGGGCGGTGGGGGTACCTCCCAGGCCGTTCAGGCACTGGGGGAGGCACCCCGCAACGCCGGGCCGCGCCACCCTCGCGCCCGCACCCACGCCGGGCGCCGGGTGCGACGCCGGGCGCGCGACCCGCCCCACCCCGGGTGCCGGGCAACGCCGGTCACATCAGCCCCGTGGCCCAGCCCAGCTGGCATCCGTGTCGGGCCTGCTCCCAGCATGGGGCATGACCGAACCACCTAGCGGGTCCCCCGGCGGGACGCCGTACGACGACCGCGGGGTGCACGCCCGGCACGGGACGACGCACGGCCCGGCCTCCGGGCACCAGGAGCCCGAGCCCGAGCCGGCCTTCGAAGGGCCGCTGCACCTCCTGTCCCGCGCCGCCTGGCAGACCGTGCTGTTCACCGGCGTCGCCTCGCTGATCCTGGGCATCCTGGTCCTGGTCTGGCCCGGCGCCTCGCTCCTCGCCGCCGGCGTGCTCTTCGGCCTCTACCTCGTCATCAGCGGCGTCCTCCAGCTGGCCGCGGCCTTCGGTACGCACCGCAGGACCTCGCTGCGGGTACTGGCCTTCATCAGCGGCGCCGTGTCGATCCTGCTGGGTCTGTTCTGCTTCCGCGGCCCCCTGCAGTCGGTGCTGCTGCTCGCGCTGTGGATCGGCATCGGCTGGCTGTTCCGCGGCGTCACCCAGATCGTGGCCGCCGCGCACGACCCGACGATGCCGGCGCGCGGCTGGCAGATCTTCCTCGGCGCCGTCACCGTGGTCGCCGGCATCGTCCTGATCGACTCGCCGGTCGAGTCGGCCACCGTCCTCATGCTGGTCGGCGGCTGGTGGCTGGTCGTCGTCGGCGTCGTCGAGATCGTGACGTCCGTGCGGCTGCGCGGGCGGGCGCACCAGGTCCCCCGCGCCCTGTGAGCGGCGCCCCGCCTACGCCGAGCGGGCGGTTTCCGTCCCGGGCGCGATGGACGGCGTACGCCGGGCGGGGACACGAGTGAGGTGAGACCCGCACCGCACGCCGCCGTCCGCCGGGACGCCTGTCTGCGGGCCCTGGTCCTGTTGCTCGTACTGCTCGTGCCCTGCACGCACGTGGCGGCCCAGGCGGCACCGGTCACGCCGGTGGCCGCGGCGGCCGGCGCGGCGGGGGAGTACGACCATCTCGACACCGTCCTGCGGGTGCCGGGGCGAAGCGGCCGGCGGGTCGTCGTGGTTCGGCCGGTTCCGCCGGCCTTCGTGGCGGGGCGTCGGGCTCATCTCCGGTTCGACGCCCGTACCGATCGGGCCGCCCTCCTGCCCCGCGGCCCGCGCTCCGTGGTTCTTCGCTGCTGACCGCGCCGGACCGGTCCGACCACCGGTCCCCCGCGAATCCGACACGCGAACCAGGAACGAGGAACCGACATGCCCAACGACCCCTACGCCGTCCTGCGCGCCCTCCTGCGCGCCGAGGCGGCCCGGCGTGCGCCCAGGCCCGGCACCGCGCCGCAGGCGGCCGGCGAACAGCAGCGGCCCACGCGGGAACGGCGGCGCGGCTGACGGAAGGCCGGGGGCGGTGGGGGCGGTCACGCACCGTCTCCGCCGCCGGCCGAGGGCCCCGCGGTCACCGAACTCGGGCAGGCCCTGCCGATTGATCCGGTTTGCGGCGTCTTTTCCGGCGCCGCACTCCGGCGCCATGGCTGCGCCCGCAACGCCGGGGCCGGTAGGCTTTCCGTGTGATCTTCAAGCGCATCGGAAACGGCCGGCCGTACCCCGACCACGGCCGGGAAAGCACCCGGCAGTGGGCGGACGTCGCGCCGCGCCCGGTCCGCCTCGATCAGCTCGTGACGACCAAGGGCCAGCTCGACCTGGAAACGCTCCTGGCCGAGGACTCCACCTTCTACGGCGACCTCTTCGCACACGTCGTGAAGTGGCAGGGCGATCTGTATCTGGAGGACGGTCTGCACCGGGCGGTGCGGGCCGCGCTGCAGCAGCGCCAGGTGCTGCACGCCCGGGTCCTCGAGCTCGACTGACGACGCCGGCGGCGCTTTCGGTTGACCCTTTCGGGTTGCCTTGCGTCGAACCTCGGAACGTCGACTGATCATCTAATAGGCATCCCTGCTCCGGCGCACTACGCTGCGCCCATGAGCATGCTGACTCCTCCCGGCATGGGTGGCCAGTACAAGATCACGGGGGACAAGTACCCGCGGATGCGCCCGGCCCGGCGACGTGGCCGGTTCGCGGTCGTCGCCGTCGCCTGCGTCACCGTTCTCGGAGTGCTGGGCTGGGGCACGTTGCAGCTCATCGACGTCTTCACCGGCGGCGACAAGGCCTCGGCGGCCGGTGCCGCGGGCTGTGCCACCACCGCGAGGGCGAGCGCCTCGCCTGCCGCCGTGGTGCTGCCGAAGCCCGGTCAGGTCACCGTCAACGTGCTCAACGCGACGACCCGCAGCGGCCTGGCGCAGAAGACCGCCGACGAGCTGAAGAAGCGCGGCTTCCGCGTGGGCGACGTGAGCAACGCGCCCAAGGAGTACGACAAGAAGGTCGCCGGCACGGGTCTGCTGCTCGGGCCGACCGCCTCCCTCAAGACGTCGCTCACCGTGCTCGGCACCCAGCTCCCCGGCGCCGAGCACCGCGCCGACGCGGCCCGCAAGGGCGCCGCCGTCGACCTCGTCATCGGCAACGGCTTCAAGGGGCTGGCGAAGCCCGCGGACGCCGACACGGCGCTGGCCGAGCTGGCCGCGCCGCGGTCGACGCCCGCTGCGGAGAAGAAGGGCTGCTGAGCGGGGCGCCGGGGTACTACTCGGCCGCTCCGTACATGCGGTCGCCCGCGTCGCCGAGGCCCGGGACGATGTAGCCCTGCTCGTTGAGACGCTCGTCGACCGAGGCCGTCACGACCGTCACCGGGGTGCCGGCCAGCTCGCGCTCCATCAGTTCGACACCCTCGGGGGCGGCGAGCAGCACCACCGCCGTCACGTCGTCGGCGCCGCGCTTGATCAGCTCCCGGATGGACGCGACCAGGGTGCCGCCGGTGGCCAGCATGGGGTCCAGGACGTACACCTGGCGCCCGGACAGGTCGTCCGGCATGCGGGTGGCGTAGGTGGACGCCTGGAGCGTCTCCTCGTTGCGCACCATGCCGAGGAAGCCCACCTCGGCGGTCGGCAGCAGCCGGACCATGCCGTCGAGCATGCCGAGACCGGCCCGCAGGATCGGCACCACCAGCGGGCGCGGGTGGGACAGCTTGACGCCGGTGGTCCGGGAGACCGGCGTGTGGATGTCGACCTGTTCGGTGCGGACGTCGCGCGTGGCCTCGTAGGCGAGCAGGGTGACCAGCTCGTCGGCGAGACGGCGGAAGGTCGCGGAGTCGGTGCGCTGGTCGCGCAGCGTGGTGAGCTTGTGGGCGACCAGGGGGTGGTCGACGACGTGGAGACGCATGTCCACCACATTAACCGGGCCCCGTGGGGGAGGCGTCCCCGCGGCGGGCAAGGCCCGGGGCGGGGGTCCACTCGTTCGCGGGCGTCAAACCGCCCGGTCGGGGGAAGGTGGGAGGGACGGACGCTGGGTGGTGAGACTGTGCCTGACCGGGACTTCCACAACATGCCGTCCCCCGGCCTGGAGCGGGGTGCGGAGCGCGGGGCCGAGCCGAGGGCGGTGCCGCAGGGGGAGCGGGAGCGTGAGCGCGAGGCCGAACGGCGTCGGCGCCGGGCCCAGTTCCTGCGTGATCTGGCGGAGGCCCGGCAGTTGCGGGACCGCGTGCAGCCGCGCCGCGCCAAGACCGCCCGGCTGCGACACGCGATGCGCATGCGCACCTTTCGCTGGTAGTTCCTCGGTGGTCCCGCCGCCCGGGAGAACTTCCTGACCCGGCCGGGGAAGATCGCGCGCCGCGCCGACGTTGGTGGTGACGGACGTACGCGGGGACCGCGAGAATCCGCGTACGATCCGCACGTGGCGGCGACTAGGGCGCTGCTGGGCGGCTGCCCGGGTGCGCACCTTCCGGGACGCCGGTCAAAACAGCCGGACACAGGGCGCCGAAGACGTCCCCTGAGTGCCTTGTTTCTGCCACGATTCCGAGTGGGTGGGGCTCGGAGCACCGCGCTCCCCCGCCCGTAGCCTCCGCCGGGGGGATCCCCAACCGGCACGCCTAGGACCAGTGGGAGAGTCACGGTGTACTTCGCCGCACTGCTCGCGCGCACCGAAGACGGGTGGGAAGCGAGCGACACGGAGCTCGACGATGTGGAAAGCCTGTCGGATCTTGCCGACCTGGCCCGGGAGGCCTCTCCCGACGAGGACACGGTGCTCGTGCTGATCGAGCAGGAGGACGCGTGGTTCGGAGTCGTCCGGGTGGACGGCGAGGAGGACCCCCGTATCTATGTGTCGGACGCCGCCGCGGCCGCCCGCAGCAGCTACGGCGAGATCCTGCTCACCGACGAGCTACTCGGCCGGGAGCCGGGTGACGACGGCGACGACCTCGACGCCCTCGACCTCGACGGCACGGAGGACGGCGAGTCCGACGACGACGAGGACGAGGACGGCGGCGGCTCCGACGCGGCCGCCGGCTCGGGCGAGGCCGTGCCGCACGGACCGGTCGGCGACGCCGAGGTCCTCGACGACCTCGGTGTGAGCGAGAAGGAGCTGCGCTCCATGTCCGGCGACGCGGTCGGGGAGATCGCCGAGGCCCTGGGCGCGCTGGACGTACTGGAGACCGTCCGCTGACCGCGCCGGCCGAGGAGGATCCCGAGGGGGCACCGCCCGATCCGGTGCGCGACCGGTGGCGGGCCGCGATGCGGCTCGCCCTGGCCGAGGCCGGGCGGGCGGCGGAGGGCGGGGACGTGCCCGTCGGCGCCGTCGTGCTGGCGCCGGACGGCCGCACCGTGCTCTCCGCAGGGCACAACGAACGCGAGGCCACCGGGGACCCGACGGCCCACGCCGAGGTCCTCGCGATCCGGCGGGCCGCGGGGGAGCTGGGAGAGTGGCGGCTGTCGGGCTGCACGCTCGTCGTCACCCTGGAGCCCTGCACGATGTGCGCGGGCGCGCTCGTCCAGTCCCGGGTGGACCGCGTGGTCTACGGCGCCCGCGACGACAAGGCGGGCGCGGCCGGATCGCTGTGGGACGTGGTGCGCGACCGGCGCCTCAACCACCGTCCCGAGGTGATCGAGGGCGTGCTCGCGGACGGCTGCGCCCGGCTGCTCACGGACTTCTTCCGCGACCGCTGACCCGGCGTCCGGACGGCTGTTCGTCGGCCGCAATACCGATTTCTGAGCATGCCGCTCCGTGCTGTAAGGTCTCTCTCGGTAGCGTGTCCGAGCGGCCGAAGGAGCTCGCCTCGAAAGCGAGTGTGGCGCAAGTCACCGAGGGTTCAAATCCCTCCGCTACCGCTTGGGAAGGGCCCCGTCGAAAGACGGGGCCCTTCGTGCGATCATGAGCGACCGAAAGGCGTGGGTCGAAGGGACAGGGGAGGCCGCGGTGGCGGTGAACTCGAAGAAGATCGCCGTCTATGTGGTCGTGGTCTTCGTGCTGTACGTGATCATCACTGATCCGGCCAAGGCAGCCGACTACGTGCAGATAGGTTTCCAGGGCATATCCGACGCGGCGGGCGCCGTGGGCGACTTCATGACCTGGGCCGCCAACGGAGGAGAGTGATGATCCGCCATCTCGTGCTGTTCAAGCTGAACGACGGCGTCGAGCGCGACGACCCACGCGTAGTGGCGGGCGTCGAGGCCTTCCGGGCGCTCGGCGGCCAGATCGACGACCTCCGCTTCTGGGAGTGCGCCTGGAACATCAGCGACCGGCCCATCGCCCACGACTTCGCCATCAACTCGGCCGTGGACGACGCGGACGCGCTCAAGCGCTATCTCGAACACCCGGCGCATCAGGCGGGCGTCGCGCTGTGGCGCGAGTTCGCCACCTGGGTGATCGCCGACTACGAGTTCTAGAACGACCGCGGGTCCGCAGGGGCCCGCGGACCTGGCACGGCCCCGTACCAGCTCGGTGCGGGGCCGTTCCGCGTTCACTCAACACGGCGTTATGCGGTGCTTGCACACAGTGGACATGTCTTGTGATGCTATGACCGCTTTTGACGGATGAGTTGACGGAAGAGTTGACAGATCACGAGGTGGAGTTGACCGTGCCGGCCAGTACTGCGCCTCAAGCACCGCCCGCGCCGCCCGACCGGGCCCAGGAGGCCCCCGCGCCGCAGCGCAGCCGGGGCGCCGACACCCGGGCCCTGACCCAGGTGCTCTTCGGCGAGCTGAAGGGCCTCGTTCCGGGCACGCCGGAGCACGACCGGGTGCGCGCGGCGCTCATCGAGGCCAACCTCCCGCTGGTGCGCTACGCCGCCGCCCGCTTCCGCTCCCGCAACGAGCCGATGGAGGACGTCGTCCAGGTCGGCACCATCGGGCTCATCAACGCCATCGACCGCTTCGACCCGGAGCGGGGCGTGCAGTTCCCGACGTTCGCGATGCCCACCGTGGTCGGGGAGATCAAGCGGTACTTCCGCGACAACGTGCGCACCGTGCACGTACCGCGCCGGCTGCACGAGCTGTGGGTGCAGGTCAACAGCGCCACCGAGGACCTGACGACCGCCTTCGGGCGCTCCCCGACCACCGCCGAGATCGCCGAGCGGCTGCGCATCACCGAGGAGGAGGTGCTGTCCTGCATCGAGGCGGGGCGGTCGTACCACGCCACCTCGCTGGAGGCCGCGCAGGAGGGCGACGGGCTGCCCGGGCTGCTCGACCGGCTCGGCTACGAGGACCCGGCGCTGGACGGGGTCGAGCACCGGGACCTGGTGCGCCACCTGCTCGTCCAGCTCCCCGAGCGGGAGCAGCGGATCCTGCTGCTGCGCTACTACAGCAACCTCACGCAGTCGCAGATCAGCGCCGAACTCGGCGTCTCCCAGATGCACGTCTCGCGGCTACTGGCGCGTAGTTTCCAGCGGTTGAGGTCAGCGAACCGGATCGACGCGTAAGCTCGGCCGGGACTCCGGGTGGAGTCGAAAGCGCGAGCGAGGGGTCACCGGGGAGAGCGAATCGCTCACCAGGGCCGTTGCGGACGGAATCGGGCTGAAAGCCCATCAGACCCCCTGTTTCCAGGGGGTATTCGCATCTCGGATGTCGACATGTCACTACAGCGCGTTGCCGACATGTGACATTCTGCCGGAGACGCGTTTGCCGGAGCTTCGGCTCCGGTATTCAGGTGAAGGCTGCGTTCCCGGCGTGGGAGCGTCCGCCGCGACCGTCCCGCGACCCAAAGGGGGTGGCATGTCCGCAGAACAGGGCAGCTCGAAGGTGCTTGCGCTCGCGGAGAGCGAGACCGCGCCCGACTCGATCGAGGCACTCGGCCCCGTCGAGCCCGTCGGCCCCATCGACTCCGTCGGCTCCCTCGACGGTGCTCAGGCCGTCGAAGCCGTGCCGGACCTCGACGCCGTGCCGGCCCAGACCCTTCCGGCAACGGAGGCCATCGACACCCGCACCCTGTCCCGCTCCCTGTTCCTGCGGCTCGCCGCCCTCGACCAGGACAGCCCCGAGCGTGCCTACGTCCGGGACACCCTGATCGAGCTCAATCTCCCGCTGGTGCGCTACGCCGCCGCGCGCTTCCGGTCCCGCAACGAGCCGATGGAGGACATCGTCCAGGTCGGCACCATCGGCCTGATCAAGGCGATCGACCGCTTCGACTGCGAACGGGGAGTCGAGTTCCCCACGTTCGCCATGCCGACCGTCGTCGGCGAGATCAAGCGGTTCTTCCGCGACACCTCGTGGTCGGTGCGCGTCCCGCGCCGCCTCCAGGAGCTGCGCCTGGCCCTGACGAAGGCCAGCGACGAGCTGTCCCAGAAGCTGGACCGTTCGCCGACGGTCGGCGAACTGGCCGCCGTCCTCGGAGTGTCCGAGGAGGACGTCGTCGACGGCCTCGCGGTGGGCAACGCGTACACCGCCTCCTCGCTGGACTCGCCGGCCCCCGAGGACGACGGCGGCGAGGGCTCGCTGGCCGACCGCCTGGGCTACGAGGACACGGCGCTGGAGGGCGTGGAGTACCGCGAGTCCCTCAAGCCGCTGCTGGCCAAGCTGCCGCCCCGGGAGCGGCGGATCATCATGCTGCGCTTCTTCGCCAACATGACCCAGTCGCAGATCGGCGAGGAGGTCGGCATCTCGCAGATGCACGTCTCCCGGCTGCTCACCCGGACCCTGTCGCAGCTGCGCGAGGGCCTCATCTCCGACTGATCCCGCGCCGCGGGAGAGTCCGTACGACAGCACGGCGACCGCCGTGGCACCCTGGGGGGTGCCGCGGCGGTCGCCTTCGTATGTCCCGGTACCGGCCGCAGGGCCGGTGCCCGTTCTAGCCGAGCGCCAGCCAGGCCACGGCCGCGACGACGATCACGGCGGCCACGATGCCGACGATCAGGCCGACGCGGGGTCCGGAGGAGGCGGCGGGGGCCGCCTGCCGGGTCTGCGGGGCGTCGTCGACGAACGCGCGGAACATCTGGGTGCTGCCTGCGGGGTCGTTGGTGCCCTGGGGGCCCTGGGTGTTAGCCATGGGCCGAGACACTAGCGAATCCGCGAGTGCGGCCCAAGTGCGGGGCCGTCGAGCCCTCTTGGCCTGCCTCACCCCTTATCACCTGCGCATTTACTTTCGCAATACTTGTCTTTGCCAACTTTTTATGCCGCACCGGCCCTTTTTGTTTGCCTGTAGCAACTAACTGTCTTTATGGTTGCCCTAAGCAACGAACCGGGAGGTGCGCATGGCCGAGAAGGCTCAGTACGAGGAGCTGATCCGCCAGTTCAGCGCCTTCGGCGCCGTGAAGCGGGAGATGGGGCGGCTGCTGCCGTCCGACTGTCCCGGCGGGTCCGTCGCCGTACTGACGCTGCTCGGCCGCCACGGGGACATGCGCATGAGCAAGCTCGCGGAGCTGCTCGCGGTGGACATGTCGGTGACCAGCCGCCACGTCGCCCACGGCGCCGAGCGGGGCTGGATCGAACGCTTCCCCGACCCGGCGGACAAGCGCTCGCGCATCCTGCGCCTGACGCCCGCCGGACAGGAGCAGCTCGACGAGATCGCCGAGCGGACCACCCAGCTGCTCTCCCACCGCCTGAGCGACTGGACCGACGACGAGGTCGGCCAGCTCTCCCGGCTCATGGCCCGCCTCAGGGCCAGCTTCGACGACTGCCGGGCCCCCGCGGCCCGGCCTCCCGCACTGTCCGGGGACGAACAGTCCACCCGTACACCCGCGATCACCACGTAAGTAAAGGAAGTCCATGGCAACGACCACACCAGCCGGTGTGCGGGCTCATGCCAAGCACGGGGGAGGCTCCACCGGAGACGCTCCGATGACGCACCGGCAGATCATGGAGGCACTGTCCGGGCTGCTGCTCGGCATGTTCTGCGCGATCCTGTCCTCGACCATCGTCACCAACGCCCTGCCCGAGATCATCGGTGACCTCGGCGGCGGCCAGAGCGCCTACACCTGGGTCGTCACGGCCTCGCTGCTGACGATGACCGCCTCGACCCCCCTGTGGGGCAAGCTCGCGGACCAGTTCAGCAAGAAGGCCCTGGTCCAGATAGCCCTGATCGTCTTCGTCATCGGCTCCGTCGTGGCCGGTCTGGCGCAGAACCCCGCGATGCTGATCACCGCGCGGGCCATCCAGGGCCTCGGCGCCGGCGGTCTGTCCGCCCTGGCGCAGATCATCATGGCCGCGATGATCGCCCCGCGTGAGCGCGGGCGCTACTCCGGCTACCTCGGCGCCACCTTCGCCGTCGCCACCGTCGGCGGCCCGCTGCTCGGCGGCGTCATCACCGACACCAGCTGGCTCGGCTGGCGCTGGTGCCTCTACGTCGGCGTGCCCTTCGCGATCCTCGCGCTGATCGTGCTCCAGAAGACGCTGCACCTGCCCGTGGTCAAGCGGAAGGTCAAGGTCGACTGGGCCGGCGCCTTCTTCGTCACCGCGGCCGTCTGCCTGCTGCTCGTCTGGGTCACCTTCGCCGACGACAAGTACTCCTGGATGTCGTGGCAGACCGGAGCCATGGTCGGCGGCGCGATCGTGCTGACGCTGCTCTTCCTCCTCGTGGAGTCGAAGGCCACCGAGCCGATCATCCCGCTGCGCCTGTTCAGGAACCGCACCATCACCCTGGCCTCGCTGGCCTCGCTGTTCGTCGGTATCGCGATGTTCGCGGGCACCGTCTACTTCAGCCAGTACTTCCAGCTGGCCCGGGACAAGTCCCCGACCATGTCGGGTGTCATGACGATCCCGATGATCGGCGGCCTGTTCGTCTCGTCCACGGTCTCCGGCATCGTCATCACCAAGACCGGCAAGTGGAAGCGCTGGCTGCTGGCCGGCGGCGTGCTGCTGACGGCGGGCCTGGGCCTGCTCAGCACGATGCGCTACGACACCGCGTACTGGCACATCGCGATCTTCATGGCGCTGATGGGCCTCGGCGTCGGCATGATGATGCAGAACCTGGTGCTCTGCACGCAGAACCAGGTGGAGCCGAGCGACCTGGGCTCCGCGTCCTCCACGGTCACCTTCTTCCGGTCCCTCGGCGGCGCGGTGGGCGTCTCGGTGCTCGGCTCCGTCATGTCGACCCGGATCAGCCACTACGCCACCGACAGCATCGGGCAGCTCAAGCCCGAGGACCAGATGGCGGCCGGCAAGGCCCTGGGCTCCGGGCAGATCCCCGACATGGACCTGCTCCCCGCGCCCATCCGCACCTGGCTGGAGAGCGCCTACGGGCACGGCATCGCCGACATCTTCCTGTACGTCGCGCCGATCGCCCTGCTCGGTTTCCTGGTGACGCTGTTCATCAAGGAGGTCCCGCTGCGCACCAAGGGCGCCCTCGCCCAGGCGGCGGAGTCCTCGGCCGAGGCCGCCCCGCCGGTGGCGGGCACCCCCGCGGAGGCCGTCCGCGTCGTCGGCGAGCCGGTTCCGGCCGGTGCGATGGCGGCCGTGTCGGCCACGCCCTCCGGCGAGCCGGTCACCTCGTCCGTCTCGGACACCGCGGTCTCCCCGGCCGCCGGACCGGCCGTCACCCAGCGGCTCGCCGCCGTCGCCACGGCGGCCGGCTCCGGTGAACCGCAGGCGTCCGTCTCCGGCGGCATCGCGGTGCGCGGCTTCGTCCGCGGTGCCGAGTCCGCCCCGGTCCCGCAGGCCGCGGTCACGCTGATCTCGCTGGCCGGCCGCCAGCTCGGCCGGTCCGTCGCCCAGGCCGACGGCTCCTACGCCGTCGACGCGCCGAGCGCCGGGTCGTACGTGCTGATCGCCTCCGCCGACGGCTTCCAGCCGCAGGCCTCCACCATCGTCGTCAACGACGAGCCGGTCGCCTACGACATCCTGCTCAGCGGCACCAGCGGGCTCACCGGCCTGGTCCGGGCCATGGAGGGCGGGCTGCCGGTCAAGGACGCCATGGTGATCGTCACCGACGTGCGCGGCGACCTGCTGGCCAGCGCCACCACCGGTGAGGCGGGCGAGTTCGCCTTCACCGAGCTGGTGCCGGGCACGGTGACCGTCGCGGTCAACGCCGCCGGCTACCGGCCCCGCGCCCTGCCCCTTGAGGTGGGCGGCACCGGCGTCACCCGCGTCGAGGTCGACCTCCAGGCCGGGGCCCAGGTCCAGGGCGTCGTGCGGGCCCCGCACGGTCCGCTGGCCGACGCCCGGGTCACCCTGGTCGACGCGGCGGGCAACGTGGTCGGCACGGCCACCACCGGGGCGGACGGGGCGTACGCCTTCACCGACCTGGACGCCGGTGAGTACACCGTCATCGCGACCGGCTACCCGCCGGTGGCGACGGCCCTGACGGTCGCCGGCCCGGGTGCCGACGGCCACGACATCGAGCTCGCCCACCCCGGCGAGTAGCAGGACCCCGGCCCGTGGTGGCGTGCGCGCTCTGAGCGGAGGTGCGCCCGCCCACCACGGGCCGGTTTCTTTACGACCACTTTCTGAGCCTTTGCAGGGAGAAAACGGGATGGGACTGACCGCGAGGATCCGAACGCGGGACGGATGGGCCGTGTCGCACGCGGTCGTCACGGTGACCGACATGACCGGTACGCAGGTGCTGCGCGCCGAGGCGGACACCGAGGGCGCCGTGCGGGACACCACCGCGCTGACGCCGGGGGCGTACACCGTGATCGTCACCGCGGTCGGCTACGCGCCGGCCGCCTCCAGCGCCATCGTCACCGCGAGCGGCCGGGCCGAGGTGGGCACGGTGACGCTGGCCCGCCAGGGCGGCACCGAACTGCCGCCGCCGGGGCCGTGGACCGTGGACCCGGCGCACTCCAGTGTCGCCGCCGTCGCCCAGCACCTCGGCATCTCCAGCGTGCGGGGCCGCTTCACCGACTTCGCCGCCACCGTCGAGATCGCCCCGGACGACGTCACCAAGTCCCGGGTGGAGGCGGTGATCAAGGCGGCCTCCATCGACACCGGCAACGGCATGCGCGACACCCACCTGCGCTCGGCCGACTTCCTGGACGTCGAGCGCCACCCGGAGATCACCTACCGCTCCACCGGCGTCTCGGAGGCGGGCCCGGACCGCTGGACCGTCCACGGCGAGCTGGGGCTGCACGGGGTCGTCCGCGAGGTCGACCTGGACCTGGCCTACCTCGGCACCGGCGCCGATCCCTGGGGCGGCACCCGGGCGGCCTTCCGCGCGACGACGGAGCTGCACCGCGAGGACTTCGCCATGAACTACAACCAGGTCGTCCAGGCCGGCATCGCCGCCATCGGCACCACGCTCCGGGTCGAGCTGGACGTCCAGGCGGTCCAGGGGGAGTCACTGCCCGCCGTGTGAGGCACCGCCGGACGCCCGGGCCACCACCTGGGAGCACAGGTCCCGGAGTTTGACGTTCCGGTCCTGTGAGGCCCGGCGCAGCCACTCCAGGGCCCGGTGGGCGTCGATGCGCTCCCGGGCCATGAGCATGCCGACCGCCTGGTCTATGACGCTGCGGGAGAGCAGCGCGGTGCGCACGTCGGCCGCCGAGGCCTGCTGCCGTTCGATGCGCAGGGCCTCGTTCACCGCGTCCGCGGCCCGCTCCGCGAAGGCGCGGGCCGTGTCCAGCCCCTGGGCCAGGGAGCCGGGCCCCAGGCCGTAGAGGTTGAGCGCCGCACCCGTCTCGCCCTCGATGGGCAGCGGCAGTGCCAGCACACAGCGCACGCCGGTGGCCAGCGCGTACTGCGTGTACGCGGGCCAGCGGGGCTCCGCGGCCAGGTCGGCGGAGTACTGCGCGTCCCCCGACTCGGCGGCGTCCACGCAGGGGCCCGAGCCGTTCTCGTACTGGCGCAGGTCCAGGCCGCTGGGCAGTCCGGTGCTGCCCGCCAGCGTCATCAGCCGGTCGGCGCGGCGCACCGTGACCGAGCAGGCCACGGCACCGGGCACCTGCACGACCGCCCGGTCGGTCAGATCACGCAGCAGGGTGTCGAGCCCCTGGCTGCGTGCCATGGCGTGGTCGAGCGTGGCCGATATCCGGCCCGTGTCCGTTGCCCGGCCCGTGTCCGTTGCCCGGTCCGTGTCCGTGTCCCTGGTCCGCGAGGTCATGACCGTACGGATGTCCCGTCACCGCTCGGTCACGCCTCTGCCGCCCGTTCCGGAGTTGGCGTCGACGATGCGGCGGGCCAGGTCGCGCAGCTTCACGTTCTCCCGCTGCGAGGCCTTCACGAGGGACTCGAAGGCGCCGGCCGCGTCGATGTCCAGACGCTCCATCAGGATGCCGGTGGCCTGGCCGATCAGGTCCCGGGTGCGCATCGCCTCGGTGAGCTGCTCGCGCACGGTCGCCGAGTCCAGGGCGAGGGAGACGTGCGCGGTGAACAGCCGCCCGATGCGGGTGGCGTCCTCGTCGAAGGCCTGCGGCTTGCGGGCGTACGCGGTCAGCACGGTCAGCCGGCGCCGGTCGGCGCGCAGCCGCAGGGACAGCGCGGAGCGCAGGCCGAGCCCGGACAGGACGTTGCCGCCGCCGTCGGCCTCGCTGTCGTCCGTCCGCACCACGGGCGTGGTCCACAGGCGCTCCCAGTCCGGGTGCGGGGTGTGGCCGCCCTGCCGGGGCTCGGTGGCGAACCGCACGGTCTCGTCGGTCCAGGCGAGGGAGCGCAGCCGGCCTCCGCGCTGGATCTCCGAGATGCCCGCGTGCTCGGCGTCGGGCAGCAGGCGTACCGCCAGTGCGACGGCGGTGTTCATGGTGTCGCCGGGGGAACCCTTCGCGTGCAGGTCGCCGGCCGCGGCGGTCAGGGCCTCGGCCAACTCGAAACCCACTGGAAAACGCGGCAAATCAGTAAATTCGGACGCAGCCACCACGAACCTCTTCGGCAAGCGCGGCCTCACGGCCGTGCGCAGGAGAGCTCCGCAGCACATTCCCGACTGCGAGCACAGGACGAACAGCACTTTAGCTGCTCGGTTGCGTGCCGGTGACGCTCGGCCGACGGTCCGGTCGGCCTCGCGGCCGGGCGAGCGGTGCGCCTTCCGCGCCGCCCCGCCGCGTGGTGGAATGGGGATTGGGTCAGGAAGCGGCCCGGCCGGAAGCCCGACGGACGTCTGTCAGGTGAGTGCTGTGATCTTCCTCCCCCAGCCCAGTGAGCCGTGTGAGCCGTGTGATCCACCCGGGTGCGTCGTGCTCGCGATGCCCAGCGAGATCGACTTCTGCAATGCCGCGGGGCTGCTGCCCCTGATCATGACCGCCGTGGAGCAGCGCTCCGACGGGCTGCGCCTGCTCGTCCTGGACCTCTCCCCGACCCGTTTCATGGACTCCCAGGGCGTCCGCCTCGTCGCGGCCGTACGCCACCGGCTGCCCGACCACGCTCTGCTGCGCGTGGTGGCCGCCCCGAAGGGCGTACCGAGCCGCGTCCTGGAACTCTCCGGCCTGCGCCGCGACGTGCCGGTCCACGACAACCTCGCGGAGGCGCTGCGCACCGGGAGCGGGACGGCGGGAAGCGGGACGGCGGGGAGCGGCACTGCGGCCTAGGCTGGCGGCATGGCACCGAACATCGCAACGAACACCCGTGTCTCCCTGGACGAGTTGCTGGACTTCGTACGCCCCCGGCACCGGGCGATCCTGCTGACCCGGCGGACCGACGGCAGCCCCCAGGGCTCGCCCCTGACCTGCGGGGTCGACGACGCCGGCCGGATCGTCGTCTCGACCTACCCCGAGCGGGCCAAGACCCGCAACGCGCGCCGCGACCCGAGGGTCAGCCTCCTCGTGCTCAGCGACGAGTGGAACGGTCCGTGGGTCCAGATCGACGGCACCGCGGAGGTCATCGACGCGCCCGACTCCGTCGAGCCGCTCGTGGAGTACTTCCGCAACATCTCCGGCGAGCACCCCGACTGGGACGAGTACCGGCAGGCCATGGTCAAGCAGGGCAAGTCCATCGTCCGGGTGACACCGGAGAAGTGGGGCCCGGTGGCGACGGGCGGCTTCCCGGCGCGGCTGGCGGCGGACGACTAGGGCCTGTCTGACAATTCGCGTCGTCGCCCGAAGGGCGGCCGTGCGGCGTCAGTGCGTGCTCTCGGTGTGCCGGCCCCAGACCCGCGTACTGGCCGTACTCGGGTCTGGGGCCGGTGCGGCGAGTGGGGGTACCTCCCACGCCCTTGAGGCAGTGGGGGAGCGTGCATGGCGTCGCGCGGCAGACGGGAATTGTCAGACAGGCCCTAGGGCCTGGCCGGGGCCGCACGTCGGCGTGGACGACCGGCACCCGGGTCGGTCAGTCCTGTTCGACCATCGTGTCGATGCCCGCGACGAGCAGGTCGAGGGCGAACTCGAAGTCCCGGTCCAGCATCTCGGCCACGGTGTCGCCGCCCCGGGCCGCCATGATGTCCTGTGCGTCCTCGATGACGCCCGCGGTGTCCGGCACCTCGGTCACCGCGGTCATCGAGTCCTGGTAGTACTCCTCGGGGCTCAGCCCGGTGTCCGCCACCCGGGCGAGGAAACGGCCCTCGATGGTGCCGTAGCCGTAGACGAACTGGAAGACGGCCGAGATGGCGCCGGTCAGTCGGTGCGCGGGCAGCCCGCTGCGGCGCACGACGTTCTGCACCGCCCGGGAGAAGGCCAGCGAGTGCGGCCCGATGTTGAGGTAGGTGCCGACCAGCCGGGACGACCAGGGGTGGCGCACCAGCAGCGCCCGGTTCTCCCGGGCCAGGGCCCGCAGCTCCTCGCGCCAGTCGAGGCCGGCGTCCGGGTCCGGGTGGCGCAGTTCGCCGAAGACCGCGTCCAGGGCGAGTTCGAGCAGCTGGTCCTTGGTGTCGACGTACCAGTACACGGACATCGCGGTGACGTTCAGCTCGGCGGCCAGACGGCGCATCGAGAACCCCGTCAGGCCCTCGGCGTCCAGCAGCCGGACGGTGACCCCGGTGATCCTGTCCCGGTCCAGCCCGGACGGCTGTCCCCCACGGCGCCCGCCGCGCCGCCCCTCCCCCGACAGCCACACACTGTCCCGCGGCCCCTCCCGCCCTGCCTTCGCCATGCGCACCTCTCCTCGACTCATCACACGCCGGTCGGCGAAGCGCCCCATAAGGGGCGCGGGGCCCTGTCATTGTGCGGCTACGCCGCGTGGGCGCGAACAACCACGGGCAACCCGCAGCCGCGTCGCAAGCAGGCCACCCGAGCCCTTAGGCGCTCACAACCCCCGAGTCTGCCCGTTCCGCCCGCCGCAACAACACCGCCGCCACCACCCCGCCCAGCAACACGGCCACCGCCCCCACCAACTGACTGCTCTCCACTCCGGAGGAGAAGGCGTCGAGCACCCGCCCCCGCTCGCCCTCCCCCCGCGCCGAAGTCAGCGCCGCGGGGAGCGACGTCGCCGCGACGGGGGCCAGCGCCGCGAACCGCGAGGTCAGTACCGCGCCCAGGACGGCCACGCCGAGCCCGTTGCCGAACTCGGCCAGCGTGCCGTTGACTCCGGCGCCGACCCCGGCCTTGGCCGGCGGGATCGCGCTCATCAGCGCATGCGCCATGGCCGGGTTGCCGAGCGCGCACCCCACGCCGATCAGCAGCAGCCCCAGCAGCGTGCCGGCGTAGCCCTGCCCGGTCAGCGTGGCGATGGACACCAGGCCCGCCGCCATCAGCACCATGCTCAGCAGCACCGCCACCGGCGTGCCGAGCCTGGCCAGCCACTTCGCCGCCACCCCGGAGAAGTTCAGCAGCACCACCGTCAGGGCCAGCGGCGCGGTCCGCAGCCCGGCCTCCAGCGGGCCGTACCCGAGCACGAACTGCAGATGCTGGGTGAGCAGGAACAGCGCACCGCCCATGCCGAAGGTGATCAGCACGAGACCGGCCACCGCGCCGGTGAACCGCTGGTCGCGGAAGAAGGTGAGGTCGAGCATCGGATACGGGACGCGGCTCTCCCAGTAGGCGAAGAGCGCGAGCACGCCGACGGCGACGGCGGCCGTGGCCAGGACCCGCCCCGAGGTCCAGCCGTGCCCGGGGCCGGAGATGATCGCGTAGACCAGTGCGGCCATGCCGACCGTGGAGAGGACGGCGCCCGGCAGGTCGGGGCGGTCGCCCTGCCGGTTCTTCGACTCCGGGACCAGGGTCACGACCGCGACCAGGCCCAGGGCCACCACGGGCAGGTTGATCAGGAAGATCGCGCCCCACCAGAAGTGGTCCAGCATGAAGCCGCCGATCAGCGGCCCGCAGGCGAAGCCGAGCGCGCTGACCGCACTCCAGATGCCGATGGCCTTGGCGTGCTCGGCGGGCGCGAAGATCTGCATGACCACGGCGAGTGTGGTGGTCAGCAGCAGGGCGCCGCCGATGCCCATGCCGGCCCGCGCCGCGATCAACTGGCCGGTGGTCTCCGCGAGTCCGGCCGCCAGCGAGCCGATCCCGAACAGGGCGAGGCCGGTGGCCAGCATCTTCTTGCGGCCGATGGGGGTCCCCCCGCGCCCTTGAGGCGTGGGGGAGGTCGGCCGCGCTGCCCGCGGTGAGCAGCAGGCCGGACTGGACCAGCGAGTAGGCGTTGATCATCCACTGGATGTCGGAGGTGGCCGCGCCCAGCTCGTCGGTGAGCGAGGGGATGGCCACGTTCAGCACGGTGTTGTCGAGGACCACCGTGAGCTGGGCGAGGCTGATGACGCCGAGGATCAGCCAGCGCTGCGGATGGCCCTGGACCGGGGGTGCGGATTCCCGTTCCCGTTCCTCGGCGGATTCCTGGGGTGACGTCGTCATGTTGTACAGCGTATAGGGCTCTCCTATACGCTGTACAACAGCTTCTCGTCCGGAGCGATCAGTCCGTCGGCGACGTGAGGTCGTAGAAGGTGGCCGAGCCGACCGTGACCTCCTTGAAGTTGGCCTCGACCCACGAGCTGATCTGCGACGCGGTGCCGGAGCCGCCGCCCATGCCGCCCCCCGTGCCGCCGCCGATGAAGTAGTGGATCCGGCCGTCCGCCACGTACTTCTCGAACTGGGCCAGGGTCGGCGACGGGTCGGTGCCGTTGAAGCCGCCGATCGCCATCACCGGGGCGCCGGTGCCGAGCTGGTAGCTCGCGGCGTTCTGGGAGCCGATCGCGGCGGCGGCCCAGGTGTAGGCGTCGGCGTCGGCCTCCAGCAGCTTCTTCGCCTCGGAGCCGACTTCGGCGCCGTTGAGCAGGCCGCCCATGCCGCCGCCCCCGCCCCCGCCCATTCGGCCGCCCTCGCCGGACGGACCGCCGGCCGGACCGCCGTTCTGGCCGTTGGGCGTCTGACCGTTCGGCGTCTGACCGTTCGGCGTCTGGCCGTTCTGGTTGGTGCCTCCGGCACCCGGCGCGGTGCCGCCGCCGGGGAAGCCGCCGCCACCGGGACCGCCCTGGCCCTGGCCTTGGCCCTGACCAGGGGCGTTCCCGCCGCCCGGGAAGCCGCCGCCCCCGGGGCGACCGCCACCGCCGGGGCCGCCCCCCATGCCGGCGCCGGACGGACCCGCCGTGACGATGGAGCCGCTGTGCCCCTCCCGCACGGTGCTCAGCGTGTACGCGGTGGGTGCGGCCAGCGACGCCACGAGGCCGAGGCCCGCCGCCACGAGGGCGGTCCGCCGCCCCAGCCGCCCCGCGAAGACCAGCCCGAGCGCGGCGACCAGGCCGCCGACCAGGACCGGCACCTTCAGCCAGGGGAGGTAGTCGGGCGTCCGGTTGAGCAGCACGTACCCCCAGGCCGCGCTCGCCGTGACGGCGGCGGCGAGGGCGATCGACGCCCAGGGCCGCTCGCGGCGTTCCCACAGCGTCGCCGCGCCCATGCCGGTCACGGCCGCCAGGTACGGCGCGAGGGCCACCGTGTAGTACTGGTGGAAGATGCCGGCCATGTAGCTGAAGACGGCCGCCGTCATCAGCAGCGAGCCGCCCCAGACCAGGAAGGACGCGCGCGCGGTGTCCGTGCGGCCGGCGCGGCGCGTCGCGATCAGGCCCGCGACGAGCAGGATCAGGGCGGCCGGGAGCAGCCAGGAGATCTGGCCGCCGATCTCCGAGTTGAACATCCGGTCCCAGCCGGTCTCGCCCCACTGCCCGCCACCGCCGCCGCCCATGCCGCCGCCCCCGCCGCCGACGCTGCCGGTCTCCTCGCCGCTGAGACGGCCGAGGCCGTTGTAGCCGAAGGTCAGCTCCAGGAAGCTGTTGTTCTGCGAGCCGCCGATGTACGGGCGGGACGACGCCGGCCAGAGCTCGACGACCGCGACCCACCAGCCGCCGGAGACGACGATCGCGGCGGTCGCCAGCGCGAGCTGGCCGAGGCGCTTCCTGAGCCGCACCGGTGCGCAGACGCCGTAGACCAGGGCGAGGGCGGGCAGGATCAGGAAGGCCTGGAGGGTCTTGGCCAGGAACGCGAAGCCGATCGCGACGCCCGCCCACACCAGCCACCTGCTCCGGCCGTCCTCCAGCGCCCGTACGACGAGGTAGCAGGCGACGGACATCAGCAGGGCGAGCAGCGCGTCCGGGTTGTTGAAGCGGAACATCAGCGCGGCGACGGGCGTGAGCGCCAGGACGGTGCCCGCGATCAGTCCGGCCGCGGGGCTGAACCGGCGGCGGACGGCCGCGTAGACGACGGCGACCGTGCCCACCCCCATCAGCACCTCGGGGACGAGGACCGACCAGGAGGAGAGGCCGAAGATCCGCACCGCCAGCGCCATCGGCCACAGCGCGGCCGGGGGCTTGTCGACGGTGATGGCGTTGCCCGCGTCGAGCGAACCGAAGAAGAACGCCTTCCAGGACTGGCTGCCCGCCTGCACGGCCGCCGAGTAGAAGGAGTTGGCCCAGCCGGAGGCGCTCAGGTTGTAGAGGTAGAGCAGGGCGGTGGCCAGCAGGAGGCCGAGGAGGGCGGGGCGTACCCAGCGGGGGTCCTCGGGGCGGCCGCGCCACACCCGGTCGAGCCGGGACCGCCGGGGCTGTCGATGGGCGGGCGACGGTCCCACGCCCTCGTCTGCGGGGGCGCTGGTGCCGTCTGCGTGCGTGGCCGGGTCGTAGTGCGTCGTCATCGGGCGTCGCTCCAGGTGCGATGCGGGTCCGGCAGGTGCGGGTCCGGCGTGTGGGCCGTGGGCGGCGCGTCCGGGAACACCCAGGCGCGGAAGAGCAGGAAGCGCAGCACGGTGGCGGCGAGGTTGGCGGCGATCAGCACCGCCAGCTCGGTCGAGTGGTCGGGGTCGGTCGTCGCCGCGCTCAGGGCGGCCAGCGAACCGCTGGTCAGCGCGAGGCCGATGCCGAACACGACCAGTCCCTGCGCCTGGTGCCGCACGGCGCCGCCCCGGCCCCGTACCCCGAAGGTGAGCCGCCGGTTGGCGGCGGTGTTGGCGACCGCGGAGACCAGCAGCGCGAGCGCGTTGGCGAGCTGGGAGCCGGCGAAGTGGCGGAAGCCGCTGTAGAGGAGGAGGTAGAAGAGGGTGGACAGGGCGCCGACCACGCAGAAGCCGACGAGTTGCCGGGCCAGGCCCTGCGGGACGCCGGTCAGGTCGCGGTCGCGCGGGTCGTCGCCGAAGGGGCGGGCCAGCCGGTCCAGTGGGAGGGAACCGGTGGCCAGGGCCCTGCCGACCCGCCACACGCCCTTGAGGTCCTCGGTCGCCGTCCGCACGATGTGCACGGTGGAGTCCGGGTCGTCGACCCAGTCGACGGGCACCTCGTGGATCCGGCACCCGGCGCGTTCGGCGAGCACCAGCATCTCGGTGTCGAAGAACCAGCCGGTGTCCTCCACCAGCGGCAGCAGCACCTGGGCCACGTCCCGGCGGATCGCCTTGAAACCGCACTGGGCGTCGGAGAAGCGCGCCTGGAGAGAGCCGCGCAGGACGAGGTTGTAGGAGCGGGAGATGAACTCCCGCTTGGCGCCGCGCACCACGCGTGAGCTGCGGGCGAGGCGGGAGCCGATCGCGAGGTCCGAGTGACCGGAGATCAACGGCGCCACCAGCGGCAGCAGCGCGTTCAGGTCGGTGGAGAGGTCCACGTCCATGTAGGCGAGGACCGGGGCGTCCGAGGCCGACCAGGCGGTCCTGAGGGCCCGGCCGCGCCCCTTCTGCTCCAGCCGGACCGACCTGACCGCCGCGAGGTCGGCCGCCAGGCGGGCCGCGACGTGCGGGGTGCCGTCCGTGGAGGCGTTGTCGGCGACCGTGATGCGGAAGGCGTAGGGGAACGTCCGGTTGAGGTGCTCGTGCAGTCGCAGGACGCACGGCCCGAGGTCCTTCTCCTCGTTGTAGACGGGGACCACTACGTCCAGGACAGGCGTACCGGCTCCTGCGGCCGGGAGGTGCTCCCGCGCCGGCAGGGAGCCGGGAGAAGAGTCGGTTCGCATGGGACCGACTCTTCTCAACTCCCCTGTCGCACCCGTGTGGTGGTGCTGTGCTGCGCCTGTGAGTGCGCTCGCCGGCCCGGCCGGTCGTGGACCGCGGGCAGGGACCGGTAGTCGTCCACGGGCAGGGAACGGTCGTGGACCGCGGGCAGGGACCGGTCGTCGTCCACGGGCAGGGAACGGTCGTGGACCGCGGGCAGGGACCGGTCGTGGACCGCGGGCAGGGACCGGTAGTCGACCGCGGGGAGATGCACGGTGAAGACCGTCCGGCCCGGCGCGCTGTCCACCGTCACACCACCGCCGTGCGCGGTCGTCACGGCCTGCACGATGGCGAGCCCGAGGCCCGTCGAGCCGGTGGCACGGGACCGTGCCGAGTCCCCGCGTGCGAACCGTTCGAAGACGCGCGGCAGCAACGCGGCGGGGATGCCCGGCCCGTTGTCCATCACGTCGACGCGGAGCCACGGCCCGTCGCGCCGCACGCGCGCGGTGACGGTCGTGCCCGGCGGGGTGTGGTTGCGGGCGTTGCCCAGCAGGTTGACCAGCACCTGCTGGAGCCGGGCCGGGTCCGCCGACACCAGGGCCGGTTCGTCGGGCAGGTCGAGGCGCCAGGTGTGGTCGAGACCGGCCGCGCGGGCGTCGCTGACGGTGTCCACGACGAGCGGAACGAGGTCGGTGTGCCCGAACTCCAGCGGGCGTCCGGCGTCCAGGCGGGCGAGCAGCAGCAGGTCCTCGACCAGCAGGGTCATGCGGCCGGCCTCGGACTCGATGCGGCCGAGCGCGTGCCGGGTGTCGGGGCCGACCCGTTCGCGTCCCCGGCGGGTGAGTTCGGCGTAGCCGCGGATGGAGGCGAGCGGCGTGCGCAGTTCGTGGCTGGCGTCGGCGACGAACTGCCGTACCCGCGTCTCGCTCTGCTGCCGTGCGTGCAGGGCTCCGTGCACGTGGTCGAGCAGCCGGTTGAGGGCGGAGCCGACCCGGCCGACCTCGGTGTGCGGGTCGCACTCGGACTCCGGGACCCGTTCGTCGAGGTTCACCTCGCCCGCGTGCAACGGGAGTTCGGAGACCCGGCCGGCGGTGGCGGCGACCCGGCGCAGGGGGCGGGTGGCGACGCCGACGATGACGGCCCCGGCGAGGGAGGCGGCGACGAGACCGGCGGCGGTGACGCTGGCCTCCACGAGGATCAGGGTGCTGATGGTCTCGGTGACGTCGTCGGTGGGCAGGGCGGCGTAGTAGCCGTCGTGGTACTCGACGCGGTAGTCGCCGAGGCCGGGGATCTCGACGGTGTGCGCCCCGCCGTCCCGGGGGACGGTGGCGAGCGCGGTGCGCTGGGCGTCGTCCAGGGAGACCGCCGTCGTCCCGCTGGGATCCGTGCTCTCGTCGTCCTTCTCGCCGTACTTGGCGTCGACGACGGCACCGTCCCGCGTCTCGGCGACGATCGTGTCGCGCGGCTGCGGTCCGCCGTGCGTGACGAAGTCGTCGAGGTCCATCCGCTGCTTCACCCCGCCGCCGGGGCCCGGTTCACCGGGCGGCCCGAAGCCGGACACGCGCCGCACGACCTCGCCCACCTGCCCGTCCAGCTGCTCGTACAGGTGCGAGCGCAGCGCGACCGTCGTCACCGTGCCGATCACCGCGCACACCACCGCGATCAGCGCCACGGACGCGACGACGAGCCGCGTCCGCAGGGTGCGCGGCCGCGGTCGTCGCCGCGGGCTCACGAGACCGCGGGCTTGATCAGGTATCCGGCGCCGCGCCGGGTGTGGATCATCGGCTCGCGCCCCGCGTCGATCTTCCGGCGCAGGTAGGAGATGTAGAGCTCCACGACGTTGGCCTGGCCGCCGAAGTCGTAGGACCACACGCGGTCCAGGATCTGCGCCTTGCTCAGCACCCGCCTCGGATTGCGCATCAGGAAGCGCAGCAGCTCGAACTCGGTGGCGGTGAGGTGGATGCCGTCGCCGCTCCGGGTGACCTCGTGGCTGTCCTCGTCGAGGGTGAGGTCGCCGACGACGAGTACGGAGTCGGAGCGCCGGTCGGCGGCGCCGGAGCGCCGGATCAGTCCGCGCAGCCGGGCGACGACCTCCTCCAGGCTGAACGGCTTGGTGACGTAGTCGTCGCCGCCCGCGGTCAGCCCGGCGATCCGGTCCTCGACGGCGTCCTTGGCGGTCAGGAACAGCACCGGCACGTCCGGCAGGTCGCGGCGCAGCCGCCCCAGCACGCTCAGGCCGTCCATGTCGGGCAGCATCATGTCCAGTACGACGGCGTCGGGCCGGAAGTCGCGCGCGGTCCGGACGGCGCCGTTGCCGTCGCCCGCGCTGCGGATCTGCCAGCCCTCGTAGCGCAGGGCCATGGACAGCAGCTCGGTGATGGACTGCTCGTCGTCCACTACAAGCACCCGGACGGGGCTCCCGTCCGGCCTCAGCAGTTCGGTGCGCCCCTGGGGCGAGGTCGTGGTCATGGCGGTCACCTTGTCGAGCCGCTCTGAGAGGGTCCTTTCCCCAAGCTGTGATTTCTCTGAGAAACGCACGGGGGCCACGCGGGCACCGGCCTTCAGCCCTGCGCGGTCAGGCCCTCGGCCGTGAGGGTGAGGTGCCGGACCAGGACCTCGGCGGCGGTGTCGGCGTCGCGGGCCAGCGCCGCCTCCTCCAGCCGGCGGTGCTCCTCGACGCCGTCCCGGCCGGGATTGCGGTGCGTCGACCAGCGGCGGGCCAGTTCGCTCGCCGTCCACAACCGGTCGAAGGTCTCCAGCAGCACGGGGTTGCCGCAGCCCTCCATCAGGGCCCGGTGGAAGAGCCGGTGCGCCTCGGACCACGCCTCGCTGTAGTACTCGCCCTCCTCCGGCGTGTACGCGGGCGTGCGGGACAGCCGGTGGTGTGCGGCGCGCACCCGGGCCTCCCAGTCGACGTCGCCGCGCTCGACGGACATGCGCAGCAGGACCGGTTCGATGGTGCGGCGGGCCTCCGCGATCTCCTGCCAGCGCCGGTCGGAGTAGGCCGGGACGGCGAAGCCGCGGTTGGGCAGCCGGTCGGCGAGCCCGTCCCCGACCACCCGCACGAGGGCCTCGCGCACCACGGCCAGGCTCACGCCCTGCTCCTTGGCGAGGTCCTGCGGCTTGAGGGCGGCGCCCGGAGCGTGGTCGCCGCGCATGATCGCGTCCCGCAGATGTGCGTAGACCTGCTCGGAGAGCATCCGCTTGCCCGTCGGTGTGGGCGGCTGGGGCGGCGTGGGGCCGGTCTGAGTCATGAGGGAAGCATAGACGATCCCTTGGATAATCGATTATCAGTGTTATGGTCGATTGCAGTGGCCGGCCACAGGGACCGGCCCGCCCGAAAGGAACGACGTGATGAGCGCCAACAACCCGTTCGCCCGCCTCCCCGAGGCGGCCTCCTTCACCCTCACCAGCACGACCGTCACCGACGGCGCCCCCTGGCCGTCCGCGCAGCACTCCTCCGGCGTCCCCGGCGGCAAGGACGTCTCCCCGCAGCTGTCGTGGACCGGCGCGCCGGAGGGCACCCGGAGCTACGCCGTCACCGTCTACGACCCCGACGCCCCCACCGGGTCCGGGTTCTGGCACTGGGCGGTCGCCGACATCCCGGCCGCCGTCACCGAGCTGCCCGAGGGCGCCGGCGACGACACCGGCGCGGGTCTGCCCGAGGGCGCCTTCCAGCTCCCCAACGACGCCCGCGCCGCCCGCTACCTCGGCGCCGCCCCGCCGGCCGGGCACGGCCCGCACCGGTACTTCGTCGTGGTGCACGCCCTGGACGTCGAGTCCATCGGCGTCCCGGCCGACGCCACCCCGGCCGTCCTCGGCTTCACCATGGCCGGGCACGTCCTCGGCCGCGCGGTCCTGACCGCCACCGCCGAGACCCCCGCCTGACCCACCGCGTGTCCAGGCTCATCGACACCACGGAGATGTACCTCCGCACCGTCCTGGAACTCGAGGAGGAGGGCGTGATCCCGTTGCGCGCCCGCATCGCCGAGCACCTGGGCCAGAGCGGCCCCACCGTGAGCCAGACCGTCGCCCGCATGGAGCGCGACGGCCTGCTGCGGATCGCCGCCGGCCGGCAACTGGAACTGACCGACACGGGCAGGCGGCTGGCGACGCGCGTGATGCGCAAGCACCGGCTCGCGGAATGCCTGCTCGTCGACGTGATCGGCCTGGAGTGGGAGCAGGTCCACGCCGAGGCCTGCCGCTGGGAGCACGTGATGAGCGAGGCCGTCGAACGCCGTCTCCTGCGCCTGCTGCGGCACCCGACCGAGTCGCCCTACGGCAATCCGATCCCGGGCCTGGAGGAGCTGGGCGGGGCGAACCGCCCCGCGGCCCCGCGCCCGTCCGCCGCCGGGAGCACGGTCAGCCTCGGCGACCTGCTCCCCGGGCCGGACGGCGTGAGCGCGGTCGTCCGGCGCATCGGGGAGCCGCTCCAGGCCGACCGCGGGCTGCTGTCCGCCCTGCGGCGGGCCGGGGTGCTGCCCGGCGCGCTCGTGACCGTCACGCCGTGGCCCGGCGGCGTGACGGTCGGCAGCGGCGAGGAAAGCGCCCGGCTCCCCGCGCGGACCGCCGCGCACGTCTTCGTCGCCCCGCTCTGAGCCCGCACCTCAGCTGCCCAGGCCCTCCTGGCTCCCCGGCAGCCCGAACAGCCGGGCCGCGTTGTCGTGGCACACCCCGCGCAGCCACGCGTCTCCCAGCTCCAGCCGCTCCAGGGCGTGCAGTTGATGCAGGTAGGGATACGGGATGTTGGGGAAGTCGGTGCCGAGCAGGACGCGGTCGCCGAGGTCCGCCAGCCGGGGCAGCGCCCGGCGCGGGAAGGGCGCGAGGCGCTCACTGAAGTCGGTGAACGCCATGGTCGTGTCCAGCCGCACCTCCCCGTACCGCTCGGCGAGGTCCAGGAAGTCCTCGTACTCGGGCATCCCGAGGTGTGCGACGACCAGCCGCAGCCGGGGGTGGCGTGCCAGGACCCGGGCGACCGGCTCGGGCCCGGTGTGCTTGCCGGGCGCCGGGCCCGAACCGCAGTGGATGACGACCGGCACGCCCGCCTCGGCGAGCACGCCCCACGCCGGGTCGAGCAGCTCGTCGGCCGGGTCGTACGCCCCCACCTGCACGTGCGCCTTGAAGACCCGCGCCCCCGCCTCGACGGCCCGGCGCACATACGTCTCGACGCCCGGTTCGGGGAAGAGGGTGGAGGTGTGCAGGCAGTCGGGGGTGCGGCGGGCGAAGTCCACCGCCCAGTCGTTCAGCCACCGGGCCATGCCCGCCTTGTGCGGGTAGAGCATGGCGGTGAAGGCCCGCACCCCGAACGCGCGCAGCAGCTCCGCGCGTTCGTCCTCCTCCTGCCGGTAGGTGATCGGCCACTCGACCCCGCCGGTCAGCGGCCCAAGGGCGTCGAAGTAGGCCCAGACCTTGCGCAGCACCCGCTCGGGCATGAAGTGCGTGTGCACGTCGACCAGCCCGGGCAGCCCGAGCCCCTCCCAGAACCGGCGGACCTGCCCGACTTCGTGATCACTCATGCGGCCACGATCGCGCCCCGCGCCCACCTGGACAAGGGGTCGGAGGGAGAAGGAGAGGGACGCCCGGGGGACGGGGGGACGCCCGGGGGACGCCCGGGGGACGAGGTCAGAACAGCCCGTCCTGCACCCCCGCCGCTCGCTTGAGCTCCCGCAGGGGCACGGCGCACGGCTCGCCCTCGGCGGACACCAGCTCCCATCCCGTCATCAGCCGGGTGTCGAGCACGACGACCCCGCGCTCCGTCGCCAGATGCAGATCCGGTCCGGCGGCAGCCACCAGCTCACCCCCGATCGCACCGCCCGCCACCAGCTCGGCCACCTCCGCCACGGCGGCCGGCCCGCGCTCCGCACCCGCGGTCCCGAAGACGTCCGCGATCCCGAAGACGCCCGCGTGGTCCACGCCCCGGAACGGCTCCGGCGTCAGCGCCTCCGGCCAGCCGCCGAGTGCCACCGCCCGCGCGTGCAGCCCGGCGATCTCGGCCGCCCGCTCCGCCTCCGACTCGGGCAGGGCGGCCCGCACCGCGCGCTTGTGGGCGTACGGGATGCGGTCGGGCACGCCCAGCGCGGCCCGCAGCAGCTCCTCGGTCCGGCGCGCGGACATCAGCGGACCGCACCCAAGCCAGCTGAAGCACACGGCCCCCTGCTCGAGCAGCCGGGCGGACCCCCGTTCGTATGCGGTGATCCCCACCTTGACGAGGCCCGGACCGAACCACGCCAGATAGACCCGGTACGGCCGCGGATCGTCCGCCATGGTGTCGGCGGCCACGGAGTGGGCCCGGTCCAGCCGCGCGCACTCCTCGCACCGCGCCCCCGTACTCCGCGCCGATACGCCGGCCCGCACCGGACACGCGTGTCCCCGTGCTCCCACACACGTCCGCACACCCCCCTCGGCGACCCGGAAGGCCACCCGCTTCCCCCGGGGCAGCGCACTGCGTCGGCCCCCGACCCACGTCAGCACGGGACCGTCCGCCGCCCACCGCAGCCCCGCGCACTTCCACGCCTGTGCCATCCCCAACGACGGTAGACGGCACCACTGACAACGGCCGGTGACGGGACCCGGCAACGACGTCCGGGCGGGCACTCACTCCTGGTGAGCGCCCGCCCGGACGTACCGTATGACCATGGCCGAAAGTGAAGCGATGTGCCCCGAGCGCCTGCTCCTGGAGCACGTCACCAGCCGCTGGGGCACCCTGGCCCTGATCGCTCTGCTCGACCGCCCCCACCGCTTCAGCGAACTGCGCCGGGAGATCGGCTCGGTCAGCGAGAAGATGCTGGCCCAGACCCTGCGGACACTGGAGCGCGACGGCCTGGTCCACCGGGACGCCAAGCCGGTGATCCCGCCCCACGTGGACTACTCCCTCACCGGCCTCGGCCGTGAGGCCGCCGAACAGGTCCGGGACCTCGCGCGCTGGACGGAGCGGCGGATGGCGGCGGTCGAGCGGGCCCGGGGGGCGTACGACGCGGACAGGGTGTGACGCGTCGCCGCCCCGGCGGGGTCACGACTTCAGGACCGCCTTCATGACGCTCTTGGCGATGGGCGCGCCGAGCCCGCCACCGGAGATGTCCTCGCGGGAGATGTCCATGTCGGTCGGGTCGATGAACACGGCCACCGCGACGGAGGAGCCGTCGTCCTTCTTGCCGTAGGACACGAACCAGCCGTACGGCACCTCGTCGTTCACGTCGACACCGCGCTGGGCGGTGCCGGTCTTGCCGCCGACCGTGATTCCGTCGATCTGGGCGCGGCGGGCGCTGCCCTCCTTGGCGGTGAACTCCATCATCTCCTGGACCTTCTGCGCGGTCTCGGCGGAGACCGCCTCGCTCATCACCGCGGGCTCGGTCTTCTCCAGGGTGTCCAGGTCCGGGCCCTTGACCTCGTCGACGACGTAGGGCTGCATCACCTTTCCGTCGTTGGCGATCCCGGCGGTGACCAGGGCCATCTGCATCGGCGTACTGGTGAGGCTGCCCTGTCCCATGCCGGTGAGCGCGGTGCCGGGCTTGTCGAGGTCCTCGGGGTAGAGGCTCTTGGTGGCGAGCAGGTCGCCGAACTCCTCGGAGTACACGTCCTCGTTGAAGCCGAACTTCTCGGCCGTCTCGCGCATCTTGTCCTGCCCCAGCTTGGAGGCGGCGTCGAGGAAGACGTTGTTGCAGGAGTACTGCATGGCGGTCTTCATCGAGGCCTTGTTGCAGACCGCGTCACCGGCCTCGCTGCCGATCTTGTTGGTGGACTGCGGCAGCGGGTACGGGGAGACGGCGTCCGTGCGGGCGTCGACGTCGGTGACGATGCCGTGCTCCAGCGCGGCGGCCGCCGTGAGGATCTTGAAGGTGGAGCCCGGCGGGTAGGTCTCCCGCAGCGCGCGGTTGGCCAGCGGCTTGTTCTTCTTCTTGTCCAGCGCGACGAAGCGGTCGGACTCCTTGAACGTGCTGCCGGCGAAGGTCGACGGGTCGTAGGAGGGCGCCGAGACCATCGCCAGCACCTTCCCGGTCTGCGGGTCGAGCGCGACCACGGCCCCCCGGGCGCCCTTCAGGTCGGTCAGCCCGTCCCAGGCGGCCTTCTGCGCCTTCGGGTCGATGGTGGTGACCACCGAGCCGGCCCGCCGTCCCTCACCGCTGACCACGTCGGCGAACCGCTGGAAGGCCAGCCGGTCGTCCTTGCCGGTGAGGATGCCGTCGTAGGTCTTCTCCAGCAGCGTCATGCCCTGGGCCTGCGAGGCGTATCCGGTCACCGGCGCGTACATCGGACCGTCGACGTAGGTGCGCTTGTACTTGAGGTCGGTGGTCTCGGTCTCCTTGGAACCGGTGACGGCCCGGCCGCCGACGATGATGTCGCCGCGCGGGGTGGCGAACTGCTCGATCTGCACCCGTCTGTTCTTGGTGTCGGAGGCCAGCTCCGGGGCCCGGACGTACTGCAGCCAGTTCGCGCGGATCAGCAGGCCGAGCACGAGCAGCCCGCAGAAGATCGCCACGGCCCTCAGCGGCTTGTTCACCGTCGGCCTCCGTCGAGGCTCGGCCGGTCGGATATCTCCCGGTCGGATATGAAGACTGGTCCTCTCAACATGCGCACACCCTAGACACAGTTGCGGACCGTACTCACGTCCGGTCGGCCGCCGCACCGGCCGTGTCGCCCGGCTCCCGGCGCCCCCGGCCCCCAGGACCCGGCCCCCGGGACCCGTCGGCGACAATCCGTCGGAACCTGTCACTCACGCCACTGGGACACCCTCCGTCCCCTGCATAGCGTGCCCGCATGAACCCCGCCTCCCTCCTCCCCTACGTCATGCCGATCGGCATCGGCCTCCTCGTCGTCCTGCTGCTGTCCCTCGTCCCGGACCCGCACCGCCGCCCCCTGAACGCCCTCGGGATCGCCGGGGCCGGAGGCGTCTACTTCTCGGGCGGCGGCCTGGGCGCCTGGGAGCTCCCGTTCGGCGCGCTCATGCTCTACGTCGCCTACCGGGGCCTCACGTCCTGGACGTTCATCGGCCTCGGCTGGCTGCTGCACACCGCGTGGGACGTCGTCCACCACCTGAAGGGCAACCCGATCCTCCCCTTCGCCCACGACTCGTCCCTGGGCTGCGCGATCTGCGACCCGGTCATCGCCCTGTGGTGCCTGCGCGGCGGCCCGTCCCTGCGCGAACTCCTCCCGGGACGGGGCGCTCCGCGGCGGCGGGCGGTCACGTGAGGGGCGGCGCACCCCGATCGCTCTCCGTGCAGCCCATCGCTGACGGAACGTCACGGCACCGCTGGTCCTGGTGGGCCTGAAGCGCCACGCCGCCGAAGACGACGACGCAGACCAGGCCGACCATGACGGCCTGGCCGACCACCGTCACCACGGCCCCGGCCCGCGCGGCGACCGCGGCCGCCACCCCGGCGAGCACACCGACTCCGCCGACGGCGGCCAGGTAGTCCCACAAGGGGTCGGGCGAAACGCTCTCCGCCGGGTCGAGGTTGAACCCGGACAGGAACCAGAGCCCGAAGATCACCGCCAGGGCGATCAGCTCCAGAAGCACGAGACCGCACCCGGCCCCGATGTCGGCACCGAGATCCGCACGGCGCCGACGTCCGGTGCCGTTGGTGGCGTCGAACGCCGGCGGGGCGACAGGCAGGTCCATACCCGCCACCCTGACCCGCACGCGAGCCGGACACATGAGTACGGCTACTCAGTCAGCCCCCGCAGGAGAAAGCGGAAGCCCCGTGGAGTGAACCACGGGGCTTCCGACCATTCTGTGCACTCGGCAGGATTCGAACCTGCAACCTTCTGATCCGTAGGCGTGCGCACCCTCACAGTGGATCACCTGTAAGCGTCGTTCACCGAACGGTATGCGGAGTAGGGAGCACGCCCTCGGGCCGCCGCAGTGCGTTGTTGTACGCCTGTGTTGATGTCACCAGCGCCGCACCACCGCTTTCACAGCACAGGTGATCACGGCCAGTGTCGCAGAGGCGATCACGGCGATGGCGGACGCAACAGCCGGTGCCACCCGCCCAGTGGCAACACCTGCGACTAGCAGCAGGGCGAGTGGCACCACGACCATTACAGCAAACACCGCCAGTGACACCATGACCACGCTAAGCGATGACCTCTCCGGTGGCGTATCGTCGCTCATAAGCAGCTCCATGAGAGAGGGCGCCAGTGCGGGCGCCGTGAACTCGGTCGGCCATCACCCCGACCTCGACAGAGCTACGCTACCTCGGATACAGCGAGTCGAATTCGCAATATCCCATCGATTAAATGGCCTAGGCCACACCCGCCCTTGAGTATGAAGGTGAATGGGAGATTCGACCTTCGATCTAGGGGCTCAGAGGGCCACGCTTGGAGATCAAACCATGGTTCCCAGGGAATGAGTCGTGCGTCACACTCGCTGTAGGTCCAACGGCACTAGGAACGCAGCGCCTCAGAGGGTTCGGTTTCGTCTGCAAGCCCGTGCTCATTGAGCTCAGTCACCCGCTGGGCAAGCACCCTGAAACCCTCGGCCCCCCATTCACGGCGAGACCCTGACGAACAGTCCGAACGTGCCGGAACCCGTGCCGCAGGTAGTACGCCTGCAAGTTGGTGTTCGTTGTCCAGGCGTCTAACGGAGTCTCAGGCCCGCATGGCCCTGGGGGACAAGGCGGTCGACGGCGGCGCGGCGCCGAACCTGCTCCGGCTCGGGCTGGGACGGGGAACCCTGGTCGTCGCATCCGACGGGATCAGCATCCCGGCGGGACAGGCGTCCATCACGGTGCGCACGCACTACATGGACGACGCCGCCGCCACCGCGATCACCGACCGGGCCAAGGCCCTGCGCGACGGCGTGACCACCCTGCACGCCATCGACCACAGCGCGGAGCATGACCCGCTCGCCGACATCGCCGCCGTCGTCGGCGACGCCCCGCGGGTGCGGACGAAGGACGTGCTGGCCCGGCCCGCCGCACGCAACCCTGATGAAGGGTCGGAAGGGGAAGCGTCCGACGGCTGAGGGTGCCTCTCCGGGCGCACTGATGTCAGCCGTTGATGTCAAAGGCCCCGCCGGATTTCCCGGCGGGGCCTTTGACCTGTGTGCACTCGGCAGGATTCGAACCTGCAACCTTCTGATCCGTAGTCAGATGCTCTATCCGTTAAGCTACGAGTGCTTGTCCTGTTCAGTTTTACCGCCGCTTCCGTTCCTTCCGGCCCGTCGCGGCGACAGGAAGAACATTACATGACTGCCGCCGTCATGTGAAATCCATTGGCCGCACCCCTTGTGACCTGGGCGAATGCCTGTTGCGGACTGTCGGCAACACAGAAGCCCCGGCCGTGTGGGCCGGGGCTTCTGTGATCGGGCGGAGGCGGAGGGATTTGAACCCTCGATGGGCTTTAAGACCCAAACCGCATTAGCAGTGCGGCGCCATAGACCGGACTAGGCGACGCCTCCAGACAACATCACCGTCTCGCGGGCGAGCGCGAGTGGCGCGTGCCGATGATGACACAGTTGAGCGCGCTGTCACCAATCGACCCCTACGGTACTAGGCGGGCAGGCCACAGAGCAAAGCCCTTACGGCGTAGTCCACCGGGCCGTCGCGCAACGTCCGGGCGGCCGGCGCGTTGGTCAGGTCATGTTCCAGGTGACCCGCAATCCCGCCGCCCGCCTCCTCGGCGCCGCCGCCCTGTCCGCCGCCGCCCTCGCCTCCGTCTGCGCCGCGCCCTCGGCCGCGGTCGCCGGTCCCCGCGCTCCGGAGGGTGACCACCTCACGGTCACCGTCCGCGACGCCGGCGCCGGCCTGGACGGCACGTACGAGCTGTCCTGCCACCCGGCCGCCGGCGACCACCCCGACCCCGAGGGCGCCTGCGCCGTCGTCGACGGGGACACCCGGTGGGGCCGGGACACCTTCGCGCCGGTGCCCGAGGGCAGCGTCTGCACCATGCAGTACGGCGGCCCGGCCACCGCGCACGTCACCGGCGTCTGGGCCGGCCGCCCCGTCGACGCGACGTACGACCGCCGCGACGGCTGCGAGATCTCCCGCTGGGACCGCATGGTGCCGCTGCTGCCCGAGGTGGGGGCCCCGGCCCGGTCGTAGGGCCCCGGACGGTCATCGGTCACACGTTCTACGTCAGTTCCTCGTGCGACCTCCGTCCCATCCCACGCCGCCCGAGGGGCCCCAACCCTTAGACTCCCTCGCGTGACACGCTGCGGGCCGATTGGCAAGATGGCCCAGGCGGTCGGCAAGTGCGGTAACAGGAGGGAAGCGTCTCGTGAGCAGCAGGCCATCCCGAGGCGCTGCTCGCCTCGCAGCAATACTGGACGCGCTGCCGGACGCGTTGGTCCTGGTCAACGCCAACGGCACCGTGGTCAACGCGAACACCATCGCGCTGGAGGCGTTCGAGACGCCGGGCACCGCGCTGGTCGGGCGGGGGCTGCTGGATCTGCTGCCGCAGTTCGACTCGCGGCTGATCCCGGGCTCCATGCGGCGCCCCGACCACATCGACCCGCGGGCGCGCACCAAGCCGACGCGGATGGTCGCGCGGCGCACCGACGGCTCCGAGTTCCCGGTCGAGGTCACCAGCGCCAACCTGGAGACCGGCCAGCAGGCCTACGACACCTACGGCTACACCGGTGACGAGCTGCTGATGCTCGTCGTCCGCGACCTCTCCGGCACCGTCGACACCGAGGCCGAGCTGGCCCGTTCGCAGCGGCAGACCGAGATGATCCTGCGGGCCGCCTCCGAGGGCGTCGTCGGCACCGACACCGACGGGCGGATCGTCCTCGTCAACCCGGCCGCCGCCCAGATCCTCGGCTACCGGGCCGGTGAACTCGGCGGGCGCGAGCTGCACACCCTGGTCCTGCACTCGCGCGCCGACGGCTCACCCTTCCCGTACGACGAGTCCCCGCTCGCCGACACGCTGCGCTCCGGGCGCAAGCACCGGGTGCGCGGGCAGGTGGTGTTCGCCAAGAGCGGGGACCAGCTGCCGGTCGACCTGACGACCGCGCCCGTGCGCGACGGCGACCAGCTCGTCGGCGCCGTGATGACCTTCACCGACCGGCGCCCCTACGACGCCCTCGTCAAGGAGCACGAGGAGGCGGAGCGGCGGCACGCCGAGGAACTGGAGCGGCTCGCCGAGGAGCACGCCGCCGAGCTGACCGAGCTGCGGCAGCGGCACGTCGCCGAGCTGGAGGAGCTCAAGGAGCAGCACGCGGAGGAGATCGCCGCGGACGCCGACCGCTATGCCGCCCTCGGTGAGCGGGAGAAGGACCGGTACGAGGCGATCGCCGGGCGGCACGAGCAGCTGCTCACCCTCCTCGGCGACTCCCTGCGCGGGCCACTGGACGAGCTGCGCCGGGAGCTGGCCGCGCTGGCGTCGGACGACGCCGGGCAGTTGTGGCCCGAGGCCAACCAGGTGCTGCACCACCTGTCGGCCGGCTACTCGCGCATCACCACCCTCATCGACAACGTCCTCGGCTACCAGCGCCTGGACGTGGGCAACGAACAGGTCGCCCGTACGAAGGTGATGCTCGACGCCGTCGTCGCCGCGGGTGTCGACGGGGCCGTGGAGCTGATCGGCCCGGGGCGCGTGCAGTTCGCCGTGCACGCCCCGCCCATCGAGGCCGAGGTCGATCCCCGGCTGCTGGCCACCGCGCTCGCCCACCTCGTCGCGGACGTCGCCGGTGTCGACGCCACCGGCAACTCGCCCGTGTCGGCGACGGGCGGCTACCTGGACAACACCGTCGTGGTCGCGGCGGCGCAGCGCGGCGAGGTCGTGCGCATCGAGGTGCGCGGGCCGTACGCCGGGGGAGACCCGGTGCACGAGCCGATCGTGCGCGGGATCGTGCGGGCGCACGGTGGCGTGCTGCAGACGCACGACGTGCCGGGCATGAGCGGCAGCGCGTTCGTGCTGGAGGTGCCGATCGGGGGCGGCGCGGGTGCCGTCACCGCCCAGGGTGCCGAGCTCGCGCAGCTCGCCCCTGCCGTGCCGGACGCCCAGGCCGGCTCGGCCGACGGCATGGGCGCACAGGGCACCGTGGCCGTTCGCGAGCCTGCTCCCGGGGGCGGGCGGCGGCGGGCGCGCCGGGCCTCCGTCGACGCGTTCCTGGAGAGCGAGGTCGCCGGGGCGCCGGGCGGCGTCGGTGCCGAACCCGAGGCGGAGAACTCCGCACCGACCGGGCGGCGCAGGCGGCGTGCGGCCCAGGCCCAGGTCGAGGCCCAGACCGGGGCCGCAGCCGAGACCGGCGCTCAGGTGCAGGGGCAGGGCGACGTGCCGGCTCCGCTGCCCGTGCCCGCGCAGGCGGGGCCCGGCGCGGGTGCCGGGGCCGGTGGTACCGGGCGTCGGCGTGGTCGGCCCGCGGAGGGTTCGGGCGCCGAGACCGCCGGGGTGCCCCAGGCAGCGCTCGGCGGGGTGTCCGAGGGTGCCGTCGTCATGGCCGGCGAGCACGGCGGAGGGGCCGCCGCGTCCAACACCGGCCTGGGCGGGACCGTACCGCCGCAGGGCGTGCCCGCGCCCACCGGACGCCGGGCCGGGCAGGACGGCGGCGAGCAGCACGCGCTGCCCCCGGCGCTGCCCGCGCAGGCCGGCGAGTCGGACCCGGCGGACCCGGCGGCCTCCGACCGGCCGACGGGGCGCCGACGCCGTGCCCTGGCCTCCGCCAACGAGCGCGCCGCGGCGCAGGAGGCCGCTCCGCGCCAGGTGTTCGCCCTGCCGCCCGCCGACGCAGACGTCGACGCAGCCGCCGACGCAGCCGCCGACCGTCCTTCCGCGGGGGCGGCGCAGGCTCGGGGACAGGTTCAGGAACCGGGGCAGGTTCAGCCCGGTCGGGTCCAGGTGCCCGGACCCGCCGCTCCCGGTGACGCCGTGCCCGACGAGGGCCGTCACGACGCCGTACCGCACGGCCAGGCCGAGGACCACACGCCGCCGCAGCCCCACCCGGCCGAGGCGCCCACGGGACGCCGCCGACGGGCCGGGGCCGCCCACCCGGCCGACGAACCGGTGCCGGGCCAGGACAGGGGCCAGGGCCAGGGCCAGACGCAGAACGTGCCCGCACAGAGCATCCCGGCGCAAGGGGCTCCGCCGGTGCACGGAGCTCCGCCGGTGCATGGCGCCCCCGTGCCCGCCCCGGCCGCCGCCCACGCCGAGGCACCGGCACCCCGGCCCGCCGGGTCCGGTGCCGACACCGGGCGCCCCGGCCCCGCGGCGCCCGACGCCCCGGGACAGCCGGCACCCGCGCCGCAGCCGTGGCCCGCCGCCGCGGACACCGAGGGCGCCGGTACCCCCGTAGCGCCCGGCTCCCCTGTGCCACCCGGCGCGGCGACCACGCCTGCGGCACCTGCCGCGCCGACGGCACCTGCCGCTCCGGCAGCCCCGGCCGCCCCTGCCGCTCCGCAGGGCGTTCCCGCCTCCACGCCGAGCCGGGGCACCCCGCTGCCGCCCGAGAACGCGCCCGCCCCTCGCGCGGCGCAGCCGCTGCCCGCCGAGGCTTCCGCGCCCGTCGACCCGAACTCGACGCAGGGACGGGCGATCAGCGTGCGGACCCTGGGCCAGGGAGTGCCGTTCAACCGGCAGGCGGTCCAGGTGCAGCAGCCGTCGGCCACCCCCGCCCCGCACCAGCCGGGCGGCGGGGGCCGGCGCCGCAAGCTGGGCACGCCGCCCGACCCGGCCGCCGGCGGAACGGCGCCGTCGGCCCGCCCGCACGCGCCCGCCGAGCAGCCGCCGGGCGCGCAGCCGAAGAAGCAGGCCCAGCCGCAGCCCCCGAGGCAGTCCCAGGATCAGCCGTCCCTGGCCGGCGGTCAGGGACGGCTCGCGCCGGTCACCGAGGGCGCCGGACGGTCGTACGCCATAGGGGCGCCGGACCGGAACGCCGCCGAGGGACCCGAACCGCTGGACGGGCCCGGCGGGGCCGTCGAGGTGGCCGACCCGCCGCGCCCGCAGCCGATGGACGACGAGCTGCCGCCGGAGCCGCTGGACAACCCGCGCCGGCTGCTGGTGTGGCCCGCGCCGGACGTCTCCACGCAGCAGGCGCTCAGCGACCGCGGCTACCGGCCGGTGATCGTGAACTCGCGCGAGGAGGTCGACGCGCAGATCGCGGCGTTCCCGGCCGCGCTGTTCGTGGACCCGCTGACCGGGCCGATCACGCGTACGGCGCTCCAGTCGCTGCGGCAGGCGGCGGTGGCGGCCGAGGTGCCCGTACTGGTCACGGCCGGGCTCGGACAGGCCTCGCGGGACGCCGCCTACGGGGCCGATCCGGCCGTCCTGCTGAAGGCGCTCGCGCCCCGGGACAGCGAGCAGCATCCGCCGCGCGTCCTGCTGATCGAGGAACACGCGGAGATCGCGCTGGCGCTGACCTCGACGCTGGAGCGGCGCGGGATGCAGGTGGCGCGGGCGGCCGGCGACGCCGACGCGGTGACGCTGGCGGGGCAGTTCCGGCCGAACCTGGTCGTGATGGACCTGATGCGGGTGCAGCGGCGTCAGGAGGGGTCCGCCGGGATCGTCGACTGGCTGCGCGCCAACGGGCAGCTCAACCGCACCCCGCTGGTCGTCTACACCGCCGCCGTCGACCAGGACGACCTGCCGCGGCTGGCCTCGGGCGAGACGGTGCTGTTCCTGGCGGAGCGTTCCACCAGCGGTGAGGTGCAGTCCCGGATCGTCGAGCTGCTCTCGCGGATCGGTACCAACTGACGGACTGGCCGACTGACGGACGGGCCGACTGACGGACGGGCCGGGCCGACTGGCCGACTGGCCGACTGAGGGTGCCCTCGGCGATTCCGGCCGACGGCACCCTCCGCGTCACGGGTCGAAGATGCGGCGGGCCGCCTTCTTGATCGAGTCGCGCAGGCGGTCCGCGTCCTCGTCCTCGCCGCCGACCAGCATGCGTTTCATCTGCGGCACGACGACCGCCCAGTTGGCCATCGCGACCAGCAGGAACAGGAGGTCGGGTGCCGGGATGGCGTCGGTGACCACACCGCGCTCCTGGCCGTCCCGCAGGGCGGCGACCTTGCGGGCGTAGTGGGCCTGGCGTTCGGTCTCGTGGGGCAGCTCGGCGGTGCCGTCCTCCATGCCCTCCCAGAAGAGGAGGCGCAGCAGCTCGGGGTGGGCGGCGTGGTAGTCGAGGAGGCGGTCGATCCAGCCCTCGACGTCGTCCGGGTCGACGGGGACGGAGATCGCGAGGTCGAGCATCTTCTTCTCGAGGACGGACGCGAACAGCTCGCCCTTGTTGCCGTAGTAGGCGTAGATCAGCTGCTTGTTGGCCCTGGCCTCGGCCGCGATGCGGTCGATGCGCGCGCCGGCGATGCCGTGGCGGGCGAACTCCGCCACCGCCGCCTCGAAGATCCGGGCCTTGGTGGCCTCGGGGTCCCTTGCTGCCATGGGGCAAGGGTAGCGGGGCGGAAAAGGTAACCAACTATTTGGTTGGCCTGCTCGGGAATGCGGGCCGGACATCCGGAGTTACTTCCAACCAACCAGTTAGTTACTAGCGTGCGCTCGAAGGAGTCGCTCCACCCATGCCGTCATCACCGTCCACTCCCACCGCCACGTCCACGTCCGCTTCCACGTCCACGTCCACCGCCGCGCCCATCTCCACCTCCCCCTCCAAGTCCACGCGGGCCGGGAACGGGCCGTCCGGCGCCGCCGCCCGGCTCTTCCTCCCCCTGATCGCCCTGTGCACCGCCGTGACGGCCGCCAACATCTACCTCGCGGCGCCGCTGCTCCCCCTCATCGCCCGCGACCTGGGCTCCACTCCGTCGGCGATCGCCTGGCTCGCCTCGGTCGCCCAGCTGGGATACGCGGCCGGCCTGCTCTTCTTCGCCCCGCTCGGGGACAGCGTGAACCGGCGCCGGCTGGTCGCCGCCCTCTCGCTGGTCGCCACCGCCGCCCTGCTCGCCGCCGCCGCGTCGGCCGGGACCGGCGCGCTCGCGGGCGCCGTCCTGGTCGCCTCGGCCGCCACGGTCGTACCGCAGTTGCTGGTCCCGCTGGTCGCCGAGCGCGCCCCGGCCGACCGCCGGGCCCGGCACGTGGCGGCCGTCATCGCGGGACTGTTCACCGGCGTCGTCGCGGCCCGGGTGCTCGGCGGCCTCGCCGGGCAGGCCTTCGGCTGGCGGGCGGTGTTCGTGGGCGCCGCCGTCCTCACCGCCGTACTGGGGCTGGCGACCGCGTACATCCTGCCGGTGGAGCAGCGGCAGCGGCGGGGCCCGCTGTTCGCGGGGCTGGTCTCGATACCGGGCGTGGTGCGCCGCTCGCCCGACCTGTGGCGGGCGTGCGTGCGCCAGGCGGGGATGTACGGCGCCTGGAGCGCCCTGTGGACCTCGCTGGCCCTGCTGCTCACGGAGGACGAGGGGTACGGCATGACCACCGCCGCGGCCGGGCTGTTCGGCCTGTTCGGGCTGACGGCGAGCGTGGTCGCGCCGCTCGCCGGGGGTCTGGTCGACCGGTTCGGCGCCGCCAAGGTCGTACGGTCCGCGTACGTGCTGGCCGCTCTCTCGGTGCCGCTGTTCTGGCTGGGCGGGCAGGTGATGGCGGCGCTGTGCGCGGCGGCCGTTCTGGTGCACGCCGCCCTGGTCGCCTCGCACGTCGCCAACCAGACCCTGGCCCTCACCACGACCTCGGCCCCGGCCACCGCCAACACGGCGTACGTCGTCGCCGGTTTCGCGGGCGGCGCGCTGGCCTCGGCCCTCGCGGGGCCCGCGTTCGGCCACTGGGGCTGGGGCGGCGTGTGCGCGGTGGCGGGGGCCTGGCTGGTGCTGGGGTGGGCGGCCACGGCCGTACGCGGTGCGCGGTGAGGGCGGGCCGCGGCCGTACGCCGGGCGAGGGCCAGGGCCCTCGCGCGGCGTGATCGTGCCCTGGTCACGCTCTTCCGGTCAGAGCCGGGTGACGTCGAGACCGCCGTCGGCGTACTGCCGGCGCAGCACCTTCTTGTCGAACTTGCCGACGCTCGTCTTCGGCACCGTCTCGATGACCGTCCAGCGTTCCGGGAGCTGCCACTTGGCGATCTTGCCGTCCTCGGCGAGGAAGGTGCGCAGGGCGGCGAAGTCGGTGGTGGCGCCCTCCCTGAGGACGACGGTGGCCAGCGGGCGCTCGCCCCACTTGTCGTCCGGTACGGCGACGACGGCGGCCTCGGCCACGTCCGGATGGGCCATCAGCGCGTTCTCCAGCTCGACCGAGGAGATCCACTCGCCGCCGGACTTGATGACGTCCTTGGCCCGGTCGGTGAGGGTGAGGAAGCCGTCCGGGGAGATCGTGCCGACATCGCCCGTCTTCAGCCAGCCGTCCTCGCTGAACTTGTCGTCGGGACGCAGCGGATCGGCCCCGGGGCCGTTGTAGTAGGCACCGGCGATCCAGTTGCCGCGCACCTCCAGCTCACCGGCGGACTCGCCGTCCCAGGGCAGGCGCTCGCCGCCGGGCCCGGTGAGCCGGGCCTCCACACCGGCCGGGAAACGCCCCTGGGTGAGGCGGTACGCGAACTCCTCGGGCGTCCCGACCACGTGGGCCGGCGGCCGGGCGATGGTGCCGAGCGGCGAGGTCTCCGTCATGCCCCAGGCGTGGCAGACCCGCATGCCGAGCGCGTCGAACGCCTCCATGAGGGAGGGGGGACAGGCCGAGCCGCCGATGGTGACCTGGGTGAGGGAGGAGACGTCGCGGGGCCTGGCCGTCAGCTCGGCCAGCAGGCCCTGCCAGATGGTGGGGACGGCGGCGGCGTGCGTCGGCCGCTCGCCCTCGATCATCGCGGCGAGGGGCGCGGGCTGGAGGAAGCGGTCCGGCATCAGCATGTTCACGCCGGTCATGAAGGTGGCGTGCGGCAGTCCCCAGGCGTTGACGTGGAACTGCGGGACCACGACCAGCGAGATGTCCTGGTCGGTCAGGCCCATCGACTGGGCCATGTTGACCTGCATGGAGTGCAGGTAGATGGAGCGGTGGCTGTAGACCACGCCCTTGGGGTCGCCGGTGGTGCCGGAGGTGTAGCACATGGCGGCCGCGGCCCGCTCGTCCAGCTCGGGCCAGTCGTAGGCGGTCGGCTTCCCGGCGATCAGGTCCTCGTACTCGTGCACCTGGACGGCGGCCCCGTCCAGCAGGGAGCGGTCGCCCGGCCCGGAGACGACGACGTGCTCGACCGTCTTCAGGTGCGGCAGCAGCGGGGCGAGCAGCGGCAGCAGCGAACCGTTGGCGAGCACGACCCGGTCGGCGGCGTGGTTCACGATCCAGGCCAGCTGCTCGGGCGGGAGGCGGAGATTGAGGGTGTGGAGGACCGCGCCCATGGAGGGGATCGCGAAGTAGGCCTCGACATGCTCGGCGTTGTTCCACATGAGGGTCGCCACGCGTTCGTCGTCGCCGACGGCGAGGTCCTCGCGCAGGGCGTGCGCCAGCTGGGCGGCGCGGGCACCGATCTCGGCGAAGGAGCGGCGGTGCGGCTCGTCCTCACCGGTCCAGGTGGTCACCTGCGAGCTGCCGTGGATGGTCGACCCGTGGGCCAGGATCCTCGATATCAGCAGCGGTACGTCCTGCATCGTGCTCAGCACGGTGTCCTCCCGGGGCGACATTGCCTACGCGGCGGTAAGGGTTGCGCTGATTCTGCGCACATACCGCGCGGTATGTCACTAGTCCCGGGTGATCGATCAGTGGGCGGGGCCGAATACGCGATCCCACCGGGTTCTCACATACCGGGTCATTACCGCACGAACCCCAGCTCAGGGTCCTCGCGGAGCTTGCCGAGGGCCCGGGAGACGGCCGACTTCACGGTGCCCACGGAAACTCCGAGCACTTCGGCCGTACGGGCCTCGCTGAGGTCCTCGTAGTACCTGAGGACGACCATCGCGCGCTGCCGGGCGGGCAGCTTCATGATCGCCCGCCACATCGCGTCGTGCAGGGCCTGCCGCTCCGCCGGGTCGTCGCCGCCGGACACGGGCTCCGGCTCGGGCAGCTCGTCGCAGGCGAACTCGTCGACCTTGCGCTTGCGCCACTGCGACGTGCGGGTGTTCAGCAGCGCCCGGCGCACATAGCCGTCCAGGGCGCGGTGGTCCTCGATGCGTTCCCAGGCCACGTACGTCTTGGTGAGCGCGGTCTGCAGCAGGTCCTCCGCGTCGCTCGGGTTCGCGGTGAGCGAGCGGGCGGTACGCAGCAGCACCGGCTGGCGGGCCTTCACGTACGACGAGAACGACGGGTACGGGAAGGTCTGCGTCCTTGCCGTGGCCGCGGCCGGTGCGGCGGCCCTCGCCGTGGCCGGCGCCATGGCTGTGGCGGCGTTCGAAGCGCTGGTGCAGACGGGTGTGGTCATGGCTCAACGCTATGAGCGAGGGGGCACCCGGCGGATCGGCCGCAGGTCCCGAAGCCGAGTCCGCCTCAGGTTGTAGGGGTGGTGTTGGCCCCACCTCCTGTAGGTGGAGTGGGGGAGGACGGGTACTGCGGGTTGACCCCTGGGGGTCCGCACGAGGCGGAGACGAAGCGGACACGAAGCGGATACGAAAACGTCCGGGCGACGGTACCGGAGTACCGTCGCCCGGACGCACTGCGACCCCATGAAGCACACCCGCAAGGACCCGAGGGGCCGGCGCGGCAGCGCACCCGCGCCGGCCCCTCAGCTCACCACCACAGCGGCGAGAAGGTGACGGCCACGTTGTCGTTGCCCTGGTTGATCGACGTGAAGGCGGAGCCGTCGACCTGCGCGGTGTTGCTCTGGTTCGAGGCCCCCGAGCCGACCGCCTGCTGCTGCGTGGTGGACGAGTTGCCGTTGTTGTCGTCGCCGACGCCGCTGCCGAGGATTCCGGCGTTGGCACTGGCGGCGGTCGCGTTCGATCCGTCGTCCGCGAAGGCGCCGTTGTCCGCCGTCGCCACCCCGCCGAAGAGAGCGGCGGCGAGCGGAAGGGCGGCGACGGCGGCGACGACACGGGCGGTACGGATGCTTGCCATGTTGTTCCTCCAGAACAAGTGCGCACCGGCTTCCAGCCGACAACGCGAGAAGTACGTGAACCAGGATGTGTGCCAAGGCAGTTGGCCGACCGCCTCGACGCTGTGCACGACGTCGCGTGATCAGAATTGCCCACCGAATCCCCGGCGAACCACCCCGGAAGCCCTGATTCGCCCTCAAGCGTGAGGACAAGTCGATAAACCCCTTTGCTGCCCTTCCTCCCCACGTCGGGACAGCACGGACGACTCCACCTCAAGCACCGCAAGAGGTGAAGCGTTCCGCCACTTTCTCCCCACACCCCTCCCTCCCCGGCGTGTCGCACCCTCCGCCCTTCCCTTTCTCGAACATACGTACGAACATAGACCCATGGCCACCACCGACCGGCGGGCCACGACACTGGCCCTCGCACACGCCCTGTCAGCCGCGGAACGCGGACTGGCCGTCATCCCGCTGGCCCGGACGAAGCTCCCGGCGCTGCGCTCCCCCCACCGCGACGCCCCGGCCTCCGAGCCCTTCACCTGCCGCGGCGAGTGCGGCCGCTTCGGCCACGGTGTCCACGACGCCTCCACCGACCCGGACCGCGTCCGCGCGCTGTTCGCCGCCGCCCCGTGGGCCACGGGCTACGGCATCGCCTGCGGTCTGCCGCCGCACCACCTGATCGGCGTCGACCTGGACACGAAGTCGACGGCGGTGCAGACGGACTCCTCCACTGCCCTGCGCGAACTGGCCCTGCGCCACCTGTTCACGATCCCGCCCACGGTCGTCGTCCTCACCCCCAGCGGAGGCCGCCACCTCTGGCTGACCGGCCCGCCGGACCACGTCGTCCCCAACTCGGCCGGCCGGCTCGCCCCCGGCATCGACATCCGGGGTGCGGGCGGCTACCTCGTCGGCCCCGGCTCCCGCACCCGCCACGGCGCCTACACGATCGCCCCCGGCACGTCCCACCTCAGGCCCGCACCCTGCCCGCCCGCACTCCTGCGCCTGCTGCTTCCGCCCCCCGCGCGGCGTGCCGACGGCGAATCGGCGGGCGACGGGCGCGGCCTGGTCCAGTTCGTCCTGGGGGCCCACGAGGGCCAGCGCAACACCCGCCTCTTCTGGGCGGCCTGCCGCGCCTACGAGAACGGCGTCGGCGCGGCCCTGCTGACCCCCCTGCTGGAGGCCGCGCGGGCCACCGGCCTGACCGAACGCGAGGCCCGCGCGACGATCGCGTCGGCGGCCCGCATGACGGGCCGACACCCCTGACGGAAACGCCCCGGCATCCCTGACGGAAACGACCCGGCATCCTGACGGATACGACCCGGCTGAAGCCGGCCGGAACGACCCGGCTGATACCGGCCCAGTGGAAGCGGCCCGATGGGCACCGGCCGTTACGGAAGCCGAGCACCCGCCCTGCGTCTCTGCCGGGCTGTGCCCCCTCCCCACTCCACCCTCCGCACTCCACGCACCTCACCGGCACGCAACCGAAAGACCCCGATGCACGACCGTTCTCCCAGAGTGCCGACCCTGTCGCTGACCCGGATCGTCCTGTCCTGCGGCCGCAGCGTCGAGCTGACCGAACTGCGCCTGACCCCGACCTACGGCGACATGCCGCCGGGCTACCCGTGCCGCCCCGTGAACGAGAAACGCATCCGGGCACTCCTGGACACCGCCGCCGGGTTGTCCCCCACCATGCCGGTACACCTGATCCCCCCGCCGCGCGATTACCCGGACCAGTACGCGGGCGCCTTCGGCCCCGTCGAGACACTCCCGCGCGTGGCCTGCGTCGGCCGTTTCTCCTCCATGCCCCTGGCCCCGGCCAAGGACCCGGTCGCCCACCGCTCCGGCCTGACCGTCATCTGGTTCCAGCCGACGACCCGGATCCCGGACCCGTACGACACGGACCCCGCCCTGCGGGAGGTCGACTGGACGTCCTTGGCACAGGACTACGAGCTGGAAGTCCCCCCGTACGGACCTTGAGCCCCCGGCCGTCCGCTCCCGCCCTCTCCCGCGCCACTGCCCACCTCCGCCTCGTCCTTCTCCCACGGCCGGACCCCCAGCTCGCCGGTGGTGCCGAGGTCGAGGTGCGGGGCGACCACCACCGGGTCGGAACCGGCCTCGGCCCGGACCCTGACGTAGGGCACGGTCACCGCCTCGCCGAACTCGGTGGTGTTGCGCCACGCCAGCCCCGACACGGCGGACTCACCGGGCCGCAGCGTCACCGGCCGCGGCGGCCCCTCGCCCCCGCCCGCCATCGGGATGCCGTCGGTACCGCGCAGGATCGCGATCCCCTCCACCGGCTGGTGCTCGGCGTCGAGCAACTGGAGCACCGGATAGCCCTCCAGGGAGTACGTCCGGCTCCCGCAGTTCTCCAGGTGCAGCCCCACGACACGCAGTCCCATCGCCGCGTCGCCCCGGTCGGCGGTCAGCCGCAGCCCGGACGCCGGACAGGAACTCGCGGGCGCCGGCGCCTCGTCGGAGGGCACCCGCTCCACGTCGAGAATCCGCACCCGCCCGGCGTCGAGCACCCCGCCGCCCGGATACCCACCGTGCTCAAGAGTCCTCCGCACGGTCTTCCCCGCCCCCACGGAGGCCACCGTCTCCTCGACGTTCGACATCGCCCGGCCCTGCTCGTCCATCAGGGAGAAGGTGATGGTGTACGTGAAGGGCTCGGCCTCCGGGTTGGTCACGTCGTACTGCACGGCACACGGCCCGGCCGCTGCCCCCACCCCCGGCAGACTGTCCGCCGTGACCGACACCCCGGGCCTCCGGCTCGCCCGCCCACTGGGAGACGCACTCGCCCCGGCACCGGCCCGCTCCACCGTCCCGACGACCCGGACACCGTCACGCTCGGCAGCACCGACGCCGGCTGCGCCGCCGTCGGCGGTGGCACCGCCCGCACACGGCCCCGTCGTCTCCCCACCACCGCCCGCCGCGGAGCCGGCGGTCTGAGTACCGCAGCCACCCAACACAAGACCGGCCACAAGAACACCGGAGACCGCCAACGCCGTGCGGAACGGGGGAATTCGCATCGCCCCACCCCACCAGCCCCACCACACCCCGGCCGTGGCGGAAGCCACACCTCCGGTCACAGCCCTGTCACAACCGGAACGACAACGGCCCCTGACCACAACGCCTGGTCAGGGGCCGTCAATCACCTGTCGGAACATGGTGCGGGCCACAGCTTTCCAACCTGTCGGCACGCCCCGGCCGTTACCGCGTCGATCTGTGCCGATCGTTGTGCCCATGGCCACGGATCCGTCACCGTCCGTAGGAAGTGGACGTGCCAGACCCGTGCCAGTTCATCGGCCGGCTCCGCGCTTTCACGGACGAAGCCGCCGAGCACTGCCCTGGCAGGCTGGCATGAGCCCCTGCCGAGCATGGCCCCCCCATCGCTCAGCGCGTTGCGCTGCCAGAGCCCGTCAGGGGTGAGGAACCGGGCCGCGTGGTCAGCACGGGGATGGGCATCGAGCGGCAAGAGCGCACCGAGGGCGGGTGCAATCGTCAAGTGTTGTGGATTGCGTGACGGGTGCTTGGCCGGTCACCCCTCGTCGAGGCAGAGGCAGAAGGGGTGGTCGGCGGGATCGAGGAGCACTCGGACGTTCTCCTGCGGCTGGTCCTCGGCCGGCGTGGCGCCCAGGGCGACCGCCTCGGCGACCGCCGAGTCCAGATCACCGACCTGGAAGTCGAAGTGCATCATCGGACGCTGTTCGCCGTCGACCGGCGGCCAGACCGGAGCCCGGTAGCCTTCCGCCTGCTGGAATACGAAGAATGGCCCGTGCGGTGAGGCCGTGACGACGGCCGTTCCGGGTTCTTCGTGTCCGATGTGCCAACCGAGGAGTTCGGCGTAAAACCTCGCCAGACCGCCGGGGTCCGGCGCCTCGATCGCCGTTCCCCACCACATACCATCAGTTCGAGATTTCATTCCGGCAGCCTGTCTTAGGGGCGCCTGCTTGTCGCGGGTGAGGCGCGCCCACGCAGCGACGACTTGGTTGCACTTCACCAAGACGCCGCGCTCGGACGTCGCGCCGGCCCGGACCAGCGGAACCAGGTGCGGTGCGTCGACGGCCCGCCGGCGGTGCTTGGCGGCACGGCCGGGCGTGACATAGCGGCGGTGTGTAAGACGTGCGCCCCCCGGCAACCTCCTGATGCCGCAGTGCACCGCTGCGCGGAGCACTGCGCCTTACACGAAGGGCATGTGCCCGGCCATCCTGCACTGGTCCGCACGACGGTCGAGACCGGGGGTGGGAGACGTGCCTCGTACGCAGTCCAGGTGTGGAGCGCTCACGGAGAAGGGCACTCGGTGCCGGCGGCTGGCGATGGTCGGTGCATCGCGATGCAACCTGCACCGTGGCGAGTGGTCGTCGTACACCATCGAGAAGCGCAAGGAAGCCGAACGCAAGGCGAAGACACGCAAGCGTCGCAGGTGACCCCCAGCCAGTGTGAGGTGACATCCACGACTGACATCAACGGCAGCGGACAGCCGCGGCGCAGTACGGCCTGACATGGCCACGGCCGTCCTCTCTCAGCCGAGGTTGAGCTCAGTTCTTCTGTTCCTCAACCAGGCCACAGGAGACGGGAAACGACTCCAGGAACTCCCTTCGTGCGGGGTCCTGTTCCGCTTCGGCCAAGCCGGCGAGCACCTGCAAGAGGCGGTCGCGCTGGTCCAGAGGCAGACGCAGCAGTTCCCCGCCCATACCTTCCATCATCTTCACCGCGGAGTCGGGATCGACTTCGTCGTCACCGCAGCTCTCGAGGAACCAGACGGCGTCGACAACCAACCCTGCAAGGGCTGACACAAGCGGATCTATGGCGGTCACCCTCCGCAACCTAGCCGACCCCTACGTCTTCCTCCTGCCGGGCCGTGTTCGACGCGATTCGGCGAGGCTGTCCTCGTACTCGGGCTGCCAATGCCGTACTTGCTCCACGGTGAGCGGATGCTGTGCGATCAGGAAGGACTCGACCCGCACTATCTCGGACCGGCCGGGCCCGCACGGCGCCGTCGGCCCGCTCGATGGCACGCACCGCCTCCAGTTCGCGTCGAAGAAGCCCATCCGGAACGTCCCAGGGGAACGGCCCGGAAGACAACACCGGAGGGGACATGCCGCCGAGCCGGCCGACCACGCTCTCTTGAGCACACATGGTGTCGGACGCTGGCAGCAGCCAGGCATCTCGGATCAAGGAAGGCATCAGGAGCGAGCGTGGACGACTGGCGCCCAGATCAGCACTCGAACCGGCCACGAACGACCACAGCTTCCCAAGCTGAGGCCTCCGACATCGTCGGCCGCCGTGGCGGACTGTCGTCGGCTGAGGCTCAGACGGGGACAGGGAAATCGTGGGGAACGACAGCGTCCGGCGGACAGCGCGACGGCGACGGCCCCCGACCGTAACGCCTGGTCAGGGGCCGTAACTCGCTGCGGTGGGTGTGGGATTTGAACCCACGGTGACTTGCGCCACGACGGTTTTCAAGACCTTTCGGGGTCGCGAGCCATTGACCGCTGCGCTGCAGGTCAGAAGCACGCAAGCGACCTCGACCAGTTGTCCTGATCGCCATCGTGTCCGCAACGTGCCCCGGAACGAGGTGCCGGCTCTACGCGACCATCACGTGCAAGGCCCCGGCAACCATGATGAAGGTGCCGATGGCTGCAGGTAGCCCTCCTACGGCGGCTGCGGGAACCGAGGCTGCACCTGCAACTGCGATGATCACTGCCCACCGCAGTGGGAGACGCTCTGGCTGACGCTCTACTTCATTCGACTGGCTACGACTGCGTACGCTCGACAAAGGCGTATCTCCCACTCTGCTGTCCGGCTGAGAATCAGAGCGCCACCTACGGTGGCTCCCGGCTGGTACCCGGGGGCCACCTTGCTCTTCAACACAACTGATCCCGTAGCCCTCTTGGGCTGCGGTTTCCACAATGCCCGCGTCGCCCTGACGGAAGCGAGTAGAGTACGAGCACGGCTTGATCCGCCGGTGAGGGTTACCAAGTTATGTAACGAGGACCCTCACAGGCGGATCAAGAGGTTCAGAACAGGGGGTCCAAACTCGGTGGTCAACTTCTTCGACCTGTTTCCGTTGTCCGCAAGCGAGCTCAAGCGGTTCCAAGCTCGCCACACCAAGCTGGAAAGGATCACCGCCGAAGCGAAGCGCGCGTCCACGCAGTTCGCGGGCATCAGAACGGGCAAGCAGTTGGTCCTTCGCAGCGGCTTCGTCTTCCGCCAAGACCCAGCCGGCGTCCCAGGGGACGCTTCCGACCGGCTACTGCCGCCGCCAGAGGAACGACCGCCAGCTACACGGTTGGCGTCACCGCGCGGCATCGCCTTGAAGGTCTTCCTCACCGCAGCGTTCGTCGCGCAATCACGCAGCCCTGGTGAGCGGCCTACGAACACGCTCCCTCTCAATGACCTCGACGCTGTTAGCTGGGTTGACCTCTTCGCAACGCCAGCAGTACGGGGTGGTGGCCTCAAGACTTACGCCAGCATTCGAGACAAGAAGGCGCGTCAGCTTCACCACGCCTTGGGACGGCTCTCCAGCGCCGAGGTACAACTCATTCATCTACCGAACGCCTCAAAGGCCGTGGGCAAGTACGAGGGGTTCCTGCTGCTGCATGAGCAGGGCACCCCCTACGGCGGCGGGGAAAATTCTGACCGCTACACAGTGCCCGGTCAGGACGGACGAGAGCTTCTGCTCAACCTACCTGCAGGACTATTCACTAACGGCTGGATCCATCTCTTGGAAGACAGTGAACTTGCGTTCCTGCTAATGATCGCGTGGCTGCACGCGAAGTTCGGCCATCAGCCGGTTTTTGCCGCAAGCGATATACGTCTGCTCCAGTTCGGGCTGAGCAAAGATGCCTATGAAGCTCACCGCATGCTTAGTCGGTTCGGACTCGTGGAGGTCGAGGAGGACGAGGGCCGCTACATCGAGGGCGGCAAGATGGCTGGTTTTCAGGAAGGCCAACGTCCCAAGCTCCATCGGTTCCAGCTAGCACCCTCTGGCTTCGATCAGCAGGCTACGGACAAGGTACGCGAGGTTATCGAGTTCAAGTTGTCCTGAGACAGCCTCCATTGGCCGAGCGCTCCCTCTTTGACGCAGTGTGTCTCTCAGATACGCGTGGACGTGGATCAGATTTCGTTTAAGGGAGGGGTGCCACGCAGCACGAGACACCCCTTCCGAGGTATCAAATGGGTGAGCGTACTTCACCGCAGCTGTCGTCATCGTTGTAGCCGGCGTGCGTTCCTTGCCTGTGCTCTCGCCCATTGAGCCACGAGTCCGCAGCTTCGGCCACTTGATCATCACGACCCACGACTGGCCGGGCGTAGTGCCTGGTGGTAACGCTCGCATTCGAGTGGCCAAGCCGGTGTGCGGCTGTCATCACACCGTACCGGTCGGCGACCCACGTGCCGTGCGAGGCACGCAGATCGTGCGGGGTGACGTCAGTCAGCCCAGCCGCGGCCACAGCGGGATCGAAGTACGCCTTGCGCCACTGGTTGTAACGCAGAGGCTTGCCGCCGGGGGTCGTAAAGAGGAGTGCGTCATCCCCGCCGGACAAAGTCTCCAGGTGCCGGCCGAGCCGCTTGGCGAGGGACGGGCCCACCCGGAGCAGTCGCTTCTGATGCGACTTGGGAGTGTCGAAGATCAGCGTGCCGTTCGCTTCGGCGAGGTTCTCGTCGACCAGGACGAAACCCCCGGACACGTCAATGTCCACGCGCCGCAAGGCGAACGCCTCGCCCACCCGGAGACCCGCGTACGCGAGGAGCGCGATCAGCAGGTCATGCGGCTTGGTCGCGCCCTTGACGATCCGCGACGCTTCCAGCGGTGTGAGGATGTGCGGCTCGGTCTGCGGCATCCGAGGCAGCCTTACGCCCCTGCACGGCGTCTGCGGGATCATGTCGTTGTCGACGGCAGAGCGCATGATCTGCGACAGCACCCGGTACGCCTGCCGGATGCGCGAGGCGCTGAGCCCCTTGGTCCGCATCGCCCCCACCCACTCGGTGACCGTGATGGGCCGAAGGCTGGAGAGTTCACGATCACCAAGTGCCGGATTGATCAGGGAATTGATCAGTGACCGGTACGACGCCTGAGTCTTGTGCTTGAGCTGAGGCGACACGGCCGCGAGCCAGCGAGCCGCCCAGTCGCGAACGGTCGTCTGCCCCTCGGCCGGGTCGAGCCAGCGCCCCTCTTCGATCTCGATGCGCTTCCGCATGAGCCAGCGGTCCGCGTCCGTGGTCGTGGCGAACGTCCGGTCCGCAGGACGCAGCACACCATCAGGCCCCGGGTAGCGAGCTTGGAATCGGCCGGACGGCAGCTTGCGGACACGGCCGAAGCCCCGGCGGGACTTGCGCTTGCCAGCCATCAGGCAGCCCTCCTAAGTCCCGTGGGCCGCAGGAGGATCGGTTCCACGGTGTTGGCGCTCACGTACGCCTCTACGGCGGTTTCAGGGATACGGACGTGCCGGCCGACCTTGACGAAGGTGATGCGGCGCTCCTCGATGAGGCGTCGAGGAAAGCGCACCCCCGTACCAAGGCGTTCGGCGACCTGGTCCACGGTGAGGAGCCGGTCCACAGTCACCACTCCCCCTCGTCTGCGGCCAGTCCGGCCAACGCGTCGCGGGCAGTCTCACGATTGGTCTGGAGCCCGCGCGCGATGGTGTCGGCGAGGACGGATTCACCAGGGCTGTGGCCGTGTCCGGCGTACTGCCAATTGGTGAGGACGAGGACGGTGTCCGGCTCGCGGTCGTCCAGGGCGAGGGCGGCGTGTTCCTGGGCGGCGCGGTAGTCGGCGCGTGTCTGGCGGAGGGCGCCGAGGGTGGTGGAGTAGCGGCGGGATTTGGAGGAGAAGTGGCCGCGGAAGCCGAGCATGTGAGCCCAGGCCCAGAGGCGCCGGTCCGGGTAGAGGCGGTCCAGGTCGCGGCATGCGGTGATGAGTCGGCGGGTGTGATCCGGGACTTGGTGGCGGTCGAGTTCGGCGAGTTCGCCGATGCGGCGGTCGAGGGTGCCGGTGTTCTCGGCGGCTTTGGTGGAGTACTTGGCGACGTAGGAGGCGACGGCCTGTTCGGTGATGTCGGAGCCGTCGCCGAAGGCCTTTACCGGGCGGACGTCGAGCTGTGTGCCCCAGTGGAAGGACCGGGCCGGTTGGTCCCCGGCGGCCGGGACGGAGACGGACGTGTAGGAGTGCGCCGCAGCAGCGTGAATGGCCTCGGCGAGGAGGTCGACCGTTGCCCAGGCAGGCGGAGGCGTTCCGGGTCCATCCGGCCCGTCGAGCCGGATCACCGAATGGAAATGCAGAGCACCGCGCTTCTGAAACTCGGCGACCTTGCCGTATGAGACACGAACGCGGTCGGTGAGTTCTCGGCGGGTGAGGCCAGCGCGGGCGGCAAGTTCGCGGCGCAGGCGGGTGGTGAAGCGCTGCCAGAGCTGCCCGGCGTGGTTGTTGAACAGGACTTCGCCCGCGTAGTCGTACGTGGTGGGGTCGAGGGCAGTCCCCAGTTCCGTGGCGTCCGGGGCGTGCTGGGTGCCGCAGCGGCAGGTGCCGTGGTCGGGCCGATTGTGGACCGGACCGAAGGAGGGAGCGGTGAGCGTGGCGAAAACGCGCGGGTGATCCCTCACCGTGGCCGGGACGTCTCGGCGGTCGTCTCCGGCCAGGCCCGCGCGGATGAGGTGGTAGGTGTCGCCTGCGTAGGTCCAGGCGCAGGAGGGGCAGCGGGAGGCTCGGCGGTTGCCGCAGGCGAGGCGGAGGCGTCCACCAGGCTCAACGGCGGTCGTGTAGTGGTGCAGGGTCTCGCCGGTGGTCTTGTCCTTGTGGAGGGTCCAGCCGGTGAGGTGGATGGGGTCGGAGCAGCCGCCGGTGCGGCGGATCTGGTCTTCCCACCGGCTGTAGTCGGGGGCCGAGGCGACGCGGAGGAGGTCGCCGAGGGTGATCGGGTCGAGCAGCGGGGCGTGCGCGGTCGGGGCGCGGTGCGCCATGCTGGGTGCTTCCTTCCGGTTGTGAGATCGGTTGGGGACAGCGCCCGGGCGGCGGATGCTTGGCGGTATCGAGGCCGCCCGGGGGCCGGTCAGCGACGCTTGGCGTCGGCCTGGACGAGGGAACGGATCACCAGGGCGCAGACGGCGATCGAGGCGCCTGTGATGGCGACGGCCAGGAGCAGCGAGACGAGCACGGCGCCGACGACCAGGACGACGGCCGTTCCGCCGCCGACGAGGGCGAGGGCGGTGCCGGGGGTGAGCTGCACCGTGGGCCGGGTCGGCGCGGGAGCGACCGGAGCAGGAGGCGGAACCTGCACGCTCGGCACGACGGCGGTCGGCTCGACGACCACGGGCGGCGTGAGGTGGCCGGCGGGCGTGGGGTTGGTCGGGATCTTCGGGCGGAGCATCGGTGTTCTCCCTTCGGGTCGTGCTACTTGACGAAGCCATTGACGACGGGGGCCAGCACGCTGTCGGCGAGGAGGAAGCCGCCGAGGAGCAGTACGGCGATGAGCCACCAGGGCGGGCGGATGAGCTTGACGCCGAGGTAGCCGACGGCGAGGAGCGCGAGCCAGAGCGGGACGTCCATCGGGTGGCCTCCTAGCTGACGCGGCAGCGGTGGGTGCGGGCGGCGAGCTGTGCGGCGGACTGGCTGGAGTAGTCGGCGGACCAGCCGCAGCGGTCGTTGGTGCACACGGCGGCGTGTTTGGTCTGGCCCCGGCAGTCGCGGTGGGTGCCGATCTGCACGGGGCCGATCCGCATGACGGAGTGGAAGAAGTCGCGGGCGGGCATGTCAGCCGGTCTCCTGTCGGGGTGCGGTCGGGTCAGGTGAGTTGGGCGGCGATGGCGTCGGCGAGGTGAGGCGGGACGCCGAGGCGGGCGCGGAGGGTGTCGGTGTCGATCGGGTCGCCGGTGCGGGCGTGGTGGTCGTCGGCGACCTTGCGGGCGTGGTCCACGAGGGCGGCCGGGACCGGCACGGCTGTGGGCAAGGCAGGGGTTTCCTCGATCTGCGGGGCGACGGGGGGTTCAGGCACCGGGCCCGGCTCAGCGTCAGCCGTTTCGGGCGCGGAGTCTTGAGCCGGGACGGAGGGCGCCGGCGGAGCCGGGGCGGGGGCCGCGGGTGAGTGGGTGAGGAGGGTGCCGCCCATGAAGGCCAGGGCGGGCCAGGCCGCGACGAGGATGCGCAGCCAAGGCGGGACGTCGCCGAGGTCGAGGAGCCCGGCGGTGGCGACGTTGGCGCCGAGCGAGGCGACCAGGGCGATGAGGAACCAGCACCAGGCCAGCCGGGACGGCCCATCGGCGCGCAGCCGTCGCCAGGCGGCGACCAGGAGCAGGTCGACCGAGACGGGGTAGGCCCAGGCTTTCCAGCCGGTCTGTCCGGCAGCGGCGGCGAGGTCGTGGAGGTGGGCGAAGGACAGCGCCCCGGCGATGACGGCTTGAATGAGTACGGCGTCGATGCGGAGAGCGGGGCGGGCCATCACGGCTCCTTCCTGTGATCAGGCATGGCAGGGGTAGGGACCCGGCGCGAAGGACGGTCGCGCCGACCGTGGGAGGGGGGTGTCAGGCGGTGGCGGGGGCTGTCTTGGACAGCGGCACGCGGGCCGAGGGCAGCGGAGCGACCGCGGGCCGGAAGGGCGCGAGGGCGGGCAGCTCGGGGGTGCGGTCGGCGTGCTTGTTGCAGACGTTCACGGCCTGGCGCAGCGTGGTGTGCGGGGCGCGGATGCGGTGCCAGCCGCCGGTGGAGTCCCCGGCGATGGCGATACCGCGCGTCTCGGCGGGAATCTGGATGGCGGCGAGAACGGCATCCGGGGCGATGTCGCCGAAGGCCATGTTCGCGGACGTCTCGTCGTTGACGCGGTGGGCGGTGCGGCCGGTGAGCTGAGCGCGGAGCATGGTGATGCCCTTGCCGAGTTCGGAACCGAAGCGCTGCCCGCAGATCTCCAGGTAGACGCCGGCCGCGCGGCCGAGCTGGGCGAGGCGGACCAGGGCGGTGATGATCCGGTCCCGGCGCTTCTCTTCCTCCTTGCTGGCGAAGAGCGCGAGTTCAGCGACCTCGTCGACCAGGACGACCACCGGCACCGGCCGCAGGTCCTCGGGCAGGTCCCAGATGTCGGCGGCGATCTCCGCATCCGGCACGGCAACGCTGATCCGCTGCTCGGCGCGGATAAGTTGATACACGTCCTGCATGTGGGACACCAGCGCCTCCAGCAGCTCCAGCGCGATATCCGGGTTGTCGGCAAGCGCGGAGAACCGGCGGGCCAGCGGGAACAGCTCGACCCCCTGCTTGCAGTCGATGCCGACCAGCGCGACGTCATGCGGGGCGAGCCCGGCGACGAGGTTGCGTTGATAGACTGATTTGCCGGACTCCGTAGCGCCGAGGGTCAGACCGTGCGGGACGGCGCGGTAGTCGCGGTAGTGCACCGACCCGTCCTCCCGCAGCGCGACCGGGACACGCATCGGCCGGGTGTCGGTCTTCGTCGGCATCTGCACCCGCTTGAGCACGTCGTAGCCGGTCATCCGGATCTCGACCACACCGGAGCGCAGCTCACGGGAGGTGACGCCGTACATCCCGAAGGAATGGCGCAGCCGGTCCGAGGCGGCGGCAACGTCGAAAGCATCCTGTCCCGGACGGAGTTTGAGCCGGAGGACCAGGCCAGTGTGGGTGGGCCGCAGCCGCAGAATGCGCGGCGCACGGGATTCCGGTGACGGACGGTTGGCCATCCGGGCCAGCATGAGGCGCCAGCACGAGGGCGGAACCGTCAGCCCGCAGGCCTCCATGACGGAGGCGTAGCGGACCAGGACGCGCACGACAGCGAAGGCGACCCCGAAGGTCATCCAGTACCAGGCGGGACGCCGCCACCGCAGGAGACCCGCAGCGGCGACGACCACCAGCAGTAAGACCGTCGGCCACGTCATGGCTCAGGCCGCCTTCGAGCCCGTGCCCGTGGTGGCCAGCGAGGTGACGGCGACCGCGCGGAAGGCGATGCCGTGCCGCTTCTGGCCGTTGAACTCGTTCTCCCACGGCCGGGCGACCAGCCCCGTGAGCGCGGCCGGGGTGCCCATGGTCAGGTCACCGGAGATGCCGGTCTCCGGGACGGTGACGGACAGGATCTCGACTTCGTCGTTGGCCGCGAACATCACGTCCACGGTCATCAGCTTCGCGCCGGTCTCGGCGTCGGTGGCGATCTCGCCGGTACGGCGGTCACGCACCTTGGGCTGCGGGGTCTTGGCGACCATCACGGTCGCGGCGGAGGTGTCGACGGGGATCTGACGCACAGCGGAACACTCCTCTACAGATGCTGAACTCTGTCACTCATGTATATGAGTGACATGGAGAAGAGTGCATCACTCCTGTACATGAGTCAACCCGCCGCGGCATCGAAGTCACGACGGGTTGCGATAAGTTGAGCGAGCGTCAGTCGGCGGCAGGGATCCGGTACTCGAAAACGAACTGGTCAGCAGCCATGAGCGTGTCGCAGACCTCCACCACGACCCCAGCCGTCGTACGGGCCTCCCGGATCAGATGAACCACCGGCGCACCCGGACTCAGCGCCAGTTCGGACGCTTCCGCCTTGGAGGCCGGCCGCGCTTGCAGCGTCTCGACGAACTCCGCGAACTCATGCCCGTGGTCTTCGAGCCGGGCGTAGATGCCACCGCCGCCGGGGTTCTCGGCGAACAGCTCGGGGATGTCCTTGACGACGTCCCACGGGAGGTAGGAGGAGGCGGTCTCGACCGGGGTGCCGTTACGGAAGTAGAGGCGCCGCCGGGCAAGCACCTGAGTGCCGGCGGGGACGCCCAGCCGCTGAGCGGCATCCGCGGGAGCCTCCATGGGACCGATGTAGAGAACGCTCACTTTGGCCGTGGCGCCGGACTGCGCGGACTCCGCGAGGTACGCCGCCTTGCCGCCCTGGCGGAGCGAGCGCCGGAAGCGGTCGGAGGAACGGTGCCGCACCGGCGGCCGGTCCTTCACGATCGAGCCCTTGCCGTGCCGGGTCTCGACGAGCCCGCTCGCCCGCACCTCGACCATGGCCTTGCGGATCGTGCCCCCGGACACGCCGTAGCGGTCCACCAGCTCCGATTCACTCGGCACCATGTCACCGGGCTTGAGCACACCCGCACGGATCTGCCGCACGATGTCGTCCGCGATCTGCACGTACCGAGGCCCGGACCTGCCCCCCTCTACCGCAGTTCCCATAGTCCTTCTCTGCCTCCTATGCTCCTGTACATGAGTCAACCACAGGAAGCAACGTCGACGCCCCTGCACTCCGTATCCGTAGCCGGAGTCGTCGTGCGCGAAGACGGCCGCCTCCTGGCGATCCGCCGAGCCGACAACGGCACCTGGGAACTCCCCGGCGGCGTACTCGAACTCAACGAGACCCCAGAGGCCGGCGTAGCCCGCGAAGTCTGGGAAGAGACCGGCATCCACGTCGAGGTCGACGAACTCACCGGCGTCTACAAGAACACCACCCGAGGCATCGTCGCCCTGGTCTTCCGCTGCAAGCCTTCCGGCGGCACCGAACGCACCTCAAGCGAGTCCACAGCCGTCTCCTGGCTCACACCCGACGAGGTCAGCGACCGCATGGCCGAGGTCTACGCGATCAGACTCCTGGACGCCCTAGACGGGGCTGGCCCCCACGTACGAAGCCACGACGGCAAGCACCTCATCCCAGCGGGATAAGACTTTCCCTACTTCATCAAGGCCCGCGCACGGCGCGGGCGCGCGCCGCCTCTGCGGCGCGGCCTGCCTCCTGTCTTCGCCCCGGCTGGCCGCGCCCGGCGGCGCGCTCGGCGGCTGCGGGCATGAAGTGGGGAGACACCCTCTGTGGCTGGGGCGGTCGGCTCCACGGCTTTAGGCAGCCACTTTGGGGCGAGCCTCTAAGATCTTGGCCCCAACGTCGTGCTTTAACGGGCAGGTCCACTGACTGCCCGACTCGCCATCAGCTTACGGGGCCAAGATCACTCGCCCCAAAGCAGCTCCAGCCCAAAGCCGCTCCGCCGACCTCGGCATCAACAATGGGTTCCGATCAAGTACCCGGGATAGCAGGCGAGCTCAGCCCCTCGGAACGGGCATAGTGCACCAGCCATCCCTTCGAAGTGATCTCGATTGACCGACGTCTCTGGTCATCTTCATCCCTACTGCTGTTGACCAAGCCGTATCTCTCAAGCTCGACTACGTTCTTCCGCATATGCGCACGGTCATTGAAGTTGAATTGTTCGTAATCGCTAGGCGAACAAGTCCCTCCGAATGACGCCAGGTCCTCAAGGAGCGTCCAGGTGCGAGGTTGCATTTTAGCGCTAGCCTCGTGCTTGATTGCTTCATCCTCAAGCCATTGAGTGAACTCTTCGGCTATTTCACGCTCCGTCTTGGACAGGAAAAACTCGGCCTCGCCAACTTGCGAAAAGCTCTGCGCATGCCTCAATGAGTCGCGAAGGTTCTTATGAGTGACCTCGTATACATGCTCAAAAGACGAGGCAGAAACTGGCGCCTTACTGTCTGCTCTTACGGAGTAATGGCGCAACCTGGTCTGAATCAGGTGCGGAATGAATTCATCAGCGACCGGGGTGATCTCGATAGGGTCTGACAGTACGCCATTCAGGCGAGGCGTGGTCGCCACACTCCTCGCAATCCCGCGGGCACCACATAGGACCCACCGCATCCCGCTCAGTTGAAGAATCGGATCACGGATTTCTTCGAGCAGGCGTCGGGCAGCGGCGGACGTCTCCAGAAGCTCCAAGTTATCGATGACACCTACCAGCCCACCGGTTCCCTCAGGGAATGCATCGCGCAGCCATGTCCTGATGGTGGCTCTAAAACCGGCATTAGAGAAGCCTGCCGAGCCATTCGCCGCCGCACTGCCCGTTAGCCCACCGCCTCCGAAGGGGGAGGAAATAGTTAGACCGCGCCCCTTCAAGACCGGAGCTTCAAGCCATGCCTTGATGTCCTTAGTCTTTGGCACCTTCCGGCCTGCTCGCTTAAGAACCTCCTCGTTATCGAGGAAAGCCCGAGCGACCGCAAAATAGCAATCACTGATAAATTCTGAAGCGTCCTCCTTGATTTGCAACGCCTCAGGAAGGGAGAGATACAACTGGGTCGTCTCTCTTCTTCGAAAGCGATCGCTTGCAACCCAAGCAGCCACTGCGACCAGGCTCGTCTTTCCTACCCCGTTCGGCCCTTCGAGGACGACATGCGTGTCCCCCTCTTCGATCCTGCGCAGTAAGGATCGAAGTTCGACATTTCTACCGACAAGCAATTCTCTACCATCAGCGTTCGACGGTAGAGGCTTAACCACGTACGGATTGCTTCCGAATCCCAACCCTTGCCAGAAGTCCATGTGCCCCTCCCCAAAGGTCTGATGTTACAAGGGAGACACGTTCCGTGTCAGGCAAGCGAGCTGGTTGCTGTGCATCACAAATCCTGTCTCGCAGATCGGCACGAGTAGGACAAGACCTACTGGCGCGAGCGTTGGGCCGTCCTCGGGCCGTCCAAGGTCAGCCAACGCTGACTGATAACGACAGAAGCCCACGGCGTCTGAGCTGGTCAGATCCGTGGGCTTTGTCAGGTCCGCTGGTCAGCGGAAGGGGTGGTCAGTGGACGGGTTTCAGAGTGCTGACCGAGGGGGCGTCACCTGAGGAGTGTTCTTGCCTGGCCCTCTTCAGGGCTGGAGTTCGCCCACGGCCAGGAGGTGACCGCGGCTGGTTGCTACGCGGAGCACGTCTCGCAGGGCCCCGGTCAGTTCGGTCAACATGCCGCGCAGGTCTTCCGGGATGGTGTCCCGGTCGACGAGTACTGCCGACACGTGCTCCATGAGGTCAGCCGCCATCCCGAGTTGTACCGCTTCGATGTTGTCCGCCAGGCGGGACATGTAGCCGCTCCTGTCATCGGTGCTCAGGTAACAGGGCTTACCGTCGGGGCCCGACCACGGGAGGAGTCGTAGTTCGTTCTGCGGTGTCATCTGTGCGCCTGCCTTTCTTCGATCACGTGGTGGGTGCTGAAGACGGCGTCGACACGGTCCCCAGGGAACACGAGCAGCGCCACCTCAACGACTCGCCCGCTGTTGTCTGCCGCAACACGAGCGATCGCGAGAACGGCGGAGGCCGTGTTGATCCGTAGGGTTGACGCCTCATCCGGGGTCGGGAGTCGGGCGGACACCGTCTCGTGAACCTCGGCCGGCGGCGGGTCCGGCACAGAAAAGCTGGGCTCCGCCCACGCTCCTGAGGTCCGGTCGGCGAGCGCAGTGGTCGGGGTCAGATCTCGCGGTCGGTAGATGCGGGCCAGGCTGTGTGGAGACTCGCCCTCATAGCTGAGATGGAAGAACTCGGTCAGCGGGTCTCCGTCGTCCACCTTCAGAAGCTCTGCCAGGTGCCCCCGCGCGGGCATCGCGGTAGTGCGGACTGTCACGCGCAGGTTCACGTCTGCGGCGGTCCGAGGATCCAGCGTGCCCCACCCACCGACGTACGTGATCTTGCGCAGAGGGCGGCGGACGAAGTTGCCCTTGCCGTGGATCTTCTCGACAAGGCCTTCCCTCTGGAGAACCGCGAGCGCGCTTCGCAATGTCGCCGTACTGACCTTGTACCGGTCCGCCAGGGCGGACTCAGACGGGAGCCGGTCACCAGGCCCGAGGCGGCCGGTCGTGATCTGTTGTCTCAGGTCGTCAGCGACGAAGAGGCAGCGAGACGTCATGGACTGCGTCACCGCCTTCTCATCATCCGCACGGCGACGAGCCGGGTCCGCCCGTTCATGGTCAGCAGTTCTCCCGACTCGAACAGGAGTTGCTTCGCACCCTGGGAAAGCTGGAAGAGGTCACTCACCCGGCATGCCCGACCACCAACTTGGATGATGTCGCCCCGCAGAACGGTGGCGGCCGTGATCTCGACGTTGGATGCCAGCGCGCTCCCGGGGGCCCAGTTGCTCACCGCTTCACCGCCAGCTGCGTGGAGTGGTCCGGCACAGAGTGGCAGGGGCAGGCGCACGTCTCGTAGATCACCGGCAGGTCGACCGGTCCATGAGATGACGACGCTTCCGCGCAGGCTGCGTGAGTGCCGACCCGGCATGCGGTCGACCGGTAGGCAGCAGCCGCGGCTTCCGAAACGTGAAGGGGTTGACGAGCAGGCATCAGCGAACACCTGCCAGAGCCGAGAACGCCTCAGCCGACAGTCGCGGCGCCACGACCACCGAGCGTTGGCGTGCATGCTGCCGCTCCCAGGCCAGCACGTACGGACGGACGAGCACGTTGTCCTCGCCCAGGAGCAGGTGAAGGCGGTCAGCGGTGTCCGGCATCCATTCCGGGACGGCCGGCGGTTCCACGGCGAACGCGGGAGGCGCCGCCACAGCCGTTCGGAACGGCGTTAAGGCGCGGCGATGCCTGCCCTTGGGGAAGTACCGCGCTCTGGCGAGCGAGACGGCACCACGGATACGGTTGAGCACGCTGCTCAGCTCCTATCGCTGATAGCTCGGTCCCCCGACATCGCCCGTCGTGGGGGCCGCTTTGCGTACGACCGCCCAAAGGGTGCGGCCGTTCAAGCTGGTGGCGTGAAGCCCGAATCGATCAGCCTCCGCCACGACTTCCAGGACCTCCCGCCAAAACTCGGCGGAGAGCGACTCCGGCACCTCCGCCTCGACCGACGTACTCCGGTCGTGCTCCTCCACGCGTGTGGTGAGCCCGACCGCCGATAACCGAGCGGCGATGGCCTCCGCGCTCACTCGCGAAGCGGGCACAGGGAAGCCTCCGTCACTCGGCGATCACTTTGAGTGAAGCTAGTTAACTAGATTAGAGCTAGTGGACTAGATTTTCCATATGCCTGAGCAGCCGCCCTATCTCCGCATCGCCGACGAGCTACGGCAGCGGATCGCGGAGCACGTGTGGGAACCGGGGGACCGGCTTCCCTCCCGCGCGCAGATCGGCCAGGAGTGCGGCGTAGGCGAGAACGTCATCCGCAGAGCTCAGGAGCTGCTGATCTCCCAAGGCGTGCTGGAGGGCCGAGCCGGTTCGGGCACCTACGTCGCCGAGCCCCGGCAACGCGTGCGCGTGGTGCGGTCGTCGGCGCGCGAGCAGCCCGAAGTGTCACCGTTCCGGGCGGACATGAAGGCCGTCGGCAGGCAGGGCGACTGGGAGAGCAGAACGGACGCCAAGGTGCCGGCCCCGGCGGAGATCGCCGCCCGACTCGGGATCGCCGAGGGCGAGCTGTGCGTCAGGACCGCGTACGAGTTCCTGGCCGACGGCAGGCCCGTGCAGCTCTCGACCAGTTGGGAGCCGTACGACCTCACCGCCGGGACTCTCGTCGTTCTTCCCGAGGGAGGACCACACGCAGGCGCGGGCGTCGTGAACCGCATGGCCGCGATCGGCATCACGGTCAGCCACGCCGTGGAGCAGCCCGAGCCCAGGCAGGCGACCGCCGAGGAGGCGTCGCTACTCGGCATCCAGAAGGCCGCACTGGTCACACACATCCGACGGACGTACTACAGCGACGACGGTAGGCCTGTCGAAACAGCGGACATCGTGGTGCCCGCCGCGCACTGCGAGATCGTGTACGAGATTCCGATCAGCCGGGCATAGGCGACCAGGCGGCAGGGCCCATCAGGCATGCCCCAGCCGTGCCCCTTCCGTGCCCGATCGGCCGGGAAATCGCGGGGAACGGCGGTGTTCGGCGGGTAGCACGCATGGCGACGGCCCCCGACCGTAACGCCTGGTCAGGGGCCGTCAACAACTGCGGTGGGTGTGGGATTTGAACCCACGGTGACTTGCGCCACGACGGTTTTCAAGACCGTTCCCTTAGGCCGCTCGGGCAACCCACCCGCGCGCCGTCCCGCCCGGGGCGGAGCGGGTACAGCCTACCGGCCCCGTCCGGCGGGCGGGGCTCACGTGGGGTGGGGAGGGCGGGCCGCGGCCCAGGCTGCCTCGATCATCGGGAAGATCTCGTCGAGGGCGGCCTCGGGGTCGGGGGCCTCGCGGGACAGCGAGTAGGCGTCGATCACGAACCGCGCGAGGGTGCGGGCGGCGGTTTCGCTCCGGGTGAGGGTGGGGTCGGCGGCGATGGCCGTGGCCAGGGCTTCCGCGTGGCGCAGGCGGACCGAGTCGTCGTACTTCCGCAGGGCGGGGGACGCGTCGATCATGCGCCAGATCGGGGCCGCGCTGTCCGCGGTGCAGTGCCGGACCAGGGCCAGGATCTCGTGGCGCAGGGCGGGGATCAGCGGCTCGTCCGGCGCCCGGTCGGTGACCGCTCTCGTGAGGCGGTGCTCGAAGTCCTCGTCCTGCTCGAAGACCAGGGCCTCCTTCGAGGCGAAGTGGGAGAAGAGCGTCGTGACGGCCACGTCGGCCTCGGCGGCCACGTCACGGATGCCCACCGCGTCGTACCCGCGTTCCAGGAAGAGTCGCAGCGCGGTGTCGGCGATCTTCTGGCGGGTCGCGGCCTTCTTGCGCTCACGGCGGCCCGACTGCTGCACGGTCATGACGCGCAGGCTAGCAGGTAGGAAACCGTAACCGTTATGAAACACTATCCGTTAGTGTTACGGTCGGCCGCATGAAGAAAGTGAGCTTCGAGGAATTCGGCGGTCCGGACGTCCTGCGGCTGGTGGACGCCGAGGAGCCCCACGCGGGGCCTGGTCGGATACGCATCGCCGTGCGGGCGGCGGGGGTGAATCCCGTCGACTGGCGGGTCAGGGAGGGGCAGGTGCTGGGGGCGCATCCGGTCGTGCTGCCCTCCGGGGTCGGGCTGGACGCCGCCGGTGTGGTGGACGAGGTCGGCGAGGGGGTCACCGGGGTCGGGGTCGGCGACCGGGTCTTCGGGGAGGGCGCCGACACCTACGCCGAGTTCGCCGTGCTCGGGGCCTGGGCGCGGATGCCGGAGGGGCTGTCCTTCGAGGAGGCGGCCGGGTACCCCTCCGTGGTGGAGACCGCGCTGCGCGTCATCCGGGAGGTCGGTGTGCGGCCGGGGCAGACGTTGCTGGTCAGCGGGGCCTCCGGGGGAGTCGGGTCGGCCGTTCTGCAGATCGCCCGCGAGCGCGGCGTCAGGGTGATCGGTACGGCCGGTGCCGCCAACCAGGAGTACCTGCGCGACCTCGGTGCCGTCGCCACGACGTACGGCGAGGGCTGGGTCGAGCGGGTGCGGCGGCTCGGCGACGTCGACGCCGCTCTCGATCTGGCCGGTTCGGGTGTGATCCGCGAACTGGTCGAGCTGACCGGGAGTCCGGAGCGGGTCGTCAGCATCGCCGATCTCGGGGCGCCCGAGTTCGGCGTCCGGTTCTCCGGTGTGGCCGGTAGCGTGCCGGCGGCGCTCGCCGAGGCCGTCGACCTGATCTCGCGCGGGAAGCTTCACATCCCGGTCGAGAAGTCGTACGCACTCGCGGAGGCGGCCGCCGCGCACGTCGACAGTCAGGCCGGACACACGCGCGGGCGCCGGGTCGTCGTCGTCTGAGCCTGCCCGGAGTGCGGGGTCCGGTCCCGCGGCCCGGATCCCCTGCCCCCCGCACCCTGCCCCGCTGAACGCACTTCGCCACCGGGGGGCCGGCCCCCCGGTGGCGAGATGGATGCGGAACGCGGCGTCAGTCGTCGCCGAGCTTCGAACCCAGGGTGACCTCGGCGGTGTGCTGCTTGCCGCCGCGCTCGTAGGTGACGGTGACCTCGTCGCCGGGCTTGTGGGTCCAGATCTCGCCGATCAGGGTCGGACCGCTGTCGATCACCCGGTCGTCGAGCTTGGTGATGATGTCACCGGGCTTGAGTCCCGCGTCGTCGGCGGGGCCGCCCTTCTCGACCGGGTCGGAGCCGCCCACGCCCTGCTCGGTGAGCTTGGCGCCGTTCGTCGTCTCCTCCAGGGAGACGGAGGCACCGATCTTCGCGTACACCGGCTTGCCGCTCTTGATCAGCTGCTGGGCGACGAACTTCGCCTGGTTGACCGGGATCGCGAAGCCCAGGCCGATGGAGCCCGCCTGGCCGGTGCCGAAGCCGCCGTTGCCGGTCGACTGGATCGCGGAGTTGATGCCGATGACGTTGCCCTGCGCGTCCAGCAGCGGGCCACCGGAGTTGCCCGGGTTGATCGACGCGTCGGTCTGCAGGGCGCTCATGTACGACGCCTTGCTGTCGGCGCTGCCGTCGCTGGAGGCCACGGGGCGGTTCTTGGCGCTGATGATGCCGGTGGTCACGGTGTTGGACAGGCCGAAGGGAGCGCCGATGGCGATCGTCGAGTCGCCCACGGCGACCTTGTCGGAGTCGCCGAGGGGGAGCGGGTTCAGGTCCGAGGGGGCGTTCTCGAGCTTGATGACCGCGACGTCGTAGCCCTGGGCGTGGCCGACCACCTCGGCGTCGTACTTCTTGCCGTCGGGGAAGGTCGCGCTGAGCTTGCCGCCGTCGACCGCCTCCGCCACCACGTGGTTGTTGGTGAGGATGTGGCCTTCCTTGTCGAAGACGAACCCGGTGCCGGTGCCGCCCTCGCCGTTGCTTCCCTCGGCCTGGATGGTGACCGTGCTGGGCAGCGCCTTGGCGGCCACGCCGGCGACGGTGCCCGCGTCGCGCTTGACGGAGCCGCCGGTGTCGGAGGCGGAGACCGTCGTGGAGCCGCTGTCGTCGTTGTTCCTCGCCAGGGTGTAGCCGAGGCCTCCGCCCAGGCCGCCCGCGACCAGCGCGGCGATCAGGACACCGGCGAGCACACCGCCACGTCCGCGGCCCGGCTTCGGTGCGGGCTGCTGGTACGCGGCGCCCCAGCCGCCCGCACCCCAGCCGCCCGCTCCGCCGCCGGCCCCTTCACCGGGGCCTTCGCCGAAGCCATTGCCATTGCCGCCGCCGCTGCCGTCGCTGCTGCCGTCGCCGAAGCCGTTGTCCCCGCCCGCGCCGTACGTCGGGGTCTGCGCCGGGGCGGCGGGCGGCTGCGCCGGGGTGCCGGGCGGCTGGGGCGGGGGCCACGAGGCGTCGGGGGCCGTGGAGCCGTGGGTCGCCGGGTCCGGGGCCTGGGCGGGGGGAGCCGCCGGGGCCTCGGGGGTGGCGGCCGGAGGCTGGTGCGGGGCGTGCGGCGCGGGGGGCTGGGCGGAGGCAGCGGGAGCATCCACCGGCACGGGAGGTGCGGACGGGGCCGGGGGTACCGCGGTGCCCTCGTTCTCGGTGCTCACAGCTTCTCTCCTCGTTCCACGGCTGGTTGTCGCTCACCCTGGTCGCGCTCAGCCACGCTCACGCGCTGCTCCACGGTCCGGCGCGATGCGGATGTGCTGGTGATTTCGTATGCCATCAGCTTTTCCCACGGGCCGTCAGAGCACCATAAGCGGTTGCTGTGGGTCCCCGACCGTCCTTTACACAGGTCATCCAAGACTAAACGGACACGTTGTCGTTTCCGCCGATGGCACGTCTACCCGCCCGCGGTGGCACCATGACGCGGTGACCCACGCACGGCAGCACCGGATTCAGGTCGTCGCCCATCGCGGTGCCTCCGAGGAGGCGCCCGAGCACACGCTGGCCGCCTACCGGAAGGCGATCGAGGACGGGGCGGACGCCCTCGAGTGCGATGTGCGCCTGACCGCCGACGGCCACCTCGTCTGCGTCCACGACTGGCGCGTCAACCGTACGTCGAACGGCCGCGGTGCGGTGTCCGCACTCGAGCTCGCCGATCTCGCCGCCCTGGACTTCGGCGCCCGCCGGACCCGGGAGTTCTGGCGCACGCGCGACGAGCAGCCCGACTGGGAGCACCGGCCCGAGGACCGGGAGGAGACCTCCGTCCTGACCCTGGAGCGCCTGCTCCAACTCGTCGCCGACGCGGGGCGGCGCGTGGAACTGGCCATCGAGACCAAGCACCCCACACGCTGGGCGGGGCAGGTGGAGGAGCGGCTGCTGCTGCTCCTGAAGCGGTTCGGACTCGACGACCCGGACTCGGCCGAGGATTCCCCGGTGCGGGTGATGAGCTTCTCGGCGCGGTCGCTGCACCGGGTGCGGGCCGCGTCGCCGACGCTGCCGACGGTCTATCTGATGCAGTTCGTCTCGCCCCGGCTGCGCGACGGGCGGCTGCCCGCGGGTGTCCGGATCGCGGGCCCCTCGATGCGCATCGTGCGCAATTACCCTGCGTACATCGAGCGCCTAAAGCGGGCCGGTCACCAGGTGCACGTATGGACGGTGAACGAGACCGCCGACGTGGATCTCTGCTCCGACCTGGGCGTGGACGCCATCATCACCAACCGGCCGCGCGCGGTCCTGGACCACCTGGGCCGCTGATTCGTCCACGGCTCTTGACCCGGCGGCCCGGCTGCCCCATTCTCCGGTCTCGGCCACACCGACCAGATCCAGCCAGGTGACTACAGGGAGTGCTCCGGCGCGTTCGGTGCGTGTTCGACCGTGTCGAATGCGTCACCGTGCGGGGTTCGGCCGGTTTCCGGCTCAGGGCGATGGGGCATCCACACCGTGGCGTGGGGCGAAGGAGGTCTCGGGGGTGGCGTTGGTGGTGGCACAGGAAGTGCCCACGTCGTCGAGCATGGCCGTGCCCCATGGCCCTGCGGGCGTGGGGGAAGCGAGACACCGCATGCGTGATCAGTTGCGCAGAGGTGGCGTGGCGGAATCGGTCATCGACGACGCCGTACTGGTCCTGTCCGAATTGCTGAGCAATGCATGCAAGCACGGCCGCCCGCTGGGCGACGCGCTGGCCGGGGACGGCGACGTCCGGGCCGCGTGGCAGGTGGACGCGGACGGCCGGCTCCTCGTGGAGGTCACGGACGGCGGCGGCCCGACCCGCCCGGCTCCGGCGACCCCCTCGGTCACCGCGCACGGCGGCCGGGGGCTGAACATCATCACGGCGCTCGCCGACGACTGGGGCGTACGGGACGACGCCCGCGGGGAGGTCACGGTCTGGGTCGTCGTCCACGACGACGTCCACGACCCCGACGCCGGGCACCGGCGCGACGACTTCGCCGCCCGGATCTCGGCACCGGCGGTGTCGGAGATCCCCGGCCTGGACTTCGCCGACGCCTTCGACGACCTGGGATGACCGGCCTCCCGACGACCGGGCCCGCCTCCTGACGACCAGGCCGACCACCTTCCGACGACCGTGCGCCCACCCGCCGTTCGACGACCGTGAGCCCACCCACCGTCCGAACGGCCAGTGAGCCCACCCATCGTCCGGCGGCCGAAGACGACCCGCCTTACGACGACCAAGGGTGACCGGCCGCCCAAGAGCCTGAGCGGACCGCCGTTCAATGGCCCGGGCGACCCGCCGTACCCCGACTTGCGCTGACCCGCCGTACGGCGACTTGCGCCGACCCGCCGTACGGCGACTTGGGCCGACCCACCTCTCGACAACCGGGCCCACCCGCCGCTCCACGGCCGGAGCCGACCGGTCATGCGACGGCCAGGGACCACCGACCTCCCCGCGGCTTGAGCGGACCGCCCTTCGACGACCGGGGGCTACCGGTCTCCCGACGACCTGAGCGGACACGCCGTTCAACGGCCGAGGCCGACTCGCCTTACGACGACCCGGGCTGACCGGCCGCCCCACGGCCGGAGCCGACCCACCGTGCGGTGACCCGGCCCCCCACCCGCCTCTCCATGGCCGAGCCGAGTCGACCCGACCCTCGGCGGACGGATCCGACCCGGCGTCCGACGGGGCCCGGGCCATCCCGTTCGACGGTCCGGGTCGCCCCCCTCGACGCCGCCGGGCCGGCCCGGCGGCCCGCGTTCCGCGCGGGGCGGGGCGAGTTGTCCACAGGCGGCCCGTCGTCCACAGGGTCCCGTCGGCGGGTGTGGGAGCGGCTAGGCTCGCGCCCGTACGAGTAGAGCCGTAACCGGGAGACACCCACGATGGCCAAGAAGCGACCCCAGACCAAGGCCAAGCGGCCCCAGCTCGACGATGCCGAGGTCCCGGTCGTCGGTGCCCGCGAGCCCTGCCCCTGCGGCAGCGGCCGCCGGTACAAGGCCTGTCACGGCCGGACCGCCGCGCAGGCGACGACCGCGCTGGTGCAGCGCCCGTTCGAAGGGCTGGCCGGTGAGTGCGACTGGGTGGCGCTGCGGGAGCTGGTGCCGGCGGCCACGGTAGGGCTGACCCTGCGGGACGGACTGCCCGAGGGCGTCCCCTCCGTCACGCTGGCCACGGTCCTGCCGATGGCCTGGCCGGCCCTGCGCCGCGACGACGGCTCGGTCCTCCTCGGCCTGCAGAACGACACGGCGTCCGGCGACATCAGCCGCGACCTCGCCGACACCCTCACGCGCGCGCTGACCGCCGCCCCGGGCACCCCGGTGCAGGGTCGCCGCGCGCCGGCCGACGGTCCGCGGCTGCAGGACCTGCTCGCGCCCGAGGGTGCCTTCGAGCCCGAGGTGCACTCGGGCTTCGAGTTCTGGGTGCCGGACCCGGAGAACGCCACGCCGGACGTCACCGCCTCCCTGGAGCGGGCCAACGCCGCGGCCATCCCGACCGTCCGGCTGCAAGGGGTCGACGCCGCCTACTGGTGCGAGACCCCGGACAAGAACCACCTGCGCTGGGTCATGCCGCACGAGGAGGAGCGGCTTCTGGACGCTCTGGCGCGGCTGCACGCCGCGGGCCGGTCGTCCCTCGGCGAGGGCACCCGCCTCGTCGGCTCCTTCCGCGCCCACGGTCTTACGGTGCCGGTGTGGGACCTGCCGAGCGAGGTCACCGCGCAGGACATCGAGAAGCCGGCCGCGGAGTTCGCCGAGCGGCTCGCCGAGGCGCTGGCCACGGATGCTCCGCTCACGCACGACGAGCGCCGGGCGCGCGGCGGCCTGACCAACCGACAGGTCACTCTCAGCTGACGCACAGCCGCACCGGCCGCTCCGGCTGACCGACCGGTCAGCCGGAGCGGCGGCCCGTGCACGGGTGACTGCGGTCACAACTCCCGGTAGAGACAAGCCAGTCGGTGACCGGAAAACAGGAGATCGAATTTGCTAACCGCCGATCTCTTGTTACCGTTCCAATAGCCCGGTTGCTGGTGCATCCCCCGTCGCCAGCAACCGGGTCTTTCCGTGGCCCCGTTCGCACACGCACCGCAGTCGCCGGTCAACTCCCCGTCTCCGCAGGGTGGTTGCTCTACCCGGCCGCACCGCTCCCGGCGCGCAGCAGCAGCGGCCCGTACCCGGCCCGGCGCGCGAACTCCGCGACCGCGGAGTACCCCGCCAACCCGCCGCGGCTCGCACCGCCGGTTTCCTCCGGCGGCGTCTCGCAGCTGCCCGGCGCGTCCTCGGCGCTCACCGCACAGCGCATCCGCACGCTGCGCCCGTCGGGTCCCATGAGGCTCAGTACGGCCTCGAGCGGGCCGCCGGTGGCGTTGCGGTAGTAGGTCCGCGCCCAGGTCTCCGCGCCCCGGGCCAGGACACAGGTCTGCGCCTCGACGCCCGCGGGGGAGGTGAGCTCGGGGCCGCAGCGCGCGGCCAGCGCGGGGCCGGGCGGCAGCGGCGAACGACTGGGTACGGCCCCCTCCGTGGCCGGGACCGCGGACGCCTTGCCGTCACCGCCCCGGGCGAGGAGCGGGACCGTCACCCGGGGCTCCCCGTCCGTGTCGTCGCCCGAAGGCCCCGCGGACGCCACCGCGAACGGCAGTACGACCGCACACACCACCACCCCCGCGAGCCCGTACAGACGGATCCGCCGTCGGTCCGGCCCGCCGCGGCGCGTCCCGGCGCGGTGCGGTCCGACGGCGCGGTGCTCCCCTGCATGAAGCGGCATGGGGCGGACGATAACCACCCGGGGCGGGCGCGGACCCGGCGCGCGCCGGACACCCCTACAACTCGGGCGCGCTCACACCCGTACGAGTGAGGGCGTCGACCACCGCGTCCACCACGGCCTCCACGTCGGGCACCCAGGGCGAGGCGGAGCCGGGCAGCGGCGCCCGCTCCCAGCGGACGGCGCCGGTGCCGGTCTCGGACGGGGGCAGCGCGAGGTAGCCGCCCTCGCCGTGGAAGCGCAGGGAGCCGGGGACGAAGTCCTTGGCGTAGAGCAGCTCCCCCAGCTGCTCCATGGAGTACGGCCTGACCAGCAGCGACCAGCGGGTGGGCGAGGCGACGACCGGGCCGAGCCGCAGACCGGCGCGGTCGAGCGCGGCGAGGGCGTGGGCGGCCGGCAGGGCGGGCAGGGAGACGGCACACGGAGCGCTGCCCCCGGTGGCCAGGACGATCGGCGCGGTCGGCCGGTTGGTCCACCACCAGCGCACCATGCGCGCGTCGGTGGTCGCCGCGAGGAGACCGGGGTCGAAGGGATGCGCGCCCGGCACCGTGCACTCGGGGTCGGGGCAGCCGCACCGCGACCGCGACCGCGGGTCCGCCGCCGCGCCCGGGAGTACGGGCCACTGCCATTGTGTCGCGTAGGTCAGGGCCGCGCCGATCAGCTCAGGCTGCCCGTCGTCGTGCTGGGACAGGAGCCTGCGTCGCCTTCCGAGGATCTCGCGCATGAGCGCTCGTTCCTTTCCGTTGCACGCCTGGCAACACCGTGGTCTCTTCACACCATGTGTCGATCACTTCGCTGTGCGTTGCTGGTGGCGCATCACACCCCTGCCGAGGGGCGTTCCCACGAGGAACACCTCCGCCAAGGGCAAGGGAAACCCCTGTGGGTCGAGCACGTCGAGCACTGACTTCGTCCGTGACGGTACCGGCCACTGCGTCTGGCAAAAGCAGAGGCGTGGCGCGGGGGTGGCGAAGTCTGGCGTTTTGCCGTCGCGCGTATTTCTCTTCGCCTCCGCCACGGGAGGATGGGGCACGGTCGTCGGTGGATAGGACGCCCGGGTCCGTCGCCGGGTTCCAGGTGGCCCCCAACCACCCCCGGCTTTCTCCGAGTACGTACCCATCACGACCGCTGTGACGCTCCGTGAAGCACCCCCAGTCGACCGCAACAAGGCGTCCTCTGGGGCAGTTTCAAGCCAATTTCGATTTTCCGCAAGGGGTCGAGAAGGAGGCCGCTCACACCCCATGGACACCAGGAATCCCGGCAGGACAATGCTGGACATCCCCTTACGAGTGCGTGTACATGTGGAGACACTGCTGGCGGCGCAGAATGACATGGGGGTTTGCGATGCTTTTGAGCAGTAAGCGCCGGTCGGGAGGCCGGACGCCATGAATGCCCCGCACCCTGCGAAAGTGGCCGGAATCGATTCAACGGTTCCGTCCCCCGCACACACTGTCGCGCCCGCCGCCGCGGACACCTCCCCGGCTGCCGACTCCCACACGGCGGACGCCGCAGCCGTCACGGACGCCTCGGGCACCCCTTGTGCCCCCGGCGCCCTGCTCCAGGACCGGCTCGCCGGCTGGGTCTCGGACCTCACGACCCTGCACGAACTGACCGAACGCCTCGTCCGCACGGGCACCCTCGCCGACGGCCTCCAGGAAGTGCTGCGCGCCGGAGCCGCCCTGGTCGGCGCCCGGCGCGGGCTCGTCGTACTGGAACCGGCCGACGGACTCGGCCCCGACACCACCGTCGGCCTCGGACTCGCCCGCGCCGACCTCGGCCACATCGAGACCGTGCCCCGAAGTGCCCTGCCCCACGGGCGGATTCTGGACGGACCACCGGTCGACGAGGACGGCATCGCCGAACCGGACCTGCTCGCCGAGAAGACCCTCGACCCCCGCCACCGCGAGGTCGCCGCCCGCCTCTGCTACGCCGCCAGCTACGCGCTCCCCCTCGCCGCCGAGGGCACCGCGCGCCTCGGCGCCGCCGTCTGGCTCTACGACGAGCCCGCCGAACCGGGAGAACGGCAGCGTCACCTCGCCGGCCTGTACGTCCGGTACGCCGCCCCGCACCTGGCACGCCTCCTGGAGGTCGAGCGCACCCGTACGTCCATGGCGACGATGGCCGAGGAGCTGCTGCCCTCCCGGCTGCCCCGGGTGCCCGGCGTGCAGCTCGCCGCCCGGCACCGCACAGGTCCGCTCGGCGGGGGCGACTGGTACGACGCGCTGCCGCTGCCGGACGCGGCGCTCGGCCTCTCCGTCGGGTCCGTCACCGGGTCGGGGCCCAGCGCGGTCGCGGCGATGGGGCGGCTGCGCGCCTCGCTGCGGGCGTACGCCGTGATGGAGGGCGAGGACCCGGTCGCCGTCCTGTCCGACCTGGAGCTGCTGCTGCGGCTCACCGAGCCGGCCCGCTCGGCCACCGCGCTGTTCGGCTACTGCGAGCCCGCGCTGCGCCGGATCACGCTGGCCGGCGCCGGACACAGCCCGCCCCTGCTGATCGGTCAGCGGCGCACCGAGTTCGTCGAGACCTCCCTCTCCGCGCCGCTCGGCATGCTCGCCTGCTGGGAGGCGCCCAGCGTGGAGCTCCAGGCCGAAGCCGGAGAGACGGTTCTCCTCTACACCGACGGGCTGCTGCACCGCACCGGCGACCCGGCCGACCGGGCCTTCGCCCGGCTGCACGCCGCGGCGGCCGGCGTCCCCCGGGCCGCCCGGCAGGATCCGGACGCGGTCGTCGAGCACGTGCTGCGCACGGTGCTGCCCGACGGGAAGGCGGAGGCGGACTCCGAGGAGGACGTCGTCCTGCTGGCCGTCAGGTTCGAATAGCGGACACTGACGCCCCGCATGCCTCGCATAACGGACGGTAGCGCGAGGGGCGTGACAGGCCCTTCGGCCCTGGGCCCCCTTCCGTACGACCGTACGATGGGGGTGGTCCAGTGCCGTATCGAGGAGGATGACCGTGGCGGAGGAGCTCACACCGGAGAATCCGGAGAACCCGGAGACCCCGGAGGAGACCGAGGAGCCCATCAAGCAGCGCAAGAACGGCCTGTACCCGGGCGTGTCCGACGAGCTGGCCGAGAACATGAAGTCCGGCTGGGCCGACACGGAGCTGCACGACCTGGAGCCGATCCCCCAGGCCGCCGAGACCGCCGCCCGCCGCGCCGCCCTGTCCGCCCGCTTCCCCGGCGAGCGCCTGGTGATCCCCGCGGGCAACCTGAAGACCCGCTCCAACGACACGGAGTACGCCTTCCGCGCCTCGGTCGAGTACGCGTACCTGACCGGCAACCAGACCGAGGACGGCGTCCTGGTCCTGGAGCCCAAGGGCGACGGTCACACCGCGACGATCTACCTCCTGCCCCGCTCCGACCGGGAGAACGGCGAGTTCTGGCTGGACGGCCAGGGCGAGCTGTGGGTCGGCCGCCGCCACTCCCTCACCGAGGCGGAGAAGCGGTACGGAATCCCCGCCTCCGACGTCCGCGAGCTGGCCGGCATCCTGCGCGAGGCCACCGGCCCCGTGCGCGTCGTGCGCGGCTTCGACGCCGGGATCGAGGCGGCCCTGACCGACAAGGTCACCGCCGAGCGCGACGAGGAGCTGCGCGTCTTCCTGTCCGAGGCCCGCCTGGTCAAGGACGAGTTCGAGATCGGTGAGCTGCAGAAGGCCGTCGACTCGACCGTGCGCGGCTTCGAGGACGTCGTGAAGGTCCTCGACCGGGCCGAGGCGACCAGCGAGCGCTACATCGAGGGCACCTTCTTCCTCCGCGCGCGCGTGGAGGGCAACGACGTCGGCTACGGCTCCATCTGCGCCGCGGGCCCGCACGCCTGCACCCTGCACTGGGTCCGCAACGACGGCCCGGTCCGCTCCGGCGACCTGCTGCTGCTCGACGCGGGCGTGGAGACGCACACGTACTACACCGCCGACGTGACGCGCACGCTGCCGATCAACGGCACCTACAGCGAGCTGCAGAAGAAGATCTACGACGCCGTGTACGACGCCCAGGAGGCCGGCATCGCGGCGGTGAAGCCCGGCGCCAAGTACCGCGACTTCCACGACGCGTCCCAGCGCGTGCTGGCCGAGCGGCTCGTCGAGTGGGGCCTGGTCGAGGGCCCCGTCGAGCGCGTCCTCGAGCTGGGTCTGCAGCGCCGCTGGACGCTGCACGGCACCGGCCACATGCTCGGCATGGACGTCCACGACTGCGCCGCCGCGCGCGTCGAGTCGTACGTCGACGGCACGCTGGAACCCGGCATGGTGCTCACCGTCGAGCCCGGCCTGTACTTCCAGGCCGACGACCTGACCGTGCCCGAGGAGTACCGGGGCATCGGCGTGCGCATCGAGGACGACATCCTCGTCACCGCCGACGGCAACCGGAACCTGTCCGCCGGGCTGCCGCGCCGGTCGGACGAGGTCGAGGAGTGGATGGCCGCGCTGAAGGGCTGATCCGCACCTGCCGTACGACGGCCGGGCACCGCGCCGGTGCCCGGCCGTCGGCGTGTCCGGGCCCCGCCGTCACACCGCCACCAGCGGCGCGTTCTCGCGCCACTTGAGGACCTTGTCGAAGCTCACGACGGCACCGGTCCGCCCCGGCGCACTGCCGATGTGGACGTGGTCGGCCAGCTCACGGATGAGACACAGGCCGCGACCGCTCTCCGCCTCCGGGGACGCCGGGCGACTCACGCCGTGCGGCCCGCCCGGGGCGGGGGCGGGAAAACCGGGGCCCGTGTCGGCGACCTCGATCCGGCAGCGCTCGCCGTCCAGGTAGGCCGTGACCCGGTACGCCTCACCGGGACCGGCGGACCCGTCGTCCCCGCCGTGTTCGACGGCGTTCGCGCAGGCCTCGCTCAGGGCGACGGAGAGGTCGAAGGAGATGTCGGGGTCGACGCCCGCGGTCTCCATGGTGCCGATCAGCAGGCGGCGGGCCAGGGGCACGCTCGCAGCCTCGCGCCGCAAATGGAGTGACCACCAGATGCTCATGCTCCAGCCTCCCGGCCGCGGCTCGACATACCGATACGTATTGCCCCTCACGGCGTGGCGTAAGCACGCCGCACCCGTGACACCGCTCATCTGGCGGATGCGTCGCCGCCGCCGACCGGTGTATGCGCGGCGGCCCGGAACAGAATGTGACCTTCCGCGCCTGTCCCCGCGTTCCGGTCTTACGGCACCTTGTGGACCTGCCGTACGGCGTGCCGGTCGTGAGTGCGATGATGAGCCCGCCATGACTGCCCCCCACCCGCCAACGGCGCGCTCCGGGAACGATCTCCGGATCCTGCGGGCCGCGGTGTTCGCCGCGGTCTGCGTCGTGCTGGCCGCGGCGGGGCACACCCTCGCCTCCTGCGCCACCGTTCCGCTGTGGTCGCTGGGCGCGGGATTCCTCGGGGTGGTCCTGGCCGCCGTGCCGCTCGCCGGCCGCCGGCGCTCGCTGCCCGGCATCGCGGTGCTGCTCACCGTCGGACAGACCGCGCTGCACGCCCTGTTCGGCCTGGGCCAGCACGGCACCGCCGCGACCGCGGCCTCCGGTACGGCCGCCGGGTCCGGCGGCGGGGCGGGCGCGCTGTCCGACGCCTCCCTGGTCCAGCAGGCCGCACGGCTGGTCTGCGGGACCACCGCGGCGGCGATCAGCCCGACCCAGGCCCAGCGGATCCTCACCGACGCGCGGATCGCGCCGGACGCCCCCACGGACGCGGCGCACCATTCCGCCGACGCCCTGTCCACCGCGGGTGCCTCCGCCTCGCTGCTGCCGTCCCTGCCGATGCTGCTCGTCCACGTCCTCGCGGCCCTGGCCGCCGGCTGGCTGCTGCGGCGCGGGGACCTGGCCGTGGCCCGGCTCGTCGAACTGTCGGCGCACTCGGCCCAGTCCATGGCCGAAGCGGCCCTCGTACGCGCCCTGCGCGCGGCACTCTCCCTGGTGCGCGCCCTGCACGCCGGACTGGCCGGCGCCCCCGGCACGGGTCCGCGTCCGCCGCGCCCCGGCCCGTGGATGCCGCCCCGGCCCCGTGCCGCCGCGCTCCAGCACACCGTCATCAGGCGCGGCCCGCCGGATGACGCGTTCGCCCTCGCCGCCTGACACGACGCGACCGCCGTCCCGCTTCGGGAGGGGCCGCCGTCGTGCGGCACGCGCGCGTGCGCGCATCCCTCCTGTCACCCGGCACCGGCTGCTCGGCACCGGTGTCCCCACGAAGCGGAGTACTCCGTCCATGAAGGCTTCCCGTATCGCCGCCGCCGGCGCCGTGTCCGGCATCGCCGTCCTCGCCCTGTCCGCCCCCGCCTTCGCGCACGTCAGCGTGCAGCCGGAGGGCGCGGCCGCCAAGGGCGGCTACGCGGTCGTCGACTTCAAGGTCCCCAACGAGCGCGACAACGCCTCCACCACCAAGCTGGAGGTCAACTTCCCCACCGACCACCCGCTGGCGTCCGTCATGCCGCAGCCGGTCCCCGGCTGGAAGGCCGAGGTCACCAAGGCCAAGCCGGCCAAGCCGCTGGAGTCGCACGGCAAGCAGATCACCGAGGTCGTCACCAAGGTGACCTGGACCGCCGACGGCAAGGGTGTCGAGCCGGGCTACTTCCAGAAGTTCCCGGTCTCCATCGGCGCGCTGCCCGAGGACGCCGACCAGCTGGTGTTCAAGGCGATCCAGACGTACTCCAACAAGGAGGTCGTGCGCTGGATCGAGGTGCCGCAGGAGGGCCAGGACGAGCCCGACACCCCGGCACCCGTGCTCAAGCTGTCCGCCGCCGAGGAGGACGCCCACGGCGCGTCGGGCTCCTCGGACGCGAAGGCCGAGGACACCGGGGCGGACGCGCAGAACACGGCCGCCGACACCTCGTCGTCGGACTCCGGCTCCGGCGACGGCAGTGACACCACCGCCCGGGTCCTCGGCATCGTCGGCATCGTCGTCGGTGCGGCGGGCGTCGGGTACGGCGTGCTGGCCGGCCGCCGACGCGACTCCGGCGCGGCGGCGTAACCACGCCGCGCCGGTGCGCCGGCACCCCCTCGTCGGCGCATCCTCTCGTCCGGTGCGCGCCGGACACCGTCCGTCGGTCCTCCGACGGACCCCGGCGCGCACCGGAGCACCTCACATCTGGGACATTTTTCTATGCGCAAGAAGACGTTCGCCATGGCCGCCCTGCTCGCCGCCGCCGCTCTGACGCTGTCCGCCTGCGGCAGCGGCGCCGACAGCGACAAGCCCGTGACCGTGGTCTCCGAGGACAACAGCCAGCAGGCCGCCACCGTCCTCGACAAGCCCTTCGAGAAGCCCGACCTGGTCCTCACCGACACCCAGGGCAAGAAGTACGACCTCCGCGAGCAGACCGCGGGCAAGCCCACGCTGATCTACTTCGGCTACACCCACTGCCCCGACGTCTGCCCGCTGACCATGAACAACATCGCCGTGGCCAAGAAGCAGCTCTCCCAGGCGGAGCAGGACAAGCTCCGCGTCGTGTTCGTCAGCACCGACCCGGAGCGCGACACCCCGGCCGCGCTCGGCAAGTGGCTCAAGGGCATCGACCCGCAGATCGTCGGCCTCACCGGCGAATTCGACACCATCCAGGCCGGCGCCCGCACGCTCGGCATCTCGATCGACCCGCCGACCAAGGACAAGGACGGCAAGATCGTCTCGACCCACGGCACCCAGGTCGTCGCCTTCTCCCCGAAGTCCGACGCGGGATACGTCCTGTACGGCGAGGACGCCACGGTCGACGACTACACCAAGGACCTCCCCAAGCTCATCAAGGGGGAGAACCCGTGAGGCGGCCCGCGGGAGACCTCGTGGGGCGGCTCGCGGGAGGCCCCGTGAGGCGGCTCGCGGGAGGCCCCGTGAGGCGGCTCGCGGGAGGCCCCGTGAGGCGGCTCGCAAGAGGCCCCGTGAGGCGGCGCCCCGCACTCGCCGCCGTCGCGGTGATCGGCGCCCTCACGCTCGCGGGCTGCAGCGGCTCGGACTCCGGCTCCGACGCCACGGCCACCGGCACCGAACTCTCCGTCGACGCCGCCTACATACCGCAGCCGGTCTCCGACTCGATGGCGGCCGGATTCCTCACGATCACCAACGAGGGCGACTCGGCCGACGAACTGACCTCCGTCACCAGCGAGGCCGGCGAGGTCACCGTGCACGAGACCGTCGACGGGACCATGAAGGAGGCCGACCGCCTCGAAGTCCCCGCGCACGGTCAACTCGTGTTCAAGAGCGGCGGAAACCACCTGATGTTCGAGAAGCTGAAGCAACAGCCGAAGCAGGGACAGTCCGTCTCCGTCGAACTGCACTTCGCCCACTCCGACCCCGTCACGGTCAAGCTGCCCGTGAAGGCGGCCACCTACCAGCCCACCGCCGGACACTCCGGGCACTCCGAAGAATCCGGACACTGAGGGAGGGACCACCTTGACGCAGACCATCGCCCCGCGCCTCCGGACCCTGGTGCTGCTGCTCCTGGCCGCGGCCTGCGCGCTGCTGGCCGGCGCCGGACCGGCCTCCGCGCACGCCGCGCTGACCGGCAGCGACCCCCGGGAGGGGGCGGTGGTCGACAGGGCTCCGGCCCAGGTGTCGCTCACCTTCTCCGAGTCGGTCTCCATGGACGACGACTCACTGCGCGTCCTCGACCCCAAGGGCAAGCGGGTCGACGACGGCAACCCGTCCGGCACGGGCGGCACCACGTACGCCGTGAAACTGCACGCCGGGCTGCCCGACGGCACGTACACCGTGACCTACCAGGTCGTCTCCGCCGACAGCCACCCGGTCGCCGGCGCCTACACCTTCTCCGTCGGCGCCCCCTCCGAGACCTCGGTCACCGTCTCCGGGCAGTCGGCCGGCGGCGGCTTCGTCGGCGGGTTGTACGGCGTCGGACGGTACGTGTCGTACACCGGGTTCGCCGTCCTGGTGGGCGGCGCCGCCTTCGTCCTCGCCTGCTGGCCGCGCGGCTCCGGGGTGCGCGTCCTGCAGCGGGTCGTCGTCTCCGGGTGGCTCGCGCTGACCGCAGCCACCCTCCTGCTCCTCCTGCTGCGCGGCTCGTACACCGGTTCCGGGAAGCTGGCCGACGTCTTCGACCTCGACCTGCTCGGCGACGTGCTGCAGACCAAGGCCGGCGCCGCGCTGGTCTCCCGGCTGCTGCTGCTCGCGGCGGCCGCGCTGTTCATCGCCGTGCTCTTCGGCGCGTACGACAAACGGGAGGACGAGGAGAAGCGGGACCTCACCTTCGGGCTCGCGGTCGGCGGGAGCGTCGTGGCGGCGGGCCTCGCGGCGACCTGGGCGATGTCCGAACACGCCTCCGTCGGCCTCCAGGCCGGACTCGCCATGCCGGTCGACGTCGTCCACCTGATAGCCGTCGCCACCTGGCTCGGCGGCCTCACCGCGCTGCTCGTCGCCCTGTACCGCGCTCCGGCGGACACACCGGTGCCCGCCCTCGCCGTACGCCGGTTCTCGCGCATCGCCTTCGGCAGCGTGATCGCGCTGGTGGTGACCGGCACCTACCAGTCCTGGCGCCAGCTCGGCTCCTGGACGGCCTTCACCGACACCCGGTACGGGCAACTGCTCCTGGTGAAGATCGGGCTCGTCGCCGTACTCGTCGGCGTCGCCTACTTCTCGCGGCGGTGGACGGCACAGCTGGCGCAGGCGGCACCCGCCGTCGCCGGGGCCTCGGCGGCACGGCGCGCGGAGAAGGGGGCGGGGAAGGCGTCCACGAAGGCATCCGGAACCGCGTCCGCGAAGGCGGGCACCAAGACGTCCGGGAACGCGAAGGTCGCCGAGAAGGCGTCCGGAACCGGGAAGGGCTCCGGCACCGCGAAGGGCTCAGGCGGCTCCCAGCGCGCCGCACAGCTCGCCCGGCAGCGCGCGGCCGTGGACGCGGCCCGGCAGAAGCGGCAACGGGACGCCGATCCGAACCGCTTCGGACTGCGCCGCTCCGTGCTCGCCGAGGCGGGCATCGCGGTCGTCCTGCTGGTGGTGACCACCGTCCTGACCCAGACCGAGCCGGGCCGCACCGAGGAGGAGGCCAAGGCCGCCGGCGGGTCATCCGCGGCCGCCTCCGCCCCCTCCACCGGCGCCGTGACGCTGGACATGCCCTTCGACACCGGCAGCCAGAACGGCAAGGGAGTCGTACGGGTCGAACTCGACCCCGCCCGGGTCGGCGCCAACGACCTGCACCTCTACGTCGAGCGCCCGGACGGGACCGCCTTCGACATTCCCGAGGTGAAGGTGGCCCTCACCCAGAAGGCCAAGGACATCGGGCCGCTGCCCGTCGCCCCCGACCACATCACCACCGGCCACTGGTCGGCGAGCGGAGTGCAGATCCCGATGGCCGGAGACTGGGAAGTCGCCGTCACCGTGCGGACCTCCGACATCGACCAGGTCACCATCTCCAAGAACACGCAGATCGGCTGAACCGCACCATGCCCGACCAGTCCATTCCGCAGGCCCGAGACCCCGAGGCGACCCACGGGACGCCCGGCCCCCTCGGCTCCGAGAACGCCGTGGCCGCCACCGCCCCCGAGGGCCTATCGCGCCGGCGGCTGCTCGGCACCGCCGGCGCCACCGGGCTCGTCCTCGGCGCGGCTGGCGCCGCCGCGGGCTACGCCGCCGCACCCTCGTCGGCCGCCACCCCCCTCACCTCGCTCGGCAGCGAGCGGGCGATGTTTCACGGGAAACATCAGCCCGGCATCACCACTCCCCTGCAGGCCCGCGGGCACCTCGTCTCCTTCGACCTCGCCCCGGGCGCCGGGCGCAAGGAGGCCACCGCGCTGCTGCGCCGCTGGTCCGACACGGCCCGGCGGCTGATGGCGGGCGAGCCGGCCGGAAGCCGTGACACGGACGTGGCACGGGACGCCGGACCCTCCTCGCTGACCGTCACCTTCGGGTTCGGGCACAGCTTCTTCGGGCGGACCGGTCTGGAGAAGCAGCGCCCGGTCGCGCTCGACCCGCTGCCCGACTTCTCCTCCGACCACCTCGACAAGAACCGCAGCAACGGCGACCTGTGGGTGCAGATCGGCGCCGACGACGCGCTGGTGGCCTTTCACGCCCTGCGCGCGATCCAGCGGGACGCCGGGGCGGCCGCCCGCGTCCGCTGGCAGATGAACGGCTTCAACCGTTCCCCCGGCGCCACCGCCCACCCCATGACCGCCCGCAACCTCATGGGCCAGGTCGACGGCACCCGCAACCCGAAGCCCGGCGAGGCCGACTTCGACCGGCGGATCTTCGTCCCCGAGGAGCCCGAGCCCGGGAAGGGCGGCCCGGCCTGGATGGCGAACGGCTCCTACGTCGTCGTACGCCGCATCCGCATGCTCCTCGACGACTGGGAGGAACTGTCACTCAAGGCGCAGGAGGACGTCATCGGGCGCCGGAAGTCCGACGGGGCGCCGCTGTCCGGAGGGAGCGGGGCCACCGAGTCGACGGAGATGGACCTGGAGAAGACGGACGGGTCCGGAGAACTCGTCGTCCCGATCAATGCCCACGCCCGGATCACCCGCCCCGACCAGAACGGCGGCGCGGCGATGGTCCGCCGGCCCTTCTCGTACCACGACGGCTTCGACGCCGACGGCGTCCCGGACGCCGGGCTGCTCTTCATCTGCTGGCAGGCCGATCCGCTGCGGGGCTTCGTGCCGGTGCAGCGCAAGCTGGACCGGGGCGACGCGCTGTCCCAGTTCATCCGGCACGAGGCGAGCGGCCTGTTCGCGGTGCCGGGCGGAGCGGCGGAGGGAGAGTACGTGGGTCAGCGGCTGCTGGAGGGGTGAATCCGGGGCGCATCACCCCGCGGAGGGGCTTGTGCGAGACGCGTGAGCCGGGTGTCCCGGGGCCCATTAGGGTGAGGACATGCCAGCCAGTTATGCGTATCTCGGCCCTGAAGGCACCTTCACCGAAGTCGCCCTGCGCACGCTCCCGGAGACGGCGACCCGGGAACTGGTCCCCTACGTCTCCGTGCAGTCCGCGCTCGACGCGGTGCGCACCGGCGACGCCGAGGCCGCGTTCGTGCCGATCGAGAACTCCGTCGAGGGCGGCATCACCACCACCCTCGACGAGCTGGTCGCCGGCCAGCCGCTGATGATCTACCGCGAGGTGCTGCTGTCCATCACCTTCGCGCTGCTGGTCCGGCCCGGCACCAAGCTGTCGGACATCAAGACGGTCACCGCCCACCCGGCCGCGCAGCCCCAGGTCCGCAACTGGATCAAGGCGCACCTCCCGGACGTCGCCTGGGAGTCGGCCGCCTCCAACGCGGACGGCGCCCGGCTGGTGCAGGAGGGGCGGTACGACGCCGCCTTCGCCGGTGAGTTCGCCGCGGAGCGCTACGGTCTCGAGGTGCTGGAGGCCGACATCCACGACGCGGAGAACGCCCAGACGCGCTTCGTGCTGGTGGGCCGCCCGGCTCGGCCCGCGGCACCGACCGGGGCGGACAAGACGTCCGTCGTGCTCTGGCAGCGCGACGACCACCCCGGCGGCCTGCGCGATCTGCTGGGCGAGTTCGCCACCCGGGGCGTCAACCTGATGCTGCTGCAGTCCCGGCCCACCGGTGCGGGTATCGGCAACTACTGCTTCTGCATCGACGCCGAGGGGCATATCTCCGACCGCCGGGTGGCCGACGCGTTGATGGGCCTGAAGCGGTCCTGCCTCCAGGTGCGCTACCTGGGGTCGTATCCGCGTGCGGAGGTCACGCCCGCGGATGTGGACGCGCTGCGTCCGGGCACCTCGGACGAGGCGTTCGTGGCGGCGGCGGACTGGGTGGCGCGCTGTCAGGACGGCCGGTTCTGATCACCGGGCCTATCTGCTGATTTTCGTTGTCCACAGAAGTTATCCACAGGTCCGCTTCTCGACCTGGGGACAAGTCGACAACGAAGGGGGATTCAGTCGACATATCCGCCTACAGCCCCCCGCTTCGCCCACAGGGGCCCAGGTCACCCTTCGTCCACCTGTTTCTTGTGCCCCATTCTCCGGAGTGACACCGGGTGCCCCGTTTCCACTCGAAAGTGGGGGCCTGGAGGGTTTGGACGGGCCGACTTCCGGAATGAGGAATGATCAATTCCGTGCATCCACAGATCTTTCGCACAGCCTGTGGATAACTTTTCCGGACGGTGGATTCCTGTGGACAATCACGCCCCAAGTCCCGTTCTCCACAAGGAAATCCGGTCAACCCGGCGCCCGCGCGGCGCCTCGTTCCGGGGATTCCGGAGCACTTCGTTGACCTGCCGAAGGGGACGTGCGGCCCGCGTACGGCAATAGTGGGTCGAGACCCGACACCACGCACCGGTAGCCTTGACCGCGTGATTGACCTTCGCCTGCTCCGTGAGGACCCCGACCGTGTGCGCGCCTCGCAGCGCGCCCGTGGAGAGGACGTCGCGCTCGTCGACTCCCTCCTGTCCGCCGACGAACGGCGCAGGTCGTCCGGCGTCCGCTTCGACGAGCTGCGCGCCGAGCAGAAGGGCCTCGGCAAGCTGATCGGCAAGGCCACCGGAGACGAGAAGGCCGAGCTGCTCAAGCGCGCCGAGCAGCTCAAGACCGACGTCAAGGCCGCCGACGCCGAACGCGACGCGGCCGACGCCGAGACCCAGGAACTGCTCCAGCGGCTCGGCAACCTCGTCCACCCCGACGTGCCCGTCGGCGGCGAGGAGGACTTCGTCACGCTGGAGACGCACGGCACGCACCGCGACTTCGCCGCCGAGGGCTTCGAGCCCAGGGACCACCTGGAGCTGGGCCAGCTGCTCGGCGCCATCGACGTGGAGCGCGGCGCCAAGGTCTCCGGCTCGCGCTTCTACTTCCTGACCGGCGTGGGCGCCCTCCTGGAGCTGGCGCTGGTCAACGCGGCGATCGCGCAGGCCACGGCGGCCGGCTTCACGCCGATGCTGACCCCGGCGTTGGTGCGCCCGCAGTCGATGGCCGGCACCGGCTTCCTCGGCCAGGCCGCCCAGGACGTCTACCACCTCGACAAGGACGACCTGTACCTGGTCGGCACGTCCGAGGTGCCGCTCGCCGCGTACCACATGGACGAGATCCTGGACGGCGACCGCCTGCCGCTGCGCTACGCCGGCTTCTCGCCCTGCTTCCGCCGCGAGGCGGGCTCGCACGGCAAGGACACCCGGGGCATCTTCCGCGTGCACCAGTTCGACAAGGTCGAGATGTTCTCCTACGTCCTCCCCGAGGACTCGCAGGCCGAGCACCAGCGCCTGCTGGAGTGGGAGAAGCAGTGGCTGACGTCGCTGGAGCTGCCGTTCCGGGTGATCGACGTGGCCTCGGCCGACCTGGGCTCCTCGGCCGCCCGCAAGTACGACTGCGAGGCGTGGATCCCGACGCAGGGCAAGTACCGCGAGCTGACCTCGACCTCGGACTGCACCGAGTTCCAGTCCCGCCGGCTGTCGATCCGCGTCCGCGAGGGCAAGAAGGTGCGTCCGCTGGCCACGCTCAACGGCACGCTGTGCGCCGTTCCGCGCACCATCGTGGCGATCCTGGAGAACCACCAGCAGGCCGACGGCTCGGTCCGCGTGCCCGAGGTGCTGCGCCCGTACCTGGGCGGCCGGGAGGTCCTGGAGCCGGTGGCCAAGTGACTGACACCGGTCCCGCCACGGTCGTCGGCACCCGTCCCGCCGGGGGCTTCCCCTACCGGCTGATCGCCACCGACCTCGACGGCACGCTGCTGCGCGGCGACGACACGATCTCGCGGCGCACCCGTGACGCGCTCGCCGCGGCCACCGCGGCGGGCGCGGCCCACATCGTGGTCACCGGGCGGGCGGTGCCGTGGACCCGGCACATCCTGGACGACCTCGGTTACGAAGGGCTGGCCGTCTGCGGCCAGGGCGCGCAGGTCTACCACGCCGGGGAGCACCGGCTGCTGACCTCCGTGACCCTGGACCGGCAGCTGGCCGGGGTGGCGCTGGCGAAGATCGAGGCGGAGACCGGTCCGCTGTACCTGGCGGCGAGCCGGGACGGCCTGGAGGGCGACGTGCTGGTCGGCCCGGGCTACGCGGTCGGGGGCGACCTGCCGGCCGTGCCCTTCACCGACGCCTCCGACCTGTGGTCGGCGCCACTGAACAAGATCTACATCCAGCATCCGACCCTGTCGGACGACGAGCTGGCCGAGACCGCCCGACGCGCCGCGGGCGGCTTCGTCACGGTCGTCATGGCGGGGGCGGGCGTCGTCGAGCTGCTGCCTCTGGGGCTGTCGAAGGCCACGGGTCTGTCGCTGGCCGCCCGTCGGCTCGGTCTGAAGGCCGCGGACACGATCGCGTTCGGCGACATGCCCAACGACGTCCCCATGTTCGGCTGGGCGGCCCGGGGGGTGGCGATGGCCAACGCCCACGAGGAGCTGAAGGCAGTGGCCGACGAGGTGACGTCCTCCAACGACGAGGACGGCATCGCGGTGGTGCTGGAGCGGCTGGCGGCCTGATGCCGGGCCGAAGCTCTTAGACGCAGCCCCCGCGACGCACGGTCCGGACGGCGCCGGCGTCCCCGTCGGTCGGCCCACGCGAGGTGTCCCGCGTGCTCGAAGCGGCCTCCCGTTGCGCCGTCGCCGTCCGGCCTCGTGCATCCCCCACAGTGCCGTCACGGGAAGCCGGGCGCCACCGATTAAAAGGGGACGTACGCCGCGTTACCGACGGCTCGCGGTCACTCCTCCCCGGCGAGCGTCAGCGACCGCAGCTTCTGGCCGGCGTACCAGGTGGCGAGCACGGTCACCACGGCGAGCAGCACCGTCGCGGTCGGCAGGCCGACGTCGGACGTCACCAGGTTCCCGTCGGCGACCCTCTCGGCCACCGCCAGCGACCACTGCTGGACGCTCAGCGTGCGGGCGCCCGGCACCAGGGAGCCGAACAGGGCCTCCCAGACCAGGGCGTAGACGAGCCCGAAGACCACGGCATGCCGGGACACCGTGCCCAGCAGCAGGAACAGCGCGGCGTAGGCGATGGAGGCGACCAGCGCGGCGATCGTGTAGGCGACGGCGACCTGCTGGCCGTTGCCGTTGAGGATCAGGCCCGCGAGCAGCGTGGGCACGGCGGAGAAGACCATCGTCACGGCTATGGCGACGATCAGCTTGGTGAAGATGATCGTCGGCCGCTTGATCGGCTTGGACAGCAGGTACACCACCGAGCCGTCGTCGATCTCCGGGCCGATGGCGCCGGTACCGGCGATGACGCCGATGATCGGCACCATGGTGGCGAGGGCGAACCCGCCCAGCACGTCGACCGAGGTCTGGTCGTCGGCTCCGGCGAGGGCGCGCACCGCGACGGCGATGACGAGCAGCAGCAGGGGGAGCACGCCCAGGATGAGGGCCCGGCGGCGGCCGAGCAGGGCCCGGTAGGTGAGTCGGGCGACTGTGGGGTCGTACATTCTTCGGCCTCCTACGCCGCGACGAGATACGAGAAGACGGACTCGAGGGACTCGTCGGACGGCGAGACCGTGAGCAGCCGGATGCCGTGGTCGCGGGCGACCTTCGGCAGCAGGACCGTGAACCGGCCGAAGTCGACGGCCTGGATGCGCAGGGCGCCCTCGGCGAGGTCGACCTCGATGCCGGATGTCGACGGGTCGGCGATCAGCGCGGCCGCGAGGGCCCGGTCGTCGCTGGAGCGCACCAGGTAGCGGTGCGGCCGGTCGGTCATCAGGCGGCGGATCTTGCGGAAGTCGCCGCTGGCCGCGTGGCGTCCGGCGACGATGACCTCGATGTGCCAGGCGAGCTGTTCGACCTCTTCCAGGATGTGGGAGGAGAACAGCACGGTGCGGCCCTCGTCGCCCATGCGCCGCAGCAGGTCCATCAGCTGCATGCGCTGACGCGGGTCCATGCCGTTGAACGGCTCGTCGAGCAGGAGCAGCGACGGCTGGTGGACGAGGGCGGAGGCCATCTTCACGCGCTGGCGCATGCCCTTGGAGTACGTGGCGATCTTCCGGTCCTGGGCGTAGGCCATCTCCACGGTGGCGAGGGCCTCGTCGGCGGCCTTGGCCCCCAGCCCGTGCAGTTCGGCGTTGGCGAGGACGAACTCGCGGCCGGTGAGGAAGTCGTACATCGCCTCCCGCTCGGGGACGATGCCGATGTGCTTGTAGATGTCCTCGTTGCGCCAGACCGGCTGGCCGTCGAGGGTGACGCTGCCGGTGGAGGGGGCGAGGAAGCCGCCCATCATGTTGATGAGGGTGGATTTTCCCGCGCCGTTGGGGCCGAGCAGGCCGGTGACGCCGGGGCCGATCGTCATGGTGATGTCGTTGACGGCGACCACGTTGCCGAACCAGCGGGAGACGTGGTCGATGTTCAGCGTGGTCACAGTCCCACCTTCTTGTAGCGGCGCATCAGCAGGCCGTAGGCGGCGGCGATCAGGCCGAGGGTGACGAGGACGTAGACGGCGCCCTCGCCGTTGCTCGGGCCGACCCCGCTGGGGAAGGCCGAGGTCGCTCCCAGGAAGGCCGAGGAGACTCCGTCGATCAAGGTGATCGGCGAGAAGAGGCCTATCCAGGCGACGGCCCCGGAGCTGCCCTGGACGTCCGCGATGGCCTGGAGCGTGGAGACCGCGCCGTAGGTGATGGTCAGGACGGCGATGACGGCCGCGATGCCGAAGCCTCGGCGCGGGGTGACCGACGCGACGACCAGGCCGAGGCCGGCGAAGAGCAGGGAGAGCAGTGCCACGGAGACCAGTCCCTGGGCGAACCCCTTGGTCTGGTCCGCGAAGTCGAGTTTGGCGAGCAGCGCACCCACGTAGAGCACCAGCAGGGGTGCGGCGGTGAGGATGAACAGGGCCGAGGCCAGCGAGGCGTACTTGGCGCGCACGTAGTCGGAGGTCTCGATCGGCCGGGAGAAGTACAGCGGCACGGTCTTGAAGCGCAGGTCGCGCGAGACGGACTGCGGGGCCTGGGCCGCGACGTAGAGACTGATGACGGCCTGAAGGACGATCGCGTAGCGCGTGTAGTCCACGGGCAGGTCGTTGGCCTTGGTGGCGACGGCGACCGCGACCATGATGCCCGCCGGGAGGCACATCACCACGAAGAGCAGCATCGGCAGCACCTTGGACTTGGCCGAGCGGCCGAGGCCGTAGGCACCGCGCAGGGACTGCGAGTACAGCGAACGGCGGGCGTAGGCGCGGCCGAGGCGGGGGCCGTCGTAACTGCGGTAGCCGATGTTGTGGATGCGGGTCTGGTCACCCGGTGCCACCGTGGCTGTGGGCTGTTCAGCTGCCATGGCCGACCGCCTCCTTCCGTGCTGCGTCGCTGTCGGTGAAGACCTCCGAGATGTGGTGCCGGCGCTGCTCCATGCGGACCAGGCCGACGCCGAGGTCGGCTATGACGTCGCGGACCAGGTCGTAGGTCTCCTCGCCCGCCGAGGTGAGCAGCAGGACGTGGCCGGCGCCGGGCAGGCCGCTGCCGTCCTGGACGGTCACCCCGCGCGCGTCGAGCGCGTCGCGCACCGCGCGGGTGCCGTCGGGGTGTGCGTCGGTGTCGGTGACCTCGATCGCGAGGGTCGTGGTGGTCTGGGTGAAGTCCGTGGTGGAGCTGGAGCGCAGCAGCTTGCCGCCGTCCACGACGACGACGTGGTCGCAGGTGCGTTCCAGCTCGCCCAGCAGGTGCGAGGTGACCAGGACGGAGATGCCGAAGTCGGTGTGGATGCGCCGGATGAGGCCGAGCATCTCGTCGCGGCCGACCGGGTCGAGGCCGTTGGTCGGCTCGTCGAGGAAGACCAGCTGGGGGTCGTGCACGAGGGCCTGCGCGAGTTTGACCCGCTGCTTCATGCCCGTCGAGTAGCCGCCGATGGGGCGGTAGCGCTCCTCGTAGAGGCCGACGTGGCGCAGGGTGTCGGCGGTGCGCTCGCGGGCGGCGGTGGGCGGCAGGCCGGACATGCGTGCCATGTGGACGACGAACTCGGTGGCCGAGACGTCGGGGGGCAGGCAGTCGTGCTCCGGCATGTAGCCGACCCGCTCGCGGATGTCGGCGCCCTTGGTGGCGACATCGAGTCCGAGCACTTCGGCCCGGCCCTCGGTGGCGGGAGACAGACCCAGCAGGATCTTGATCAGGGTGGACTTGCCGGCGCCGTTGGCACCGACGAGTCCGGTCACACCGGGTCCGACGTCCACGGAGAGCCGGTCGAGCGCGGTCACCCGTGGGAACCGCTTGCTCAGGCTTTCGGTCGCGATCACAGTCACATCGATGACAGTAGTGACGCCCGCCACTGCGGTCGTCAGACCGCAGAGCCGTCTTGGCGTCAGTCTCGAGTAGTACGGGCCCGTAGGGGATGCCGTACCTGAGAGCCACGGCCCCGACTTCCGAGGCCGCACCGGCCGTCCTATTGACGTTGGGTCTAACAACTGGGAGATTCGGCGGCGTCGCGTTACGGGCGAGTAGCACGGTCGGCGCGGACCGCGCCGGGACGGTGGGACGGGGGTGGCACGGCATGGGCGGCACGACGGAGGCGGCGGCCGGACTCCGCACCGGACCGCGGGGATCTCGCGAGGTGCGGCGGCTCGCCCACGAGAGCGCCGAGGGCGTGGCCGCCCGGCTGGAGCCGGGCGTGACCGAGCGCAAGGCGGCCCGCATGCAGCGCGCGTGGCTGCCGGAGCGGGGCGTGCGGGACGGGTGCCACCCGCCCTTCGCCCGGTTCGGCGACCGCACGAGGCCCCACCCGGTGCAGCACCGGCCGGCGGCCGGCCTGACGGCGCACCCTGGGGGCTGGTCCCCGCCGGGGTCCCGGTACCGCTTCTCCGACCACCCGCCCCGCGCGGGACTGTGGGTGGAGCTGAGCGCCTTCTGGCTGGACGACGATCTGCCGCACGTGCGGCGCTGGGCGGAGGAGACATGACGATGCTGGAGGGTGCGCGGGAGCGCCGGGTGCGCACGGGCGGGGTCGAGCTGTGCGTGGCCGAGCTGGGCGATCCGCGGCAGCCCACGGTCGTCCTCGTACACGGCTACCCGGACAGCAAGGAGGTCTGGTCCGAGGTCGCCGCCCGTCTGGCCGGCCGCTTCCACGTGGTTCTCTACGACGTCCGCGGCCACGGCCGGTCCAGCGCGCCGAGCCCGCTGCGGGGCGGGTTCACGCTGGAGAAGCTGACGGACGACTTCCTGGCCGTGGCCGACGCGGTCAGCCCGGACCGCCCGGTGCACCTGGTGGGCCACGACTGGGGCTCGGTGCAGTCCTGGGAGTTCGTCACGGTCAGGCGCACCGAGGGCCGCATCGCCTCCTTCACCTCCATGTCCGGGCCCTCCCTCGACCACTTCGGGCACTGGATCAACAAGCGCCTCAGGCGTCCCACCCCGCGCCGGGTCGGACAGCTCCTCGGCCAGGGCGCCAAGTCCTGGTACGTCTACCTGCTCCACACCCCCGTGCTCCCGGAGCTGGCATGGCGCGGCCCCCTCGGCAAGCGTTGGCCCGGCATCCTGGAGCGCGTCGAGAAGGTGCCCGGCGGCGACTACCCGACCCGGTCCCTGCCGTCGGACGCCGCGCACGGGGCGTGGCTGTACCGGGACAACGTCCGCCCCCGGCTGCGCAGGCCGCGCGAGGACGCCTACGCACACGCGCCCGTGCAGCTCATCACGCCCCTCGGCGACGCGTTCCTCTCCGAGCGGCTCTACGACGGCCTCGAGCTGTGGGCGCCGCGGCTGACCCGGCGCACGCTGCCTGCGAAGCACTGGGTGCCGCGCACCCGTCCGGACCGGTTGGCGGACTGGATCACGGAGTTCGTCACCGCCGTCGAGGACGGCCGGTCCGAGACGGCGGCGAACGGGAAGTACGCGGACCGCTTCGCCGGGCAGCTGGTCCTGGTCACCGGTGCGGGCAGCGGCATCGGGCGGGCGACGGCGTTCGCGTTCGCCGAGGCCGGAGCGCGCGTGGTGGCCGTCGACCGGGACGCCGAGGCCGCCGTCCGGACGGCGGAGCTGTCCCGGCTGATCGGTGCTCCGGCCGCCTGGGCAGAGGCCGTCGACGTCTCCGACGAGCAGGCCATGGAGAAGCTGGCGGCCAGGGTCGCCGCCGAGTACGGCGTGGTGGACGTGCTCGTGAACAATGCCGGGATCGGCCTGTCGGGCTCCTTCTTCGACACCACGCCGGAGGACTGGAAGAAGGTCCTCGACGTCAACCTGTGGGGCGTGATCCACGGCTGCCGCCTGTTCGGCCGGCAGATGGCCGAGCGCGGGCAGGGCGGCCACATCGTCAACACCGCGTCGGCGGCCGCCTTCCAGCCCTCCAGGGCGCTGCCCGCCTACGCCACCTCCAAGGCGGCCGTGCTGATGCTGAGCGAGTGCCTGCGTGCCGAGCTGGCCGACCGGGGCATCGGCGTCACGGCGATCTGCCCCGGCCTGGTCAACACCAACATCACCTCCACCGCGCACTTCGCGGGCGTGGACGCCGAGGAGGAGAAGCGCCGGCAGCGGCGCACCGCCCGGCTGTACGGGGCGCGGAACTACCCGCCGGAGAAGGTGGCGGACGCCGTCCTGGAGGCGGTCGTGCGCGACAGGGCGGTGGTCCCGGTGACGCCGGAGGCGCGCGGCGCCCACCTCATGTCCCGCTTCGCACCCCGGATGCTGCGGCGCCTCGCCCGGGTGAAGCCGCCCCTGTAGTTTCCACAGGACCCCCCAACCAGCCTGTGGATAACTCGACTTGACTGTGGATCAAACCCTGGCGGCAAAATCGATCGCGTGACACGCGTCTCACTAGGCAGGCTGGTGCCATGCAACAGGAACGCACGGTGAAGGTGTCCAAGTATCTGTCGAAGCACCTGCGCCACCAGCCGGAGAGGATCGGGCTCACGCTCGACGAGGGCGGCTGGGTCGAGATCGACACACTCGTCGCCGCGGCGGCCGCGCACGGCTTCCCCTTCACCCGCCAAGAGCTCGACCACGTGGTCGCCACCAACGACAAGCGGCGCTTCGCGGTGGAGGGCACCCGCATCCGGGCCAGCCAGGGCCACAGCATCGACGTGGATCTCCGGCTGCCCGTGGCCACCCCGCCGCCGTATCTCTACCACGGGACCGTGGCCCGGCATCTGGAGGCCATCCGTGCCGAAGGCCTGCGGCCGATGAACCGGCACGACGTCCACCTCTCGCCGGACCGCGAGACCGCGACCCGGGTCGGGGCACGCCGTGGCCGGCCGGTCGTCCTCCCGGTGGACGCCGCCGCCATGCACCGCGACGGACACGTCTTCCACGTCAGCGCGAACGGGGTCTGGCTGACGCGGCACGTGCCGTCCCGCTATCTGCGCTTTCCCGCTCCGCACTGACCCCGCATGATCGAGGGCATGGAGCACCTGCCCACCACCCAGTCCGCCGTCACCGCCCTCCGCGCCGTCGCCGAGGAGTACGCGCTGGAGATCGAGGTCACCGACGACATCGGCGCCGACCAGACCTCCCGCCACAGCGCCGCCGGGGTGGGGGTGACCACCGACAGCGACGGCTCTCTCCCGCACGAGGCGTTCGTCGAGTTCGGCGGCGTTCCCCGGGTGAGCGTGCGGCTCTTCCACGAAGGTGACGCCCTGATCACCGTCGAGAACGTGGAGTTTCCGGATGTCGAACGCGACGACGTGCCCGCGTTCCTGCGCTCCGTCTTCGGCGGCCTCGCCCACGTCCACGGGCGCCGCTTCCCGCCCGGGTACCGCCTGATCGTTCCGCTGCCGGGCGACCGGGCCCACAAGGAACACGTGTCGATGCTCCTCCTCACACCGTGGCTGAGCAGTCGCGTACGGTGACGGCGGAGGCCGTTTCACGTGAAACCGGGGGACGGCCGCTTAGGCTCGGAGACATGAGTCTGCGCCTGAGCACCGTGATCCTTCCGTACCGCCGTTGGCACGAGGGCGGCCGTTCGACCTGGACGCGGGCCGAGCAGCTCGGCTTCCACACCGCGTACACCTACGACCACCTCTCCTGGCGCAGCTTCCGGGACGGCCCGTGGTTCGGTGCCGTACCGACGCTCACCGCCGCCGCGACCGTCACCGAGCGGCTGCGACTTGGCACCCTGGTCACCTCGCCGAACTTCCGGCACCCGGTGACGCTCGCCAAGGAGCTGATCTCCCTCGACGACATCTCCGGCGGGCGGATCACGCTCGGCATAGGAGCGGGCGGCACCGGCTTCGACGCCACCGCGCTGGGCCAGGAGCCGTGGACGCCGCGGGAGCGGGCGGACCGGTTCGGCGAGTTCCTGCCGCTGCTCGACCGGCTGCTGACCGAGGACGCCGTGTCGTACGAGGGTGACTTCTACTCGGCGCACGAGGCCCGCAACATCCCGGGGTGCGTACAGCGGCCCCGGCTGCCCTTCGCGGTCGCCGCGACCGGCCCGCGGGGACTGGCGCTCGCCGCCCGCCACGGGCAGGCGTGGGTGACCACCGGCGATCCGAAGCTGTTCGAGAACGGCACCCCCCAGCAGTCGGACCGTGCGCTGCGGCAGCAGGGCGACCGGCTGGCCGACGCCTGTGCCGCGATCGGCCGCGAGGTGGACGAGCTGGACCGGGTCCTCCTCACCGGCTTCACGCCGGAGCGCAGCCGCCCGCTGGAGTCCGTGGACGCGTTCGTGGACTTCGCCGGACGCCACCGCGACCTGGGCTTCACCGAACTGGTCGTCCACTGGCCGATCCCGGACTCGGACTTCGCCGCGGACGAGAAGGTCTTCGAACGGATCGCGATGGAGGCGCCGGCCCAGCTGAAGGAGTGAGGGGCGTGGAGTCGAGCGGGGACCGGGAACCGGGCAGGAGAGCCGTAGCTCACATATGTGCGGAGCCGCGCACGGGCGTGCACGCATATGCGTGACAATGGCCGGGTGACCTCAGCGACCCGACAGCCCGAGCCCCCGGCCGCCGCCACCCGCCCGCGACTCATCGCCACCGACCTCGACGGCACCCTGCTGCGCGACGACAAGTCGGTCTCCCCGCGGACGGTCGCCGCACTGGCCGCCGCGGAGAAGGCGGGCATCGAGGTCTTCTTCGTCACCGGACGCCCCGCCCGCTGGATGGACGTCGTCAGCGCTCACGTCCACGGTCACGGTCTCGCCATCTGCGGAAACGGTGCCGCCGTGGTCGACCTGCACGGCGGCCCGGGCAGGCACAGGTTCGTGAAGGTCCGCGAGCTGCCGCAGGAGAACGCGCTGGACTCCGTGCGGCTGCTGCGGGAGGCGGCGCCCGGCACGGTGTTCGCGGTCGAGCAGACGTACGGCTTCCACCAGGAGCCGGCGTACCCGAAGCTGCACATGGAGGTCCCCGACGACCTTCTGCCGGCCGAGGAGATCCTGGCGCCGGGCGGGCGCGCCGCCACCGAGCCCGTCCTCAAGATCCTTGCCTTCCATCCGGAGCTCGACCCCGACGGCTTCCTCACACTGGCCCGCCTCGCCGTCGGCGACCGCGCCAACGTCACCCGCTCCAGCCCCAGTGCCCTGCTGGAGATTAGCGGCCCCGAGGTCTCCAAGGCCAGCACGCTCGCCCTGTGCTGCGCCGAGCGCGGCATCTCGCACGAGGAGGTCGTGGCCTTCGGCGACATGCCGAACGACGTCGAGATGCTCACCTGGGCGGGACGGTCGTACGCGATGGGCAACGCGCACCCGGACGTGATCGCCGCCGCCTCGGGACGGACGGTCGCCAACAACGACGACGGGGTGGCCGTCGTGATCGAGCGGATGCTGGCGGACCTGCCCTGACCTTCCGCCCCACCTGCACTTCGAGGTCCCGCGCCGCGCCCGGTGCCGTCACAGCGGCACCCCGCGCTGTGACAGCCACGGCACCGGGTCCAGTGCCGAGCCCGTCTCCGGGGTGACCCGGACCTCGAAGTGCAGGTGGGGACCGGTGGAGTTGCCGGTGCTGCCGGACTGCCCGATCCACTGCCCGGCGTCGACCCGGTCGCCCTGGTCGACGGCGACGGCGGCGAGATGGGCGTACTGCGTGTAGTAGCCGCCCGCGTGCTCGATGACGACCTGGATGCCGAAGGCCCCGCCGCAGGACACCTTCAGGACCCGGCCCGTACCGACCGACCGCACCGGTGTCCCGACCGGCACCGCGAAGTCCTGGCCGGTGTGCCGGTGCGCCCACCGAGACCCGCCGCTGCCGAAGGACGCCGACAGCTCGTAGGCCTCGACCGGGGCCACCCAGGCCGGGCCGGAGGGCATGTCCGGCTGGTCGAGGCGGACCGCGCCGGGGCACGCGCCGGCCGCGACGGAGGAGTCCGCCTGCCCCTCCAACCGTGACCGCACCGCTTCAAGCTTGTTCTCGATCTCCTTCTTCAGCTTCGCCAGGTCGGCGTTGCGCTTGTCCAGCGCCTGCCAGGCCGCCCGCGCCCTGGCCTCCTCGGCGGCGAGCCGGGCCTCGGCCCGCAGGTTCTTCCCGATGGCCCGGTCGACGGCCAGATTCGCTCGGGAGACGGCCCGCTGACCGCGCATCAGCTCCTCGGGGTCGTCGGCGAGGAGCATCCGCGCGGTGAGCGGAAGCCCGCCGTCGCGGTACTGGGCACGGGCGATGCGGCCCAGGTCCTCGTGCATGGCGTCGGTCTTCCGCCGCTGCCCGTCGAGGCGGCGCTCGTACTCCAGGGCCTTCGACCGTTGTGCCTCGGCCTCTCGCCGCCCGTCCTCGTACTGCCGGGTGGCCTTCGCCGCGTCCTCGTACAGTCGCGCCACCTGCGGGCCGAGACCGGTGCCGGGCCCGGCGTCCCCGTCCGTGCCGTCGGTGGGTCGGGCCGCGAGCAGGGCGAGTGCGCACAGCAGCACCGGAACCAGCAGCGGACGTCGGCGGGATGAGCGCATGTCAGCGATCGTGGACCCGCACGGCGCCCGGGGTCTCGTTCAGGTCGTACGAGTGGGGGACCCGTTGCTGCACACGGCTCAGCGCGGCTGCTGCACACGGGGCAACGCGGCGTCGGCGGCGCTCAGTACGGCGCCTCCCACAGCACTGTCGTGCCACCGCCGTCCGCCCCGATGCCCGGCCCGAGCCGACTGGCACCGCCCACCGTCTCGGCGCGGCGCTCCAGGTTGTGCAGGCCGCTGCGCCGGCCGCCCTCGGGAACGCCGACACCGTCGTCCGCGACGGTCAGCCGGACACCCGGCCGGCCGTCCGGCAGGGTCGCCGTCGCGTCCACGACCACCTCGATCCGGCCGGCGTGCGCGTGCCGGAAGGCGTTGGACAGGGTTTCACGCAGCGCGGCGATGAGATTCTTGCCGGTCAGGTCGCCGACGGCGGTGTCGACCGGGCCCACGAAGCGGTGCGAGGGCGTGAAACCCAGCGGGGCGGCGGCCATGGTGATCTCGCGCAGTACGCGGGTGCGCAGTCCCGTGGGCGCCTCGGCGGGCTGCTGGAGCGCGAAGATCGCCGAGCGGATCTCCTGGATGGTGACGTCGAGTTCGTCGACGGCTCCACCGACCCCGTCGCGCACCTCGGGCACGGCCGACCTGCGCTGGGCACTCTCCAGCATCATCCCCGTCGCGAACAGCCGCTGGATGACGAGGTCGTGCAGGTCCCGGGCGATCCGGTCCCGGTCCTCGTACACGGCGAGCCGTTCCCGGTCGCGCTGTGCCTCGGCCATCGTGAGCGCCAGCGCGGCCTGCGAGGCGAACTGCTCGCCGAGCGCGCGCTCCGTCCGGGTGAACGGGCGGTCCCCCGGGGCGCGCGGCATGACCAGGCCCCCGAGGACCTTCCCGTCCCGGCACAGCGGCACCAGCATGACCGGGCCGTAGGAGCGCGCCGGTCCGGCGTTCAGGCGGGGGTCGGTGGCGGCGTCGTCCACGAACACGGGGCGTCCGGCGAGCAGTTCCGCCACGATGCCGTTCCCCGGTGGGACGACCGCGCCGAGGGCGTTCGCGGGTTGCGGCGCGTCGACGGCCACGATCTCCAGGCCGCCCCCGTCGGCCGGCAGCAGGACGATCCCGGCGGCCGCCCCGGAGAGGCGGCGGGCCTGCTCGGCGACGATCTGCAGGGCGTCGTCGGTGTCGCCGCCGGACAGCAGGGCGGTGGTGACGGCGACCGATCCGTCGATCCACCGCTCCCGCTGCTGGGCGGCCTCGTGCAGTCGCGCGTTGCCGATGGCGATACCGGCCTCCGTGGCCAGGACCCGGACCATGGCGAGGTCGTGGTCGTCGAAGGGCTCGCCCGCGAGCTTGTCGGTCAGGTAGAGGTTGCCGAAGATCTCGCCCTGCACACGGATGGGGACGTCCAGGAAGCCGCGCATCGGCGGATGGTGCTCGGGAAGGTCGCACGGGCGCGGGTCCCGGGTCAGGCCGGACGGCCGGACCGTCGTCTCGTCCAGGCCGTGGTGCACGAAGTCGGCGAGACCGTCGCCGTCCTCGTCGACGACGCCGATGGCCGCGTACCGGGCGTGCGCCAGGTCGGCGGCCGTCTCGCAGATCCGGTGCAGTGTGGAGTGCAGCTCCAGTCCGCTGCCGACGGACCGCATCGCGTCCAGCAGTTTCGGCACCCGTGCCAGTAGTTCGGCCGAGGCCCCCGCACGGGGCGGCGGGGGGCCGGGAGGCGGCGCTGGGGGCATGCCCCGAGCCTAATGAGACCTTTTTGTTCACGAAAGTCGGATTGCGGCAATTTTTGCGGACCCGTGGCCGGGCCGGCCGGTCACACCGCTCCCACCAGCAGTTCCGCCGCCGCCTCCCGTCCGGCCATCTCCCGCAGCGGACCCGGTACGGCCGCCAGCTCCGCGTACGTACCGCGCTGCACGACCCGGCCCCGGTCCAGGACGATCACCTCGTCCACGGCCCCCAGCCCCGCCAGCCGGTGCGTGATCAGCAGGCTCGTACGGCCCTCGGTGGCGGCCAGCAGATCGGCGGTGAGCGCGTCGGCGGTCGGCAGGTCGAGGTGTTCGGCGGGCTCGTCGAGCACGAGGACGGGGAAGTCGGCGAGCAGCGCCCGGGCCAGGGCGAGCCGCTGGCGCTGGCCACCGGACAACCGGGCGCCGTGCTCGCCGACCAGCGTGTCCAGACCGTCGGGCAGGCTGTCGGCCCACTCGAGCAGCCGGGCCCGCGCCAGCGCGTCGCGCAGCTCGGCCTCGGTGGCGTCCTTCCTGGCCAGCAGCAGGTTCTCGCGGACCGAGCTGTCGAAGAGGTGCGCGTCCTGGGCGCACAGCCCGACGAGGCGCCGTACGTCGTCGCCTGCCAGGGCGTAGGCGTCGACACCGGCCAGCGTGTAGGAGCCCGCCTCCGCGTCGAGGAAGCGCAGCAGCGCCTGGGCGAGGGTCGTCTTGCCGGACCCGGACGGTCCGACCACGGCGACGCGGCGCCCCTGTGCCAGGGTCAGGTCCAGCCCCGCCAGCGCGTCCCTGTCCTGCCCGGGGTGACGCGCGGCCAGCCCCTCGATGACCACCGGGAACGGCGAGGCGGGCGCCTGCCTGGGCACCTCCGGCTCCCGCACCGGCTCCGGGGCGTCGAGCACCTCGTACACGCGCTCGGCGCTCCTGCGCACGCGCTGGCGGTACTGCACGGCGAGCGGCAGTCCGAGGACAGCCTCGAAGGCGGCCAGCGGGGTCAGGACGACGACGGCCACGGTCACGCCGGCGAGCCGGCCGTCGGCGACCGCCTGGACCCCGACGACGGCGGCGCCCGCGACGGTCAGGCCGGAGACCAGCGCGGTGAGCCCGTCGCCCAGCGCGGTGGCCGTGGCGGCGCGCGAGGCGATCCGGGTGAGGGTGCCGTCGGCCCGCCGGGCCTGGGCGGCACGAGCGGGCAGGGCACCGGCGACGGTCAGCTCGGCGGTACCGGTGAGCAGCTCCGTCACCCGGGTGGCGAGCACGCCCCTGGCGGGGGCCAGCCGGCGCTCCGCGCGCCGTGCCACGGCCGCGGTGAGCAGCGGAACACCGACACCGGCCGCGAGCAGGCCGGCCGCGAGCACGACACCCGCCTCCGGCAGCAACCAGGCCGTGAACCCGACCGAGGCGGCGGAGACGACCAGCGCGCTTCCGGCGGGCAGCAGCCAGCGCAGCCAGTAGTCCTGCAAGGCGTCGACGTCGGCGACGAGCCGGGACAGCAGATCGCCCCGGCGGCTGTGCCGCAGCCCGGCCGGGGCCAGCCGCTCCAGCCGCCGGTACACCGCGACCCGCGTGTCGGCCAGCATCCGCAGCACGGCGTCGTGCGACACCAGCCGCTCCGCGTAGCGGAACACGGCCCGCCCGATGCCGAAGGCCCGCGTCGCCGTCACGGCCACCATCAGGTACAGCACCGGCGGCTGCTCGGAGGCCCGTGAGATGAGGTACCCGGAGGTCGCCATCAGGCCGACGGCGCTGCCCAGCGCCAGACTGCTGAGCAACAGCGCGAGGCCGAGCCGCCCGCGCCGGGCGCCGGACATGGCGCGGACCCGGGACAGCACGCCGCCCCGCGCCTGCGCGGCGGGCTCAGCAGGCTCGGCGGACGCGGTGGCCGGCTCGTCGAACGAATCCGGAGCGACGGTGCGCCGAGTGTCCCGCGCAGCGACCGGCGGCCCGCTGGTGTCCGCGGACCCGGCGAAGCCCGCCGGCGCGTCCAGCCGCACCACCCGGTCGGCGACCTCCAGCAGCGCCGGACGGTGCACCACCAGCAGGACCGTACGCCCCTGCGCCAGCCTGCGGACGGCGTCCACGATCTCCGCCTCGGTGGCGCCGTCCAGGGCCGCCGTCGGCTCGTCGAGCAGCAGCACCGGCCGGTCCGCGAGAAACGCCCGGGCCAGCGCCAGCCGCTGCCGCTGTCCCGCGGACAGGCCGGTTCCGTCCTCCCCGAGGACGGTCGCCGTGCCCTCGGGCAGCGCGTCCACGAACTCCAGTGCGCCCGCGTCCCGCAGGGCCCGGCGTACGGCGGTGTCGTCGGCGTCGGGCCGGGCCAGCCGTACGTTCTCCGCGATGGTGCCGGCGTACAGGTGCGGATGCTGTGGCACCCAGGCAACGCGGGCGTGCCACTGCGCGACATCGAGCGAGGAAAGGTCGGCTCCCCCCACCCGGACCCGCCCCCCGGTCGGGGACACGAAGCCGAGCAGGGCGTTCAGGAGCGTCGACTTGCCCGCGCCGCTGGGTCCCACGAGTGCGACCGTCTCCCCGGGCTCGACGATGAGGTTCACGTCCCGGACGGCCGCCGAGTCGCGTCCGGGATAGCGGACCGTCACGTCCTCGAAGCTCAGGGCACCGTCCGCCGGAACCGGCCCGGTTCCCGACGCCGGTACGGGACGCTCCAGCACCGAGAAGATGTCCTCGGCGGCGGCGAGGCCCTCGGCCGCCGCGTGGTACTGCGCCCCCACCTGCCGCAACGGCAGGTAGGCCTCCGGTGCGAGGACGAGCACGACCAGGCCGTCGTACAGGGTCATGTCCCCGTGGACCAGGCGCATGCCGATGGTGACGGCGACGAGCGCGACGGACAGCGTGGCCAGCAGTTCCAGCGCGAAGGAGGACAGGAAGGCGATCCGCAGGGTCCGCATGGTCGCCTGGCGGTACTCGCCGGTGATGCGCTTGATCGACTCTGCCTGCGCCTTGGCCCGGCCGAAGACCTTCAGCGTGGGCAGCCCCGCGACCACGTCCAGGAAGTGTCCCGACAGCCGCGACAGCAGCCGCCACTGGCGGTCCATCCGGGACTGGGTGGCCCAGCCGATCAGCATCATGAAGACCGGGATGAGGGGGAGGGTGCCGACGATGATGGCCGCCGAGACCCAGTCCTCGGTCACGATGCGGGCCAGCACCGCCACGGGCACGACCACCGCGAGGCCCAGTTGCGGCAGATAGCGCGAGAAGTAGTCGTCGAGGGCGTCGACGCCCCTGGTGGCGAGGGCGACCAGCGAACCGGTCCGCTGTCCGCCCAGCCAGCCCGGGCCGAGCGCGGTGGCCCGTTCCAGCAGCCGGCGCCGCAGCTCCGACTTGACCGCCGCGCTCGCCCGGTGCGCGGCCAGTTCGGTGAGCCAGCCGACCAGCGCCCGGCCGCAGGCGACGGCCACCAACAGCAGCAGAGGGGTGCGGAGTCCGGCGGCCGTCGTGCCCTGTTGGAAGGCGCCGACCACCACCTCGGCGATGAGCATGGCCTGGGCGACGAGCAGTCCGGCCCCGACGGCCCCCAGGGCGACGACCGCCGCCAGGAAGAGCCTGGTGGCGCGGGCGTACCGCAGAAGACGTGGATCGATGGGTTTCACGTGAAACAGGCCCTCCTGTCCGGCGGGATGCGTTCCGACGTTTCGCGACGTTTCACGTGAAACGCACCCCAGGACTCAGTGCGCGGCGTCGGCGAGGTGCTGGGTGCCGATGCGCTTGCGGAACACCCAGTACGTCCAGCCCTGGTAGAGCAGGACGACCGGTGTCGCGATCACGGCCAGCCAGGTCATGATCTTCAACGTGTAGGCGCTGGACGAGGCGTTGGTGACGGTGAGGCTCCAGTCCGCGTTCAGCGTCGACGGCATGACATTCGGGAAGAGCGTCAGGAAGAGCATCGCCACGGCGGCCACGATGGTGACGCCGGACAGGGCGAACGACCAGCCCTCACGCCCGGCCTGGTTCGCCAGCAGCGCGGCGACGAGGGCGGCGACGGCCACCACGAGGGCGACCAGGCTCTTGGCGTCGCCGCTGTCGGCCTGCGTCCAGAGCAGGAAGGCCAGGGCCAGCACGGCCGCGACCAGACCGACCCGCAGGGCCAGGGTCCGCGCCCGCTCACGGATCTCACCGACGGTCTTGAGCGCGGTGAACACCGTGCCGTGGAAGGTGAACAGCGTCAGCGTCACCAGACCGCCGAGGAGGGCGTACGGGTTGAGCAGGTCCCAGACCGAGCCGACGTACTCCAGGTCCCGGTCGATCTCCACGCCGTGGACGATGTTGCCGAAGGCCACGCCCCACAGGAACGCGGGGATCAGCGAGGTCCAGAAGATCGCCGTCTCCCAGTTGCGCTGCCAGTTCTCCTCGGGCCGCTTCACGCGGTACTCGAAGGCGACCCCACGGACGATCAGGCAGACCAGGATGACCAGCAGGGGAAGGTAGAACCCGGAGAAGAGCGTGGCGTACCACTCGGGGAAGGCGGCGAAGGTGGCACCGCCGGCCGTGAGCAGCCACACCTCGTTGCCGTCCCACACGGGACCGATGGTGTTGATCAGCACCCGCTTCTCGGCCCGGTTCCGGGCGAGCAGCTTGGTCAGCACTCCGACCCCGAAGTCGAAGCCCTCCAGGAAGAAGTAGCCGGTCCACAGGACGGCGATCAGAACGAACCAGACGTCGTGCAGTTCCATGACTGTGCAGCTCCCTCGGCCTAGTACGAGAAGGCCATCGGCTTGTCGGCGTCACGGAGATCGCCGCCGATCTTCGTGGGCGGATTGAGGTCGGCCTCGGTCAGCTCGGGCGGTCCGGCCTTCACGTACTTCGCCAGGAGCTTGACCTCGATGACGGCCAGGACGGCGTACAGCAGGGTGAAGACGGACATCGAGATGATCACCTCGGCCGTGGAGACGCCGGGGGAGACCGCGTCCCGGGTCTGCATCACGCCGTAGACCACCCAGGGCTGCCGGCCCATCTCGGTGAAGATCCAGCCCCAGGAGTTGGCGATCAGCGGGAACGCCATCGTCCACAGCGCCAGCAGCCAGTACATCCGGGAGAGCCTCGCCCCGAGCGGCTTCTTCAGCAGCACCAGGTGGGGTACCTCCTCCTCCCCGGTACGCAGGGCCGGTGGCAGCAGGAACCGCTTCCGCGTCAGCCACAGGCCCAGCAGGCCGAGGGAGAAGGACGCCATGCCGAAGCCGATCATCCAGCGGAATCCCCAGTAGGCGACGGGGACGATGGGCTTGTAGTCACCGGGGCCGAACTGCTCCTGGAGGGCCTTGTTGGTGTCGTTGATGCCGGGCACGTAGGACTCGAAGTCGCTGTGCGCGAGGAAGGACAGCAGCCCGGGGATCTCCAGGGCGACCTTGTTGTGCCCCTTGTCCACGTCCCCGTAGGCGAACACCGAGAACGGTGCCGGCTTCTCGCCGTCCCACAGGGCCTCGGCGGCGGCCATCTTCATCGGCTGCTGCTCGTACATGACCTTGCCGAGGGTGTCGCCGCTGACCGCGGTGAGCAGGCCGCCGACGGCCAGGGTCACCAGGCCGAGCCGGAGCGAGGTCCGCATCACCGGGATGTGCTTCTTGCGCATCAGGTGGAAGGCGGCGATGCCGACCATGAAGGCGCCGCCCGTGAGGAAGGCCGCCGAGAAGCTGTGGAAGACCTGGTTGAGGGTGGTGTTCTGGGTGAGGACCTGCCAGAAGTCGGTGAGTTCGGCGCGGCCCTTCTCCTCGTTGATCCGGTAGCCGACGGGGTGCTGCATCCAGGAGTTGGCCGCGAGGATGAAGTACGCCGACAGCAGCGTGCCGATCGAGACCATCCAGATGCAGGCCAGATGGATCTTCTTGGGCAGCTTGTCCCAGCCGAAGATCCACAGGCCGATGAAGGTGGACTCGAAGAAGAAGGCGATCAGCGCCTCGAAGGCGAGCGGGGCACCGAAGACGTCGCCGACGAAGCGCGAGTAGTCGGACCAGTTCATACCGAACTGGAACTCCTGCACGATGCCGGTGACGACACCCATCGCGATGTTGATCAGGAAGAGCTTGCCCCAGAACTTGGTCGCCCTGAGGTACTTCTCCTTCTCCGTGCGGACCCAGGCGGTCTGCAGTCCGGCCGTGAGGGCGGCCAGCGAGATCGTCAGCGGGACGAACAGGAAGTGGTAGACGGTCGTGATGCCGAACTGCCATCGCGCCAGCGTCTCCGGCGCCAGGGCCATGTCCACGTCGTCACTCTCCTCACATCGCCACACCGCCGTGGTCAGCGGCGGTTTGAGCGCGTTTGTCACACCCAAGCGGGCGCAATCGGGACACGCTTGTGAACGCGTTCACATTCACAAGCAATTATGACCTACTGCTTTTCGACACCGGAAGGGGGGTCCCCTGTGACGTCAACCCCTCTGCCGGAACTTCAACAGACCGTTGAGTTCGAGGAGTGGACGACGGCCCCGCGGCATGCGAAAGCGCGGGACGGCACCTGCCGTCCCGCGCCTCGTCGTCTCGCCCCGTGTGCGGCTGTCGTCCCGCCCCACGTGGGGCTACAGCTCCTTGCGGAACTCCTCCGACACCTTCAGGAAGATGTCGTTCGCCTCATTCTCCCCGACCGTCACGCGCACGCCCTCGCCCGCGAAGGGGCGGACGACCACGCCGGCCTGCTCACAGGCGTTCGCGAAGGCGAGCGTGCGCTCCCCCAGCCGCAGCCAGACGAAGTTGGCGTGGCTCTCCGGCACCGTCCAGCCCTGCGCACGCAGGGCGTCGGCCACGCGGGTGCGCTCGCACACCAGCGAGCCGACCCGGCCGATCAGCTCGTCCTCCGCGCGCAGCGAGGCGATCGCCGCCTCCTGCGCGATCTGGCTGACCCCGAAGGGCACCGCCGTCTTGCGCAGCGCCGCCGCCACCGGCTCGTGGGCGATCGCGAACCCGACCCGCAGTCCTGCCAGGCCGTAGGCCTTGGAGAAGGTACGCAGGACGCAGACGTTGGGGCGCTCACGGTAGAACTCGACGCCGTCCGGGACCTCGGCGTCCCGGATGAACTCGCGGTAGGCCTCGTCCAGGACCACCAGCACGTCGCTCGGCACCCGGTCCAGGAACCGCTCCAGCTCGGCCCGCCGTACCACCGTGCCCGTGGGGTTGTTGGGGTTGCAGACGAAGATCAGCCGGGTGCGGTCGGTGATCGCGTCCGCCATGGCGTCCAGGTCGTGCACCTCGCCCGGCGTCAGCGGGACCTGCACGGACCTCGCGCCGCTGATCTGCGTGATGATCGGGTACGCCTCGAAGGAGCGCCAGGCGTAGATCACCTCGTCGCCGGGGCCCGAGGTCGCCTGGATCAGCTGCTGGGCCACACCGACCGAACCGGTGCCGGTGGCCAGGTGGGCCAGGGGCACCCCGAAGCGGTCGGACAGCTCGGCCATCAGCGACGTGCAGGCCATGTCCGGGTAGCGGTTGAAGGAGGAGGCGGCGGCCGTCACCGTCTCCATCACTCCCGGCAGCGGCGGGTAGGGGTTCTCGTTGGAGGACAGCTTGTAGGCCACGGGACCGTCGGCCGCGGCGGGCTTGCCCGGCTTGTAGGTGGGAATCCCCTCCAGCTCGGCGCGCAGCTTGGGGCTCGTCTCGCTCACCGCAGTCCTCCTCGTGACCACCACCGGCATCGAATACTTCTCACCTTATGAGGATTCGCCGCCGCTGCGTATAGGCGGGAGAGACGGGCGGGGTGGGGCAGACCTCGTCCGTCACACTGGCATCAGGGGCATCAGTGCACGAAGGCGCACGATTCGGGGGGCGCGCCGCACATATATCTACGCGCCGGTGGCTCACGCCGTGGCGCGCATCCCTCGTGCAGGTGAGTTGAGACCTCTTCGCAACATCCGCCACCCCGCAGGCACTCACTGGTCAACACGCCAGGTAATGGGATGACTGGACCCAACTGACTTGCTTTCCAAGGCTGTTAGGCGTTAATGATCTTGCAGAAACGTGACTGTCAACGCGTGCATATGCGTCCGCACTACCCCACCCCATGAGCCCTACTATCGGCTCGCCATGACAGCAGCAGGGAAGCACCAGGTGAGCCGCGCGGAAACCTCACGTCGAGGCAGCCGGCCGGGCCGGGCGGGTATCAGGGACGTGGCCGCCGCCGCCGGAGTATCCATCACTACCGTCTCCGACGCCCTCAACGGCAAGGGCCGACTCCCGGATGCCACCCGGCGCCATGTGCGCGAGGTCGCCGACCGACTGGGCTACCGGCCCTCGGCCGCCGCCCGCACGCTCCGCACCGGCAAGTCCGGGCTCATCGGCCTGACCGTGACGACGTACGGGGATGAACCTTTCACCTTCACCGAATTCGCGTACTTCGCCGAGATGGCGCGCGCCGCAACGTCCGCCGCGCTCGCCCGCGGCTACGCCCTCGTCATCCTCCCGGCGACCTCCCGTCACGACGTGTGGTCCAACGTCGCGCTCGACGGCACGGTCGTCATCGACCCCTCGGACCACGACCCGGTCGTCAGCGAACTGGTCCGCCAGGGCCTGCCCGTCGTCTCCGACGGTCGCCCGGCCGGCTCGCTTCCGGTCACCGCCTGGGTCGACAACGACCACGAGGCAGCCGTGCTCGGCATCCTCGACCACCTCGCCGACGCCGGGGCGCGCAGGATCGGCCTGCTCACCGGCACCACGACCGACACGTACACCCATCTGTCGACCACCGCCTACCTGCGCTGGTGCGAGCGCGTCGGCCAGGACCCGGTCTACGAGGCCTACCCCGCCCACGATCCGTGCGCCGGCGCGGTGGCCGCCGACCGGCTGCTCGCCCGCCCCGACCGGCCCGACGCCGTCTACGGACTGTTCGATCCGAACGGCACCGACCTGCTCGCCGCCGCCCGCCGCTACGGTCTGCGCGTACCCGAGGACCTGCTGCTGGTCTGCTGCAGTGAGTCCACCGTGTACGCCAGCACCGAGCCTCCCATCACCACCCTGTCGTTGAAGCCCCGCCGCATCGGCACCGCCGTGATCCAGGTCCTCATCGACGCGATCGAGGGGCTGCACTCCGACCAGCCGGTCGAGCAGGTGATACCGACCGAACTGATCGTGCGTACCTCGTCGCAGCGGCGCCCGCCGCGTACGACGGTCAGCCCGCCGCGGTCGCCGGAGGGCGAGTAGGGCGCGTCCGGCGTCTCCGGGACGCCGGGCGCGGGGCCGGGTCGCGGCCGTACGCGCGACCCGGCCGATGCGGGGCGCAGGGGGAAGAACAGCGAAGAACGGCGAAGAACGGCGAACCACGAGAAGCGGAACGACGGCTGAACAGGGCGGCGAAACAGGGCGGCGAAGGCAACACCGGCGCGTCCGGAACACGGCCGGGCCACGGTCGCGGACGGGCGAAGCCGGGCCCAATCGGGGCGAAAGCCGCAGCGAACCGGAGTCCTGGCCTGATTCACCACCCCTGGGTCATCACACAGCGCGATCCGCATTCCTATGATGGGCCCACACACCGCGGGCCGCTGCGACCAGGCAGTCCGAAGCGGTGCAGATGCGGCGCGATGGTGGAGGGGTCGATGACTCAGGGGGCCGGTCAGGGACCCGAGGTGGAGCGGACGGCGACGGTGCGCGACTTCCGGGTGCCCGCGTACGTCCACGAGACCGCTCCGTACGCTGCCCCCGGCACGCACGCGGGCGAGTCGGCACCGCCCTCCGAGGAGGGGCTCGAAGAGGCCCTGCCCGAGGGCTACACGCCCACACAGCGCGATCTGCCCGTCATCCGTCGGGGTGACACGGTCCAGGTCACGGTCGACCCCGCACCGGCGGCGGTGCAGCAGCCCGCGACCGGGCAGGGGCCCCTTTTCGTCGTCGGCGACGTGCACGGCTACCTCGACGAGCTGCTGGCCGCCCTGCGGGAGAAGGGCCTCGTCGACGACGCCGGCCAGTGGTGCGCGGGCACCTCCCGGCTGTGGTTCCTCGGCGACTTCACCGACCGCGGCCCGGACGGCATCGGCGTCATCGACCTGGTGATGCGGCTGTCCGCCGAGGCGGCCGCGGCCGGCGGCTACTGCAAGGCGCTGATGGGCAACCACGAACTGCTGCTGCTCGGCGCCAAGCGGTTCGGCGACACACCCGTCAACTCCGGCGCGGGCACCGCCACCTTCCAGGCCGCGTGGCTGCTGAACGGCGGCCAGAAGACCGACATGGACCGCCTCCAGGACCACCACCTCCAGTGGATGGCCCGCCTCGACGCCATGGAGGAGGTCGACGACCACCTCCTGGTCCACTCGGACGCCACGACCTACCTCGACTACGGCCGCTCCATCGAAGAGGTCAACGACACCGTCCGCGAGACGATCACCCGCAACGACGCGGAAGAAGTGTGGGACCTGTTCCGCAAGTTCACCAAGCGCTTCTCCTTCCGCGACGAGGGCGGCGCCGACGCCGTGCGCTCACTGCTTGATACGTACGGCGGCACCCGGATCGTTCACGGCCACAGCCCCATCCCCTACCTGCTGGGCGAAGTCGGCTCCGAGGACGGCGAGGACGACACCCGCACCGTGGTCGAGGGACCGCACGTCTACGCGGAGGGGCTGGCCATCGCGATGGACGGCGGCGTCACCATGGCCGGAAAGCTGCTGGTCCAGCAACTTCCCTTGGATGTCTGACCGTTAACCGAGCGGCTATTGCGGGGGTGCCGACCGTACAGACCGGCACCCAATTTCTGGAAACCCCCTGTCACCCTCCACCGTCACCGCTCTACCATCGGCTTATCCGTAGCAGGCTCCCCTCCGTTTCTGCCCGACGGCTCGTTGGCATGCGAGCCCCAAGCCCTACGGAGCATCGGGGGATGCACATGAACAGCGTTCCGCAGCACCTGCCGAGCGAGGACCGCCAGGAGTACGAGCGGGTCCTCGACGAGGCGCTGCGCTCCGCACCACACCGCCCGGAGCTGGCCGCTGCCGGTCAGCGGCTCAACTCCGAACAACTGCGCACCATGGCACTCAACGCCACCGCCCTCATCACGGCGACGGCCACGACCGAGTACCAGCACTACGTGAAGGTCCGCGAGGAACTGCGCCACCCGGCGTCCTCCGGCCCGTCGCCCGCCACGCGCGAGTCCGGCTCCCAGGAGCAGGGCACGAGCGCGGGGGGACTCGCCGCCACCATGGGCGAGATGGCCGAGGCGACCGGTGCGGGGGCCGTCGCCGTCGTCGCCGTCCTGGCGCCGGTCCTGGCCGGCACCGCCGCGGCGATATTCCTGCTGGTCGGCTATCTCCTGAAGATGCTCGACCCGGGGCAGACCTTCGCGCAGACCATGCTCACCACGGGATGGGTGTTCGGCGCCGTGACCGCGGTGGCGATCCTCGTTGCCGCGGTGGGGCTGCTGCTCACCGCGCTGCGCAACCGCCCCTCGGCCGAGTCCGGCTTCTACAGCGCACGCGACGAGGAGGTGGCCCGGGCCCGGGAAGCCTGGCACGAGGCCCTGCTGGAACGCGGCATACTGCCCTTCCTCCGGGAGGCGCTCAGCGACCCGGGGACGGCGGCACTGCGCCGCGCGGAACCGGCGGCGCCGGGCAGCAGCCGTATGCCGCACCTGGGCTACGGCCGTCCCGGGTTCACCAGCCCCGACGGCGGCCCCGACGCGGGCCCGCGTCCGAGCTACTCGAGCCCGGACTACAGCAGCCCGGACTTCGGTGGCCCGGAACACCGGCCCGAATAGCCACCGGCACGGGCGGGCAGCGGTTCAAAGGATGCCCGCCCGGCCGGCGGCAGTGATCCAGGACGGGAACTCGGACAGCAGACGGTCGTACAGCTCCGGGTCCGGTACGGTGCCGATGTCGTCGACGGCGAAGAAACCGACATTGTCGACGCGGCGGCCCGGCAGGGTGTCGAACCGCTCCAGTACTCCGTAGTTGGAGCGCCCGAGCCCGACGAACTGCCAGAAGACGGGCTCCTCCACGGCTTCCCGCAGCTCCCGCTCGATCTCGGCGTTGCGGTAGACACCGCCGTCGGAGAAGAACAGCACCAGGGTCGGGACCGGTGCCGGATTGGCCCTGACGAAGGCGCGGACCTCGGCGATCACCTTCTGCTCCTCGTTCTGGATGCCGACCGCCCGCATGTCGACCTGCTCGGGGTGCAGGCCCTTCTTCCTGCCCCGCCGGAACAGGCTGATCTCCCCCACCCGCACGTGCAGCCGCAGCCACTCGGGCAGCTCGCCCAGGCGCAGGTCGGGCAGGCGCGCCGGGGTGGAGGCGAAGGTCCAGGCCTGCATCTCGCCGTCGTCGTCCAACTGCGCGGCGACGGCGGCCATCCGCTCCACGACGTCCGCGACGACGCCCTTGGAGTAGAGGAAGGACATGGACCCGGAGGCGTCCAGTACGAGGACGACGCGCGCGGTGGTCCCGGCCGCCCCGTGCTTGCTCAGGCTGACCGCGACCTGCTCCTTGCGCAGGGACAGCCGCTTGCGCATGTCCACGGGGAGGCGTTCCTCACCCTTGGTGAACCGGGGCCCGGCGGCGGCCGGCGCCGGGACCGGGCCCGGTGGCGGTACGGGCGCCGCCGGCGGGGCGGAGACGGGGGAAGCCGTGGGCGGGGCCGTGGCCGGGGTGGCGGGCGCCGTCGGGGGAGCGTCGTCGTCCACGGTGATGCCGAAGTCGGTCGCCAGCCCCGCCAGCCCGGAGGCATACCCCTGTCCCACCGCACGGAACTTCCACCTCCCTCCACGCCGGTACAACTCGCCGCCGACCAGCGCGGTCTCCGTCCCGGCCGTGATGTCGAACCGGGCCAGTTCGGTGCCGGTCGCGGCGTCCAGCAACCGCAGTGACAACCCCGGAACCCGGCCGAAGGCGCCGCCGTCCGCCGAGGCACACAGGACGATGCGCTCGACCGACGCCTCGACCGCACGCAGATCCACCTCGACGGCATCGGTCGTGAGCCCCGCGTTCGCACCGGGGCCGACCCGCTTGCCCAGGTGGCCCACCGCGCCGGACGTGTGGCGGGGCTGGTTGTAGAAGACGAAGTCACCGTCGTCCCGCACCCGCCCGGCCGAGGTGAGCAGCAGGGCGGAGGCGTCGACCTCGGGGACGCCCGGTCCGGGGGACCAGACGAGTTCGGCGCGCACGGCGGGGGAGTCGACGGCGACGTTGGCACCCTTGCTCAGGGAGGTGGCTGTCATGCGCCCAGTCTGCCGAGCGGAACCCCTCGGCGGGGAGAGGGCCGACCGGGCGGCCTGTCCCCTCCCGCGCCGGTACGCTCAGTCCGCGATCGGCAGGTACACGCGGTTGCCCGCCGCCGCGAACTCCTTCGACTTCTGCGCCATGCCCTCCTCGATCTCGCCCTTGCTGCTCCCGTGCTGCCGACGGATGTCCTGCGAGATCTTCATCGAGAAGAGCATTATTAGAAGCGGCACATGGACTACGGTCGTACCAGAGCCCGTACTTGGACCGAGGGGGAACATCGTGGGCAAGCG
>NZ_JBIAVA010000016.1:0-164491 GCF_042893535.1 Streptomyces sp. NPDC001599
GCTTCCTTTGTACTCACCCTCTCGGGCTTTCCTCCGGGCGCTTCCCTTCGGTCTTGCGTTTCCGACTCTATCAGATCTTTCCGATCCGATTCCCTCGGTGCTTTCCAGGTTCCCGCTTTCGCGTTTCCCTTTCCGGCGGTTCCGACTTTATCAGAGATTCTGAGTCGGGATTTCCACCCTCCGGGGCGGCTCCGAACCACGAAGTGATCGGGTGCCCGTCCGAGCGGAGATGTAAACGTACTGGAGCGGGGCGCCCCGATGCAAATCGGGGCGCCCCGCTCCAGGTTGGCGCTGTCGGTGGTCCGACGGCCCGTCAGACCTCCACGACGACAGGCAGGATCATCGGCCGGCGCCGGTAGGTGTCCGAGACCCACTTGCCGAGGGTCCTGCGGATCAGCTGCTGGAGCTGGTGCGGCTCGACGACTCCGTCCTGGGCCGAACGCTCCAGTGTCTCGGTGATCTTGGGGAGCACCGCGGCGAAGGCCGAGTCCTCGATCCCGGAACCGCGGGCCTGGACGTGCGGCCCACCGGTGATCTTGCCGGTGGAGGAGTCCATGACCACGAAGACGGAGATGATGCCCTCGTCGCCGAGGATCTTGCGGTCCTTGAGAGCCGGCTCGCCGACGTCGCCGACCGAGAGGCCGTCGACGTAGACGTACCCCGCCTGGACCTTGCCGGTGATCTTCGCCTTGCCCTCGACGAGGTCGACGACCACGCCGTCCTCGGCGATGACGATGCGGTCGTGCGGGACGCCGGTCAGGGCGCCCAGCTCGGCGTTGGCACGCAGGTGGCGCCATTCGCCGTGGACCGGCATCAGGTTCTTCGGGCGGCAGATGTTGTAGAAGTACAGCAGCTCGCCGGCCGAGGCGTGGCCCGAGACGTGGACCTTGGCGTTGCCCTTGTGGACGACGTTGGCGCCCCAGCGGGTCAGGCCGTTGATCACGCGGTACACCGCGTTCTCGTTGCCCGGGATGAGGGACGAGGCCAGGATCACCGTGTCGCCGTTGACGATACGGATCTGGTGGTCGCGGTTGGCCATGCGGGACAGGGCGGCCATCGGTTCGCCCTGGGACCCCGTGCAGACCAGGACCACCTCGCTGTCGGGCAGGTCGTCCAGCGTCTTGACGTCGACCACCAGGCCCGGCGGGACCTTGAGGTAGCCGAGGTCTCTCGCGATGCCCATGTTGCGGACCATGGAGCGGCCGACGAAGGCGACCCTGCGGCCGTACTCGTGCGCCGCGTCCAGGATCTGCTGGATGCGGTGGACGTGGCTGGCGAAGCTCGCCACGATGATGCGCTTGCGGGCACTGCCGAAGACCTGCCGCAGGACGTTGGAGATGTCCCGCTCGGGCGGGACGAAGCCCGGCACCTCGGCGTTGGTCGAGTCCGCGAGGAGCAGGTCGATGCCCTCCTCGCTCAGGCGCGCGAACGCGTGCAGGTCCGTGAGGCGGCCGTCCAGCGGAAGCTGGTCCATCTTGAAGTCGCCGGTGTGGACGACCATGCCCGCCGGGGTGCGGATGGCGACGGCCAGCGCGTCCGGGATGGAGTGGTTGACCGCGACGAACTCGCAGTCGAAGGGACCGACGCGTTCCCGGTGCCCCTCCGCCACCTCGAGGGTGTACGGACGGATGCGGTGCTCCTGGAGCTTGGCCTCGATGAGCGCGAGGGTCAGCTTGGAGCCGATCAGCGGGATGTCCGGCTTCTCCCGGAGGAGGAAGGGGACGCCGCCGATGTGGTCCTCGTGGCCGTGGGTCAGGACGATGCCCTCGATGTCGTCGAGGCGGTCCCGGATGGACGTGAAGTCCGGCAGGATCAGGTCGATGCCGGGCTGCTCCTCCTCGGGGAAGAGCACGCCGCAGTCGACGATCAGCAGACGGCCGCCGTATTCGAAGACCGTCATGTTGCGGCCGATTTCGCCGAGGCCACCGAGGGGCGTGACCCGAAGGCCGCCCTTGGGAAGCGCCGGAGGCCGGCCCAGTTCAGGATGCGGATGACTCAAAAGACTCTCCTCACCACACGCGCCACGTACCGGTGGCACGTGGCGCGCGTGACGTTCGTGCAGAAGCAGTTGTCGTAGTGGGGTGCGGGCACCGGTGGCCCGCTTATTCAGTTGTGAAGTCCGTCCGGTCGTGCGGTGGTGCGAAGTCTGATGTCAGAGCTGTACCCCGCCGGCGGCAAGATCGATCTTGAGCTGCTCGGTTTCCTCGGGCGTGAGGCCGACCATGGGGGCGCGCAGCGGTCCCGCGGGCAGTCCCTGGAGGGCGAGCGCGCCCTTGGTGGTCATGACGCCCTGGGTGCGGAACATGCCGGTGAACACCGGGAGCAGCTTCTGGTGGATCTCCAGGGCCTTCTGTACGTCACCGGCGACGTGCGCGTCCACCATGGCGCGCAGCTCCGGGGTGACGACGTGGCCGACGACGGAGACGAAGCCGACCGCGCCCACGGCGAGCAGCGGCAGGTTCAGCATGTCGTCGCCGGAGTACCAGGCGAGGCCGGAATGCGCGATGGCCCAGCTGGCCCGGCCGAGGTCGCCCTTGGCGTCCTTGTTGGCGACGATCCGCGGGTGCTCCGCGAGGCGGACCAGGGTCTCGGTGTTGATCGGGACGCCGCTGCGGCCGGGGATGTCGTAGAGCATGACCGGCAGCCCGGCGGCGTCGGCGATGGCCGTGAAGTGCAGGTACAGGCCCTCCTGCGGGGGCTTGTTGTAGTACGGCGTGACGAGCAGCAGGCCGTGGGCGCCGACGCGCTCGGCGGCGCGGGCCAGCTCGATGCTGTGCTGGGTGTTGTTCGTGCCCACTCCGGCGACGACGTGTGCCCGGTCGCCGACGGCCTCCAGTACGGCTCGTACGAGGTCCGCTTTCTCCGCGTCGCTGGTGGTCGGGGACTCGCCGGTGGTGCCGTTGATGATCAGGCCGTCGTTGCCTGCGTCCACCAGGTGGGTGGCGAGCCGCTGGGCGCCGTCGAGGTCGAGTGCGCCGTCCGCCGTGAAGGGCGTGACCATGGCGGTGAGGACCCGCCCGAAGGGGGTCTGCGGAGTGGAGGTCGGAGCCATGGGTTACACGCTACTCGTTGCTCAGGGCGGGGTCTGCCCTCGGGGGAGGCGGCAGGTCGGAACGGATGTGGAGCCCGGCACTGCCTGCTCGGGGGTTCAAGCAGTGCCGGGTCCCTTTGATCAGGCTAGATGAACTTCTCCAACCGCCGCAATCCGGACACTTCACATGATTGATGCGTACATCTGTGCCCGGCACGGCAGGCCATCGGGCCTGACCGGCTACGGCGCCACGCGGCCGTTGGCGTTGAAGGCGGCGTGGGTGAGCGGCATCAGGCGGGCCCACTCCGCCTCCATCCTCTCGCCGACCATCTCGATCTCCCGCTGCGGGAAGGAGGGCACCTTGGCCAGCTCGTGCTGGGTGCGCAGGCCCAGGAAGTGCATCAGCGAGCGGGCGTTGCAGGTGGCGTACATCGACGAGTAGAGGCCGACGGGGAGCACCGCGCGGGCCACCTCGCGGGCGACGCCGGCGGCGAGCATCTGCTGGTACGTCGCGTAGGCCTGGCGGTAGGAGTCCTCCATCACGCCGCCGACCAGCTCGTGCTGCTCGGGGGTGCCCTCGACGAAGACGTACTTGCCGGGACGGCCCTGCTGCACCAGCTTGCGGGAGGTGTCCGGCACGTAGAACACCGGCTGAAGCTCCCGGTAGCGACCCGACTCCTCGTTGTAGGACCAGCCGACGCGGTGCCGCATGAACTCCCGGAAGACGAAGATCGGGGCGCTCACGAAGAAGGTCATCGAGTTGTGCTCGAACGGGCTGCCGTGCCGGTCCCGCATGAGGTAGTTGATCAGGCCCTTGGAGCGCTCCGGGTCCTTCTTCAGCTCGTCCAGGGACTGCTCCCCGGCGGTGGAGACACGGGCGGCGAACAGCACGTCGGAGTCGGTCGCGGCGCTCTTGACCAGCTCGACGGTGATGTCACTGCGGAGTTCGATCTTCGGATCGTCGGCGGGGATGTCGGTCACGGTGTGGAGGGCCTTCCCAGTCAATCTCGGCGCTTGGCGAGGCCACTCTACGACCCGTCAAGAGGCGCCGAATCGGGCGATCGGTGCCGTGCCGCGATGAAGTCGGCGAAACAGGGCACCTGAAGGGGCGTTCGTTCGTCTGTATGAGTAACAGCACTTCATTCCAGTCCCTGAAGGGAGACGCAGCCCCTATGATCCGCCGGCGTGAACCCGTGCCGTTCGCCTTCGTCGCCGAGGCCGACAGGTTCCGCAGCAATGTCACACCCCCGCCGCGTGAGCGGGCGTCCTTCGGCCAGCTGGCCGGACGCTGGCTCCTCGGCGTCACCGTCGTCGCCGGTCTGGTCGGTTCCCTGGTGATCGGGATGCCCGCCCTCTCGGCCGACCAGCCCTCCCCGCACAAGCAGCCGTCGCAGGCCTCCGAGGGGCGCTAGACGCCTCGGGCACGGTCGGCCCGACGCCGTCCGGACCCCCGAGGGTGGTGACCGGAGACACAGGTCGGTAGCCTCACCGGGCACAACACTTGCCTTGGAACGAGTGAGGACCAGCCGTGCCCCTGCCCTTCCTGACGGCCGACCGCGCCTTTGACACGGCCGACGACGTCGCGCTGCCGTACGACGACCGCGACCTGTGGCGCCGGCCCTACCGGCCGGGGCCGTGGCGCGTGGGAGCGGCGGCCCTGATGCTGCTGCTCGCCTCGTTCGTCCTGTTCGCGGCGGTCATCATCGCGGCGACGGGCGGGCCGTCCTCCGCCGGGGTGGTCTTCGGCATCGCGGTCGTCGTCATCCTCTGCGCCCTGCGGATGCTGCGCATGGGCGCGTGGGTGAGCGCGCACGGAGTGCGTCAGGTGGGCTTCTTCACCACGCGCACGGTCACCTGGCAGCAGGTCGCCAGCCTGCGCACCGTGCAGCAGCCGGTGCGCTGGCTGGGACTGCCGCGCACGGTGCAGGGGCAGGCGCTGCTGCTGGTGCGGCAGGGCCGGTCGGCGGAGCCCTGGCCCCCGCTGCTGACCTCGCACAACTCCGACTTCCTCGCCCGCGACGGCGCCTTCAACCGGGCGGCCGACGCGGTGGAGGCGTGGGCCGACGAGTACCGACGGGGCTGACGCAGTCGTCAGTCGGGGCGCACCCGACAGTCGAGACGCCGGGGCCCGGACCGCACAGCTGCGGTCCGGGCCCCGGCGTCTGGTGTGCGGTCCCTTCAGGCGGCCTCGACGTGCTTGCCGTCGTGCAGGGCGATCGCCCGCTGCATCGCCTTGCGGGCGCGCGGGGTGTCGCGGGCGTCGTGGTAGGCGACGGCGAGGCGGAACCAACTGCGCCAGTCGCCGGGGGCGTCCTCCGTCTCGGCCCTGCGCTGGGCGAAGACCGCGTCGGCCGACTCCCGGTCGACGCGGCCGCTGGGGGTGCGCTTCAGCTCGTCGACGGGCAGTCCGCCCTCGGCGTCGAGTTCGGCGGCGAGCTGGTTGGCCCTGCGGACGAACTGGGTGTTCTTCCACAGGAACCACAGGCCGATCACCGGCAGGATCAGCACCGCGACGCCGAAGGTGACGGTGAGCAGGGTGCCGGTCTTGATGAGCAGGACGCCGCGGCTGCCGACCAGGGCGAAGTAGAAGACCAGGACGGCGGCCGTGACGAGGTAGGTGATCTTCGCGCGCATCAGGGTGAGGGTCTCAGTTCAGGTCCAGGAAGTGTTCCAGGCCGAAGGTGAGGCCCGGGGTGGTGACCACCCGGCGGGCGCCCAGCAGGATGCCCGGCATGAAGCTGCTGTGGTGCAGGGAGTCGTGCCGGACGGTGAGGGTCTCGCCCTCGGCGCCGAGCAGGACCTCCTGGTGGGCGAGCAGGCCGCGCAGCCGGATCGCGTGCACCGGGACCCCGTCCACGTCCGCGCCGCGGGCGCCGTCCAGGGCGGTGGCAGTGGCGTCGGGCGCCGGTGCGGAGCCTGCCTTCTGCCGGGCCTGAGCGATCAGCTGGGCGGTGCGGGTGGCGGTGCCGCTGGGGGCGTCCACCTTGTTCGGGTGGTGCAGCTCGACGACCTCGACGGACTCGAAGTACGGGGCCGCGATCTGCGCGAACTTCATGGTGAGCACGGCGCCGATGGAGAAGTTCGGCGCGATGAGCACGCCGGTCTCCGGGGAGGCGTCGAGCCACGCGTTCAGCTGAGCGAGGCGCTCGTCGGTCCAGCCGGTGGTGCCGACGACGGCGTGGATGCCGTGGCGCAGGCAGTAGTCGAGGTTGTCCATCACCGAGGCGGGGGTGGTCAGCTCGACGGCGACCTGGGCGCCGGACTCGGCCAGCGCCTCCAGGCCGTCGCCCCGGCCGAGGGCGGCGACCAGCTCCATGTCCTCGGCGGCCTCGACCGCCCGTACCGCCTCGGAGCCGATCCGGCCCTTGGCACCGAGGACGGCCACGCGCAGCTTGCTCATGTCACATGCTTCCTTCTCGAGCTTCTCGGAACGGGACCGTCAGGCGACGGCGTCGTGCAGCCGGGACGCCTGCTTGTCCTTGAGCGGGCCGATGACCGACAGGGACGGCCGTCGTCCCAGGACGTCGCGGGCGACGGCGCGGACGTCGTCCGGCGTGACCGAGGCTATCCGGGCCAGCATGTCGTCGACGGACATCTGCTCGCCCCAGCACAGCTCGCTCTTGCCGATACGGTTCATCAGCGCGCCGGTGTCCTCCAGGCCGAGGACCGTGGAGCCCTGGAGTTGGCCGACGGCGCGGCCGATCTCGTCGTCCGTGAGGCCGTGCTCGGCGACGTGGTCCAGCTCGTCGCGGCAGATCTTGAGCACGTCGTGCACCTGGGAGGGCCGGCAGCCCGCGTACACGCCGAAGAGGCCGCAGTCGGCGAAGCCCGACGTGTACGAGTACACGCTGTAGGCCAGGCCGCGCTTCTCGCGGACCTCCTGGAAGAGGCGGGAGGACATGCCGCCGCCGAGGGCGGTGTTGAGGACGCCCATGGCCCAGCGGCGCTCGTCGGTGCGGGCCAGGCCCGGCATGCCGAGGATGACGTGGGCCTGCTCGGTCTTGCGGCCGATCAGCTCGACGCGTCCGGCGGCCCGGACGGTGCGCCGGCCGTCGCGCGGGGCGAGCGGCTGGGCCGCCGGGTCCTTGAGGGCGCCGGCCTTCTCGAAGGCGGCGCGGACCTGGCGTACGACCTTGTTGTGGTCGACGTTGCCGGCCGCGGCGACCACCAGGTGGGTGGGGTCGTAGTGCTTCTTGTAGAAGCGGCGGATGCGGTCGGCGGTGAGGGCGTTGACCGTGTCGACGGTGCCGAGGACGGGACGGCCCAGCGCGTTGTCGCCGAACATGGTGTGCGCGAACAGGTCGTGCACGCAGTCACCGGGGTCGTCCTCGGTCATCGCGATCTCTTCGAGGATGGCGCCGCGCTCGACGTCGACGTCCTCCTCCTGGATCAGCGAGCCGGTCAGCATGTCGCAGACCACGTCGATGGCGAGCGGCAGGTCGGTGTCGAGCACGCGCGCGTAGTAGCACGTGTACTCCTTCGCCGTGAACGCGTTCATCTCGCCGCCGACCGCGTCGATGGCGGAGGAGATGTCCAGGGCGCTGCGCTTTCGGGTGCCCTTGAAGAGCAGGTGCTCCAGGTAGTGGGTGGCGCCGTTGAGGGCCGGGGTCTCGTCGCGGGAGCCGACGTGGGCCCAGATGCCGAAGGTCGCCGAGCGGACCGAGGGCAGGGTCTCGGTGACGATGCGCAGGCCGCCGGGGAGGGTCGTCCTGCGGACCGTGCCGATGCCGTGCTCGCCCTTGATGAGGGTTTGGGTACGGGCGACGGCCCGCGCCTCCGAGGAGGTGCGGGCCGTCGCCGTGGCGCTACGGGACGTCACTTGTCGGCGTCGTCCTTCTTGTCGTCGTCGCCCGCTTCGCCCTCGATCACGGGGATCAGGGAGAGCTTGCCGCGGGAGTCGATCTCGGCGATCTCGACCTGGACCTTGGCGCCCACGCCGAGGACGTCCTCGACGTTCTCCACGCGCTTGCCGCCGGCGAGCTTGCGGATCTGCGAGATGTGCAGCAGACCGTCCTTGCCGGGCAGCAGGGAGACGAACGCGCCGAAGGTGGTCGTCTTGACGACCGTACCCAGGTAGCGCTCGCCGACCTCGGGCATGGTCGGGTTGGCGATGCCGTTGATCGTGGCGCGGGCGGCCTCGGCCTGCGAGCCCTGGGCGGCACCGATGTAGATGGTGCCGTCGTCCTCGATCGTGATGTCGGCGCCCGTGTCCTCCTGAATCTGGTTGATCATCTTGCCCTTGGGGCCGATGACCTCACCGATCTTGTCGACGGGGATCTTCACGGTGATGATCCGCGGCGCGTTCGGGGACATCTCGTCCGGCGTGTCGATCGCTTCCATCATCACGTCGAGGATGTGGAGGCGGGCGTCACGGGCCTGCTTGAGGGCGGCGGCCAGGACGGAGGCGGGGATGCCGTCCAGCTTGGTGTCGAGCTGGAGGGCGGTCACGAACTCCTTGGTGCCGGCGACCTTGAAGTCCATGTCACCGAAGGCGTCCTCCGCACCGAGGATGTCGGTGAGGGCGACGTAGTGCGTCTCGCCGTTGATCTCCTGGGAGATCAGGCCCATGGCGATACCGGCGACGGGGGCCTTCAGCGGCACACCGGCGTTCAGCAGCGACATGGTGGAGGCGCAGACCGAGCCCATGGACGTCGAGCCGTTGGAGCCGAGGGCCTCGGACACCTGGCGGATCGCGTAGGGGAACTCCTCGCGCGTCGGCAGCACCGGCACGATGGCGCGCTCGGCGAGGGCGCCGTGGCCGATCTCGCGGCGCTTCGGGGAGCCGACGCGGCCGGTCTCGCCGACGGAGTACGGCGGGAAGTTGTAGTTGTGCATGTAGCGCTTGCGGGTCACCGGGGAGAGGGTGTCCAGCTGCTGCTCCATGCGGAGCATGTTCAGGGTGGTGACGCCCAGGATCTGGGTCTCGCCACGCTCGAACAGGGCGGAGCCGTGCACGCGCGGGATGGCCTCGACCTCGGCGGCCAGGGTGCGGATGTCGGTGACACCGCGGCCGTCGATGCGCTTCTTCTCCTTGATGACGCGCTCGCGCACCAGGGACTTGGTCAGCGCGCGGTACGCGGCGGAGATCTCCTTCTCGCGGCCCTCGAACTCCGGGAGGAGCTTCTCGGCGGCGAGCCCCTTGACGCGGTCCAGCTCGGCCTCGCGCTCCTGCTTGCCGGCGATGGTGAGCGCCTGCGTCAGCTCGGGCTTGACGGCGCCGGTCAGCGCCTCGAGGACGTCGTCCTGGAAGTCCAGGAAGATCGGGAACTCGCCGGTCGGCTTGGCGGCCTTGGCGGCGAGGTCGGCCTGCGCGCGGCACAGCACCTTGATGAAGGGCTTCGCGGCGTCCAGACCGGCGGCGACGACCTCCTCGGTGGGCGCCTCGGCGCCGCCCTCGACCAGCTTGATGGTCTTCTCGGTGGCCTCGGCCTCGACCATCATGATCGCGACGTCGCCGTCCTCCAGTACGCGGCCCGCGACGACCATGTCGAAGACGGCGTCCTCGAGCTCGGTGTGCGTCGGGAAGGCCACCCACTGGCCGCGGATCAGCGCGACGCGGACGCCGCCGATCGGGCCGGAGAAGGGCAGGCCGGCCAGCTGCGTCGACGCGGAGGCGGCGTTGATCGCCACGACGTCGTACAGGTGGTCGGGGTTGAGGGCCATGATCGTCGCGACGACCTGGATCTCGTTGCGCAGGCCCTTCTTGAAGGACGGGCGCAGCGGGCGGTCGATGAGGCGGCAGGTGAGGACGGCGTCCTCGGAGGGCCGGCCCTCACGACGGAAGAAGCTGCCGGGGATCTTGCCGGCGGCGTACATCCGCTCCTCGACGTCCACCGTGAGCGGGAAGAAGTCGAGCTGGTCCTTGGGGTTCTTGGAGGCGCTGGTGGCCGACAGCACCATGGTGTCGTCGTCCAGGTACGCCACGGCGGAACCGGCGGCCTGACGGGCCAGGCGGCCCGTCTCGAAGCGGATGGTGCGGGTGCCGAATGCGCCGTTGTCGATCACGGCTTCGGCGTAGTGGGTCTCGTTCTCCACTAGTGGTTTCTCCGATGCTTGTCGTCTTTTGTCCCGCCCGCCCGTGTGGCGGAGGGGACGGTGCCGGAGAAGCGTTCCGTGCAATGCGGGCCGGTCTTCGATCGAAGCACCCGGGGATCTGCCCCCGGGGGCCACTACCGAGGACCGGCGGCGGCGGTGCGGTCCGCTTCTCCTCGTACGTCTTGTTCTTCTGTTACCACACTACAAAGGGGCGGCGACAGCGCGCACGTACAGCAAAGGGAGCGGCCCCCTTCGGATGGGAACCGCTCCCTTCACGGCGTGCTAGCGGGCGCCCGCCGCACCGCGGCGGATGCCGAGGCGCTCGACCAGCGCACGGAAGCGCTGGATGTCCTTCTTGGCGAGGTACTGCAGCAGCCGGCGACGCTGGCCGACCAGGATGAGCAGACCACGACGGGAGTGGTGGTCGTGCTTGTGGGTCTTGAGGTGCTCGGTCAGGTCGGAGATCCGACGGGACAGCAGAGCGACCTGGACCTCGGGGGAGCCGGTGTCGCCCTCCTTGGTACCGAACTCGGTGATGATCTGCTTCTTCACTGCGGCGTCGAGCGACACGCGTACTCCTCTGGGTCTGTGACTGGCCACCGAGTGCCCCCGGTCTACGTCTCGGGGGATCTTCCGTAACTCGGAAGGCGGGGATCCGCTGGGCGCGACCTCCAGGGCTCACAGCTCCGGGGGCGCGTACACAAACGGCCGTCACACAGCTTACCAGCCCGTAGGGACACCTCCGCCCGTCCCCCGTACCGGTGCCTCCATCGGTGAACCACTGACCTGGAAGAACGGGGAGAAGTATGGTGACCGCACAGTTCGTTGGCACAGCAGGAAGGACCGGACCCGCGATGGCCGAGGCCGAGGACAAGGAACTCCGAGCACGCAAGGACCGGGAGCGGGACGAGCTCTACGCCCTCGACATCTCGGGCGTCGAATGGCACAGCGCGCCCGGCACCGAGGCCCATGAGGAACGGGTCGAGATCGCCTACCTGCCGGACGGTGCCGTCGCGATGCGGTCGTCGCTCGACCACAACACCGTACTGCGGTACACGGAGGCGGAGTGGCGGGCGTTCGTGCTCGGTGCGCGGGACGGAGAGTTCGACCTGGAACCGGCCGCGGAGCGCTCCGGGGGCGACGTCGAATAGAAGGGGAGGGTGTGCCGCACACCCTCCCCCGCTGCGCACGACGGCCGGGGGCAGCGTCCCCGCTCCACGTACGCTGCGCGAGCCGCCCCTCAGTCGCCTGCCATCGACCGCGCCGCGGAGTAGACGTCGAACACGGCGAGAGCCAAGGGGATCAGTGTCAGCAGTACGAAGACTTCGGCGATCTCCATGAAGCGTCCCCAGAAGGGCGTCACACCGCGCCGAGGGGCGATCAGGCCGATCGCGGTGACCAGCGCCACAGCCGCGGCGACCGCCGCCGCCAGCCAGACGCTGCGCATGTCCAGTGCGGCGGTGTCGCCCTGGAGCGCGTCCCGCACGTACTCCACGGGCGGGTTCATGGCCAGTCCCAGGCCGAGGAAGACCAGGCAGGCCAGCCCGGCGGCCAGCGTGGCGGCGACCTGGGCGGTGTACCGGAACAGCTGCGCCCGCATCACCATCGCGACGCCGGTGGCGAGCGTCAGGAGCTGCGCCCACACGTTGCCCGTGAAGCCGAGGACGACCGACGCCCCCACGGAGACCACCGCGCAGCCGCCGACCAGTCCCGCGAGGAGTTCGTGGCCACGACGGGCCTGCGCCGCGATGCGCTCGACGTCCACGGGCTCCGGCGCACCGGTCTCGTCCGCCGCGTAGGAGCCGCGCGGCTGGTTGGGCGGTTCGAAGCCGATGGGCAGCCGCGCGAAGCGCAGCGACAGGCCCGGCAGGAAGGCGAGGGCGCACACCGACAGGACCGCACAGACCGCGGCCGTCTCCATCGGCTCCAGGTCCGTCAGCATCGCCACGAACGTCGCGAGCAGGCCGACCACCGACGAGAAGACGAACGCCACGAAGGCGCTGTCACCACTCGGTGACACCAGGGTGAGTACGACGGAGGCGACCAGGACCGCCGCGCACGCCAGGAGGAACTGGAGGCGTCCGATGCCCTGTCCGCCGGCGAGCGGGACCAGCCCCGAGCCCGCCACTGCGACGTTCGCGAGGGCACCCAGGCCGAGCGCCAGGGCAGAGCCCCGATCCTCGTACACACGCGCGCGCACGCACGCGAAGGTGACGAGCAGGACGCCGGCGACCGCGGCGAGGATGCCCTGCACGCTGTGCATGTCGTGGCGGACCTGGGAACTCCAGGCCACGAACGCCAGCAGAACGGGGAACACACCCGCTCCGACCAGGCAGGCCACGCGCGTGAGCGCGCCGTCCCACAGTGTGCGGTCGTGGACGACGGCGGAGGCGACCGCCTCCGAGACGTCGTCGAAAACCGCAGGGGGGAGGGAGTCGGCGAACGGACGCAGCGTGAGCAGCTCGCCGTCCAGGATGCGCTGCGCCGCGAAGGACCGGGCGCTGTCGAGGACGGTCCCGTCCCGGCGTACGAGGTGATACCCGACCGGCGCACCCTCTGCCGGGCTCTGCTGGGAAAACCGCAGGATCTCCGGGTACAGGTCGGCGACGGGCACGTCGTCGGGCAGGGCCACGTCGATGCGGCTGTCGGGCGCCACGATCGTGACCCGGCAGAAGCCGAGCCCCGAACCGGCGGCCGGGCCTCCGGCACCCGTGCCTGTTCCGCCTGGCGCGCCGGTCGGCGCGGAGGCCGTCATGCTCACCCGTTGTTCCCCCTCGTAGGTGATATCGGCAAGGTACGGCACCGGCGCGCCCTGCCGGTCGGTGGCTGTCCTGCCCCGTTGTCCCGCGTCACCCCTCACCGCTGCGCGGCGCACGGGGGCGTTCGTAGCGAGCGTGGTGCTGTCCGCGGGGTTCCACAGGGCCCCAGGCGGGTTCGCAACTGCTCACGCGTCTCACGGGCACCCTACCGCCCGCTGCTGTCCGTGTGTGTCAGTAGGATCGCTCTTCGCGATCGACGTGCACCGGGAGACGGGCGGTGGGCGGAACAGGTCGGGCCGGCAAGGGAATTGGTGCGAAGTGAGCCACATCGTCGTCAAGCGCCCACCTCGGGCGCTGCCGAAGAACGTGCCCACGGAGGAAGTCCACCTGCAATCACCTCCGGAACTCCCGCGCGGGCAGCAGGAGGGTGCGTTGATGCAGCTCCTGCCCATGCTCGGCATGGGCGGGTCCGTGGTGTTCTTCTTCAATCCCTCGGCCCAGCCCATCATGAAGATCATGGGCATGGTGATGATCGCCTCCACGATCGCCATGGGCATCGCGATGCTGGTGCGCTACCGCCGTGGCAACCAGGGGCAGATGGCCGACACCCGCAGGGACTACCTCCGCTATCTGTCGCAGACCAGACGCACCGCTCACGAGACGGCGAAGGCCCAGCGTGACGCGCAGTACTACCTGCATCCTTCGCCGGACCAACTGTGGGCGCTGGTCGCCGAGGGCAGCCGACTGTGGGAACGGCGTACGGGCGACGAGGACTTCGCCCAGGTCCGCGTGGGTCTCGGCCCACAGGCCCTGGCCACTCCCCTGGTGCCGCCCCAGACCGCTCCGGTGGACGAGTTGGAGCCGCTGACCGCGGGCGCCATGCACCGCTTCCTCGCCACGCACAGCACCCTTGAGGAGCTGCCGATGGCGGTCTCCCTGCGGGCGTTCTACCACGTGACGGTCAGCGGCGAGCCGACCACCGTGCGCGGGACCGCCCGGGCCGTCACCGCCTCGCTCGCCGCACTGCACTCCCCCGAGGACCTGGTGATCGCCGTCGCCACCGGACGGGAGTCGGCGGCCGCATGGGAGTGGACGAAGTGGCTCCCGCACGCGCAGGCGGGCGACGTCGCGGACGGCGCGGGTTCCCGACGGCTGGTGACGGCCGACCCGACGGCCCTCGAAGAGCTGCTCGGCACCCGTCTCGAGGGCCGCCCGAGGTTTCATCCGGCCGGCCGGCCGGTGCCCGACCAACCGCACCTGGTCATCGTGCTCGACGGAGTCTCCCTGCCGCCGACGTCGCTGCTGGCGAGCCAGGAGGGCCTGCAGGGGGTGACCGTCATCGAGGTGGTCCCCGGCACCCTCTCCACCGGACGAGGGGACCTCTCGCTCGTCGTGCAGCCGAAGGAGTTGCGCCTGGAGGCGGCGCACGGTGCGGTCTACGAGGGCACTCCCGACGTCCTCTCCCAGGAGAGCGCGGAGGCGTTGGCGAGGCAGCTGGCGCCATTGCGTGTGGGAACGGGCGGGGACGACGACGAGCCGCTTCTGGCCAATCTCGAGTTCACGGATCTCCTCAATCTCGGGGACGCAGCTTCCGTCGATCCACGCCGGACCTGGCGGCCCCGCTCCCAGTCCGAACGGCTCAGGGTCCCGATCGGCGTCGGCGAGGACGGCCGGCCCGTGATGCTCGACCTCAAGGAGGCGGCGCAGGAGGGCATGGGGCCCCACGGCCTGTGCGTGGGCGCGACAGGTTCCGGCAAGTCGGAACTGCTGCGCACCCTGGTCCTCGGCCTCGCCGTGACCCACTCGTCCGAGACCCTCAACTTCGTGCTCGCCGACTTCAAGGGCGGCGCGACGTTCGCCGGCATGGCGCAACTGCCGCACGTGGCGGCCGTGATCACCAACCTCGCCGACGACCTGACCCTCGTCGACCGGATGGGTGACTCGATCCGCGGTGAACTCAACCGCCGCCAGGAGATGCTCCGGGACGCGGGCAACTACGCCAACATCCACGACTACGAGAAAACCCGCGCGGCCGGCGCCGCGCTGCAGCCGATCCCCTCACTCGTCCTGGTGATCGACGAATTCAGCGAACTGCTCACCGCGAAGCCGGACTTCATCGAAATGTTCGTGCAGATCGGACGTATCGGCCGGTCGCTGGGCGTCCACCTGCTGCTCGCCTCGCAGCGGTTGGAGGAGGGCCGCCTGCGCGGCCTGGAGACCTACCTGTCGTACCGGATCGGCCTGCGCACCTTCTCCGCGGCCGAGTCCCGGTCCGCGCTGGGTGTGCCGGACGCGTACGAACTGCCGAACGTCCCCGGTTCCGGCTTCCTGAAGTTCGGCACGGACGAGATGGTGCGCTTCAAGGCCGCGTACGTCTCGGGCGTGTACCGCACGGGTGCGCAGCAGGCGGCGACCCCCGGCGGCCCGCGCCCGGTCGACCGGCGGCCCGTGCTGTTCACCGCCGCCGAGGTCCCCGTCCGGTACCTCCCGGTGCCGCCGCAGCGCGAGGAGACCCCGGACGGGGCGGGCGACGACGCGCTCGCCGACACCGTGCTCGATGTCGTCGTCCGGCGCCTGGAGGCACAGGGCCCGGCCGCCCACCAGGTGTGGCTGCCGCCGCTGGACAGCCCGCCGTCGCTCGACACACTGCTGCCCGGCCTGGCCCAGGTGGCGGGGCGCGGCCTGACCCAGCCCGGCTACGAGGGCGCGGGTCGGCTCGTCGTGCCCGTCGGTATCGTCGACAAGCCGTACGAGCAGCGGCGGGACCCGCTCTGGGTGAACTTCGGCGGCGCCGCCGGCCACATGCAGATTTTGGGCGGACCGCAGTCCGGCAAGTCGACACTCCTTCGCTCGGTCATCGCGTCGTTCGCGCTCACGCACACCCCGCACGAAGTGCAGTTCTACGCGCTGGACTTCGGCGGCGGCGGTCTGTCGGCAGTGGCCGGGCTGCCTCATGTCGGCGGCGTGGCTTCGCGCCTCGACCCCGAGAAGGTGCGGCGTACAGCGGCCGAGGTCTACGGCGTGCTGACCCGCCGCGAGGAGTACTTCCGCACCGCCGGCATCTCCTCGATCGCGGAGTTCCGCGCACGCCGCGCGCGGGGTGACATCACGGTGGCCGACCAGCCGTGGGGCGACGTCTTCCTGGTCATCGACGGGTGGGGGAACTTCCGCGCGGACTACGAGGCGCTGGAGTCGGTCGTGCTGGACATCGCGGCGCGCGGCCTCGGCTACGGCATCCACGTGATCCTCACCGCGTCACGCTCCATGGAGGTCCGCAGCAACCTCAAGGACCACCTGATGAACCGCCTCGAGTTGCGGCTCGGGGACACCATGGACTCGGAGTTCGACCGCAAGGTCGCGGCGAACGTACCGACGGGTGTGCCCGGGCGTGGCCAGACGCCGCAGAAGCAGCACTTCATGGCGGCGGTCCCGCGCATCGACGGGCTGTCCTCGGACACCGACCTCGCCGAGGCCACACAGGCACTCGGGACCGAGGTCGCCCGGCACTGGCAGCAGCCGGGGGCGCCCGCGGTGCGGTTGCTGCCGCGCGAGTTCCCGGCGCACCAGCTTCCCCCGGGGGACCGGTTCCCCCGGCGCGGGGTGTCCTTCGCACTCGACGAGGACAACCTGGAACCGGTGTTCGTGGACTTCGAGCAGGACCCGTTCTTCCTCGTCTTCGGCGAGAGCGAGTCCGGCAAGTCGAACCTGCTGAAGCTCCTCATCCGGCGTCTGTCCGAGCGCTACGACGGCGACTCCTGCAAACTGTTCGTCATCGACAACCGCCGCTCGCTGCTGGGGGTCACCCCGCCGTCGCACCTGGCCGAGTACGTCCCCATGTCGAACCAGATGCAGCACCACATGGACGCGCTGGCCGAGCTGATGCAGCGCCGGACGCCGACCGCGGACGTCACGCCGGAGCAACTGCGCGACCGCAGTTGGTGGCAGGGGCCGACGGTGTACATCATCATCGACGACTTCGATCTCGTCGCGACGTCGAGCGGCAACCCGCTGGCGGGCCTGACCGAACTCCTGCCCTTCGCCCGGGACGTCGGCGTGCGCTTCATCATCGCCCGCTCGACCGCGGGCGCGGGCCGTGCCGGCTACGAGGCCTTCATGCAGCGCCTCAAGGAACTCGGCGCCCAGGGTGTCGTCCTCAGCGGCGACCCGGCCGAGGGCGACCTGCTGGGCGGGGTCCGCCCCCGCCCGATGCCGCCGGGCCGGGGCATGTTCGTGTCGCGGCGGCGGGGGAAGCCGCTGGTTCAGGTGGGGTTGGAGGAGGACGAGGGCGGTCGGTGACGGAGTCCGGCCCGGATCGGACGACCGCCATCGGATGACTCCCCGGACACACAAGAGGGTGGGCGTCTCCCGCGCACGCCCACCCTCGTCACTGCCGCGATCCTGCCGCTGCGTCTACTGCAGGTACCTGGACGCCGCCAGGTCACCCTCCATGTACGTACCGCCGGACGACCCCACGACATGGCCGATGCCCATGAGGGCCTGGTGGATGTCGGTGGTTTCCTTGCGCCAGAGTTCCAGCTTCAGCGCGTAGGCCTCCTGAGCCTTGCCCGCCCAGTACTGCTTGCTGCTTTCCACCATCTTGGTGAGCTGTTGAATGTCCTCGTCGAGCAGCTTCGCCTCGTTGGCGAGGTTCGTCGCCGCGAAGTCGAGCCCGTCGTATGTCACCTGCAGACCGTCGGCGTTACGGCTCATCTCTGCTTACCTCATCTCGTTCGGAATGTGCTGCGGCTGTGGCTGACGTCTGCCGCTCGCCTCAGAACGAGCTGAGGGGCGACGACTGCACCGTGGGAGCACCGTCGTTGACGTTGATCTTGTTCACGGCAGCGAGGACTTCGTCTTCCTTGCTGTCCTTGATGTTGCGCGTCGCGGTCATCGCGTCCACGACGTCGGCGAGGATGCGGCCCATGTTCTGCAGCGACGTGTTGATCTCGTACTGCTTCTTGTCGAACGCGGCACGGCCGATGCCCTGCCACTGACCCTCGAGACCGTCGATCACACCCTGCAGGTTGTGGACCCGCTTGCGGATGCTCTCGAACTTCTCGTACATGTCCTTCTGCAGCTTGACTACCGCTGCGTCTTCGAGCTTCTGGTCGACGGCCATGATCCGCCCCTGCCCTCCCTGTTGCTTCTCTCCATACGACACCGACGACGCCGGTGTCAGTTCGCGCGCCGGGCCCGCAGTACGGCGAAGGCGCCGCCGCCGATCACGACCACGGCTGCGGCGGCGCCGAGTGCGATCCACAGCGTGCTGCCGCTGTCGCTCGACGCGTCGGCCGCAGCGGTCTTCGCAACGTCCGATCCTGCGGCCGCCTGCTTGTCCTTGGAAGATCCCGCGGCACCCTGTGACGGGGCTGTTGCGCCCGCGGAAGGCTTCGCTGAGGCGGACGTCGGCGGAATCTCCGTGACCAGCTTCTCCCCCTCCTGCGTGTTCTCCTTCCGCAGCGGGTCGGAGTACGGCTCACCGGCGTCGTAGTTCGGGTCCGCCAGCACCGAGCGGGGGCGGATGGTCCCGTAACCGGCGGTCGAGGTCGGCTCGTCCTTGGGCCACTTGCGACCGGCCGTGTCGATCAGCGCCCGGGTGACCTGGTTCGCCGTCCAGTCCGGGTGCGCGGACCAGATGAGGGCGGCTGCGGCGGAAGTGATGGCGGTGCTGAAACTGGTGCCGTTGAGGTTGTGGCAGTACTTCTCGAAGTTCCCGTTGCAATACGCGGGGAGGTTCTCGCCGGGCGCGACCAAGTCGACCTGGCCACCCGACTGGCCGAAGTCCGAGATGTGGCTGTTCTTATCGATCGAGGACACACCAATAACGTATTCGTATGCCGCCGGATATTCGATGTAGCCACTGTCCTGGCCGCTGTTCCCGACGCTCGCGATCAGGATCTTTCCCTTGGATGCGGCATACCGCACCGCTGCTGCCTCGCCTGCTCCGTAGAACTCGTTTCCGACGGACATGCTGATGATGCGCACGTCGGTGTCCGCAGCGGCCCTGATCGCTTCCTTCAAAGTGGGCGCCATTTCATCATCCTTGGCGCTGGGTGAGTCTCCCAAGGCCGCTTTGTACGGCACGATCTTCGTATCAGGCGCCAGACCTTGGAGGCGTCCCTCCGCCCCGGTACCAGCGATCAACTCTGCCATTGTCGTCCCATGGCCCGCATCGTCGTCCGTGGCACCGTATGCGACTTGCTTCGGCACTTCGTCGACCAGGACCTGGCCTCTGAGGGAAGGCGTGTCGGGGTTCACGCCAGTGTCGATCACGGCGACCTTGATGCCCTCCCCCGTGCTGGTCTTCCACATCTTCTCGGCCTGCATCGGCCGCAGGTACCACTGCTCCGACTGCGCGTCGGCCGCAGTGGCACCAGGAGCAAGGCTCACGCCGACGACAACCAGGGCGCTCGCGACGGCGCCCCCCACGCGTACTCGCAGCCCTCGGCGTGTTGCTGTCTTCATGATGGGGTGAGTCCTCGCTCGCGCTCAGTTGACAACCGGCGGCACATCGCGCCGCGGATTCGTGGGCAGGTGTGTCTCTTCGTCCTCGACCAGGTAGTCGGGTCGCTCCGCGCCTTCCTCCCTGAGATCGTCACGTCGGCGCCCACGTCCGCCGGGACCGCGCACGAGCCCCGCACCACCACGGGTCATGCCGTTCCGTTCGGCGCGGGTGGCAGACCTTGACCCCGAGGGCACACCAGTGATACCGGGCTTCGCCGTGGAACGACCCTGGCCCCACTGAGACCCGGCGTCGGCCCCGACGACCGTGCCACGAGGTAGCTTCGGACCACTTCGTCCCGTAATACCTGTAGTACTCGCCGGCCGACCGCCGACCACACCACCGGCCCGGCCGGCTCCGGTGACCGGGCCACCCGCCGGTCTCGGCGCCATCGTGGGATTGGGACGCGGTGTACCGCCGCTCACCCCGTGGCCCATGGGGGACGGCTTGACTCCTGACGTGATCCCCTTGGTCCCGGGCTGCTGCCCAGCAGGCGTCGGACGTCCCACCTGATTGAAGGGACCCTGGTTACTCGGACGCCCTGGCCCCGGGCCGCCACCCGAGCCGGGAGGAGTCACACGCCCCTGGGCGGAGAAGGGTGCCTTGGTACGGCCCGTTCCACCATCAGCCCGGCCCGCGCCACCAGGGGGCAGCGGAGTGCCGAAACCCGGACCGTACGGCCCAGTAGGCCCACCACCATCGCCCGGCGGCAGCGTGGTCGGCAACGTGTGACCGGGAGCAGGGGCCGTGGGGAGCATCGGCGTGCCGATACTGTCAATGTTCGTCGCTACGGGAACATCGGTATAAACGTTCTGCCGTGTAATGCTCGCGGGTGAAACGACTGTGCCGTCCGCTGGGTGCGGCTGATTTCTGTCTTCCATGGCCGACGGCGAATGGCCGCCTGAGAAGTTCCCGCTCCCGCTTCCCTGGATGCGACGCGGTTGAGGATCGGTCGGCACGCCAGCTCGGGGCACGACTCGAGGCTGCGGAACTCCTACATCCGGCATAGCTGTGAACGTCGGCGGTTCCAGCCCTGCCAGCATCTCCTCCGACACAGCGTAGTAGGACGACAACCGGTTCATCTGATTGATTGCCTCTTGGCGGTTCTTCTCGACACGAACCGCTTCCGCGTACTCGCTGTTGCCCTCGACCTGCATAGGAGTCGGGAGCTGCTCGGGCCGCAGCGCTTTGGTCATCGGCCTCGTATCACGTTCCGGCATGGCGGTGCGTACGTTCGCCAGACCCACAGCGGCAGCGGTGATCTGATCTCCTGCCCCGCCGGCAAAGGCACTCAGTCCGTGCGTGCTGGTGACGAGTGAGCGCCCCCACTTACGGAAGGCTTCCCCCGCCTCCCCCACCCAACGCACATTTCCGATATGACCGTCCAGCTCCTTGGCAGCCTCCTTGATGGCGTCCCGTGCATCCCACAGCGCTTTGCCGGAGCTCTCCAGGTCTTCCGGATTCGTCTGTTCGACGAGGTCGACCAACTCGTTGAGGTCGTGGTTCTCAAAGTTCGTCCGGCCCTGCATGGCTGAACCCAGCGGCGTCGATTCGACAGCCGACTTCAGCACCCCGCCGAACAGCCCGAAAGAAGGGCGTACTTCCAGACCTCGAGTCAGATCCGCAGCGGCGTTCTGCTGAGAGACTCGGCCGTAGTCCGCCTCGTGATGCTTGTCGGACATCGTTAGAGACTCCCGCTGGTAGCCGTCTGCTTCTTGTGCATGCCGTCGCCCCTGGCATCCTCGATCCGCTTGAGCTGCGTCTGGATCAGCTGGAAGCGGCGGCGCTGCTCCTCTTCGAGGTTGTCGAAGCCCACGTGCGCGCCCCTGACCGCGATGCCGATCGCTTCGATCTGAAGGTGCAGCGTCTTCGACAGGCTGGTGAGCTCTTCGTGGACCCGGTTGTACTGCAGGTACAACGCGTGGGCCTCCGGAAAGGCGGCCGCGCTGCCGCTGTTGAGCGAAGAGGGCTTGATCCTTTGTGCGCCGATGCGCGTCGGATCGCCCGCTGAGCCCTCGAGATTGCGAAGTGCGCTGTCCACCCGCTTCACGAACGTCGACAGCGCCTCGCCCGTGACCTCCAGGTTGGCCGCCCTGGCGGCGGACACCCCTCCCACCATTTCAGCTGGAAGCATGCTGCTACCTCCCCCGCTTCCCCGTCCTTCCATCGCCGAGCCAGGATGAACCGCTCGCCCGCACAACTGATCGTAACCGCAAGAGATCGTCACTGTAGCCATCGGGTAGGCGATCCCCAACCGCCATTTACGCCAGCCTTGTTGCTGTCACGTGCTGGTTTCAACGTTCAACAATCAAGGCGATGCCGAAGCCTTACCTACCATGCCACCGAGCCGCACCGTTGCCGAGCAGCGGGCTCTCTGGCCGCACCTCGCATTGCGCTCGGGGAGCCGCGATCAACCCCGGCCGCCTCAGAGGCAGTTGACTCAACTCACTCCACCCAGCTGTCCCCGGCAAGCCTGCCCGATGGTGTCCGGATCCCTCTGAGTACTCGTACTCAGACGTCGTAGTGGCGGATACGGTGGAGCAGGCGGCCATCGAGCCCCGTAGTCCGTACCAAGTCACATCCGAGAGCGGTGTAACAACAGGCTCTCGGCCATCTCACCTTCGAGGGTGAGCACTCCAACTCCCGGCGCCTCAGAGCGTGGCGAGGCTCCAGCCGACGCCGCAGGCTTGTACATGCGGCCACGTCCAAAGGCCACTCCACGCAACCTTTGCCCTTGATATGACTACATGTAATTATGTGTCAACTTTGACATGCTTCTGAACTGACATTCGTACGGGGAGGGTGTTGGCGGTGCTTGCTGCCGAAGACGACGGAACGGTCGGTATGAGGCTCAATCAACTTCCGGCTGATCAGAGTGGGCCTCCCGGCGTCACGGGATCCGCGGGTGGGAAGACGGACCTGGCCTCATCGCCTGCAGAGAAGGCAGCTGCCGTGAGGGCCATCGAGGAGCACATCCAGCCCGACACGGCCAAGGCCGCGAGGTGGGCGGACGAGGACACAGGGAGCGCTGTCAAGGCGTTCGGCCCCAAAGACGGAGACGGTTGGGCGACCTCCACGGCGCTGAAGACAGCCCACAGGACCTGGGGCGAGCAGGTGAAGAACCTGATGGACCGACTCGATTCAGAAAAGGGCGCGCTGCGCGGAGCCGACACGATCCTGCAAAGCACGGACTACGGAGTAGGTGCCGAAAGTGGCAAGATCCGGCTCCCGTCGGCACTGGACCGACTCTGAATCTTGAGGGGACAAGCGTGCCGACGTATCACGAGATCATGACTGCTGACCTCAATGCGCTCACCAAGGCTGCCGACCGGTGGGACGGAATGGCTGGCGAGTTCGCAAAACAGGAGAAGGCCTACCGGCGAGACGTGCACGGGGTCTCCATGGGCACTGGTTGGGTGGGCTTGAGCGCCGACGCAGCCAACCGGCGTTTCGGCATCACGCTCAAGGAGTTCGAATACGCGCAAATCGAGGCCAAGGCCACGGCCGGGTTGCTGCGGGACGCCCACACCCAGTTCGTCGACCTGCGCGGCCGGTTGCAGTCGGCTCGACAGGACGCGATCGATGCACGAATGAAGGTCTCCGATCAAGGTCTGGTGAGCCTGGACACCGCGCGGCTGTCAGAAGCGGAACGCAAGACGTTGCACCACGACCCGGGGTGGCAGGAGGCCGTCCAGTCGTGGCAGCAGCACCTCAACAAAGCAGTGCAGGACGTTGTTGATGCCGACTCCGGTGTCAAGATCGCTCTGGAGGCGGTGGTGATCGACTCAGATCACACCGATGGCACACTCAACGGCTTCAACGGGCATGCCCACAGCGATGAGGAAGCGTATGAGGAGGCCGCGAAGACGGCAGCCAAGGACGCCTCCACAAAGACCGATGGATGGGCTACAGAGGGCAAGACCGCATTGACCGGTCTCGGTGCCGGTTTCACCGTCACAACCGATCCCAAGTACGGCAAGGAAGGCTCAGTCAAGGCCTACGGGGATCTGTTCCACGCAACCGCCGAGGGGAAACTCACGAACGGTGGGTGGCAACTCGCCGGGATCGCCGATGGCTACGGAGGTGCTAGGGCCACTGCGAATTACGGCTTCAACGACAAGGGCGCCGTAGGAAAGGCTGAAGCTTCGGCGGGTCTACGTGGCGTTGCCGAAGGCCGGGTGGAGTACGGCCCATACGCTGGCGGGTACGGGCGCGTTGAGGGATTTGCGGGCGCCGAGGCGGGGGTCAATGCGAAGGCAACCAAGGACGAATTCACCGTTGGCGCCAAAGCGTTCGCCGGAGCCAAGGGCACCGTGGCCGGGGGCGGGGAGGCCGCCGGCATTGGGCTCGGCGTGACGGCCGAAGGCTGGGCCGGTCCGGGCGCGGAGGCCTGGTGGGGATACAAGAAGGACGACGACGGCACGTTCCACCTTGGTGGCAAGGCTGGCGCCTCACCAATTCTCGGCGGCTCAGTGGGAGTCGAGATCACCGTTGATCCACAAAAGGTGAGTCAAACTGTCGGCGATGCGGTGGACATCGTAGGCGATACAGTCGACCTGGTCGGTGACGGCATAGGGTCCGTCAAGGACGGTGTCACCAGCTGGTTCTGAACCCTCCCCCTGGAAAGCGGGTCTCGATATGCCCAAGATTCTGCCGATTCCTGTGTCATTCAGACTGCCGGACGGTTGGCAACCAGCTGCTCATGGTTCAGAAGTCGGCGGAGACGTGGCCTTCGCAGCGGTACGCTCGCCGTCAGAGGCTGAGTTCGTCTCGAACATCACGATCGACGGGGAGGTCCCCCCGGACACAGCGACTTTGGATTCCCTTGCCGATGAATCGGTTTGGCGCATGCGTGAAGTCGCCGAGTCGGTGGTGGTGACCAATCGACGTAAGGTCCTTTCCGAGGGCGCACCTGCCCTGGTTCAAGTGCTCAGTTTCTCGGCCATCGTCGGTGGCGTACGCCGGGAACTCGTTCAATCGCAGATGCTCCTGGCCATGGTGGACGTTCAGGACCCTCGACGGCGTGTGGTGATTCGAACGGTACTGACAACAAGCGCCGATCAGTACGCCTCTGTCGTGCCGGAATACCAGCTCTTCTTGCGAAGCATTCGCGCGGATGCATCTTGAGTTTATTTTACAATCATAGGCGGTTCTTCCGATGACCCTATTCGACAAACTAACTGGCACTAGGCGACCTTGCAGCAGCATCACACCACGTCCCGCTAACGACGTCCGCCATGCACTACTGGCACTCAACAACGCGGATAATCTTTTCAACGTGCGTAATGCTCTTCCAGCAGACAAGGCCGACCTGATTGCAGAGTGTCAACTCTCCAGGGTGGGCGTGACCCTCAGGACTCGAATGCTTCTCATTCCTGAAAAGCACCAGGTGCGCCATCTCGATGAGCGCTGGGAGAACCGTTCGGCCAACAATGCGCATGGGCAGTACGGACGCGGCAATGCGCCAGCGGTGTACAGACAGTGGGAGTCGCAGCGCAGCCCTGACGGACGTCGGCATAAGGTCGAGGTTTTTCGCTTTGATACGCGAGAGATGACGGATCCGCTGCGAAACGCAGTACTGGGTGCTGGATGGACATGGCGGGGGGTGCTCAAGCTCTGATCTCCCGCTGCGCTGAGCCTTTTTCATCTTGATCAGGTGGCGCGTTCGAGGGCGACGACGGCACGGACGAAGGTGATCCGGGGAAGTGCTGCAGCAGAGCCTCGGCAGGAATTGCCAGCATTTGAGGGTGGCCATGGCACGTTCGCCGAGGCTGCGGATCTTGGCGTGATCGCGATTGTGGCGCCGGCGCCAGCCGCGCAGATTCTCGCCCCGGAACGGGACGCGAACAGTATGACCTGCGCCCTTATACGCCGCCTTGCCCGCCCAGCGCTTGATGTCGTCGGCGGTCAGGGCCGCGGGAATGCCGTGGGTCCGGGCCGCGGTCAGATCGTGCACAGGCTCCGGGTAGCGCGTCCGAGGCCCAGATCAGATGGCCGGCTGGATCCGCGAGGACCTTGCACTTTCATCCCGTAGTGTTTCTTCATCCCTGAGTAGGTACGGCTGGTCGGCAGCGATGCGGTCGATCGGCAGCACGCTGCCGTCAAGGATCACGTACGCCTTCCTCCGCGCGGCCGTCATGGCCTGTTCCAGCGTGGGCGTGAGAGTGGCCAGGAGGTCAACGGCCTCGCGTGTGCGCCGGTAGACCGTCGCGATCCCGACGCGGAAACCTGCCGCGAAGCGGGCGTAGGTGTCGCCGCAGCGCAGGTGAGCCAGGACGAGCAGGGACTGCCTGCCGCAGGTGAGGCGACGCCACCGGGAGCCGATCCGACGGCGGTGACCTGCGAGGAGACCGGAAAAATGCTGCAGGGCGCGGCTGCACGGATCGATACCGGACGGGTAGAGAAGCACGCGAAATCTCCTGATGGGCTGTTGATCTTGGTCGTGAACCCGTCTACCAGGAGCTTTCTACCGACGCGACACCGAGACGTTCATGCGTGCCAACTTCCCCGTCACTGTCAAGACACTCAAGTGCGAGTGATCGCCATCCATGAGGTGTGGCCTTCACAAGCGTGTCCGACGACTGAGAGCTCGCCTCTTTCAGCTCCCACGAACACGTGATGCGACCGACTTACGGCGTGAACAGCGAGATCGCTGTCCTCGGGCCGATACGGCGGAGCAGCCTCTACGGTCACCAGGACAACGCCGTCGCCCTCCGCCACCATGTCGGCGACACCGTCCGCGCCATGACCGACGGCTTTGCGGGGCCCTGTACCGGTGTTCCACCGGGTTGCGACGTCGTCATACGCGCTCCTTGGCGCTCCATGTCCACCGTCTCAAGAGGACTCCGGCGAGTGGCCGTTGTTGAAGGCAACCTCGTACTCGCCCACGCTCCGGGACTGGCCTAGCAGACCTTGCCGTCGGCGGACGAGGCGTACTAGCAGCGGTGACTGGTGTCCTGGTCGTCTGCGACGAGTTCGATGTCCGGCACCCCTTCGGGTTCGGGGCCTACGTGCTTGCTGACCTGGTTGTACTCCCTCCAGAAGTTGCCGTAGACGGACCTCGCCGTCGGCGCCGCCTGGCCAGCTTTGGTCATTTCGTGTCGGTCCCAAGTCACCGGTTGGCTCGTCGAAACGGATGATTCAGGGAACCTTCACGCCGTCGTAGGTGACGGTGCACCGTGTGGTCACGCCCGGATCTTCACTCACCTTGCCGCCCTCGCATGCGGCGCTTGTCTTCGCCGGGATCCCGGCCATGGCCACGGTGCGTTTGCGCATCCTCCTCAGTGTCAGTTCGGTGCACGCGGCGTTGGCTGTGGGCTCCGGCGGCAGAGCGCCGAGCAGCGATTTCATCGTCAGGAGTCCGGACTCTGCCGAGGTGATCGCGACGGGGAGATCCTTGCCGCTCGTCAGCGACGGGGTGTCCGCAGGGTGGGAGGCGTCGTCGTCAGCCGATCCCGGCCCACCGCAGCCCGCAGCGGCGAGAGCGACCAAGGCCCGCCCACGACCCATAAGATTTCTACCGATGTCCGTGCGAGCTCACTCCAGCCAGAGGCGCGGCCGGGCTCTCGGCCACCGGACGCCCCGTGGCCGGGTGGTGATATAAGCGTCAGGTGATCAGGTCGACGGCCGAGCGAGTACGGCGCAGTGACCTGCCCGGATGGAACTGGGGAGATTCATGACGTTCGAGCAAGAATGGGCCCAGCTGCGCGCGGCGGCGGGCGAGCGGACCGCCATGCAGATCGACAGCGTTCCGACGGAAGGTGGCGGCGGCAAGGACCTTGTAGTCCATCGCGACGACCTCGGCGCCATCGGCAACGACGCGTATGACCTGCTGGGGCGGCTGACAAAGGACGGTGACCACGCCCGTGTCTCCACGTTCGACGCGGCGACGGCGTTGACCAACGGGAACTTCGAGAGCGGTTCGGGGCTGCTGAAGGTGCACGACAACTGGCAGACCCATCTCAGGACGTTGCTGGACGCCTGCGGACAGGTATCGAATCACCTCGATTACAGCAAGGCCCGGCACGCCAAGGACGAGGCGAAGGTCGAGGGGGATCTGGCCCGGATCTCCGTACTCACGGAATACATGAAGTAGGGCTCGGGGGAGCGCGCAGCATGCTGAAGTACGAGGACATCATCGACGCCCCGTTGGGGAAGCTGAAAACCGCCGTCGACGACTGGTCGGAAATGGCGGGAAAGCTGGACACACTCGCCACCGACGCCATCGACGGAATGAAGGCCAAGGCGGACAAGGCGTCCTGGGAGGGCGTCAACGCAGGCGTCACCAAGGCCTTCATCGGCAAGACCGTCAAGGAGTTCGCGGACGCCGTGGTCGAGGCCAAGGGCGTGCACCGGATCCTTCAAGAGGGCTACACGGCCATCAAGAAGGCCAAGGACGACCTGGTCAGCATCAGAGACCACGAGGGTCCCGAGGCCGGCATCCGGGTGGACGGCAAAGGCAAGGTCACGGCGAAAAAGCCGTTGTCCGAGATCCCAGCGGCGCGCCACGACCCCGACTACAGCAAGCTCCTGCAGGAGGAGAAGAAGAACATTGAGTCGTGGCAGAAGAAGATCGACCTCATCGTCGACAACTGCAGCGACACTGACGTCTCCTTGAACAAGACCCTTGCGGCCAACGCCACTGGTCGCAAGGACTTCGGCGCCCCCAAGTACACGAAGCTGGATCAGGAGGAGGCCGCCCGTGCCGCGTCCCTGGCAGCCAAGGGCCGGGACATCTCGCACGAGGACCTGGTGGAGCTCAACGAGCTGCTGAAGGACAACAGTTCGTCGGTGGAGTTCTCCAAGTACTTCTACGAAGAACTCGGACCCGAGAAGTCACTCGCGTTCTTCGGCCAGCTCGCCACGGACACGTATGACTACAGCAAGGTCGACGCGGAGCGCCTCAAGGACGTCCAGGAGCTCCAGAAGAACCTCGGCCTCAACCTGGCCACCGCCTCCCACGACAAGGCATTCACCGAAAAGTGGGGCCCGGAGCTCCGCAAGTTGGGCACTGAGCACATCGCGCTGTCCAAGTACGACTCGGGCGGGCCCTTCGGATACCAGTTGCTCGGCGGGATCATGCGATACGGGAACTACGACGCGAAGTTCCTCAACCCGATCGCTGAACACGTGGCGCAACTGCACGCGAAGAAGCCGGACCTGTTCGCCGAGACCAAGATGGTGAACGGCTGGCTCCAGAATCCGTACAACCCCTCAGGAGTGAACGGCGCCGGCTACGAGCCGACCACCGCCATGCTGGAGGCGCTCGGCAACAGCCCGGAAGCGGCCAAGAAGTTCTTCACCGACCCCCCGACCGCGTACAACGAGGACGGTACGGTCAACCACGACGCCACGGCCGACCTCGGCAAGGACAAGGACGGCCAGTCATTCGACAACTACCTCGACTTCTTCACCAACGAGAAGTGGGAGTCCTTCGGCGACGTCAACTCGACTGATCCCAAGGAACTCAAGGCGTCGCTCGACTACATGCCCGACGCCCTCGGCCACGCCCTGGAGTCGGCGACCCTGGGCTACCCGGCCGGGCACCCAGACGCCGGAGTGGTGCGGGACGAGGACAACGTCGCGGTCATGCAGCAGGTTATGGAGAAGTACGCTGCGGAGCCCGGACTGCTCAAGGAGCGTCACGAGGCGATGGCCGACAGCCTGGGTGTCATGGGCGCCGGCTACATCGACGACATCAACTGGGCGCTCGACGAGAACGACGGGGAGAGCGTGTTCGCACCGGGCAAGAATCCGGAAGGGCACCTCGATTTCGGGGACACTGTGGACGGAAACGGGCGGAGTGTCGTCCGGGGCTTCCTCAGCACCCTGGGCCAGCACCCGGACGCCTATGCGACATTGTCGACCGCAGAGCAGGTCTACACCCGCAGCGTGCTGGAAGGGACCGTGGGTCCGGACGGAATCGACGAGGGTGCCGCCAGGGCGACCGTGCGTACGGGTGCCGAGGTGCAGGGCATGCTCGACCAGTCCCGGGCCGACCAGGTGGAGGCGACGAACCTCAAGACCCACGAGGACTACGAGAAGGCGGTCGCCAAGCGGGCGGGCTGGGTCGAGTTCGGAGCCGCAGCCGGCATTGCGGCAGGTGTCGCCTTCCTGCCCGCAACCGCCGCTGTGGGCACGGCCGCGGTACTCATCCCCTTGGCCACCGACACCGCCAGCGGTGCTGCGGAGCAGCTCATCGGCCAGGTGGTCGGCGACGTGTCCGACAACTCGGTGGATGAGCACAAGGAGAAGGTCGAGGAGCTCACCCATGACGAGAAGAAGAAGATCTACTCCTCAGGTGAGAGCATGGCCGAGGCCCCGATGAAGGAGTTCCTGGCGCACAACGGCCTGGACCGCGACGGCGACTTCGGTGAGGACCTGCGCCAAGCGATGCTGGTCGGCTACGGGGTCGGCAACGACCGCGAGAACCAGCAGGGCAATGACCCGGAGACGGGCTGAGGCAAGGGACGACCAAGGAGTCATGAGGATGTGGACAGTGGTCAGTCGTAGGCCGGTACGCGGAGGACTCCTCTCCGTAGCCGTGGCGGGCTCGTTGCTTCTCGGGGCCACGGGTTGCGGAGGCGAAGGGGACGAGGAAGGGGTTCCGGACGACTACAAGGTCGTCGCGGGGACCCAGCTGTGCGGCGGCAGCGCCGTCTCCGCCGACGCGGCCAAAGCGCTGAAGGTGATCACGGGTTCGTCGCGGTTCGAGGCTTCGGGGGACGAATACAGCATCGAGCAGGCCGCGACGCTCCTTGCCACCATGTACAACACGCCCCACGACCGGGGTGGGGACATCTGCCGCATCTACACGCCCCTCGACACGCCGGACTTCGATCTCAGAGTCACCTGGAGTCAGGTCGACCCCGACGCCAAGGGCTCTCCCGCCTCCAAGTTCACCGAGCTGAAGATGGGGGAGCGGACCCTGGCGGCGGCGGACAAGGCAGACATCCAGTTCGGGTGCAAGAGCGGCAAAGTAGCTGGCACGGGGGAAGTGGCTCACCTTGAGGTCGGCGTGGAGCACTGGGCCATGCCGACGGAGCCCGAGGACAACGTCCGGGCGCTGAAGGAGGCCTACGCGACCGTGGCCCATTCCTTCGCGCTGGCCATGGCCAAGGAACTGGGCTGCAAGAACAACGGCGGGCTTCCCGCGAAGCCCGTGCTGGATCCCGCGTAGCCGCCGCTGAGGCTTCCCGGCGTAGAGCGGGATAGATGGCCAACGGCCCTATCCTCTCAGCCCGCGACTCGCCGCCCCATCGTCCTCACCCCGACCGCGTGACCGACGGCTTCGCCGGGATCCTGCCTCATACCCCTGACAGTGCCGTCAGCGATTTCGCCGCCGTGAGTCCCGTACCGCCACCGCTGTCCCGCCCAGGCCGGCGGTGAGGACCAGGGCGCCGACGGCCACGTAGGTGCCCAGGCGGGTGTTGCGTTCGTCGGCGGTTTCGCCGAGGTGGAGAGGGGGGACGTCGGGGGCCTTGGCTTGGACGTCCGGCTTTTCGGCCGCGGGGGATTCCACCGGGTGGGCCGGGTCCATGTCCGTCAGGGCCTTGACCGGGTCGATCACGCCCCAGCCGACGAGGCGGTCGTGACCGGGGATGGAGCGTTCGGCCGTCTGCTCGATCTGGGCGACGATCTGCTCGGCCGTCCACTTGGGGTACGCCGACTTCAGCAACGCCGCCACGGCCGCCACGTAGGGCGCGGAGAAGCTGGTGCCGTTGTCGGAGCAGTGGCCGCCCCCGGGGACGGTGGAGATCATGTCGACGCCGGGGGCGGCCACGCCCACGAACTCGCCTGCCTGGGAGAAGGAGGCGCGTTCGTTGTTGCGGTCGGAGGAGGCGACGGCGAGGACGCCTTCGTAGGAGGCCGGGTATGTCGTCTTGTCCCTGCCTCCCAGGCCGTCGTTGCCCGCCGATGCGACGACCACGACCTCCTTGTCCAGGGCGTAGTCGACGGCCGACTCCAGGGTCGAGGCGGGTTTCACCGCCTTGGCCGTGTCCTGCGAGATGTTGATGACGTCGGCGCCCGCGTCCACGGCGTGCCGGATCGACGTCGCGAGGGTGTCGGCCGTGCCGTTGCCCTCCGCGTCGTTCTGCTTGATGGGGATGATCGTGGCCTCCGGGGCCAGGCCCACGAACCCGGTGCCCTTGGCGGGGCGCGCCGCGATGATGCCGGCCACGCGGGTGCCGTGGCCGACGGTGTCGGTGGTGCCGTGGGCGTTGCCCCGGTCGATCTTCTCGCCCTTGTCGTTCTTCTCGGGGAGGTAGTTCTTGCCCTTGGACGCGTCGACTGCGTCGGCGAGTTGGGGATGTTTCACGTCGACGCCCGTGTCGATCACGGCGACCTGGACGCCCTTGCCCTTCGTTTGGGCCCACAGCTCGTCCAGGTTGACGCGTTGGAGGGCCCATGGCCTGCCCTCGTAGTTCTTGGAGGGGAAGGTGCACTGACCGCCGTCGGCCGCCCGCGCCGCGGGGGAGGCGGGGAGGAACGTGAGTACGGTCGGCGCGGCGAGCACCGTGGCGGCGAGCACGGCCGCGGTCAGTGTCCGGCTCCGCATCCGGCCAACGCCACACGCGGGCTTCCGCTTCCAGATCGTTTCCCTCTTCCGCGCAGACACGGGCGTCACGAGCCCTGCGGCTGGCGCGCTGCCGCCTCGGACAGGCGTGGGCCGGTGGGCAGGAACGTCGACCACTTCGCCGGAACGGGTGATGGTTCCACGTTCTCGTAGCCGAGCCTCGTCTGGGCGATCCGGGACTCGCTCAGTTCCTGCTCACGCTTCTTGTCGGACGTACCGATGCCCTTGTCGTCGGTGGCACTGTCGCTGTTGGACTGCAGGGCGTAGCGCAGTCCTGTGTCGGTGACGAGGAAGACCCCGCCCGCCTTCGTCTCGCTGCCCTGGAACTGACGGTAGAGCTGCCCGGAGCCCGGAGTCACGTACGCGCTGGAGGAACCGGTGGGCAGTTGGGCGGGGAAGTCGGTGCTCGCCCAGGTGGACAGGGTGGTGTCGCCGTTCTTCGCGTTGACCGAGCGCAGGACGCTGCAGACGGTGTTGCGGCCGGAGGTCGCGGAGGTGCCGTCGTTGACCGTCTTCGGGCGGTACGACGGCCAGTTCCGTTGCTCCGCGAACTCGACGCTGTCGACGACCGCGCCGGGGCTGACCTGCTGCGCCTCGCCGGCCTGTCCGACTTCTACGAGGGCACCGCTGTTGAGGAGCAACGTGGCCGTGAACTCCGAGACGCGGGCCACGGCGCCGCTCTGCACGACGTAGTACTGCATGCGCCGCCCGTCGTACGCCTTGATGACCATGCCCACCTTGTCGTACTGCCCGAGCATGTCGGAGGCGCCGGCCGCCGCACCGGGCGTGCCCTTGATCTCCGGGATCTCGATCGGGTCGCCCTTGTGGAGCGTGTCCAGCCACTCCTGGGACACGCGCTGCGGGGCCCGGCCCTGGGTGTCCAGGGCTTTCAGGAGTTCCTTGTCGGCCGGATCGGCCAGCGCGTAGGCGGAGCCGTGCGAGTCGACGACGTACTGGGATGTACCGTCCGGTCCGACGACGTACATCAGGTCGCCACCGGAGAGTTTGTTCTTGCCCTCCATCCTGGACCAGTCCTTCTCCGCGAAGACGAACGCCGCCTTCTGGATGGCCCGGCCGCCCGGGCCGGGCCGTTCGCAGACGGCCCAGCGCTTGGCCTGCTCGGCGTCGTCGGAACCGGGCAGGCGGTCGGGGGCATACGGAATACCGATCGTGGCGCCGTGCGGTGGCTCGCCGCTGTCGAGTACGCCCTCGTCCACCGTGATGACGCTGTCCTTGTCGGGGTCGAGGAGGAGCTTGGCGGAGGCCATGTTGAGGACCGGGTGGAGCTGCTTCTTCCCGTCCGTTTTCAGGACGACGTAGCGCGTCGTGGAGTCGCTGGCCACGATCACGTGCCCGCCGGCCTCGTCCCAACCCTTCGGAGCGGTCGGGCTGAACAGACCGATCGCACCGAACACGGCGAGCACCACGATGCCGACGACCGCACCGGGGACGATCGCGCGCAGCGGCCTGGGGGCGCCTTCCTCCGAACCGGACGGGGAAGGCTGCAGGAAAGACGCGAGTGTGCGGCGCTTCGCGAAGGTGTGGGCGTTCAGTTCATCGCGCCGTGATGCCATGTGTCTTCGTTCTCTCCCCGTACGAGTCAGACCCGGCCCCTACTATGCCTGTTGCCGGACGGTGCATGGGGCACCGGTAGGCTTCCGGAGTCTGCCGTGTGCTGAGCACAATATCTTCGGTGAGAGTTCGGGGGATTTGGAGTGATGGCTTCCGCGTCGCGGACCCGGTCACGCACGCATTCGGCGCCCCGTCGTACCAACGCGCCGCCGGACAACGGACGCACGGCGTCGGCAGTCCGGTCCTCTGTCACCCCGCACCTGCAAGCCCGCCCGGCACGTGGTGGCTCGTCCACCCTGCAGCGGCTGGTGCTCCTGGAGTTGGCCGCCGCGTTGGCGGTGTGCGGTTGGCTCCTAGGGCCGGTGGCGACGGTGCCGTCGGTCGCCGTTGCCGCGGTGCTGGTGCTCCTAGCTGTGGTACGTCGGCGTCGGCGCTGGCTGCCTGAGTGGCTGGCCAGCCATCTCGCGCTGCGGGCCCGCCGCCGGGGCGCACCGCAGGTGCCGGTGCCGCAGGGCATCGACGCCGGTCTGGCCCCGGCGGTGGAGTGCGAGCCGAACCTGCGCACGTACAGCTTCGTCCACCGGGACGAGCACGACCGCCGGCCTGTGGGCATGGTGGGCGACGGGGGGTTCCTCACCGCCGTGCTTCAGGTGGAGGCCGACGCGGGGGCGCTGCGCGCCGAGCGCGGCCGCAGACCGGTCCCGCTGGCCCTGGTCCGGGACGCGCTCGACGTGGACGGCATTCGTCTGGCGTCGGGGCAGATCGTCCTGCACACACAGACCGCGCCCGCGCCCCATCTGCCGCGCCAGTCTGTCGTGGTGGCCAACTACGCGCAGCTGCAGTCCGAGATCGCCGCCCCTGCCGTCCGCATCATGTGGATCGCGTTGAAGCTCGACCCCGAACTGTGCCCCGACGCGGTGGCCGCGCGCGGCGGCGGGCTGCCGGGGGCGCAGAAGTGCCTGGTGCGCTCGGCCGAGCATCTGTCCAGCCGGCTGACGGGTGCCGGCTTCCGGGTGAACCTGCTGACCGAGGAGGAGGTGTCGTCCGCCCTCGCCACCTCGATGTGCGCCAACCCGATGGTGACCGTCCAGTCGGGCCAGGGTGACGCACCCCGGCGGCGAACCGAGGAGTCCAGCCGCAGCTGGCGTTGCGACAACCGGCGGCACACCACGTACTGGGTACGCCGTTGGCCCCAGTTGGGCGGTCAGGGTGTCGGGTTGCCACAGTTGGTGGCCCAGCTGACGGCGGTGCCCGCGCTGGCGACCACGTTCAGCCTCACCCTGACGCCGAGCGGTCGCCACGACGTGGCGGTCACCGGGCACGTGCGGGTCACCGGTCGCAGCAGCACGGAGCTGGCCGACGCACGCCGGGGCCTGGAGAACGTCGCACGTCAGGCGCGGACCGGTCTCGTGCGTCTGGACCGCGAACAACTGCCCGGCGTGCTCGCCACCCTGCCCCTCGGAGGTGCCCGCTGATGGCCTTTACGCCGTCCACCACTCCGACGCCCGGGGCCGCCGCTTCCGGGCGGCCGGTCACGGGCCCGCGGGCGCGTCTGCGCACCGGCTTCGGTCTCCTGGGCCCCCGTCATCCGCGGCACACGCTCTCCATGGCCCAGGTGGACACGCTCGGCCTGCCAGTCGGGGACGACGGTGTCGTGGTGGGTGTCAACGGTGAGGGACAGCCCGCCGTGCTGGGGGTGAACCGCCCGACGCCCTTCGACATCCTCCTGATCGGCGGACTGTGGACCACGCAGGTCCTGGCACTGCGCGTTGCGGCGACCGGGGCCCGGGTGACCGTAGAGACCGGTCGCCCGGCTCACTGGGCACAGATGGTGCAGGCGGTAGGTGGCGGTCAGTCCGGTATGACCGTGCACGAGGTGGGGCGAGTCCCTCCGCAGGGAGCCTCGGCGACGGCACCGGTCCTGGTCATCCGGGACTGCGGCATGCGTCCGCCTCGCGGCCGGGTGGTTTCCGCGCCCTGGCAGTCCGTGCTGACGCTGCTGCCCTACCTGAGTCCGCTGGCGCCGCGGTTGATGCGTCAGGCGCGCCTGGTGGGCGTGCAGCGCGTCTCACCGGACGAGGCGGTGGAGATCGGCCGGGTGACCGGCCTGCCCCGCTCCGAGTACGAGGCGCTTCCGACCCTCGCCGACGGGGTCACCCTGTGGTGTACGGAACGGGACCGGCAGTACGTGATGACACAGCCGACCGATGTGGAGACCGGACTGCTGGGTACGCCCCGGAGGATGGACTGACTGAACCGCCTGGGCCGGATCGCCCGATTGCACCCCATATGACGCGAAAGTGCATGTTTTTTGCGTCAGTTGTGACGTTGGGCACCGAGGCGGGCAGGGGCACGGGGGCCTGACGGGGGTGGGTCACTCGTGATTAGGCTGGTGTCGGGCGCGACACCAGAACCCGTGAGCGGGCGTCGGCGTCTCAGGGGGAGAACCGGTGGATCGGACGACCTCGGACAATTTCGAATGACAAGCAAGGGTCGCCCCAGCACGGCATGAGGGTGCTCGACCACACCAGGAGGAACTGTGAGCAGCGATCGGGACGGGATCCGCGGGGGCTGGGCTACACCCGGCGATGACCAGCCCGACGCGGAGTCCTCCGTCGAGACGACCGGCGAGTTCACCATCGACTACGCGCCGCCCGCCTGGTACACGCAGAACGCGTCCGGCGACGGCGGGCAGGGTGAGGGTGAGGGGGCCGATCCGCCTGCCGGTTCGGCCGGTTCTCCCCCGCCTTCCGCTCCGACGGCTCCACCCGCGCCTCGTGGTCCGGTTCCGCCGTTGCCGGGGCTGACTCCGCCGCCGCACGCGACGCCCCATGGGCCTTCCTCCGTGCCGGCTCCCGCCCCGGGCGCTCCCTTCACGCCTCCGCCCCCGGCGCCGGCTCCGGGGGCCGCGTTCACGCCGCCTCCGCCGCCGGGGCCGGGTGCGCCGTTCACTCCGCCCGCGCCGCCGAGCGGGGGGCCGGCAGGGGTGCCCAAGTTGCCGGTGGGGAGCGGGTTCGAGCCGCAGCCGTCGCCGTCGCAGCGGTCCGCGCCGCCGGAGCCCGAGCCGGAGCCGGAGGTTCGGACGCCGGAGCCCGAGCCGAAAGCCGTGGCCGAACCGGCGCCTGCCGCGGATCTCGCGTCTCCCGCGGCCCTGCCGTCCTTCCCGGCCGGGGGGTTCCAGCTCCAGGCTCCCGTTCCGCCGCCGCCCGCCGAGGAGCCCGGGGCAGCGGCCGAGCCCGAACCTGAACCCGACCGCGAGCCCGACACCGGCGACCTCGACAACGGCGACCTGGAAAGCGGCGCGACCATGCGCTTCTCCGCGGTTGCCCTCAAGCGTGAGATCGCCGAGCGGGCCGCCGCGGAGGAGACCCCGGAGGACACCGCCGGGGAGGACCCGGCGGCCGGTGCCGACGAGGCCCGTGACACGCCGGACGAGCCCAACGAGCCCTTCGTGAGCACGGGCTTTACTGACGCCGATACCGATACCGATACTGACCCTGACGCTGACGCCAATACTGACGTCGACACGGTGTCCGGCTTCGAGTCGGACTCCGACGAGGCTCCCGGCGCGGTGTCCGGTGACGCGCACGGCGACTTGGCCGACCCCCGCCTCGGTGGGTCGGCCCCCGCCGCCGAGCCGGAGCCGGAGCCGGTCGTCCTGGCGGCCGTCACCGAGCCCGAGTCCGCGGAGCAGACCGCCGCCGAACCCGAGGACAGCGTCCCGGCGGAGGACGAGCCCGTGGACGCCGTGCCCGCGGACGCGGTGCCCAATGATGCCGCCCCGCCGGCCGACGGCGTGCCGCAGGACGCCGTTCCGCAGGACGCGGCGCCACCGGCGCCCTCGGGTATGCCGCCGCTGCCTCCGTCGTACCCGCCGGTCGCGCCCGCGGCGGCCCACCAGTGGCCCGCACAGTCCCAGCCCCAGCCCGCGCCCGCCCCTCCCGAGCAGCCGGGCGTACCGGCACAGCAGCCTCCCTTCCAGCCGCAGGCTCCGCAGCCGGCGCCCGCCGGGTGGGACGCGCCGCCCGCCCCCCAGCCCGGTTACGGCTTCCCGCAGCCCGGTGCGCAGGCCCCACAGCCACAGACCCAGCCCCACTCCCCCGCGCAGGCGCCCGCCGGATACGGCTTCCCGCAGGCCCCGCAGGCCCCGCACGGGCCGTCGCCGCAGCAGCCGTATCCCGGTGTGCCGCAGCAGGCTCCGCAGGCTCAGAACGTCGGTCAGGCTCCGCCCGCCCAGCCGGTGCAGCCCGGCCAGCCGGTGCAGACGCCCAACGCACCCCAAGCGGCGCCCCACACCCCCCAGGCACCCCCTGCGCAGCAGCCGGAGTACCAGCCGCAGGCCCAGCAGCCCCAGCCGCACCAGCCGCAGCCCCAGCCGCACCCGCAGCCCGCCGATCCCCGGCTCGGAGCCGCCTGGCCGCAGCCGATGCAGCACGACCAGCGGCAGGCCACCAACCCGGGGGCGGCGCCGCTCGGGTACACGGCGGCCGTGGAGCTGTCGTCCGACCGGCTGGTGAACAACAAGCGGCAGAAGGCGAAGAGCAGCCGTCCGGCCGCCGGCGGTTCCCGGTTCAAGCTGGGCGGGAAGAAGGAGGAGGCCGAGCGGCAGCGGAAGCTGGACCTGATCCGCACCCCGGTGCTGTCCTGCTACCGCATCGCCGTCATCAGCCTCAAGGGCGGCGTCGGCAAGACGACGACCACCACCGCGCTCGGCTCCACGCTCGCCACCGAACGGCAGGACAAGATCCTCGCGATCGACGCCAACCCGGACGCCGGTACGCTCGGCCGACGGGTGCGCCGGGAGACCGGGGCCACCATCCGGGACCTCGTCCAGGCGATCCCGTATCTCAACTCGTACATGGACATCAGGCGGTTCACCTCGCAGGCCTCGTCCGGTCTGGAGATCATCGCCAACGACGTCGACCCGGCCGTGTCCACGACCTTCAACGACGAGGACTACCGGCGCGCGATCGACGTGCTCGGCCAGCAGTACCCGATCATCCTCACCGACTCGGGCACCGGTCTCCTCTACAGCGCCATGCGCGGCGTGCTCGACCTCGCCGACCAGCTCATCATCATCTCGACGCCGTCCGTGGACGGTGCGAGCAGCGCCAGTACGACGCTGGACTGGCTGTCCGCGCACGGGTACGCCGACCTCGTCTCACGGTCGATCACGGTCATCTCCGGGGTCCGCGAGACCGGCAAGATGATCAAGGTCGACGACATCGTGGGGCACTTCCAGACCCGCTGCCGAGGTGTCGTCGTGGTCCCGTTCGACGAGCATCTGTCCGCCGGTGCCGAGGTGGACCTCGACATGATGCGGCCGAAGGTGCGGGAGGCGTACTTCAACCTCGCGGCGATGGTCGCCGAGGACTTCGTCCGCCACCAGCAGTCGCACGGCCTGTGGACGTCCGACGGCAATCCGCCGCCGGTCGCCGCCCCGCCCATGCCGGGCCAGCAGATGCCCGGGCAGCCGATGCCCGGGCAGCCGATGCCGCCGCAGCAGGGCCAGCCGGGGCAGCCGGTGCCTGGGCAGCCGCAGCCGGGCCAGCCGTACCCGCCGCAGCCCGGGCCCGGGCAGCAGCAGCCGTACCCCCAGCCCGGTTACGGCCAGCCGTACGCCCAGCCCGGTTACGGATATCCGCAACAGGGACAGCCGGGACAGCCGGGGCAGCCGCCGCAGCCGCCGCAGCAGGGGCAGACGCCCCCTCCGCCCCCGCCCCAGCAGTAGCCCCACCACCTCCGAAGGCCCGCGCCGTCCTCGACGGCGCGGGCCTTCGGGCGTGTGCGAACGGCAACGTCCGCCCCAGCCGCCACGCTCTCACCAGGCAAGCGCCAGTGGTCTGCGCCAATGAGGGTCACGTATGGGTCAACTCGTCGTTTCCGCAGGCCACATGGGGTTTGACATACCGTTGACGCGCGCAGACTGCCGCTGGTAGACACACACTTCATTCCGCGTTCACCACCGTTCAAGCCCGCCTCACGCGAGGACGCCCGGCGTCTGCGCGTGCGATGACGCGAGGTCAGGTAGTCATGAACAGACACGATCAGCACGGCAGCGGACGTACCGCCCACCGGCCGTGGCGAACCCGTCTCCTCGCGGCAGCAGGCGCCGGTGCGCTGCTCCTCGCGTCGGGGGCGGTCGCCCCCTCGGTCTCGGCGAAGGAGGACGACGGCGGCAAGGGGGGCGACAAGGTGCTCACCGTCGCCGTGGCGCAGAGCGTCGACTCGCTCAGTCCCTTCCTGGCGGTACGGCTGCTCAGTACGAGCATCCACCGGCTGACGTACGAGTACCTGACCAACTACGACGCCAAGGACAACCACGTCATACCGGGGCTCGCCACGGAGTGGAAGTCCTCGCCGGACAAGCTGACCTGGACGTACACGATCCGTTCCGACTCCAAGTGGTCGGACGGCGAGCAGGCCACCGCCGAGGACGCGGCGTGGACGTTCAACACGATGATGACCGACCCGGGCGCCGCCACCGCCAACGGCAGCTTCGTCGGCAACTTCGCGGAGGTCACCGCGCCCAGCCCGACCCAGCTGGTGATCCGGCTGAAGAAGCCGCAGGCCACGATGACCGCGCTGGACGTGCCGATCGTGCCCAAGCACGTCTGGGAGAAGGTCGACGACTTCTCGAAGTTCAACAACGACAAGGACTTCCCCGTAGTCGGCAACGGTCCGTTCGTGCTCACCGACTACAAGCCGGACAGCTATGTGCGGCTCAAGGCCAACAAGGACTTCTGGCGCGGCGCGCCGAAGTTCGACGAGCTGGTCTTCCGGTACTACAAGGACCAGGACGCCGCGGTCGCCGCCCTGCGCAAGGGCGAGGTGTCGTTCGTCGCCGGGTCGCCGTCGCTGACTCCGGCCCAGGCCGACTCGCTCAAGGGCGAGGAGAACATCCGCGTCAACGACGCCCCCGGCCGCCGCTTCTACGCCCTGGCCACCAATCCGGGCGCACGGGCGAAGGACGGGACGAAGTTCGGTGACGGCGATCCCTCGCTGCTGGACCAACGGGTGCGCAACGCACTGTTCATGGCGGTGGACCGCAAGGCGATCGTCGACAAGGTGTTCCAGGGCCACGCGGTCGAGGGCGCGGGCTACATCCCGCCGCGCTTCTCCTCGTACTTCTTCGAGCCGTCGGCCCAGCAGGAGCTGGCCTACGATCCCGCGAAGGCGGCCCAGTTGCTCGACGAGGCGGGCTACCGGACGGACTCCGACGGCAAGCGCCTCGGCAAGGACGGCAAGCCGCTGGACTACCGCATCCTGTGCCACGCCACCGACCCGAACGACAAGGCGGTCGGCAAGTACCTCCAGGAGTGGTGGGGCGAGCTGGGCATCTCGGTCACGCTCAACTGCCTGGACAACGTGACGGACCCGTGGCTGGCCGGCAAGTACGACCTCGCCTTCGACGGCTGGTCCGTCAATCCCGACCCGGACTTCGTGCTCTCCATCCACACCTGCGCGGCGCTCCCGGCGACGCCGAAGGACACCGGGGCCACCGACAACTTCATCTGCGACAAGAAGTACGACGACCTGTACGCGCGGCAGTTGGGCGAGTACGACGCCGGCAAGCGAGCGGAGATCGTCAAGCAGATGCAGTCGCGGCTGTACGACACCGGGTACATGAACGTCATGGCGTACCCGAACGCCGTCGAGGCCTATCGCACGGACCAGATCGAGTCGATCACCACGATGCCGTCGGACGCGGGCAACATCTACGGGCAGGACGGCTACTGGAGCTGGTGGTCGGCGGTGCCCGCCGGCTCCGGTGACTCCTCCGGGGATTCGTCGTCGACCGGGACGGTGATCGGCATCGCCGCCGGTGTCGTCGTCCTCGTCGGTCTCGGGGTACTGTTCGCCGTCCGCCGGCGGGCGTCGGCCGACGACCGTGAGTAGCGCCACCGGCTCCGCGGTCGAGAAGCGGGCTCCCGCGGCCGCGGCGCCGCGGGGGCGCACCCGCAGCGCGTACCCGCGGTACGTGGCGGGGAAGCTGGCGGGCGCGGCCGTCTCGCTGTTCGCCGTGCTCGTGACGAGCTTCTTCCTCTTCCGGCTGATCCCCGGCGATCCGGTGAAGTTCATGACCGGCGGCCGCCCGGTCTCGGCCGAGCAGCTCGCCGTGTACAAGGAGGAGTTCGGGCTCGACCTGCCACTGTGGGAGCAGTTCACGGACTACTGCGTCAAGGCGCTGAGCGGGGACCTGGGCACGTCGTACCAGTTCCACGCGCCCGTCGTCGACAAGATCACCGAGGCACTGCCGAACACCCTGCTGCTCACCGGTACGGCCTTCGTGCTCTACACCGCGCTGGGTGCCTTCCTCGGTACCCGCTCGGCGTGGCGGCGCGGGGGGCTCGGCGACCGGCTCAACACCGGTCTGGCGCTGACGCTCTACTCCATCCCGTCCTTCTGGCTGGGGCTGCTGCTGATCATCGTGCTGTCGGTGGGGGTGGACCCGATCCCGGGGCTGTTCCCGACCGGGGGCATGGAGTCGGGCCGCGAGGAGGGCTTCGCGCACGTGCTCGACGTCGCGCACCATCTCGTGCTGCCGGTGGTGACGCTGGTCGCGGTGGAGTACGGGCAGACGCTGCTCGTCACCCGGTCGGCGCTGCTGGACGAGATGGGCAGCGACTATCTGACGACCGCGCGGGCCAAGGGCCTCAGGGACGATCTCGTACGGCGCCGGCACGCCGTGCCCAACGCGCTGCTGCCGACGGTGACGCTGGTCTTCGTCAATCTGGGGCGGACCGTGGCGGGGGTCATCCTCGTCGAGACGGTCTTCTCCTGGCCGGGGCTCGGCGGGCTGTTCTACCAGGCGCTCAGTGTGCCCGATCTGCCGCTGGTGCAGGGGCTGTTCTTCGTCTTCGCCGCCGCGGTGATCCTGATGAACACCCTGGCGGACCTGTTGTATCCGATGCTCGATCCGAGGGTGGGCCGATGAGCGCCGAGACCACCGAGACCACCGAATCCACGTCCGGGCCGCCGGCGAAGTCCGGTGCGCCGGGTCCGCGCGCTCTCGCCCGGCGGCGGCGCCGTGCCTCCGTCGCACGCTTCTGGAAGGAGTACCGCAGGCACCGTGCGGAGGTGTTCGGGCTGGCCACGCTGCTGCTGTTCGTGCTCGTGGCACTGACCGCGCCGCTGACCGTCGGGTCGGACGTGGACAGCGTGACCGACGCGCCCGGGCAGCCGCTGGAGAGCCCGAGCGGCCGGTTCCCGCTGGGCACCGACCAGTTCGGGCGGAGCCTGCTGGGCCTGCTGATCTGGGGCTCGCGCGTCTCGCTCCTGGTCGGGCTGCTCGCGGCGGCGCTCTCGGTGCTCATCGGCGCGCTCATCGGGATCACGGCCGGTCACTTCCGCGGCTGGTACGCCACGGTGATGATGCGGATCACGGACTGGTTCCTGGTGATGCCGACGCTGGTGCTGGCGATCGTGCTGGCGACGGTGCTGTCCCGGTCGCTGGGCACGATCGTGCTCGCGATCGGCGTGACCACCTGGCCGACCACGGCCCGGCTGGTGCGGGCGCAGACGCTGGCGGTGGAGTCGCGGCCGTACATCGAGCGGGCGAAGGCGCTCGGGGGCGGGCACTGGCACATCATGTCCCGGCACGTGCTGCCCAACGTCATGCCGCTGATCCTGGCGCAGACCACCCTGATCATCTCCTCCGCGATCCTGGCCGAGGCGACCCTGGCCTTCCTCGGGCTCGGGGACCCGGCGGTCGTGTCCTGGGGCGGGCTGCTGCAGGACGCGCGGGAGGCGGGGTCGGTGAGTTCCGGCGACTGGTGGTACCTGGTGCCGCCGGGCATCGGGATCGCGGTGGTGGCGCTGGCGTTCACGCTGTGCGGGCGCGCGGTCGAGGCCGTTCTCAATCCCAGGCTGGGGGTGTCCCGTTGAGTCTGCTCGAGGTGCGGGACCTGAAGGTGACGTATCCCGGCGGTGCGGCCGCCGTGCGCGGGGTCGACCTGACCCTGGCGGCGGGCGAGAAGCTCGGCATCGCGGGCGAGTCCGGCTGCGGCAAGTCCACGCTGGCCCTGGCGCTGCTGCGGCTGCTGCCGCCGGGCGCGCGGGTGGGCGGCGAGATCCTGCTGGACGGCGAGGACGTGCTCACGATGAAGTGGGGGCGGGTGCGGGCGGTCCGCTGGGCGGGGGCGTCGATCGTCTTCCAGGGCGCGATGCACTCGCTGAACGCCGTGCACCGCATCGGCGACCAGATCGCCGAGCCGATCCTGCTGCACCGCAGGGCCACGTCGGCGGGGGCGCGAAAGCGGGCCGGTGAGCTGCTGGAGCAGGTCGGTCTTCCGGCGGCGCGGGCCAGTGCCTACCCGCACGAGCTGTCCGGCGGCCAGCGGCAGCGGGTGATGATCGCGATGGCGCTGGCCTGCGATCCGCGGCTGATCATCGCGGACGAACCGACCACGGCGCTCGACGTGATGATCCAGGCGCAGATCCTGCGGCTGATCGAGGGGCTGGTGGGCGAGCAGGACGTCGGCCTGATCATGATCAGCCACGACCTCGCCGTGCTGGCCGACACCTGCGACCGGCTCGCGGTGATGTACGCGGGTCGGGTGGTCGAGGAGGGCCCGGCCCGGCAGGTCTACGACGACGCCCGTCATCCCTACGGCCGGGCGCTGTCGGAGGCGTTCCCCACGATCGGGGACCCGGCCTCGAGGTTCGCGCCCCGCGGCCTGCCGGGCGACCCGCCCGACCCGGCCGCGGTGCCGTCCGGGTGCGCGTTCCATCCGCGCTGCCCGGTGGCGCTGGACCTCTGTGCCACCCAGGACCAGCCGCTGCGGGACGCGGGCACGCGACGCCGGGCGGCATGCGTCCACGTGGGTCCGGACGGCACGGTGCCGCCGGACGGCGACGGGGCGACTGCCGGGACCGCAACCGGGAAAGCCGCCGGGGGCGGGAAAGGGGCCGAGGGCGAGAACACCGCCGGGCGCGGGAGCCCCGCCGGGCGCGGAGTGCCTGCCGCGGACGGCTCCTCCGCCGAGCGCGGCAAGCCCGCCGGGACCCGCGACACCGGCGAGGGCACGGAACCCGCCGGGAGTACCGCCGACGGCGACAGCGGGACGGCCGACGGCCACGGGAGAGGCGACGGACGCGGTGCGGGCGGGGTCGCGTCGGCGGAGGACGACGGAGTGAGGAGCAGTGCCCCATGAGCAGCACCATGCCCGACGGCCCACCCGATGGCCCACCCGGCGGCGCGCCCGGCGCCGCACCCCCGTTGCTGAGCGTCCGGGGTCTGCACGTCACCTTTCCCGGCCGGCGCGGGGCCGCCGCCGCGCGAGCCGTGGACGGGGTCGACCTCGACATCCGGCGGGGCGAGATCGTCGCGCTGGTCGGCGAGTCGGGCTGCGGCAAGACGACCCTCGCCCGTTCGCTGCTGGGCCTGGTCAGACCCACCGGGGGACGCGTCACCTTCGACGGTGCCCCTCTCGGGTACTCCGCCAGGGCGCTCAAGGCGTACCGCGGGCGGGCGCAGCTGGTCCTCCAGGATCCGAGCGGCTCGCTGAACCCGCGGCACACGGTGTACGACATCGTCGCCGAGGGCCTGCGCATCCACGGCCACGCCGGGGACGAGCGGACGGCGGTCGCCGAGGCGCTGTCGCGGGCCGGGCTGCGGCCTCCGGAGCGGTTCTTCCTGCGCTACCCGCACGAGCTGTCCGGCGGCCAGCGCCAGCGGGTCGTCATCGCGGGCGCGCTGGTCCTCCAGCCGGAACTCCTCGTCGCCGACGAGCCGGTGGCCTCCCTCGACGCGTCGGTGCGCGGCGAGATCCTCGCGCTGCTGCTGCGGCTGCGCACCGAGCTGGGCCTGTCCGCGCTGGTGGTGACCCACGACCTCGGTCTGGCCTGGAACATCGCCGACCGGGTCGCGGTGATGTACCTCGGCCGGATCGTCGAGACGGGCGCGGTGGAACAGGTGCTGACGGCCCCGCGGCACCCTTACACCCAGGCCCTGCTGTCCGTGCTCCCGGAGGCGCCCGGAACGCCGGTCGTGCTCACCGGCGAGCCGCCGGACCCGTCGTACATCCCCGGCGGTTGCCGCTTCCACGTCCGCTGCCCGGTGCTGGCGGCCGGCGAGGCCGCACGGGCCGGCGTCGCGGACGCCTGCCGGAACGGGGAGCTGGAGATCCTGCGCGGCGGCGACGAGTCCCAGGTCGCCTGCCACTGGGCCCGGGCGGAACGACCCGCCGCGGAACGGACGGGCTGACACGGCCGGGCAGGCGGGCGGACGCCACTGGGCAGGCGGACGTCGACGGACTGGCGGGAGACGACGGGCAGGCTCGGGCCGCCGGGTGAGGCGGACGCCGCAGGGCTGGCGGGCGGCCAACGGCCCGGCGGGACTCGACGGGCGGGCGGACGCCGCCGGGCTGGCGGGAGCGACGGGTGAAGGAATCGCCCTCAGGGCCTGGGGGCGTCCGTCGCGGTGATCTCTCGGCACCTGTCCACGTCCACGGCCATCTGCTCGAGGAGCGCGTCCAGCGTCTCGAACTTCGCCTGCCCGCGTACGAAGGCCACGAAGTCCACGGCGACGTGCAGGCCGTACAGCTCGAGGTCCACGCGGTCGATGGCGTACGCCTCGACCGTGCGCTCGGTGCCCTCGAACTGCGGGTTGGTGCCGACGGAGATCGCGGCCGGCATCGCCTCGCCCTGGGCGTGCAGCCAGCCGGCGTAGACGCCGTCGGCCGGGATCGCGGTGTGCGGGAGGGTCTCGACGTTGGCCGTCGGGAAGCCCATCTCGCGGCCGCGCTGGGCGCCCCGTACGACGACGCCCTCCACGCGGTGCGGGCGGCCCAGGATCTCCGCGGCGCCCGCCACCTCGCCCTCGGCCACCAGGCGGCGGGTCAGGGTGGAGGAGAACGGCTCGCCGCCGCCCGCCTCGCCGGTGACGTACAGGTCGACGACCTCGACCTCGAAGTCGTAGACCTTTCCCTGCTCGATGAGGAAGTCCACGTTCCCGGCGGCCTTGTGGCCGAAGCGGAAGTTGGGGCCCTCGACGACCGCCTTGGCGCGCAGCCGGTCGACCAGGACCTTGACCACGAAGTCGGCCGCGGAGAGCTTCGAGAACTCCTTGGTGAAGGGGAGGATCAGCACCGCGTCCACGCCCAGGTCCGCCATCAGTTCGGCCCTGCGGTGGTGCGGGGCGAGCAGCGGCGGGTGGCTGCCGGGGCGGACGACCTCGCTGGGGTGCGGGTCGAAGGTGACGACGACGGCGGGGACGCCCAGCTCGCGGGCGCGGTCCACGGCGTGCCTGATGATCAGCTGGTGTCCGCGGTGGACACCGTCGTAGGAGCCGATGGTGACGACGCTGCGTCCCCAGTCCTCGGGGATGTCCTCCAAGCCACGCCAGCGCTGCACTGTGTCCGCTCCTTGGTGCTTCCGTGGTTTCCATGGTTTCCGTGGTGACCCTTACGCAGGTCTAAGGGTGCCATGCCGTCCGGCTCCGGTCGGCATCGGCATCGGTGCTGTGACCGGGTGCACCCCACGCCGCGCGCGGGCGGGTCAGGCGGGGACGCGGACGCCCGCCAGGTGCTCGATCGTGCGGCGGGTGCTGGGGCCCACCAGTGCGGCCCAGTCCTCGGGCGCGTCGGTGAGCCAGCCGGTCAGCCGGGCGGCGAACCCCGACAGGTGCCGGGCCAGGTCGACGAGGCCGCGGTCGAAGCGGGTGGCGCCCTCGGGGGTGCGGACGAGAAGCAGCCCGGTGCGGTGCACGAGCGGCCGCAACTCCTCACCGTCGCACCGGGCGGCGGCGTGCAGCAGTGCGTCCAGGACGGCGGGTTCGTGCTCGTGGGCGAAGAGGTGCTCCCGCAGTGCGCGGCGGAGCGGGGCGCTCGCCGTCGCCCCGTCGGCGGCGAGGATTCCGGCGAGTGCGGCCCGCGCCGGCTCGGGGCCGTCGTCGAGGAGGCGGGTGACCAGGGGGAGGAGTACGGCGCGGGGTGCCGGGTCCCGGTCGAGGCGCCGGTCGACGTAGGCGGCCAGGTGTCCGGCGGTCTCGGGGCGCTCGGTCACGGTCCGGGCGACGAGGGCGGCCACCCGGTGGGTCAGCACGGGTGTGGTGGCGTCGGCGAGCCTGCGCAGCGCCTCCCCGGCGTCCGGGCCGAGCAGCCGGGCCCGGAAGGCTTCCAGGACGGGCTCGGGGTGGGTCGGCAGGGCTGCGGCCACCGCGCTCGGCGGAAGGTAGGGATCGCAGGCGGCGAAGAGGTCGAGGGCTCTGGGGAGGTGCCGGTCGCGGCAGTCCGGGTCCTGGACGAGCAGGGCGAGTGCGCCGCCGCGCAGCGGGCTGTCGGAGGGTCCGGCGAGCAGCACCAGGGCGGCGTGGCGGAGCAGGGTGCGGTCGGCGCCGGGGCGTGCGTGCGGGGCGGTGCGCAGGCCGTGGGTGACCGCCGCACGCTGCCGTGCGGGGCGTTCGTCGCGCGCCCACCGCTCCACCGCGCGGCAGAGCGCGGACGGCTCCTCCTCGGCCAGGACGCCGAGCAGTTCGTCGGCGCGGCGGTGCGCGCTGTCGACGAGTACCTCGGTGAGTCCGTCCAGGCCGCGGTGGCGGTGGGTGTGCAGCAGCGCCTGCGCCGCCGTCGCCACGGTGGCGTGCGGGGTGGCGGGCAACGGCCGTTCGTCGTCGAACCAGCGGACGAGGAGCGGCTGTACGGTCGTGGGGTCGGCGACGAGCAGCCCGGCCGCGGTGTCCAGGTGGCGGGGGCCGGGTTCGTGCGGCGGGCCGTCGGCGAGGACGAGGCGGCGCAGCAGGTCCAGGCGGGTGGTCTCGGACACGCGCAGCGCCGTCCAGAATGCGGGCCCGAAGACCCGCGGGGTCGGCTGCCCGTCCCCGGCCCGCTGCGCGATGCCGTCGGCGAGGAGCCGCAGCACTTCGGTGTACGGCGTCGCGTCGGGCACGCGGGTCAGCGCCTCGGCGAGCAGCCTGGCCGCCCACCAGGAGTGCGGGTCGAGGTCCAGGGCGTGCACCAGCTCCTCCAGGGTCAGGGCGAGCTGGGGGATGCCGTGCTGGCGGGCGAGGAGCAGGAGCGCCTCGACGACGGAGCCGATGCGGTGGTGCGGGACGGGGACGGTGTGGGTGCCGAGCGGGGTGTCGCGCCGGTGGACGAGGGCGCGCAGGGCCTCGTCCAGGTCGAGGTGGGTGCCCTGGATCCAGTCGGCGAGCTCCTCGTGCGCGAAGCGGTAGCCGCTGCCCGCGGGTACGAAGAGGCCCTCGGCGAGCACGGCCGGTGCCCAGCCGGTGCCGCCGCCCAGCCGGGCCGGGGCCGGTCCGCACGGGAACAGCGTCTCGAAGGACTCCCGGTCCAGACCGCCCTGCCCGGGTCCGAGACTGCGCCGGGCCGCCTCGTGGACCTGCCCGGAGACCTTCGCGGCGAGCCGGCGTACGGCGGTGCCGTGCAGGCCGCTCTCCCCGGCCAGGCGGGTGGCCACGCGCAGGCACATCAGGTCCAGATACGCCGTGAACACCGCGTCCCGGGTGACGGGCACGGGGGCCGGGGGGCCGGGGAGGGCGGACCGGACCTCCGCGAGCAGGCGGATCGTGAGGGGGTGCCCGGCGTCCGGGTCCGCCAGGGCGCCTTCCGGCACGCCGTGGCGGGCGCGCGCCTCCCGGGCCTCGTCGTCGCGCAGGTCGCCGAGGCGGAGGCAGGGCGGGAGCCCGGCCTGCCCGCGGACCGGGGCGCCCGCGATCACCCGCTGTGCGGACGCAGGCCCGCCTTCAACGGCGTCCGTCCCACCCGACGGGCCTGTGGCCGTCCCCGGCGCCGGTCGCGGCCCGCCGGCGCCAACGGTACGATGCGGCCACGCCGCCGCACGGGAGGCACCGCCATTCGCACCGAGCGCCGCCGCACCTCCGGCAGCTCCCGCCCCGGGCTCCCGCAGGCCGTCCCCGGGCGAGGACACGCCACCGACCGACCCCGGCCAAGGCACGGAGGCCGTGGACACCGTGGGCCGTGGCGCCTCCCCCGCCGCGCCAGAGACCCCGCCACTCGCACCGAGCGTCGGTACAGCCCCACCAGTCCCCGCCGCACCACCGGCATCACCGACACCACCGGCACCACCGGCACCACCGGCACGACCGGCACGACCGGCACCACCGGCACCAGGCCGACCTTCCGAAGCCATGAACACCGTGGGCAGCGGAACCTCCCTCGCCGCGCCAGACACCCCACCACTCGCACCGAGTGTCGGCACGCCCCCAGCAGCCCCCGACCCCGGCTCCCGCAGACCGGCCCCGGGCGAGGGCACCCCACCGGCCGCCCCCGACCCCGATCCCCGCCCCGGCACGGCAACCTCTGCCCCGGACGACAGCGCACCACCCGCCGCGCCCACCGCGTCGCCCGGAACGGGCCACGGCCCCGGAGCGGTGGACGCCCGGGGCGACGGGACCTCCGCCGCCCACGCGGGCCGCCGTGCCGCGCCCGCACCCGCACCCGGATCCGCACCCGCGCCCGCCGGGCCCGGCGAAGGCGCCCCGGGGTCCGGGGCGTGCAGCAGGTCCCGCGGGAACTCCGCCCCCGCGTGCTCCCAGTACTCCGCGCGGCAGGCCACCACGAGCCGTGTGCCCGTCTCCCGGAGCCAGGCGGCCGTGCGCTCGGTCCACTCGGGGAGGCGGTGGGCCAGGACGGGCGGGATCTCCTCCGGGCCGTCCAGGACGATCAGGAGAGGCCGTCCGGCGGTGCGGGCCAGGTGGGCGAGGCGTTCGGGGACGACGTCGCCGAGGCCGCCGGGGCCCGGGCGGTCCGCCTCCGGGGCGGCGACGATGCGGGCGGCCCGGGCCAGCGTCCGGTGTACCGCGTCCGCCAGCGACATGTCGTCGTCGTGCAGATCGGCCCCGCGCAGCCAGAGCGTGGGGGCCGCTGCCGGTCCCCTGGCACGGCGGGCGGCGAGGGCCGCCAGCTCGGTCGTACGGCCGCTGCCCGGTGCGCCGACCAGGCCAAGGACGCGGACGCCGCTCGTGGCGAAGGCGGCGAACTCGCGCTGCACCCCCGCCCGTTCGACCGGTTCCCGGGCGTCGGGTCCGCCGTACGGCCCGGCGGCGTGCCCGGTTTCCGTGACCGACGTCGCCGTGAGGGCGAGCACGCCGGCCAGGTTGAGGTCGGCGCCGTACGCCGGGACCGTCGCCGCGTTCTCCGCGAGCAGGTCGGCGAGCGGGCCCGCGGCCGCGCGGCGCAGCGGCACGGCGAAGCCGACGTCGCTGTGGCCGGAGCTGAGGGCGGTGCCGAGGACGCCGAGGACGGCGCCGGTGGCCACGTCGAGCACGGGCCCGCCGGCCGCTCCCCCGCCCAGCCGGAGGGCGTCGCGCCCGCAGGTGCCGACGGCCAGCTCGATGGCGTCGCCGAGGAGGTGGAAGCGGTCGGTGGCGGTGTAGGTGACGTCGGTGGAGCCCAGCACCCGGGCCTCGCGCCAGCCGCCGGCGGCGATCCGGACGTAGGTCCCGGCCTCGACGCGGTCCCGCGTGCTCAGCGGCAGCGGGTCGGCGCCGAGGCCCTCGGTGCGCACGAGGGCAAGGCCGAGGGCGGGCAGCGGGACGACATCGGCGGCGGCCACGACGCGGCGGCGGCCCCCGGCGGTGCTCAGGACCAGCCGGGTCAGGCCGTCGACCGCTTCGTGGCTGGTGAGCACGGTGCCGTGGTGGTCGGCGACGAATCCCGTGCCGCGGGGGCGGCCGGCGAGGTCGTGGACGCGGATCAGGGCGGCGTCGGATGCGTCGTGCTCCGCCGGGTCGGCCACCCGGACGGCCGGGGGTCCGCCTCGCGCCTCCCGGGAGCCGTCCCCGGGCCGCTCTCCCGCCCTGCCGCCCGTCGCCTCCCGGGACCGGTTCCGCGACGCCATCGTCGAACCTCCCCGCCGTACACCCGTGCTGTGTGTTCGACGGTAGGCGCGTGATGATCAGCCGGACAGAGCCCCCGGCGAACGCGCCCCCTTCCACTCCCCCGGTTCACTCCGAGCGCCTGCCCGGACGGGTGAACAGAAGGGGTGGGTTGGATACACCCTAGGGGTGGGGGAACCGAGGGGGGACCGTGGAGCGGCGACAGTGGCAGTCCCCGTGTGCGCCGCTCCACGGGCGGACCCGACGGTGTGCGGGCTCAGCCGAAGACGGCCAGGCTCTTCGCCTTGCCCTTGTGCTCCTCCACGAGGGCGAGGAGGCGCCCCTCGGGATCGAAGACGGCGACGGCACCGACGCCCGTGTACTCCTCGGGCATCTCCAGCCGCACGCCGTTGGTGAGCAGCCTGGCCCGCCTGGCGTCCACCGCCCAGCGCGGGAAGGCGGCGCCGGCCGCGTCCGCGACGGGCATGACGGTGAGCTCCTGCTGGAGCTGGTCCAGGGTCCGGGCGCCGTCCAGCTTGTACGGCCCGACGCGGGTGCGGCGCAGCGCCGTGAGGTGCCCGCCGACGCCGAGTCCGGCGCCCAGGTCGCGGGCCAGCGCCCGGATGTAGGTGCCGGACGAGCAGGTCACCGAGACCACCAGGTCCAGGACCGGGGTGCCGTCGTCGGCGACGGCGTCCCGGACGTCGTACACCGCGAAGGAGGAGACGGTGACGGGGCGGGCGGGGATCTCGAACTCCTCTCCCTCGCGCGCCCGCTTGTAGGAGCGCACGCCCTTGATCTTGATGGCGCTGACCTTGGACGGCACCTGCATGATGTCGCCGCTCAGCTCGGCGACGCCGGCGTCGATCGCCTCCCGGGTGACCTTCGAGGCGTCCCGCGACCCCGTGATCTCGCCCTCGGCGTCGTCGGTGAGCGTCGTCTGCCCGAGCCTGATGGTGCCCAGGTACTCCTTCTCGGTGAGGGCGAGGTGCCCGAGGAGCTTGGTGGCCCGCTCCACACCGAGGACCAGGACGCCCGTCGCCATCGGGTCGAGCGTGCCGGCGTGCCCGACGCGCCGGGTGCGGGCGATGCCCCGCATCTTGGCGACGACGTCGTGCGAAGTGAAGCCCGACGGCTTGTCGACGATGACAAGGCCGTCGGGCGTGGTGTGCTTGTCGGTCATTTAGCGGTGTCGTCCGTCTCGTCGGCCTCGGTCTCGTCCTCGTCCGGCTTGCGGTACGGGTCCGCCTCGCCCGCGTACGTGGCGCCCGCGGACGCCTCGCGCACCTTCTCGTCGGACTGCCGCGCCTTGTCGAGGAGGTCCTCGATGTTGCGGGCGGTGTCCGGCAGGGCGTCCATGACGAAGGTCAGGGTCGGCGTGAACTTCACGCCGGCCGCCTTGCCCACCTCGGAGCGCAGGATGCCCTTGGCGCTCTCCAGGCCCGCCGTGGCGGCCTTCCGCTCCTCGTCGTCCCCGTAGACCGTGTAGAAGACGGTCGCCTCCCGCAGGTCACCGGTGACCCGCGTGTCCGTGATGGTGACGTGCGAGCCGAGCCGCGGGTCCTTGATCCCGCGCTGCAGCTTCTGGGCCACCACCTCTCGGATGAGGTCCGCCAGCCTTTTCGCCCGCGCGTTGTCGGCCACTGGTCCGTCTCCCGTTCTTTCTTCTCTTGCCTGATCCGGCTTCCGGCTTCTTCGTGCCCGATCCGGTCTTCCGCCCGTTCTGGTCAGTCGTCGTCGCCGTGGAAGCGCCGCCTGACGGACAGCAGTTCCACCTCGGGTCGGCCGGCCACCAGCCGCTCGCACCGGTCGAGCACGTCGCTGAGGTGGCCCGCGTCGCCGGACACCAGGGCCAGGCCGACGACGGCCCGGCGATGGAGGTTCATGTGCTCCACCTCCGCCGCGCTCACCGCGTACTTCCGCTGGAGTTCGGCGACGATCGGGCGGACGACGGAGCGCTTCTCCTTCAGCGAATGTACGTCGCCGAGGAGGAGGTCGAAGGACAGCGTCCCCACATACATGTGCAGCCGGTTCACCCGCCGGTCCGGGATCGATGGCCCCGCCGCGAACGGGCGGGATCATCTGAACCGTACAACGAACGGCCGGGGCCGATCGACGGAATTGTGCTCCGCCGACCGGCCCCGGACCGGTCACTCCCGGAAGTCGCGGTGCTTACACCCGCGGCTTCTCGCGCATCTCGTACGTCGCGATGACGTCGTCGACCTTGATGTCGTTGAAGTTTCCGAGGTTGATACCGCCCTCGAAGCCTTCGCGGATCTCGGTGACGTCGTCCTTGAAGCGACGCAGACCCTCGATGTTGAGGTTCTCCGCGATGACCTTGCCATCGCGCAGGAGGCGCGCCTTGGTGTTGCGCTTGACCTCGCCGGAGCGGATGAGAACACCCGCGATGTTGCCCAGCTTGGAGGAGCGGAAGACCTCGCGGATCTCCGCCGTGCCCAGCTCGACCTCTTCGTACTCCGGCTTGAGCATGCCCTTGAGGGCCGCCTCGATCTCCTCGATCGCCTGGTAGATGACCGAGTAGTACCGGACGTCCACGCCTTCGCGCTCGGCCATCTGCGCGGCACGCCCGGCGGCGCGCACGTTGAAGCCGATCACGATGGCGTCGGAGCCCATCGCCAGGTCGATGTCGGACTCCGTGACCGCACCGACGCCGCGGTGCAGGACGCGGATGTCGACCTCTTCGCCGACGTCCAGCTGGAGCAGGGAGGATTCCAGCGCCTCGACCGATCCGGACGCGTCGCCCTTGATGATCAGGTTGAGCTGCTGGACCTCGCCGGCCTTCAGCACCTTGTCCAGGTCCTCCAGCGACACGCGGCGCGTGCGCTTGGCGAACGCGGCGTTGCGCTCGCGTGCGGCGCGCTTCTCCGCGATCTGGCGGGCCGTACGGTCCTCCTCGACCACGATGAAGTTGTCACCGGCGCCCGGGACGTTGGTCAGACCCAGCACCTGGACCGGCGTGGACGGACCCGCCTCGGCGACGTTGTTGCCGTTGTCGTCGAGCATGGCGCGGACGCGGCCGTAGGCGTCGCCCACCACCATCGTGTCGCCGACCCGCAGGGTGCCTCGCTGCACGAGGACCGTCGCCACGGCACCGCGGCCGCGGTCGAGACGGGACTCGATCGAGATGCCCTGCGCGTCCTGGACCGGGTTGGCCCGCAGGTCGAGCGAGGCGTCCGCGGTGAGGACCACGGCCTCCAGCAGGGAGTCGATGTGCAGACCCTGCTTGGCGGAGATGTCGACGAACATGGTGTCGCCGCCGTACTCCTCGGCCACCAGGCCGTACTCGGTCAGCTGACCGCGCACCTTGGTCGGGTCGGCGCCCTCGACGTCGATCTTGTTGACCGCGACGACGATCGGGACCTCGGCCGCCTTGGCGTGGTTGAGCGCCTCGACCGTCTGCGGCATGACGCCGTCGTTGGCCGCGACGACCAGGATCGCGATGTCGGTCGACCGGGCACCACGGGCACGCATGGCGGTGAACGCCTCGTGACCCGGGGTGTCGATGAAGGTGATCTTGCGCTCTTCGTCGTTGACCTCGGTCGCGACCTGGTAGGCACCGATGTGCTGGGTGATGCCGCCGGCCTCGCCCGCGATGACGTTCGTCTTGCGGATGGCGTCGAGCAGTCGGGTCTTGCCGTGGTCGACGTGACCCATGACCGTGACCACCGGAGGACGGACGACCAGGTCCTCCTCGGACCCCTCGTCCTCGCCGAACTCCAGGTCGAAGGACTCGAGCAGCTCGCGGTCCTCCTCCTCCGGGCTGACGATCTGAACCGTGTAGTTCATCTCGCCCGCGAGGAGCTGGAGCGTCTCGTCGGAGACAGACTGGGTCGCGGTGACCATCTCGCCGAGGTTCATCATGACCGCGACGAGCGACGCCGGGTTGGCGTTGATCTTCTCCGCGAAGTCGGTGAGCGACGCACCGCGCGACAGGCGAATGGTCTCGCCGTTGCCGCGAGGCAGCATCACGCCGCCGACCGACGGGGCCTGCATGGCCTCGTACTCCTGGCGCCTCTGCCGCTTCGACTTGCGACCGCGACGCGCGGGACCGCCGGGACGGCCGAAGGCGCCCTGCGTGCCACCACGGCCACCGGGACCGCCGGGACGACCGCCGAAGCCGGGACGGCCACCGCCGCCGCCGAAGCCGCCGCCACCACCGGGACGACCGGCGAAACCGCCGCCGCCACCGGGACGACCGCCACCGCCGCCACCGGGACGACCGGCGAAGCCGCCGCCGCCACCGGGACGACCGCCGCCGCCGGGACGACCGGCACCGCCGGGACCGCGACCGCCGCCACCGGGGCCGGGACGCGGGCCCGCAGCGGGACGCTGCGGCATCATGCCGGGGTTCGGACGCGGGCCGCCGCCGGGACGGGGACCGGCGCCGCCGCCCTGCGGACGCGGCATCGCGCCCGGGCTCGGACGGTTGCCGCCCGGAGCCTGGGGACGGGGACCGCCGCCCTGGCCGCCGGGACCCTGCGGACGGGGACCGCCGCCGGGAGCACCACCGGGACCGCCCGGGCGGGGCCCGCCCTGCGGACGGGGCGCCTGCGGACGCGCCATGCCGGCGTTGCCGCCGGAGGTGAAGGGGTTGTTACCCGGACGCGGACCGCCGGGACGGCCACCGGGACGCTGCGCCGGGGCACCGGGACGCTGGCCGCCGGGACGGCCCTGGCCGCCCTGCTGGCCACGGTCCTGACCCGGACCGGACGGACGGGCACCGCCGGGCTTGGGGGCACCGGGACGCGCACCGCCGGGCTTCGGACCGGACGGAGCCGGGGCCGGAGTGGACGGAGCGGCCGGAGCCGCCGGCGGAGCGGTGAACTCCGGCGCGGCCGGGGCCGGACGCGGCGCGGGCTTGGGGCCCGGCGTCGGGCGCGGACCCTGCGACGGAGCCGGCGCGGGGGCCGACGGAGCCGCGGGCTGCTCGGCAGCCGCGGGCTTGGGTGCGGCCGGCGGACGCGGGGCGGCCGGACGGTCCCCCGCTGCCTTGGCGGCCTGGGAGGGACCGGCCTGCGCCGGGGACGGCGCCGACGGCCTGGGGGCGGCCTTCTTCGGGGCCGCGGGGCGGCCGGCGGCACGGCCGTTGCCGCCACCCTGCTGGAATGCGTCTGTCAGCTTGCGTACTACGGGCGCTTCGATGGTCGAAGACGCCGAACGGACGAATTCACCGAGTTCCTGGAGCTTGGCCATGACGACCTTGCTCTCGACACCGAACTCCTTGGCGAGTTCGTAGACCCGGACCTTAGCCACTTCGCTCCTCTGAGGTCCGGGTTGCGTCCGGACCGTCGCTAGTTCATGGGCGTACTCATCGCGTACTCATCGAGTGCTCATCGCAATCTCGACCTGCTTTCGACTCGCGAGGTACCAAGCCGCGCGGGGTATCCGCGCGGCATGTCTTCCTTACCACGTTGCTCACATGCTGCTTTCAGCAACCTTGTGGCAACCTTCTGCCTGCTCGACGTAGTGGCGCAACGCCTTTACGTCGAGCGGGCCCGGGACGCGGAGCGCCCGCGGAAACGCCTTGCGGCGCACCGCCTGGTCGACACACTCCGGTGCGGGGTGTACATACGCACCCCGGCCGGGCAGCGTACCGCGTGGATCAGGGGTGCAATGACCCTCGACCGCCACGGTGCGCAGCAGCTCGCTCTTGACCGCTCGCTCCCGGCACCCCACGCAGGTGCGCTCGGGGCATGCTCGGGTACGTGTCCGGCCAGACACTCCTAAGTCTACCTCCCCGGACCGACCTCACCCCTTCGGGGCAAGAATCGAACACGTGCCGCACGCAAAGCTGTCGTGATCTCAGCGGCGTGCGGCTTGGATCTATTCCCCGTGGCCGCCGGACGACCGCTCCGGCGACGCGTCCGAGGGCTGTTCGGTGTCGGGGCGGATGTCGATCCGCCAGCCGGTCAGCCGGGCCGCGAGCCGGGCGTTCTGGCCTTCCTTGCCGATGGCCAGCGAGAGCTGGTAGTCGGGCACGATCACGCGCGCGGAGCGGGCCGCCAGGTCCACGACCTCCACCTTGGAGACGCGGGCCGGGGAGAGCGCGTTCGCCACCATCTCGGCCGGGTCGTCCGACCAGTCGACGATGTCGATCTTCTCGCCGTTCAGCTCGCCCATGACGTTGCGCACCCGGCCGCCCATGGGGCCGATGCAGGCGCCCTTGGCGTTCAGGCCCGAGCGGGTGGAGCGTACGGCGATCTTGGTGCGGTGACCGGCCTCGCGGGCGATCGCGGAGATCTCGACGGATCCGTCGGCGATCTCCGGCACCTCCAGGGCGAAGAGCTTCTTCACCAGGTTGGGGTGGGTGCGGGAGAGCGTCACGGAGGGGCCCCGTACGCCCTTGGCCACCCGGACCACGTACGAGCGCAGGCGCGTGCCGTGCGGGTAGGTCTCGCCGGGCACCTGCTCCTGCACCGGCAGGATGGCCTCCAGCTTGCCGATGTCCACCAGCACGTTCTTCGGGTCGCGGCCCTGCTGGACCACGCCGGTGACGATGTCGCCCTCCCGGCCGGCGTACTCGCCGAGCGTCGCGTCGTCCTCGGCGTCGCGCAGCCGCTGCAGGATGACCTGCTTGGCGGTGGTGGCGGCGATGCGGCCGAAGTCGGACGGGGTGTCGTCGAACTCGCGGGCCGCCTGGCCCTCCTCGAGGTCGTCCGGGTCCTCCTTCGCCCACACCGTCACGTGGCCGGTGTTCCGGTCGAGCTCCACGCGCGCGTGCCGGCGGCTTCCCTCGGTGCGGTGGTAGGCGATGAGGAGGGCCGACTCGATCGCTTCGACCAGCAGGTCGAAGGAGATCTCCTTCTCCCGTACCAAGCCCCGCAGGGCGCTCATGTCGATGTCCACGGCTACGCCTCCTCCTCTTCCGTCTTGTTGTCGCTGTCTTTAGCGTCTGGGGCGTCTTTGGCGTCCTTGCGGTTGAACTCGACCTGGACGCGGGCCTTGTCGATGTCGCCGAAGGGCAGTCTGCGGGTGGTGGGCTTGCGGCCCTTCACCCCTGGTACTTCGAGGTCGAGTCCGTCCTCGTCCACGGCGAGGATGCGGGCGACCAGTTCGCCGCCCTCGTGCAGCTGGAAGCGGACCAGGCGGTCCGTGGCGCGCACGTAGTGGCGGTGCTGGGTGAGGGCGCGCTCCGCGCCGGGGGTACCGACCTCGAGGGTGTACTCCCCCTCGCCCATCGCGTCGGTCTCGTCGAGCTTCGCCGAGAGCGCGCGGCTCACATCGGCGATCCGGTCCAGGTCCGCTCCGGTGTCGGAGTCCACGACCACGCTCAGCACACGCCTGCGGCCGACCGAGTCCACCGCGATCTCTTCGAGGTCCAGTCCCTGGGAGGCGACGAGCGGCTCAAGCAGCTCTCGCAGCCTCTCGCTCTGGGTGGTGCTCATCCGGGTGACTCCTCGGCCGCGTGTGCTGTTGTGGGTCGGTGCGCGTGTCTGGTCAAAGGGTATCCGGTCGCGGGGGGTGTTGCCGTCCACCCGGGTCCGGCGGTGCCGGTGAGTGGTGGCCGGGCGGGGCACGGGTACCGTGATCACGGGCGGGCGGGATTGCGGGTTTCCGTCTCGTTCTCGTTCGTCGCGTTCGTCGTTGGCTGTCTTCTCGTTCGTCGTTGGTTGTCTTCTCGTTCGTCGTTGGTTGTCTTCATCGTTCATCGCTGTTCTGTCGTCGCTTTGTCGTCTTGTCGTCGTTTCCGTACGAGTCTGTCGAGGACGTCTGCCGTGTCGCTTTCCCCATCGCCGCGCCTGCCCCGGGGGCCGCGCAGAAGGAGCCTGCTCGCGTCGGCCGCCGGGGCCGCACTGCTCGCCGGCTGTACCGGAGGGTCGGGCTCCGGCGAGGCGGGGGCCGGACCGTCGGCTGTCGAGCGGGCACGCGCGCGTGCGGCTCGGGACAGTGAGGAACTGGCCGCGCGGTACGCGGCCGTGATCGCGGCGCATCCGGGGCTGGCGGAGCGGCTGCGGCCACTGCGGGAGGAGGTCCTGCGGCACGCGGAGGCGTTCGGCGGGGGGCGGGCGGCTTCGCCGACGGCGTCGGGTACGGCGGCGGGTACGGGGGCGTCGCCTTCGGCCTCCGTTCGGGCTGCCGGGCCGGGGAATGGCTCCGAGGGCTCCGGTGTCGTGCCCTCGGACGAGAAGGGCGCATTGGCCCTGCTCGCCGGGGCCGAGCGGAAGCTGACCGGCCGGCGGGCCGAGGCGCTGCTCGATGTGCCGGGTGAGTCGGCGCGGCTGCTGGCCTCCGTCGCGGCGGCCGGGGCGGCGCACGTGTTTCTGCTGACGGAGGGCTGACGGGTGGGCAAGGCGGAGGACGGGCGGCTGGCCGCGCTCCAGGCGGCGCTGGCGGCGGAGCACGCGGCCGTGTACGGCTACGGGGTCGTCGGCGGGCGGATCGGTGAGAAACGGCGTAACGAGGCGCGGACGGCGTACGACGCGCACCGGGCGCGGCGGGACACGCTGGCGCGCGAGGTGAAGGACCTGGGCGGCGAACCGGTCGCCGCGGCGGCGGGGTACGCGCTGCCCTTCTCGGTGCCGGACTCGGCGGCGGCGGTGCGGCTGGCGGCCGAGCTGGAGGACCGGGTGGCCGGGGTCTACTCCGACCTGGTACGGGCGGCCGAGGGCGACGGGCGGGCCGCGGCGGCCGCGGCGCTGCGCGAGGCCGCGGTCCGCGCGGTGCGTTGGCGGGGCGGGAGCGTAGCCTTCCCTGGGCTCGCAGAGCGGGCCGCGACGGCATCACCGACTGCGTAACGCGTACGGCATTCCGTACGGGAAGGGAACGGCTCGCGCATGGCTTTCGAACCGCCGCGGCGTTTGGTCAGGGCGCTCGGCGAGACGGCACCGGGCGGTGACGACTGGTTGGCGAAGCTGCCCGAAGTGGCGGAACGGGCCGTGGCGCAGCGCGGGTTGACGGTGGAGCGGGTGCAGGTGCCCGGGGGGCGCGGCAGCCTGGTGGTGCTGGTGCGGACGGCCGAGGGTGAGCCGGCGGTGCTGAAGCTCGCCCCGCGCCGGGCGCGGCCGGAGAGCGAGCGGGCCGCGCTGGTGCACTGGGGTGGGCGGGGTGCCGTGCAGGTGCGGGAGGAGGGGGCCGAGGAGGGCGTACTGCTGCTGGAGCGGCTGCATCCGGACGTGTCGGTGCGGTCGTTGCCGGAGGCGAAGGCGTTGCTTGAGGCCGCGGGGACGTTGCGGCGGCTGTGGGTGGAGCCGCCGGGCTCCCATCCGTTCGAGACGGTGGCCGAGCGGACGGGGCGGCAGGCGGAGGCGATGCGGGCGGGAGCGGCGGCGGATGCCGAGGTGGCGCCGCTGGTGGACGCGGCGCTCGCAATGCGTGCGGAGCTGTTGGCCGGGGCGTCGGAGCAGCGGCTGCTGCACGGGACGTTCCGGCAGAGCAAGGTGCTCGCCGGGGATCGGATGCCGTGGCTGGCGGTGGGGCCCGATCCGGTGGTCGGGGAGAGCGCGTTCGATCTGGCGCGGCTCGTGCGGGACCGGGTGGAGGATCTGATCGCACAGCCGTCGGGGGCCTCGACGACTCGGCGGCGGATCAAGCGGCTCGCGGAGTCGCTGGAGGTCGATCAGGAACGGCTGCGCGGCTGGACGCTGTTCCGGGCGGTGGAGTCCGGGGTGCGGGCCCGGCGGGTGGGGCGTGAGCGGGACGCGGAGCTGTTGTTGGAGTTCGCGGGCTGGTTGTGACGGGGCGGGTGCCTGCGGCGGCCTGTGCGGGTGTGGTGGGGGTGCGCGTAGCGCCGTTTGTCCGGTGGGTGGGTCGGGGCCGCGCCGGGGGGTGTCCGTCCTCGGAACGGCGCGAAATCGGTCGGCTACGGGGGCTCGGCGCGTTGACGCGCCAACCGCTGCGGGCGGACACCCCCCGACACGACCCCTCACCGCCGTACGCGGCTTCCCCGCCAACGCTCCGCGTCCCGGTCCCTCGCCGTACGCGGCTCTCCCCGCCACCGCTCCGCGTTCGCCTTCTCGCCGTACGCGGCTTTCCCCGGCCCAGCCGCGGGTCCCGTCACGCCGCCGCAGCTGCGCGCCGCCGCCACGCCGCCGCCGCTGCGGGTCGCCGCTATGTCGCCGCCGCTGCGGGCAGTCGTGCCGCTGGGGCGGCACGGGTGGGCGGTGGGGGTACCTCCCAGGCCGTTCAGGCACTGGGGGAGGCACCCCGCAACGCCGGGCCGCGTCCCCCTCTCGCCCGCACCCACGCCGGGCACCCGGTGCTGCGCCGGGGCGCGGGCCCACCCCCGGGTGCCAGGACCACGCCGGGTCGCCTACCCCCGGGCGTCAGCCGGAGAGGCGGGCCAGGGCCTCCTCGACCGTTACTTCCTCGCGCTCGCCCGTGCGGCGGTCCTTCAGCTCGACGACGCCCTCGGCGGAGCGGCGGCCGGCCACCAGGATCTGGGGGACGCCGATGAGTTCGGCGTCGGTGAACTTCACGCCCGGGGACACTCCCGCGCGGTCGTCCACCAGGACGCGGACGCCGGCCGCGGCCAGCTTGTCGGAGACCTCCAGGGCCAGCTCGGTCTGGAGCGCCTTGCCCGCGGCGACCACGTGGACGTCGGCCGGGGCGACCTCCTTGGACCAGACGAGGCCCTTGTCGTCGGCGTGCTGTTCGGCGAGGGCGGCCACCGCGCGGGAGACGCCGATGCCGTAGGAGCCCATCGTGACGCGGGCCGGCTTGCCGTTCTGGCCGAGGACGTCGAGCTTGAGGGCGTCGGCGTACTTACGGCCCAGCTGGAAGATGTGGCCGATCTCGATCGCGCGGTCCAGCTTGAGGCCGGTGCCGCAGTTGGGGCAGGGGTCGCCCTCGCGGACGACCACGACGTCGACGTAGGTGTCGACCTCGAAGTCGCGGCCCGCCACGACGTTCTTGGCGTGGGTGTCGGCCTTGTTGGCGCCCGTGATCCACGCGGTGCCCGGCGCGACGCGGGGGTCGGCGATGTACTTGACCTTCTCGCCCAGGCCCTGCGGGCCGACGTAGCCGCGGACCAGGTCGGGGCGGCCTACGAAGTCCTCGGCGGTGACCAGTTCTACGGCGGCGGGGGCGAAGTGGGCCTCGACCTTGTCCATATCGACCTCGCGGTCGCCGGGGACGCCCACGGCGACGATCTCGCCGTCCACCTTGACCAGGAGGTTCTTGAGGGTGGCGGAGGCCTCGACGCCGAGGGAGGCGGCCAGGGTCTCGATGGTGGGGGTGTCGGGGGTCGGGATGTCCTCGGCGCCGGGGACATCCGTGACCTCGACCGGGGTGAGGGTGTAGGTGATCGCCTCGGTGTTGGCGGCGTAGTCGCAGTTCGGGCAGTCCGCGAAGGTGTCCTCGCCGGCCTCCGCGGGGGCCAGGAACTCCTCGGACTTGGAGCCGCCCATGGCGCCGGCGGTGGCCGCGACGATGCGGTAGTCGAGGCCCAGGCGTTCGAAGATGCGCTGGTAGGCGGCGCGGTGCAGGGCGTAGGACTCGGCGAGGCCCTCGTCGGCCACGTCGAAGGAGTAGGAGTCCTTCATGAGGAACTCGCGGCCGCGCAGGATGCCGGCCCGGGGGCGGGCCTCGTCGCGGTACTTGTTCTGGATCTGGTAGAGGATGACCGGCAGGTCCTTGTAGGAGGACGCCTGGTCCTTGACGAGGAGGGTGAAGATCTCCTCGTGGGTGGGGCCGAGGAGGTAGTCGCCGCCCTTGCGGTCCTGGAGGCGGAAGAGTTCGGGTCCGTACTCGTCCCAGCGGCCCGTGGCCTCGTACGGCTCGCGCGGCAGGAGGGCGGGGAGCTGGACCTCCTGGGCGCCGATGGCGTCCATTTCCTCGCGGACGATGCGCTCGATGTTGCCGAGGACCTTCTTGCCGAGCGGCAGCCAGCTCCACAGGCCGGCGGCGGTGCGGCGCACGTAGCCGGCGCGGACCAGCAGCTTGTGGCTGAGGACCTCGGCGTCCGCCGGGTCGTCGCGCAGCGTCTTCGCCATCAACTTCGACATGCGCTGGACCGGTGCGTTGGCCATGGTTCTCGTGTCTCCTGCTGCGTAAGGGTGGTGCTAGGAGGTTAGCCGGGTGGTCCGGTGGGGTGGAAATCGGTTATCGGCCGGGGGTGCGCCTCAGCAGGGGGAGCGTGGCGCCCATGACCGCGTACGGCTTGGGGGCGCTGGGGAAGAGGACGCGGCGGGCGAGGTCCTGGTAGCCGAGGGAGCGGTAGAGGCCGCGGGCGGGGCTCTCGGTGTCGATCGCGGAGAGGATCGAGCGGGGCTCGGTGGCGGCGTCGGTGATCGTGGTGATCAGGGAGCGGCCCGCGCCGCGGTTCTGGTGGGACGGGTGGACGTGGAGTTCGGTGATGACGAAGGAGTCGTCGAGCCAGGCGTCGGTGCCCTGGGCGCGGAGGTACGGCTCGACGACCGTGGACCACCAGTGGGTGCGGTCGTTGGGCATGCCGTAGACGAAGCCGACGAGACGGCCCCGGACGGTGGCGCCGAGGGCTCTGGCTCCGGGGTGGGTCATGTGGCGCAGGACGATCTGACGGCGGACGGCCACCTCGTCGGGGCCGAGGCCGAAGGCGGCGGCTTGGACGGCCAGGGCCTCGTCCACGTGCGCGGAGAGGTCCAGTGGGCCGATCACGAGGTCCATGCCGGGAGCCTACAGGGGGGGTGGGGTGGGGGCGCCGGTGCAGGTGGTGCGCTGAGGGATCAGAACAGGACGCTCATGAAGGCGCCCACCTCTTGGAAACCGACCCGGAGGTAGGTCCGTCGCGCCGCGGTGTTGAAGTCGTTGACGTAGAGGCTCGCCACCGGCGCGACGTCCGCGAGGGCGTAGCGCAGGACCGCCGCCATGCCGGGGGCCGCCAGGCCCTTGCCGCGGTACTCGGGGGCCACCCACACGCCCTGGATCTGGCAGGCGCGGTCGGTGGCGGCGCCGATCTCGGCCTTGAAGACGACCTTGCCGTCGGCGTCGAAGCGGGCGAAGGAGCGGCCGGAGCCGACGAGTTCGGCGACCCGGGCCTGGTAGAGCAGGCCGCCGTCGCCGGCCATCGGGGAGATGCCGACCTCCTCGGTGAACATCGCCACGCAGGCCGGCATGATCCGCTCCACCTCGTCCTTGCGGACACGGCGGACGTAGGGGTCCGCGGCGATGTCGTCGGGGAGGCGGTCGGCGACCATGAGGGGCTGGTGGGTGCGGACCTCGCGGGCCGGGCCCCAGCCCGGTTCGAGCAGCCGCCACAGCTGGGCGGTCGGGCCGGCCGGGCCGACGATCGAGGAGCAGCGGCGGCCGGCCCGGCGGGCGCGGTCGGCGAAGGCGCGGACGGCGCGCGGGGTGGCGCAGATGGGCACGAGGTTGGCGCCCGCGTAGCACAGGGACGTGAGCATGCCGTGCTCGTACCAGCCCCACATCTCGCCGCCGAGGCGCCACGGGTCGAGACCGGCGATCTGGACGCGGGCGGTCACGAAGGCGTTCGCGACCGGGTCGCGGTCGAGGATGGCGAGCGCGGCGTCCAGGTCGCTCGGTTCGAGCACGCGGGAGGTGGTCTGCGTCAACACGTGCGGGGGCCTCACCCTGAGATCTGCTGGTCCCCGCACTGTACCTGCCGCGAATATGCCGCGCCGCCCCCCTGGGCGACGCGGCACTAGGGCCTGTCTGACAATTCGCGTCGTCGCCCGAAGGGCGGCCGTGCGGCGTCAGTGCGTGCTCTCGGTGCGCCGGCCCCAGACCCGCGTACTGGCCGTACTCGGGTCTGGGGCCGGTGCGGCGAGTGGGGGTACCTCCCACGCCCTTGAGGCAGTGGGGGAGCGTGCATGGCGTCGCACGGCAGACGGGAATTGTCAGACAGGCCCTAGGGGGTGGATCAGCCCGCGATGGAGACGGAGGGTTCGCCGGAGGTCACGCCGTCCTTCTCCATCTGCTCGGCGATCTTCATGGCCTCGTCGATGAGGGTCTCCACGATCTTGGACTCGGGGACGGTCTTGATGACCTCACCCTTGACGAAGATCTGCCCCTTGCCGTTGCCGGAGGCGACGCCGAGGTCGGCCTCGCGGGCCTCGCCGGGGCCGTTGACGACGCAGCCCATGACGGCCACGCGGAGGGGGACCTCCATGCCCTCCAGGCCGGCGGTGACCTCCTCGGCCAGCTTGTAGACGTCGACCTGGGCCCGGCCGCAGGACGGGCAGGAGACGATCTCCAGGCCGCGCTGGCGCAGGTTCAGCGACTCCAGGATCTGGATGCCGACCTTGATCTCCTCGACCGGCGGGGCGGAGAGGGAGACGCGGATGGTGTCGCCGATGCCCTGGGAGAGCAGCGCGCCGAAGGCGACCGCCGACTTGATGGTGCCCTGGAACGCCGGGCCCGCCTCGGTGACGCCGAGGTGGAGGGGGTAGTCGCACTGGGCGGCGAGCTGGCGGTAAGCCTCGACCATGACGACCGGGTCGTTGTGCTTGACCGAGATCTTGATGTCGCGGAAGTCGTGCTCCTCGAAGAGCGACGCCTCCCAGAGGGCGGACTCGGCGAGCGCCTCCGGGGTCGCCTTGCCGTACTTCTGGAGGAGGCGGCGGTCCAGGGAGCCCGCGTTCACGCCGATGCGGATGGGCGTGCCGTGGTCCTTCGCCGCCTTGGCGATCTCCTTGACCTTGTCGTCGAACTGCTTGATGTTGCCCGGGTTCACGCGGACCGCGGCGCAGCCGGCCTCGATCGCGGCGAAGACGTACTTGGGCTGGAAGTGGATGTCCGCGATCACCGGGATCTGCGACTTCCTCGCGATGACGGGCAGCGCGTCGGCGTCGTCCTGGGTGGGGCAGGCCACCCGGACGATCTGGCAGCCGGACGCCGTCAGCTCGGCGATCTGCTGGAGGGTGGCGCCGATGTCGGAGGTGCGGGTGGTGGTCATGGACTGCACCGACACGGGGGCGTCGCCGCCCACCGCCACGGGCCCGACCTGGATCTGCCGGCTCTTGCGGCGCTCCGCGAGCCTGGTCGGAACGTCCGGCATGCCGAGAGAAATCGCAGTCATCTGCTGTGCAACCCCAAGTCGTGGATCAAGGTCCGGCCCCGTTCAGCGGCGGGCTCCGGCCTTCGAGATTACGGCACCGACATGAACGCCGGGTACGCGGCGTACGGGAGATGCACCCTATGGCGTCCATCTGCGGGGTGAGGTGAGTGAAGCCCGGTCCGGAGGGACATGCTCTCCGGATCGGGCTTCTCATCGGATCGGTCGGACGGTCCGCGGATCGGACGATCGGGCCGGGGTGCGGCGGACGGGCCGGTGATCAGGTGATGCGGACCGGGTTGACCACGTCCGCCACCAGCACGAGCAGGGTGAAGCAGACGAAGACGCCCGCCACGACGTAGGCCACCGGCATCAGCTTCGCCACGTCGAAGGGCCCGGGGTCGGGCCTGCGCAGCACCTTCGCGGTGCCGCGGCGCAGCGACTCCCACAGGGCGCCCGCGATGTGGCCGCCGTCGAGCGGCAGCAGCGGGAGCATGTTGAAGAGGAACAGGGAGAGGTTGAAGCCGGCCACCAGCATGACGAACATGGCGAGCTGCTGGGTGGGCGGGATGTCCAGGGTGGCGATCTCGCCGCCGACGCGGGCCGCGCCGACGACGCCCATCGGGGAGTCGGCCTCGCGGGGTCCGTCGCCGAAGGCCGCGTCCCACAGGGCGGGGATCTTGGCGGGCAGGGCGGCGAGGTTGTCGACGGCGTCGCCGATCCGGTCGCCCATCCAGGTCACGGACTGGCCGAAGTCCTGTTTCACCACGCCGGTGGCGGAGCTGAAGCCGAGGAAGCCCGCGGTGACGTACTCGCCCTGGACGATCTGTCCGTTGGAGTCCTTCTTGGCGACCTTGTTGGTGGCGATGGTCGCGTGGAGGGTGATCTCCTCGCCCTTGCGCTCGACGACGACCGGCACGTCCTCGCCCGGGTTGGCGCGGATCAGGTCGGACAGCCTGTCCCAGTCGTCGGTGCGTACGCCGTCGAAGGCGAGGATCTTGTCGCCCGCCCTGAGGCCCGCGGCGGCGGCCGGGGAGGCGGGGTCGGACTTGGCGCAGTCGTCGCGGTTCTCGCTCTGCGAGATGACGCACTGGGAGACCGAGCTGACGGTGGTGGTCTGCTGGGAGATGCCGAAGCCCATCAGCACCGTGAGGAAGAGCACCACGGCGAGGATCAGGTTCATGAACGGGCCGGCGAACATGACGATGACGCGCTTCCACGGCTTGCGCGTGTAGAAGAGGCGCTTCTCGTCACCGGGCTGCAGTTCCTCGAAGGCGGCCGAGCGGGCGTCCTCTATCATCCCGCGCCAGGGCGAGGTGGAACGTGCCTCCATGCGGCCGTCCGGGCCGGGCGGGAACATGCCGATCATGCGGATGTAGCCGCCGAAGGGGATGGCCTTGACCCCGTACTCGGTGTCGCCCTTCTTCTTCGAGAAGAGCGTCGGTCCGAAGCCCACCATGTACTGCGGCACCCGGATGCCGAACATCTTGGCCGTGGACAGGTGGCCCAGCTCGTGCCAGGCGATGGAGAAGAGCAGACCGACGGCGAAGAGGACTATGCCGAGGATGAACATCAGGGTCGTCATGCACGGGCCTCCGCCGTCTGTGCCGCCAGTTGCCGGGCCCGGGCGCGTGCCCAGGTCTCCGCTTCGAGGACGTCCGCGACGGTGAGCGAGGTTCCCGTACCGGGGGTGCCGTGCTCCTCGACCACCCGCGTGACGGTCTCCATGATCCCGAGAAACGGCAGCGCGCCGGAGCGGAACGCCTCGACGCACTCCTCGTTGGCGGCATTGAACACCGCCGGGGCCGTGCCCGCGAGCTGTCCGACGTGCCTGGCCAGGTCGACGGAGGGGAAGGCCTCGTTGTCGAGCGGGAAGAACTCCCAGGTCGAGGCCTTGCTCCAGTCGAAGGCGGGGGCGGCGTCGGGGACGCGTTCGGGCCAGCCGAGGCCCACGGCGATGGGCCCGCCCATGTCGGGGGGCGTCGCGTGGGCCAGGGTCGATCCGTCCGTGTACTCAACCATCGAGTGGACATACGACTGCGGGTGCACGACCACCTCAATGCGGTCGAAGGGAATGTCGTAGAGCAGGTGGGCCTCGATCACCTCCAGGCCCTTGTTGACGAGGGTCGCGGAGTTGATCGTGATCACCGGGCCCATGGCCCAGGTGGGGTGGGCGAGCGCGTCCTCGACGGTGACGGCCGCCAGCTGATCCTTGGTCCGGCCGCGGAACGGGCCGCCGGAGGCGGTGACGACCAGCTTGCGCACGTCGGCGCGGGTGCCGGCGGCCAGCGCCTGGAAGAGGGCGGCGTGCTCGGAGTCGACCGGGATGATCTGGCCCGGCTTGGCCAGCGCCTTGACCAGCGGGCCGCCGACGATGAGCGACTCCTTGTTGGCCAGCGCGAGGGTGCGGCCCGCCTCCAGGGCGGCGAGCGTGGGGGCGAGTCCGATGGAGCCGGTGATGCCGTTGAGCACGGTGTGGCAGTCGGAGGCGGCGACCCGGGTGGCCGCCTCCGGTCCGGCCAGGATCTCGGGGAGCGGCTCGCCCGTCCCGTACCGGGCGGTGAGCGCCTCCCGCAGCGCCGGTACGACGTCCTCGCGGGCGACGGCGACGGTCCGCACCTTCAGCCGGTACGCCTGCTCGGCGAGGAGGGCGACCCGGCCGCCGTTGGCGGACAGGGCGGTGACCCGGAAGCGGTCCGGGTTGCGCAGCACGAGGTCGATGGCCTGGGTCCCGATCGACCCGGTGGACCCGAGGACCACCACGTCCTTCGGGCCGTCGCCCGCCACCGGGTCGTAGACGAGGTGGGGGTCGGCGAGTGGGGCTGGACTGTCGCTCATCCCCCCATTGTGTCCGCAACGGCCCTCCGGGAGGACAGCGCGTCCCTCGGTCGGGTGTCGCGGGCCCGCGGGAGGGCCCGCCGTCTGGGGTCTCCGTCCCGCTTCTGCCGGCGGGGCTCCGGCCGCTTCCGCCACCGCGGGCCGCCCGGAACGCCCGGACCGCTCGCCTCCGCCCCACCGGACGCGGCGTCGCTGACGGCGCCCGCGCCTGCGGACGCCGCCGTGTCACAGGGATCCGCGCGGGTGGGTGAGCACGGGGTGCGCTGGGCGGGTCCCCGCCGCGCACCATCACCGGGGCGCGGGGTGCCGGTCCCCGCCCGGGGCCGGTGTCCGGTGCCCCGCCTCGGCCACTCCGGCGCGAGCGGCGGGGCACGCGGTCCCGCGGTCCCGGGCGGCCCGCGGCTCAGCCGACGGCCCGGCGGACGTTCTCCTTCGCGCTGGCGCCCGGGGTCGCGTCCGCGATCCACGGGCCGTCGCCGGACGGGTCGACGACGCCCTCCTCCAGCCACTCGTACGCGCCGCCCAGCACGCCCTTGACGACCTTGCGGTCCAGGTCGTCGGTGTTGCTCCACAGGCGGCCGAAGAGTTCCTCGACGCGGATGCGGGACTGGCGGCAGAAGGCGTCGGCCAGCTGGTAGGCCTCGCGGCCGTGGTCGTCCTTGGCGCGCAGGTGCTCGGCGCGCACGCACGCGGCGCTCATCGCGAACAGCTCCGCGCCGATGTCGACGATCCGGCCCAGGAAGCCCTGCTTGGTCTCCATCCGGCCCTGCCAGCGGGACATGGCGTAGAAGGTGGAGCGGGCGAGCTTGCGGGCGGTGCGCTCGACGTAGCGCAGGTGACCGGAGAGGTCGGGGTGGCCGGAGGGGTGGAAGTCGGCGTACGAGCGAGGGAGTTGACCGGGGCCCGCGACGAGCTTCGGCAGCCACTTGGCGTAGAAGACACCGGCCTGAGCGCTCGCCCGCGCCTTGTCGGAGAGGGTCTTGTCGGGGTCGATCAGGTCGCCGGCGACCGAGAGGTGGGCGTCGACGGCCTCGCGCGCGATCAGCAGGTGCATGATCTCGGTGGAGCCCTCGAAGATGCGGTTGATGCGCAGGTCCCGCAGGAGCTGCTCGGCGGGGACCGCGCGCTCGCCCCGGGCTTCGAGGGAGGCCGCGGTCTCGAAGCCCCGGCCGCCGCGGATCTGGACCAGTTCGTCGGCCATCAGGCAGGCCATCTCGGAGCCGTAGAGCTTGGCGAGGGCGGCCTCGATGCGGATGTCGTTGCGGTCCTCGTCGGCCATCTGGGAGGAGAGGTCCAGGACGGCCTCCAGCGCGAAGGTCGTCGCCGCGATGAAGGAGATCTTGGAGCCGACCGCCTCGTGCAGCGCGACCGGCTTGCCCCACTGCTCGCGCACCGCCGACCACTCGCGGGCGATCTTCAGGCACCACTTGCCGGCGCCGACGCACATGGCGGGGAGGGAGAGGCGGCCGGTGTTGAGGGTGGTCAGGGCGATCTTCAGGCCGGCACCCTCGGGGCCGATGCGGTTGGCCGCCGGGACGCGGACGCGGTGGAAGCGGGTGACGCCGTTCTCCAGGCCGCGCAGGCCCATGAAGGCGTTGCGGTTCTCCACCGTGATGCCCTCGGAGGCGGCTTCGACCACGAACGCGGTGATGCCCCCCTTGCCGCCCGCCGCGTCCTTGCCGCCCTCGGGCTTCGGGACGCGGGCCATGACCACGAGCAGGTCGGCGACCACGCCGTTGGTGGTCCACAGCTTCACGCCGTCCAGGACGTAGTCGTCGCCGTCCCGGACGGCCGTGGTGGCCAGTCGCGCCGGGTCGGAGCCGACGTCCGGCTCGGTCAGCAGGAAGGCCGAGATGTCGGTGCGGGCGCAGCGCGGCAGGAAGGTGTCCTTCTGCTCCTGGGTGCCGAACATCTTCAGCGGCTGCGGCACGCCGATCGACTGGTGGGCGGAGAGCAGCGCGCCGATCGCGGGGTTCGCGGATCCGACCAGGGCGAGGGCCTTGTTGTAGTAGACCTGGGTCAGGCCGAGGCCGCCGTACTTGGTGTCGATCTTCATGCCGAAGGCGCCCAACTCCTTCAGCCCGGTGATCACGTCGTCGGGGATCCGCGCGTCGCGCTCGATCACCGCCCCGTCGATCTTCGTCTCGCAGAAGTCGCGCAACTTGGCGAGGAACTCCTCGCCGCGCTGTACGTCCTGGTCGGCCGGGAGCGGGTGGGGGTGGAGGAGGTCGAGACGGAAGCGGCCGAGGAACAGCTCCTTGGCGAAGCTGGGCTTGCGCCAGTCCTGTTCCCGGGCCGCCTCCGCGACCTGGCGGGCCTCGCGTTCGGTGACGGTGGGCCGGGAGGAGGGAGAAGCAGAGGGGGTGGGTGGTGCGGACATGAGGCTCACCTCGCCACGATTCGCACTGCACGAACTTGCGGACGTACGTTACTAGTCGGTGCTACCCGATCGTATGTACCCGATCCGGGGCGACCCAGCCACCCTTCGTGCGGCCGTTCGGCCGATACTGCGGGGGGAGGCCGGGAGAGAGGAACGCGGAGGACAAGCGAGTCGAAGCGCTTCGACGGACTATGGACACCCATCCGCACTGCGGCTACTGTCGAACCACCCTCGCCCCACCCCTACTGGTCACGCGCGCTGTCGAAGCGCTTCACAAAGCTTGGAGAGCTGGATGGTCACCCTCGCCGAGGTCGCCCAGCACGCCGGAGTCTCGGCGAGCACGGTGAGCTATGTCCTCAGCGGCAAGCGGTCCATCTCCACCACCACCCGGCAGCGGGTGGAGGAGAGCATCCGGAAGCTCGGCTACCATCCGAACGCCGGCGCCCGCGCACTGGCCAGCAGCCGGTCGAACATCATCGCCCTCATGATCCCGCTGCGCACCGACATGTACGTGCCGGTGATGATGGAGATCGCCATCGCGGTCGCGGCCGGCGCGCGCACCCACGGGTACGACATCCTGCTGCTCACCGGTGAGGAGGGCCCCGACGCGGTGCGCCGTGTCACCGGCAGCGGGCTCGCCGACGCGATGATCCTCATGGACGTCGAGCTCGACGACGAGCGGCTCCCCCTGCTGCGCGGCACCGACCAGCCGTCCGTCCTGATCGGGCTCCCCGCCGACACCGAGGGCCTCACCTGCGTCGACCTGGATTTTCGGGCGACCGGCGCGCTGTGCGTGGAGCACCTGGCGCAGCTGGGGCACCGGGACATCGCCGTCATCGGCGAGGCCGCCGCCGTCTACGAACGGCACACCGGATTCGCCGAGCGCACCCTCGACGGGCTGCGCACGCGCGCCCGTGAGCTGGGTCTGCGGCTGCTGCACCGGCCCTGCGAGGGCGGGTACGACGCGATGTCCGCGACGCTGGCCCGCATCTTCGACGAACGCCCGGACACCACGGGTTTCGTCGTGCAGAACGAGTCGGCGGTCGAGCCGTTGCTCGCCCTGCTGCGCCAGCAGGGCCGGGCGGTGCCGGAGGACGTGTCGGTGGTCGCGGTCTGCCCGGAGCAGGTCGCCACCCAGGCCTCGGTGCGGCTCACCTCGGTCGCGGTGCCCGCGCAGGAGATGGGCCGGCGGGCCGTGGAACAGCTGGTCGCCAAGCTCGACGGCCGCGGCAGCGACGAGGTCGTGCTGCTGGCGCCGGAGCTGACGGTCCGGGCCAGCTCGGGACCGGCGCCCGTCGCGCCCTAGGGGTGTCGTTCGAAGTGCACAGGGGCCGGTCCCGGGACCGGCCCCTGTGCCGTGGTGCGCGGGTGCCGTGGTCAGCCGCCGCTGACCGTCAGGTTGTTGGTGCGGAAGTCCAGGCCGCCGACGGACGAGGTGATCTCGTAGCCGAACTGCACGTCGCCGATGGTCTCGTTGCCCATCCAGCCCTTGGTGTCCTTGATCCACTTCAGGATCGGGAGGATGTTCACCGTGCCGGAGTTCGAGTCCGAGGTGCGCAGGAACGAGAAGACCTCGTTGGCGCCGTTGTTCCCCTTGTAGACGTTCCAGGTGTGGCCGCCGAGGCTGACGGATCCCTGCGAGGTGCCGAGGGGGCCGACGGCGCCGTTGTGGTTGACCCAGAGCATGATCTCGTAGTCGTAGTCCGTGTCCCAGATGTCGTACGAGGTGTTGTACGCGCCGGACGTCGGGACCGTGACGTTGTAGCTGCTGGTGAGCGAGGAGAGGGAGGTGATCGGCTTGTTGATCACCTTCTTGGCGTTCGGGTAGGACTTGATGCCGCCGGTGTTGGGGTGGTCCGCCCAGACTCCCCAGTCGGTCCCGGAGTTGGCCCAGACGCACTGGCTTCCGGCGCCGGAGCCCCAGATGTTGTTGTAGAGGGTGTAGCCGTCCAGGGTGGTGTTGCCCCACTGGTCGCAGGAGTTCCAGACGGCGGCCTGGGCCGGGGCGGCGGCGAGGCCGACGGTGGCGCCGAGCGCGAGGGCCGGGGCGAGGAGGGCGGTCAGGGTGCGCGTGCGGGCGCGGGTGTGGGCGCTGGTGCGGGTGGGGCGCGTGCGTGGTGCCATGGCGTTTCCTTCCATGGGTGGGGGGACGTGCGCTGGTGCTACCGCGCCTTCACGCTGATGACGCGGTCCTCCCCGGCGACGAGGTCGAGCGGTTCGGCGCCGGAGGGAGTCCGGAGTTCGATGCGGCGGGTGCGGTCCGGGCGCAGGACGGCCCTCGCGCTGCCGTCGGGCGTCCAGGTGAGGTCGAGTGCGGCCCCGAACCGGGTGCGTACGCCTGTGAGTTCGCCCTGCGGGCAGGAGGCAGGGAGCGCGGGGAGCAGGACCAGCCGGCCGGGGGTGGACTGCACGAGCATCTCGATGAGCACGGCGGGCAGGGCGTGCGCGGCGTCCGCGTTGTAGACGTCGCGGTGGGGGTAGTGCGCGCTCATCAGGGACGCGTGGAAGTAGTCGCCGTCCAGCACCTGGCCGAGCGCGTGGGCGACCCGGTCGCCGTCGCGGAGCCTGGCCGCGACCAGGGCGTGGTGGAGGTGGCCGTGGGCGGAGTCGTTCTCGGCGCCGCGCAGTTCGAGGGCGCGGTGGGCGGCCTCGGCGAGGTCGGGGGTGTCGTACGGGTTGATCTCGTCCAGCGGCCAGACGCCGTAGAGGTGGCTGAGGTGGCGGTGGTCGTAGGTGTCCGCCAAGCCGGGCCACGCCCACTCCGCGAGGGCGCCGTCGGCGTTGACCCGGTGTGCCGGGAGGCGGTCGGCGAGGGCGCGCCAGCGGTCGGCGTGCTCGGGGTGGCGGTCGGCCGCGGTGAGCAGGGCGTGCCGGGCGGCGGAGAGGTCCATCGCCGCGTTCAGCGTGCCCCAGCTCGCGTTCGCGGGGCGGTTCTCGGGCGAGTAGGAGGGGACGACGACCAGTCGTCCGTGCTCGTCGGCGTGGTGGAGGAAGTCCTCGTAGAAGAGGGCGGCTTCGGCCAGGGCGGCGGTGGTGCGCGGGTCGTGGGCGCCTCGGGTCTCGTCGTGGTCGACGAGGGGCTTGAGCAGCCAGTCGGCGCCCGCGGTCCACAGGTGCAGCGGGTACTCGCGACTGAAGTGGTACGTGTGGCCGCACTCGCCGTCGGTGTGCGAGGGCGCGACCACGCCCCGGGCACCGAAGATCTCGCGGGCGTTGTCCCGCCAGTCGGGCAGTTGCCGGTGGACCAGCGCGGCGTGGGCCTCGGTGACCTCGGGGAGGGCGGCGGCTGCGGCGGAGGCGGTCTGGAGGTTGAGGTTGGCGTTGGTGGTGAAGGCGCCGGACCAGGCGGTGTTCCAGTCGCCGGTCCACAGGCCGGTGAGGCGGGGCGGGAGCAGGCCGCTCGCCGACAGCAGGTGGTAGCGGCCGGCGGCGAAGAGCCGCTCCAGGAGGGCGGGGCCGCCGGGCCGGGCGAGCAGTTCCGAGCCGGGCAGGGCGCGTTCGGCGGGGTCGGCGGCGAGGTCGAGGGTGACGCGCTCGTACGCGGTGCGGTGCCGGGTCAGGTGCCGGGCGAGGAGGCCGTCGTAGGCGGCCGCGGACGAGGTCGCGTCCGAGGCGCCGTCCAGCAGGTCGCGCAGGGCGCGGCTCTCGGCGATTGTGTCCAGCTCGCCGGTGTGGCGGCGCACCCGGGTGAGCAGCAGCACCTCGGTGGCGCCCTCGACGAGGACGCCCGGCGGTACGAGCTTCGTGGTGCCGCCGGTGACGGCGGCGAGGGTGACACCGGTGTGGGCGAGGTCGCTGCCGGGGTAGCGGGCGCGCAGGGTGAGCAGGGCGCCCTCGGGGGCGAGGACGGCGCCGTGGCCGATGCGGAGCCCGGTGGGGGCGCCGGGGAGACGGGGGTCGACGGACAGGTCGAGGGTGAGGTGCGGGGCGGTGACGCGCTGGACGATCACGTCGTCGGCGCGGGAGACGAAGACGCGGCTGGTCCAGTCGCCGCGGGTGGCCGCGGTCTCGCCGGTGGTGAAGTCGACGGCGCGGCGGTAGGGAGCGTGGGTGCGGTGGGTGTCGTAGGTGTGGTGGGTGTGGTGGGTGCTCTCGCCCGGCGGCCGGTTCAGGCGCAGTTGGAAGGCCGGGTGGAAGGGGCGCACCCATCGCAGCGGGCGGCCGTCGGTGAAGTCCTCGGCGGCGGAGGCCTCCCCGGCCAGCAGGCGGTCCTGGAGGGCGGGGAGTCCGGCGGCGAGCGCGGGCGGGCGGCGGTGGGCATCGTCGCCGTCCGGGCGGACGAGGGTGTGGTGGGTGACGATGACCCGGTCGGTGTCCGGATCGCCGAACACGAGGGCGCCGTGGTGGCCGTTGCCGCTCAGGAAGGCGTCCTCCCAGCGGGCGGCGGGCTCCGGCTCCCAGGTGCCGTGGACGGGCGTGGCGCTCATGGCTTCAGCACCGCCACGCCGTAGCGGCCGAGGGTGATCCGGTCGGTGGCCGTCGTCTCCGTGAGCAGATCGCGGTGGGTGCCGGGGAGGTCGACGGTGACCGGTTCGCGGCCGTGGTTGAGCAGGAACAGCAGGTCACCGCGCCGGACCGCCTCGACGCCGGCCCGGAGTCCGTCGAGCACCGGCCGGACGCCCGCGTCGGCGGCGGCGCGGGCCAGCAGCGCGCGCAGCGGGTCCGGCTCGGGGAGCGTGGAGACGTACCAGGCGCGGCCCTTGCGCAGGACGGCCGGCAGTCCGTCGAGTTCCCCGCCCCGGTAGGCGATCGTCTCGTCGGCGGTGCCGTCGGGCTCGAGTTCCTCGGACCACAGGGTGCCGCGCAGGCCGCCCTCGCACTCGGTTCTCTCGCCCGGCCGGAGCGGCCACCACTCGTGCAGGGTGCGGATGCCGAACAGCTCGCGCAGCCGGACGTCCATGGCACCGGGCCGTATCCGGTCGTCCTGGTCGGCGACACCGGTCAGGAAGCCGCAGACGAGTGTGGAGCCGCGACGCACGTGGGCGAGGAGGTTGTCGACGGCCGCGTCGGTGAGGAGGTAGAGCTGCGGGACGACCACGAGCCGGTAGCCGGTGAGGTCGTGCTCGGGGTGGGCGAAGTCGGTGGTGAGACCGGCCTGCCAGAGCGCGCGGTGCCAGGCGCGGAGGACGTCCGGGTAGTCGACCTCGCGGGAGGGCCGGGCCTCCTGGTCGCCGGCCCACCAGGAGTGCCAGTCGTGCAGGACGGCGACGTCGGCGGCGACCGCGCCGCCGCTGACGTGCGGGGCGATCCGGGCCAGGTCGGCGCCGAGCTGCTTGACCTCCTGGAAGGTACGCCCCCGCTCCCCCGCGTGGGAGACCATCCCGGAGTGGAACTTCTCGGCGCCCTGCCGGGACTGGCGCCACTGGAAGTAGCAGACGGCGTCGGCGCCGCGGGCCACCGCCTGGAGCGACCAGAGGCGGTTGAGGCCGCGCGGCTTGGGGTGGTTCACGCCGCGCCAGTTGACGGGACCGGCGGCCTGTTCCATGAGCATCCACGGGCCGCGGGCCTGGGAGCGGGTCATGTCCTGGACGAGGGCGCCTTCCTGGGCGCCGAACGGGTCGCGGGGGTCGGGGTAGAGGTCGACGGAGACGACGTCCTCCTCCTCGGCCCAGCGCCAGGCGTCCTGGCCCGACCACAGCGGCATGAAGTTGGTGGTGACCGGGATGTGCGGGGTGTGGCGGCGGACGATGTCGCGTTCGGCGGTGCAGCACTCCAGGAGCATGTCGGAGGTGAAGCGCCGGAAGTCCAGGACCTGGGCCGGGTTCTTGAGGTAGTGGGTGCGGCGGGCCGGCAGGATCTCCGCCCAGTCGCCGTAGCCCTGGCTCCAGAAGGCGGTGCCCCAGGCGGTGTTGAGGGCGTCGAGGGTGCCGTAGCAGTCCTGGAGCCAGCGGCGGAAGCGGGTGGCGGCCTCGTCGCCGTGGTCGTAGGTGCAGTACTCGTTGTTGATGTGCCACATGGTGAGTGCGGGATGGTTCGCGTACCGCGCGGCCAGTGCCTCGGTGATGGCGGCGGCGTGGTGGCGGTAGGCGGTGCTGGAGTGCGAGAAGTGCTGTCGTCCGCCCCACCGTTCGGTGCGGCCCTCCGCGTCGCGGGGCAGGGTGTCGGGGTGGAGCCGGCCCAGCCAGGGCGGGGGCGAGGCGGTGGGGGTGGCGAGGACGACGCCGATCCCGGCCTCGTGCAGCAGGTCCATGAGCCGGTCCAGCCAGCCGAAGTCGTGTACGCCGGGGCGCGGTTCGAGCTTCGACCAGGAGAAGACGCCGAGAGTGACGGAGTTGACGCCGGCGGCCTTCATCAGGCGGATGTCTTCGGGCCAGGTCTCCTCGGGCCACTGCTCGGGGTTGTAGTCGCCGCCGTAGAGGATGCGCCGGCGGGTGGCGTCGGACAGGTCCGGCATCAGCCCTTCACCGCCCCGGTGAGCATGCCCTTCTTGAAGTGGCGCTGGACGAAGGGCGACAGCACGGCGACCGGCAGCAGGGCCATGACCATCACGGCCATCTGGACGGCCAGTCCGGACAGTTCACCGGTCTTGATGGCCTGGCCGAGGCCGACCGGTGCCTCCTGCTTCTGCACCAGCTGGATCATGACGTTCTGCAGGGGCAGCATGTCCTGGTCGTTCAGGTAGAGGGAGGCGTTGAACCAGGCGCTCCAGTAGCCGACGGCGTAGAAGAGGGTGATCACCGCGACGACGGCGCGGGACAGCGGCAGGACGATCTGCCACAGGATGCGCAGGTCCCCGGCGCCGTCGATGCGGGCGCTGTCGATCAGTTCCTGGGAGATGCCCATGAAGAAGCCGCGCAGGACCAGGATGTTGAAGACGCTGATCGCGCTGGGGAGGATCAGCGCGAGGTAGCTGTCGGTCAGGCCCAGGGACTGCACCAGCAGGTAGGTGGGGATGAGGCCCGCGCTGAAGAACATCGTGGCGAGCAGCACCATGAGGATCCAGCGGTGGCCCAGCGAGCCGCTGCGGGAGAGCCCGTAGGCGCACAGGACCGACACCGCCATGGAGAACAGGGTGCCGACGAGTGTGACGCCGATGCTGACGAGTGCGGCGCGGGTGACCTGGCCGCCGCTGAGCAGCTCCTGGTAGGCGACGAAGGTGATGTCCTTGGGGATCATCACCAGGCCGCCTGCCTCGTCGATGGACCTGCGGCTGGACAGGCTGGTGACGACGACGATCCACAGCGGGAAGAGGATGCCCAGGCAGGCCAGGAGCAGCACGAGCCCCTTGCCGGCGAGTCCGGCCCGGCTGGGCTTCTCCTCCCACACGGGGCGGGGCGGGGCCGCCCACGGGCGGCGGGGCCTCGGTACGGGCGGGCCGCTCGCGGCGGTCGTGTCCCGTACGGCCGTCGCTTCGGGTACGGCGGTCACTTCTTGTACACCCCCTGCTCGCCCATGAGGTGGGCCACCTTGTTGGCGACCAGCACCAGGCCGAGGCTGATGACGCCCTTGACGAGCCCCGCGGCGGCCGCGTAGCCGAAGTCCTGGTTGCGCACGCCGTTCCACCACACGAAGGTGTCGAGGACCTCGGCGGCGCCGGGACCCACGGCGTCGCGTTGCAGCAGGATCTGTTCGAAGCCCACCGTCAGGGCGTCGCCGACGCGCAGCACCAGCAGCAGGGCGATCACCGGACGCAGCGCGGGCAGCGTGACGTGCCACATGCGGCGCCAGCGGTTCGCGCCGTCCATCGCGGCGGCCTCGTACAGGTCGGGACTGACCGAGGCGAGGGCGGCGAGGAAGACGATGATCCCCCAGCCGGCGTCCTTCCACACGCTCTGCGCGGTGACCAGGAACTTGAAGGTGTCCGGGTCGGTCATGACGCCGAGCCCGTCGTACCCGTGGTCGCGCAGCAGCTGGGACAGCAGCCCGGCGCCGCCGAGCAGCTGCTGGAAGACGGCGATCACCAGCACCCACGAGAAGAAGTGCGGCAGGTAGAGGATGGCTTGCGAGATGGCCCGCACCCGGGGCCTGACCACGCTGTTGATGAGCAGCGCGAGCGCGATGGGGATCGGGAAGTACAGCACGAGCTGGAGCAGGAAGAGCACGAGCGTGTTGCGCACCGAGTTCCAGAAGGCGGAGTCCTCGAAGATCCGCTGGAAGTTCTCCAGGCCCACCCAGGGGCTGTGCAGGATGGAGACGATCCCGTTGTCGCTGATGTAGGGGTCGTACTCCTGGAAGGCGACGACGTTTCCGAGGATCGGCACGTAGTTGAAGAGCAGTACCAGCAGCACGGCCGGCAGCGTCATCAGCAGCAGCAGGCGGTCACGGCGGAACCGCAGCCGCAGGCTCGGTTTCCCCGGGTGCCGCTTCTTCCCTCCAGGGCCGGTGGCGTCGCCGGACGCCACCGGGGTCTTCTTCGTCGCATCGGCCTCGGTCCTGGTCCGAGGCACCGTGCTGTGGGACACGGTGGTTCTCCTTGCCTCGGTACCTGGTCAGCCGGCCGCCGGACCGTTCTCGTCGAGGATCTTCCGGTACCAGTCGCGCAGCTTGTCCCCGCCCTTGCTCTTCCAGTCGGAGACGGCCTGCTGCATGTCGCCGATCTTCTTGCGGCCGCGGACGATGTCGTCCTCCAGCTGCTCGAAGTCGTTGGAGAGGTTGGTGTAGCGGGCGGGCTCGACGATCTGCATGCCGTAGAACGAGGGCTTCTTGGTGACGGCGCCCGTCCGTTGCTGCCACTCGACCTGCCCCTTGGCGACCTCGGGGAAGTCGGGGTGGGCGATGGTCGCCGCGGGGCTCGCCACCATCACGTAGGCGTTCATCACGTCGATGTTGCCCTGGTCGGTCTTGGTGGGCACGCCGTCCTCGACGGTGTAGTGGGTGCCCTCGACGCCGTAGTTGGTGGCCATGTACTCCTTGGTGCCGTACGGCGCGGCGGTGACGTTGGCGACGGCCAGCACGTCACGGATCACGGACTTGGACGCCTTCTTGTTGACGAAGGCGAAGATGCTGGCCGGGTTCTGCGCCCACAGCGTGGGTGCACCGCCGTCGTGCCCGAAGAAGTCCATGCCCCAGATCTTGAACCCGGGGTTCTGGACGGCCTGTTCCGCGGTGCGGCTCCACCACTGGGAGATGTCCTGGTTGTAGACGAGGAACTCGCCGGCGGCGAACTTGGGGCCGGGGTCGGCGGCGTTGGACTTGCCGAGCTTGGCGTCGGGGTGCACGACCCCGGCGGCGAACAGCTTGCGCGTCCACTCCAGCGCCTCGAGGTACTCGTCGGTCTCGGCGCGGTAGACCAGCTTGCCGTCGACCTGGTTCCAGCCGAGCGACTTCTCGTTGCCGGAGAGCACACCGAAGGCGTTGAAGGCGGTCCACTTCATGTCCAGGCAGGCCCAGCGCTTGGCCCTGGCGTTGGTGGCGTCCTTGGCCATCGCCATGAACTCGTCGCAGGACCGCGGGACGTCGTAGCCCTCCTTCTCGAAGATGTCCTGCCGGTACAGCGGCACGATGCCGGACACGTACGAGGACGGCATCGGCAGGCCGAGCAGCTTGCCGCCGAAGATGGAGCGCTGCCAGGCGTCGGTGGGGATCGCGGCGAGGTTCGGGTACTCCTTGACCGCGTCGCCGGACAGGTAGGGGCCGAGGTCGGCGAACTTGCCGATGATGGCGCTGGGTATCTTGCCGGTCATGTTCCAGCCGGGGACGACCACGACGTCGGGCACCTCGCTGGAGGCGAGGACCGCGCCGAGCTTCTGGTCGTAGGTGTTGCCGTCCTGGTTCTGCCAGGTCACGTCGACGCCGATGAGGTCGTTCATCGCCCGGTAGTAGGCGTTGTCGTCCTTGGGCGGGGACCCCCAGAACGGCGACATGATCGTGACCTCGCCGCCCTTGCCGAGCTTCTTGGGGACCGAGGTCTTCAGGTCCGCGAGGTCGAGCTTGCTCGTGAAGCCGACCGCGGAGCCGTTCTTGCTCGGGATGTCGGGCGTGACCACGCTCGCCGCCACGTAGGCCGGCAGCAGCTTCTTGGCGTCCTTGCCCGACGTGGTGCCGTCGCGCGAGCCTCCGTCGGATCCGCCGCAGGCGGAGAGCAGCGGCACCCCTCCCGCCACCGCTGCGGTGGCGACCGCCGTGGAGGCGAGGAAACTTCTCCGGCTGGGACCGGAGGCGGCGTTCGGCGTCATGTGCGTCAACCCTTCGTGCCTTCGTGGCACACCAAAACACCCGACGGTGGCCGTCGGCTGCGGTGTCGTGAGGGAACTGAACTCGGCTCGTGTCGAAGCGCTTCGATGTTGCAGCGAGGTTAAGTTAACCCCCCGAGGCACACAAGGGTCGTTCCCAAGTTTGGTGCCTGCCTTGACACCCACCCGGGGCTGCACGGAGCATCGAAGCGCTTCGACGTCCTGCCCGCTCCATCCCAAGGGGACCCTCACGTGTCCGCACCCACGCCGCCGTTCCGTGATCCGCAACTGCCGTTCGCGAAGCGCGTCGACGACCTGATGTCGCGGCTCACGCTCGCCGAGAAGACCGCTTTCCTGCACCAGTTCGCGCCCGCGGTCGAGCGGCTCGGCATCGCGGCCTTCCGCACCGGCCAGGAGGCGCTGCACGGCGTGGCCTGGATGGGCCCGGCGACCGTGTTCCCGCAGGCCGTGGGGATCGGAGCCACCTGGAACGAGGAGCTGGTGCGGCGGGTCGGCGAGGCGGTGTCCAAGGAGGCCAGGGCGATGCGCGCGCGGGACGACCGCGTCGGCCTCAACGTCTGGTCCCCGACCGTGAACCTGCTGCGCCACCCGCTGTGGGGCCGCAACGAGGAGGGCTACTCGGAGGACCCGAGGCTCACCTCCGCCGTCGCCACCGCCTACACCCGGGGCCTGCGCGGCGACCACCCGACGTACTGGCGCACCGCACCCGTCCTCAAGCACTGGCTCGCCCACAACAACGAGACCGACCGGGACACCTCCTCGTCCTCCGTCCGCCCGCGCGTCCTCAACGAGTACGACCTGCGGGCCTTCCGCGACACGGTCGAGGCGGGCGCGGTGGCCGGGGTGATGCCGGCCTACAACCTGGTCAACGGCCGCCCCAACCACCTCTCCCCGTACCTCGGCAGGCACCTGCGCACCTGGACGCAGGAGGACCTCCTGGTCTGCTCGGACGCCGGCGCGCCCTCCAACCTGGTCGACTCGGAGCACTACTTCGACACCCACGAGGAGGCGACCGCCGCCGCGCTGCGGGCCGGGGTGGACAGCTTCACCGACCACGGGACGGACTCCTCGAAGATCGTCGCCCGCGTCCGGGGAGCCCTGGAGGCGGGCCTGCTGACGGAGGCGGACGTGGACGCCGCCGTGCGCCGTCAGCTGTCGGTCCGCTTCCGGCTGGGCGAGTTCGACCCGGAGCACGACCCGTACGCGGGCGCGGCGGGCACCGCCGGGGACTTCGACACGCCGGAGCACCGGGCGCTCGCGCGGGAGGCGGCCGAGCAGGCGGTGGTCCTGCTCAAGAACGACGGCGTCCTGCCCCTGTCCCCCGAGACCCGCGTCGCCGTCGTCGGACTGCTCGCCGACGAGTGCAAGCTCGACTGGTACAGCGGCACGCTCATCCACCGCTCCACCCCGCTGGAGGGCCTGTACGAGCGGTTCGGCGCCGACCGCGTGAGCTTCGCGGAGGGCGTGGACCGGGTCCGGCTGCGCACGGCCGACGGCAGGTTCCTGCACGTCCTTCCGGGCGACGACGCCCCCGCCGGGGCGCCCGGCACGGAGGGCGCCCTGGACCCGGCCCTCCTGGCCGGCCGCACCGACCTGCCGCCCCTGACCACCGACGCCGTCGGCACCGAACTGGCGCTCATCGACTGGGGCGAGGGTGTGCTCACCCTGCGCGCGCCCGACGGCCGGTACCTGTCCGTCGCCGAGGACGGCTTCGTGCGCGCCTCCGCCGACCAGCCCGGGGGCTGGATCGTGCAGGAGACCTTCCGGCTGGAACCCCACGACGACGGTCACCTCCTGAGGCACGCGGGCACGGGTCGTCCCGTCCAGGTCGCCGCCGACGGCGTGAAGGTTGCCGCGCCGGACGCGGAAGGCGCGGACGATGCGGACGCCGAGGTGTTCGAACTGGTCGTCGTAGAGCGCGGCGAGGACGCGGTGACGCGCGTGGCGGCGGGGGCGGACGTGGTCGTCGTGGTGGCGGGCAACGACCCGCACATCAACGGCCGGGAGACCGAGGACCGTACGACACTGCGGCTGCCCGCCCAGCAGGAACGGCTGCTGCGCGCTGCCCGCGCCGCCAACCCGGCGACCGTGCTGGCGCTGGTGTCCGCCTACCCGTACGCGGTGGACGTCGAGACACTCCCGGCGGTGCTGTGGACCGCGCACGGCGGGCAGGCGGCCGGCACCGCGCTGGCCCGGGTCCTCGCCGGGGACGTCTCCCCCGCGGGCCGGCTCCCGCAGACCTGGTACGCCGACGACGCCGACCTGCCCGACCTGCTCGACTACGACGTGATCGGCGGCCGCCAGACCTACCTGTACTTCGAGGGGGCGCCGCTGTTCCCCTTCGGGCACGGCCTGTCCTACGCGTCCTTCGGGTACGGGGACCTGACGGCTCAGGTGCGGGACGGGAAGGTGGCCGTGGCCTTCACGGTCACCAACACCGGAGAGGTGTCCGCCGACGAGGTGGCCCAGCTCTACGTCCGTGCCGAGGCCCCCTCGGTTCCGCGCCCGCGCCGCGAACTGCTGGCCCACCGCCGGTTCACCCTGGCCCCGGGGGCGTCGGACCGGGTCTCCTTCGAGGTCCCGCTGTCCGCCCTCGCGTTCTGGGACGTCGCGCACGACCGCTGGCGGCTGGAGCCGGGGCCGTACGCGCTGCTGGTGGGTGCCTCCAGCGAGGACGTGCGCCTGTCGACGACCCTGACCCTCGACGGCGAGCCGGCGGCACCGCGCCCGGTGCGCGTCCGCGGCCTGGCGGCCGTCGACTTCGACGAGCAGAGCGGCACGGAGATCGTCGACCGCACCAAGGCGGCGGGCGACGCACTGACGGCGGTCTCCGGCCGAAGGGGCGAACTGCTCTACCGGGACTGCGACTTCGGCACCGGGGTGCGCGCGCTGACCGTGTCGGTCGCGGGCGCGGGCTCGGTCGAGGTCGCCCTCGACGGGGGCCCGTGGACGGCGGCACTGTCACCTCAAACCCCGACCGCGGGACCGTACGACTACGTGGAGGTGGAGAGCGCCTTCGCCGCCGAGGGCGTCCACGATCTCCGCATCAGGCTGCGCGGCGCTCTGCGGCTCGCGCACGTCGGCTTCTCCGGTTGAGGGTCCGGAGGAGTCCGGCACGGGGACGGGGCCCGGCACCGGCGACTACCGGTACCGGGCCCCCGACTCGCCGCCCGCGCGGACCAGGCCCAGTTCGTAGGCGACGATCACCGCCTGGGCCCGGTCGCGCAGCTCCATCTTGGCGAACAGCCGGTTGATGTGGGTCTTCACGGTGTGGTCGGTGATGGTGAGGCGCCCCGCGATCTCCGCGTTGGACAGGCCGCGCGCGATCAGCGTCAGCACCTCCGTCTCCCGGGCCGTGAGGTCCCCGGCCGCCGGGAGGGGCAGCCGTGAGCCGCGCGCGTGCACGAACTCGGCGATCAGCCGCTTGGTGATCTCGGGCGCCAGCAGGGCGTTCCCGGCGGCCACCACCCGTACCGCGTGCAGCAGTTCGGGGAAGGTGGCGTCCTTGAGCAGGAAGCCGGCCGCCCCGGCCGCGAGCGCGTCGTACACGTACTCGTCGAGGCCGAAGGTCGTCAGCATCAGGACCTTCGTGGCGCCGCCGGACGCGGCGAGGATCTCGCGGGCCGCCTCGATGCCGTTCTTGTGCGGCATCCGGATGTCCAGGAGGGCGAGGTCGGGCCGGGTCTCGCGGGCCGCCAGCACCGCCCGCGCCCCGTCCTCCGCCTCGGCGACGACCTCGATGTCCTCCTGGGTGCCCAGCAGGTTCACGAACCCGGTGCGCACGACCGCCTGGTCGTCGGCGACCAGTGTCCTGATCACGCGCGGCTCCTCCGCTCGTTCCGCGGAACTCATCCGCTCCCCCACGGCAGCTCCGCCTCCACCAGGAAGCCGCCGTCCGGACCGGCCCCCGCGCTGAGCCGGCCCCCGACCAGCGCGGCCCGCTCCCGCATCCCGGTCAGGCCGTGCCCCGTGCCCGTACCGGGGCGGGACGCGGTGCCGGAGCCGGAAGCGGCCCCCGTGCCGGGCCCGTCGTCGCGGACGCGGAGGGTGAGCAGCCGGTCGGCGCCGTAGTCCACCTCGACCACGGTACGGGCGCCCGGGGCGTGTTTGCGGGCGTTGGTCAGCGCCTCCTGCGCGATGCGGTAGGCGGACAGCTCCCAGGCGGCGGGCAGCGCCACCCGCTCCCCGGTGATCCGCAGTTCGGCCGTACCGCCCACCGCCCGGTGCTGGTCGACCAGTTCGGCCAGGTGGTCGAGGGTCGGCTGCGGGGCGGTGAGGGCGGTCTCGCCCTGGGGCGTGCGCAGGACGCCGAGCAGGCGGCGCAGTTCGGCCATCGAGGAGCGGGCGGTGCCGGCGATCTGCTGGAAGCCGTCGCGGGCCTCGGGCGTGAGTCCGGGCGTGGTGTACGTGGCGCTCTCGGCCTGCACGGCGATCATCGACACCGAGTGGGAGACGATGTCGTGCAGTTCACGGGCGATCGCGGCGCGTTCCGCCTCGGCGGCCTGCTGGCGCTCCATCGCGATCAACCGGTCCTGGGCCAGGCTCCGCTCGGTGCGTGTCTCCTCCCGGGAACGGACCGCGTCGCCCATCATCACCGCCCCGAAGACGACCACGGTCAGCAGGAAGGACTCGGCGAACAGGCTGAGCGAGCCCTTCTCCCACAGCGCGGGCACCGGCAGGTCCATCCGCGACCAGGTGTTGATGTGCACCAGGTTCACGCACAGGGCGCCGAGCGCACCGCCCGCGACGGCGAGGGCCGGGTGCACCACCCGGTTGCGGCCCAGCGCGTAGCAGCCGGCCAGTCCGCTCACCATGATCGAGACATACAGGTTGACGTCACCGGCGAAGCCGATCAGCCCCGCCGCGACCGTGAGCACCGCGACGGGCGGGAAGGAGCGCCGCCACATCAGCGAGGCGGCGGACACCAGCACCCCGACCGTGGTCGTCACACCGCCCGGGATGGCGATCAGCTCCACGACCGCGCCCGCCGTCACGGCGCCGCCGGTGATCCAGGGATAGGCGGGTGCCGCGATCCACTCGCGCAGCCGCTGTTGGGGCGACGTCCTCATGCTTCCATGATCCCGGCCGGGGCGGAGGCGCGCGTCACCGCTCGGGTGGAGTCTTCGGCCGGAGGTCGTACCACGGGTTGAGTCCCAGGTGCGGAGCCTCGGTTGACGCCCTTCGACCTGCGGATTCCTAGCGTCGACGGACATGAGGAAGTCCTGTGGGGAGCGGATCGCCCGGTACGCCTGGCGGCCCGGGGAACGGTACGTGTGGGCCGGGTTCGCGGCGGCAGCGACGGGCTTCGCGCTGGCCTCGGACCTGGCGCCGCACCGGGTGTGGGGGTGGTCGGCCGGGGCGGGGTACGCGCTCGCGGCGCTCCTGGCGTGGGGGCCCGCTCCGCGCCGGGCCGCCCGGGCGGTCGCCGTGACGGCGGCCGCCCTGCTGCCGCTCGTAGGCCTGGTGGTGGCGGGGGCGGGGCAGTCGGAGGTGGCCGTGATCGAGCGGTCGGGACACCTGCTGGCCGCCACCGGGAGCCCGTACGTCGCAGTTCCCGGGAGCGTCACCGACTTCAATCCCTACCTGCCGGGCATGGCCCTCTTCGGCGTACTGCCGGGCGATCCCCGCTGGTGGCTGGGCGGCGTGTTCGTCGCGACCCTGGCCGTCGCCCGCCCGCGCCGCGTCGGACCGCTGCTCGCGTGCCCCCTGGTCGCACTGCCCTTCGCGGTGGGCGGCGTCGACCTGCCGGTGGCCGGTCTGATGTGCCTCGGCCTCGCACTGGCGGGGCGGGGCCGTCCGGGAGCCGCGGGATCGGCGCTCGGGGCCGCCGCCGCCCTCAAGTGGACCGCCTGGCCCGCTCTGCCGGTGGCCCTGGCCCTGGTCGCGGTGCGGGAGGGCGGCCGGTCAACACTGCGGTGCGCCGTCGTGGGCCTGAGCACCGCCACGGCGGTGGTTCTGCCCTTCGCCCTCACCGATCCCGCCGGCTTCCTCCGGAACGTCGTCGCCTTCCCCCTCGGTCTCACCGCCACCGCCTCGCCCGCCGGAAGTCCGCTGCCGGGACACCTGCTCGCGGCCCACGTCCCCGGCGGCAGGGTGATCGCGCTCGCGCTCCTGGCGGTCGGGGCACTGCTGCTCGGCGTCTCGCTCGCGGTACGCCCTCCGGGGACGGTGCGGACGGCGGCGGGGCGGCTCGCGCTCGGCCTGGGCCTGGCGACGGCCCTGATGCCGGCGACGCGCTTCGGCTACCTGGTCTACCCGCTGCTCCTGGCCGCACTGGCGCACGAGCCGGCGCGCCGCGGCCCCGAGGTCACGGACCGTTCCGTCGAGAGGACCCCCGCATGACCAGCCACGCCCCCGTGACGAGCGACGCCCCCACCCGGGCCCGCACGCTGATCGTCACCAACGACTTCCCGCCCCGGCAGGGCGGCATCGAGACCTTCGTCCGGGAGCTGGCCGACCGCTTCCCGCCCGACGAGGTGGTCGTCCTGACCTCCACGCCCACAGCCACCGCGGGCCTCGGCGAGACCTTCCCGTACCCGGTGGTCCGCCACCCGGCCCGCATCCTGCTGCCCACGCCCCGCGCGGCCGCGCAGGCCGGGGAGGTGGCCCGCCGGTACGGCTGCGACCGGGTGTGGTTCGGCGCGGCGGCGCCCCTCGCCCTGATGGCGGGACGGCTGCGCCGTACGGCCGGTGTCCGCACGGCCGTCGCCACCACCCACGGCCACGAGGTGTGGTGGGCCCGCACGCCGGGCGCCCGGGGCCTGTTGCGGCGCATCGGCGGCCAGGTGGACACGCTGACCTGGCTGGGCGCGAGCACCCGCGGTCCGATCGAGGCCGCCCTCGCCCCCGGGACCCGGACCGCCCGTCTCGTCCCCGGCGTCGACACCCGGGCGTTCCACCCCGGTGTCGACGGCGCCCCGGTCCGGACGAGGTACGGCCTGGGCCACCGTCCCGTGATCCTCTGCGCGGCCCGGCTGGTCCCGCGCAAGGGCCAGGACACCCTGATCAGGGCGCTGCCCTGGGTGCGCAGGGCGGTCCCGGACGCCGTACTGCTCCTGGTCGGCGACGGTCCGTACGCGCCCGCACTGCGGCAACTGGCCCTGCGCGAGGGCGTCCTGGACTCGGTGGTCCTCGCCGGTGGCCACCCTCATCACGCGCTCCCGGCGTTCTACTCCGCCGCCGACGCCTTCGCGATGCCGTGTCGTACCCGCAAGGCCGGGCTGGAGGTGGAGGGCCTGGGCATCGTGTACCTGGAGGCCGCCGCCTCCGGACTGCCGGTCGTCGCGGGCGACTCGGGCGGCGCTCCGGACGCGTTGCGCGAGGGGGAGACGGGGCACGTCGTCGACGGCCGTTCGGTCGCTGCGACGGCGGACCGGCTGATCAGGCTCCTGCGCGACCCCCGGCGCGCCCGCGCCATGGGCGACGCGGGCCGCCGCTGGGTGCGCAGGGCGTGGTCCTGGGACGACGCGTACGCGAGGCTGCGGGACCTGCTGTCGGGCGAGGCGACGGACTGTCGCACAGTGGGACCCTGCACCCCGACCGCACACCGGCCGACGGCCCCCGGCCCGACGCCGTCCGACACCTGACAAGGCAGAGACGATGCCCTCGCAGACGAACCGCGTCGACCACGAACTCATCGAGGCCGCGGCGCAGGTGGCCCGCACCCGGTGCCGGGGCGACAACCACACCATGGCGGCCGCGGCCCGCGCCCGGGACGGCCGGATCGTCACGGCCGTCAACGCCTACCACTTCACCGGCGGCCCCTGTGCCGAGCTGGTCGTCGTCGGCGCGGCGGCGGCCCAGGGCGTGTACGAGCTGGAGACGATCGTCGCCGTCGGCGACCGCGAGCGGGGGGTCGTCCCGCCCTGCGGCCGGTGCCGTCAGGTCCTGCTCGACTACTTTCCCGGGCTCGAGGTGATCGTCGGGGAAGGGGACCGCGTCCGCGCGGTCCCCGTCACCGACCTGCTGCCCGAGACCTACGTCTGGGCGGACCACCAGCTCGACGCCGGATGAGACCGGACGTCAGAGGGCGAGTCCGGTGAGGACCAGCACCCGCTCGTAGGTGTAGTCGTCCATCGCGAACCTCACGCCCTCGCGGCCGACGCCGGACTGCTTGGCACCGCCGTACGGCATCTGGTCGGCGCGGTAGGAGGGGACGTCGCCGATGACGACGCCGCCGACCTCCAGGGCGCGGTGGGCGCGGAAGGCGGCCTGGAGGTCGTGGGTGAACACGCCTGCCTGGAGGCCGTACTTGGAGTCGTTGACGGCGGCGAAGGCCTCGGCCTCGCCGGTCACCCGCTGCACGCTGAGGACGGGGCCGAAGACCTCCTCGCGGGCGAGGGTGGTGTCGGCGGGCAGCTCGGTGAGGACGGTCGGGGCGTAGGAGGCGCCGTCGCGCTTGCCGCCGGTGAGGAGCCTCGCACCCGCGTCGACGGCCTCCCGCACCCACGCCTCCACGCGCTCGGCGGCGGCCTCGCTGACCAGCGGGCCGACGTCCGTCGCGTCGTCGTTCGGGTCGCCGGTGACCTGGGCCTCGACGGCGGCGACGATGCGGGGCAGCAGGCGGTCGTAGACGGCGGCGTCGGCGATCACGCGCTGCACGGAGATGCAGGACTGGCCGCCCTGGTAGTTGGAGAAGGTCGCGATGCGCGCCGCGGCCCGGTCCAGGTCCTCGTCGCTCGCCCAGTCGGCGAGGACGACGGCCGCGCCGTTGCCGCCCAGTTCCAGCGTGCAGTGCTTGCGCGGCACCGAGTCCATGATCGCGTAGCCGACGGTCTCGGAGCCGGTGAACGAGATGACCGGGAGGCGCTCGTCCTGGACCAGGGCGGGCATGCGGTCGTTGGGGACCGGGAGGATGCTCCAGGAGCCGGCGGGCAGCTCGGTCTCGGCGAGCAGCTCGCCGAGGATCAGGCCGGACAGGGGCGTGGCGGGGGCCGGCTTGAGGATCAGGGGCGCGCCGGCGGCGATCGCGGGGGCGATCTTGTGGGCGCACAGGTTGAGGGGGAAGTTGAAGGGCGCGATGCCGAGGACGACGCCCTTGGGGAAGCGGCGGGTGAGCGCGAGGCGCCCCTGGCCACCGGCGTCGGTGTCCAGGCGCTGGGCCTCGCCGCCGTTGAAACGGCGGGCCTCCTCGGCGGCGAAGCGGAACACGGAGACGGCGCGGCCGACCTCGCCTCGGGCCCACTTGACGGGCTTGCCGTTCTCGGCGGAGATCAGGCGGGCGATCTCCTCGGTGCGCTCCGTCAGGCGCCGGCTGACGTGGTCGAGGGCGGCGGCCCGTACGTGGGCGGGGGTGGCGGCGAACTCGTCCCGTACGGCGTACGCGGCGGCCACGGCCTCCTCGACCTGGGCGTCGGTGGGGAGGCTCACCGTGCCGACGGTGGTGCCGTCCCAGGGGGACGTGACGTCGAAGTCGGACTCGCCGGTGGCCTGGCGGCCGGCGAGCCAGAAGGCGTGGGTGGAAGTCATTGTCGAGTCCCGGCCCTTCCGCGTTGGGGGTGGTGGTGTGTGCGCCGTGCGGGTCCACGGTAGGGCGGGGCGGGGTGACGGGTGTTTGTCCGGGGTGTAGTGGTGGGTGGGCGGTGTTCGACGTGGTGGCCAGGTGGGGGCGTTACTCCGGTGCCGTTGTCTTCAGGGCCAGCCACAGCTCCATGCGGACGTCCGGGTCGTCCAGGGAGCGGCCGAGGATCTCCTCCACCCGGCGCATCCGGTAGCGCAGGGTGTGGCGGTGGACGCCGAGGTCGGCGGCGGCCGCGTCCCACTGGCCGTGGCGGGACAGCCAGGCGCGCACGGAGGCGACCAGGTCGCCCCGGCCGGTGGCGTCGTGCTCGCGCAGCGCCCGCAGCAGTCCGTCGGCGAAGGCGCGCACCGCGTCGTCGGCGAGCAGCGGCAGGACCGACCCGGCCGCTACGTGCTCGTGCTCCACGCAGACGCGGCCGCGCCGGCGGGCCACCGAAAGGGCCTGCTGGGCCTGCTTGTAGGCGGCGGACGCGGCGATGGGCCCGGACGGTGCCGAAAGGCCGACGACCAGGCTCTCCTCGTCACCGCCCGCGAGGGACTCGGAGGCCGGGCGGGCGGCTTCCAGCGCCGACGCGTGCTCGACGCAGGCGGCGACGGCCGCGCCCCCGTCGGTGGCCAGCACCACCAGGCGTTCGCCCTCCGGGACGACCAGCACCGCCTCGCCGGATCGGGCCGCCGCCGACTCCGCCACTTCGGCGAGCGCGGCGAGGGTGCCGAGCGGGTCGCCGCCGGGGTCGCCGCCCGTCTCACCGGCGGTGTACCCGGTCGTGGAGGCCCTGTTCCTGGCCGCCCCCGACTCGGCGACGATCATCCGGAACGGCGCGTCCAGCAGGCCGCCGTACAGGTCCCCGGCGACGGTGCGCGCGTGGTCGGGTTCGCCGGCGAGCAGCATCCGCAGCACGGCCGCGTCGATGCGCAGCCCGGCCTCGTGCAGGGAGCGGGAGCGTTCCGTGGTGAGGGTCAGCAGGGCGATGGCGGAGTGGACGGCGTACCGCTCGGCGGTGCCGAGGGCGGCGGCGGTGCCGACGGCGAGCGCGGAGCGGGGTCTGCGGGAGGTGCCCAGGGAGTGCAGCTCGACCCGGTCGGCGTTCTCGGAGTGCTCGGTGCTCCCCGCTCCGCCGACCACCGACGAGGCCGGCGCGGGGCGCTCGCGCAGCCGCTGCACGTCCGCGGTGAGCCGGGCGGCCCTGCGGCCCGCCCACTCCGGTGCGGTGGCGACCACGGCGCCCGAGGCGTCGTACAGCGCCGCCCAGCCGTCGACCTGCGCGGCGAGCGCGGCCAGCAGCCCCTCCGGGCCGTCGGTGAGGGTCCGCCGGGTCAGCTCCCGCTGGGCGGCGAAGCCCGCCGTGACCGCGCGGTACTGGTCGGCGGCGATGGCGGCGGAGACGGCCTTGCTGATGGCGAGGAAGGGGGTGCGGCGCGGCACCTCGAGCAGCGGCAGCCCCTCCTGCCGGGCGGCTTCCACCAGCGACTCGGGGACGTGGTCGTAGTTGACCCCGACGGCGAAGCCGAGGCCCACCACTCCCGCGCCCGCCAGCCGCTTCACGTACCGGTGCATCGCCTCGGGGTCCTCGGCGTCCAGCTTGAGGGCGGTGATCAGCAGCAGCTCCCCGCCCTCCATGTAGGGCACGGGGTCGGCGAGTTCGCTGACGTGGGCCCAGCGCACCGGCACGTCGAGGCGGTCCTCGCCGGCGCGCACGGTCAGTTTGAGCGCCGAGTGGTGGACGAGCGAGGCGAGCGTGGGGGGCATGGGGCCTTGTGCCTTCGGGGTCTGCGTCGGGGTGCGGGGCGGCCGCGAGGTGTCCGCGGGTCGGTGTGGAGTCTGTGTGATCTTTTGGCCGCAGCGTATGAACGACCTGTGTCGATTCTGCCTCACTGTACGGTCCCGGGTGCCCGCCCGTGGCCCGTACGGCTCACCCGTGCAGATCCACGAGCAGTGGCGGCGCGTGCTCCCCCTTGACGCTGGTCAGCGACAGCACCGCGTGCCCGGCCGGCACGGCGTGCGCCAGCTCGGAGGCCGACCAGCGTTCCCGTTCGACCTGGCGGACGGTGACGGCGCGTGCGGTGGGCGCCTTGCCGGTGATCACCCGCCGGAGCATGTGCACGGCCTTGCCCGCCGGGGTCTCGGCGATGATCTGCCGGTCGGTGACGTCGCGGGCCTCGGTCCACTCCTTGCCCCACACCTCGGCGAAGTCCTGGCCGTCCCAGGGGGTGAGCCCGGACAGCGCCATCCGGCACCCGATGGCCCCGAGCAGCGGCCCGCGCAACGGGCGCGGTACGTCGTCCAGGGTGCGCAGGGTCAGGACCACGCCGGCACCGGCCGAGCGCAGCCGCTGCACGCCCCGTACCGCCTCCGGCGTCACCACGCCGCTCGCGTCGTCCAGCACCAGGCAGGCGAACAGCGACCGGTCCTCCCGCACCGAGACGCTCGCCGTGAACTGGGCGAGCACCAGCCGGGCCAGCATCCGGGAGGCGTCGGCGTGGCCGCGCTGGGGAAGGTCGATGCGGACCCGCACCGGGTGGTCGAGGGCCTTGAGGGAGAAGGGCCGCGACTGCCCGGAGGTGTCGAAGAAGGGGGCGAAGGCGGGCCGGTCCAGGAGCGCCACCCGGTCGGCCAGGACGCCGCCCAGGTCCCCGGGCCGGTCCAGCTGCCGCTCGCGCGCGTCCAGTTCGCGCAGCAGGGAGTCGTGCCCGGCCGTCCGGAGTCCCTCGCGCAGTTCGGCCAGTGGCCCGGGGGCGCCCTCCAGCAGCTGCCGCAGCTCCGGCACGCCGGGGAAGCGGCCGTGGACCGCGCGGAAGGGGCCGAGGAGCTGGGCGAGGACGGTGGTGGAGCGGCGGGTGTCGCCGCCCTGGTGCTGGTCGGTGAGGTCGCCGACCAGGGCCTCCGCGAGGACGACGGCGGCCTCGTCGGGGTCGGTGGTGCCGCCGTACAGGTCCAGGTCGTACACGGAGTCCGGGTTGCCGATCCGGACGACGACGTCGTACGCCTCCGTCGGGCCGAGGTCCGCGCCCGCCGCGCCGACCACGACGACCGCGGCACGCCCGGCGAGCGCGTGCAGGCACAGCGACTCGGAGAGCGGACGCACCACGCTGCCGGTCTTGCCGGAGCCCGCGGGTCCGACGGCGAGCAGGGAGGTGCCGAGCAGGTCGGGCCCGAGGGCGAGACCGGCACCGCGGTAGGCGTAGGGATTGCGGGCGTCGTCGGCGGCCGTGCCGATGCGCACCTGGCCGGTGACGAGGTCGTGCCGCGCCTGCCGGGCGGGCAGGTCGCGGGCACCGGAGGGGTGCGGGCAGGCGGCGGAGCCGTGGCTGAGCACGGCTCCGGTGAAGGTGGCGAGGCTGTGCCGGCCGCGCTGCACGCCCTGCCAGGCGCGGGCGATACGGGCGTGGTCCACGTCCCGCATGAGTCCCGAGCGGGCGTCGGCGGCGAGCCGCTCGGCGGCGTCGTGGGCACCGGCGGCACGGAGCGCGGGCCAGGCGGCGGGGTCCTCCTCGGGAGCGGGCGGGGGCACCGCGCCGGGGGCGGCACGGCGCCAGGCGGGCGGGCCGTAGCGCCGCCAGATCTCGCCCCAGCGCCCCAGCCGCCCGACGCCGACCATGATGATGCCGGCGATCAGGACGTAGTAGGCGTAGACGACCACGACCGAGGCGAAGCTGTGGGGCTCGGCCCAGGAGTCCGGGATCATCGCGTAGAGGGGCAGCAGCCACCAGCCGCCCAGGTAGCCGTTCCAGAGCAGCGACCAGATCAGCCAGCCGACCAGGAAGGCGATCACCGCGCCGCTCAGCAGCTGCCGGCCCGGCACCCGCTCGGGCTCCTCCTCGGGCCGCGGCCGGTGTCCGAACCGCCACACGCCGGGCAGGGCCTGGGGGCGCGGGGTGCGCAGCCAGGTCAGGAAGGCCGAGCCGTCCGGGGCCCCGGGCGCCCGCGCCGGCCGGGGCGGCACCGCGGGTGCCTCGGGGGGCTTCGCGGGCACCTCCGGGGGACCCGCCGGACGCGGCACCGGATTCGCATGCGTGCCCCGCGCGTCCCGGGTCCCGTCGCCGTCCATCGCCCTTGCCCCCTGACCTGCCGCTCCGTCCACCATCAGCGAGCCAATCTAACGCCCTCCCAAGGGGAGTTCACCGCTTACGCGGCCGGGCCCGTGCCGACGTGTCCATATGTCGCCGTTCCCGGCACCTGTCCATGTCGGACAACCGTCCGCGCGGACAACGCCCACATGGAGCATGCCCACCCCGCGGCCCCGGTCCTAGCCTGCGAGAAAAGAAGTCAAGCGTTCGCCCGCACGACCCCAGGAGCCCCCCATGACCGCACTTCCGCAGGAGCGCCGCGTCGTCACCGCCATCCCCGGCCCGAAGTCGCAGGAGCTGCAGGCCCGCCGTACGGCCGTGGTCGCGCAGGGTGTGGGCTCCACGCTGCCCGTCTTCGTCGCGCGCGCCGGTGGCGGTGTCATCGAGGACGTGGACGGCAACCGCCTGATCGACTTCGGTTCCGGCATCGCGGTGACCTCCGTCGGCGCCTCCGCCGAGGCCGTCGTGCGCAAGGCGTCCGCGCAGCTCGCCGACTTCACCCACACCTGTTTCATGGTCACGCCGTACGAGGGCTACGTCGCCGTCGCCGAGGCGCTGGCCGAGCTGACGCCGGGCGACCACGCGAAGAAGTCGGCGCTGTTCAACAGCGGCGCCGAGGCCGTCGAGAACGCCGTCAAGATCGCCCGTGCGTACACCAAGCGGCAGGCCGTGGTCGTCTTCGACCACGGGTACCACGGCCGGACCAACCTGACGATGGCGCTGACCGCGAAGAACATGCCGTACAAGCACGGCTTCGGTCCGTTCGCGCCCGAGGTGTACCGCGTGCCGGTCGCCTACGGCTACCGCTGGCCCACCGGCGCCGACAACGCCGGTCCGGAGGCCGCCGCCCAGGCGATCGACCAGATCAGCAAGCAGGTCGGCGCCGAGAACGTGGCCGCGATCATCATCGAGCCGGTGCTCGGCGAGGGCGGCTTCATCGAGCCGGCCAAGGGCTTCCTGCCCGCCATCAGCCGGTTCGCCCAGGACAACGGCATCGTCTTCGTCGCGGACGAGATCCAGTCCGGCTTCTGCCGCACCGGCCAGTGGTTCGCCTGCGAGGACGAGGGCATCGTCCCGGACCTGATCACGACGGCGAAGGGCATCGCGGGCGGTCTGCCGCTGTCCGCCGTCACCGGCCGCGCCGAGATCATGGACGCCGCGCACTCCGGCGGCCTCGGCGGCACCTACGGCGGCAACCCGGTCGCGTGCGCGGGCGCGCTCGGCGCCATCGAGACGATGAAGGAGCTGGACCTCAACGCGAAGGCACAGCGGATCGAGGAGGTCATGAAGGGCCGCCTGGCCGCCATGGCCGAGAAGTTCGACGTCGTCGGCGACGTCCGGGGCCGCGGCGCGATGATCGCGATCGAGCTGGTCAAGGACCGCGACACCAAGGAGCCGAACCCGGAGGCGACGGCCGCGCTCGCCAAGGCCTGCCACCAGGAGGGGCTGCTGGTCCTGACCTGTGGCACCTACGGCAACGTGCTGCGCTTCCTGCCCCCGCTGGTGATCGGGGAGGACCTGCTGAACGAGGGTCTCGACATCATCGAGCAGGCCTTCACCCGCATCTGAGCACGAGTGCCGAACGCGCATCCGAGCGCCGTTTCGCACGCCTGGCGGAGCGAGCGGCAGAGCGTGTGAAGAAGGTGTGCGAGGTGGATGTCAGGACGCCGATGGACCTGTCCTGAGCGCACCCCCTGCCGTAGGTTCTACGCAGATGAGAGATGGACCCGCCCACAGGGGACTGTGGGCGGATCATCAGGACGAGGCTTCCCCGGCTTCGACCTGGTCGTGCCTCGCGCACACAACCGGAACCCACGGGTTCCGGCTTCCTCACCGATCGGACGGTCGCCCGCCCCAAACCCCCCGGGGCGCGCGGCGTTCCGGTCAGGACGACCGCCTCGGCACTCGGGACGGTGGTTCACCGAAGGGCCGACACACTCCCCCCCTTGTGCCGGCCCTTCGGTGTTCACTCCCCCGGTTCTCCCGGCTCCTCCGGGGATTCCCCGCCCGGTTCCTGCCCGGTGATGCGGGCCAGCAGGGCACGGGCCTCGCCGGTGCGCGGATGGGCCGGGTGCAACTGCCGCTCGCAATCGGCCAGCGACCGTCGTACGGCGTCCTCCGCCTCGGCGCGGCGTCCCAGGCCGTACAGGGCCTCGGCGGCGATCAGGTCCGGGTACCCGCCGGCGTAGCGGGGCGGCTGGGGCGGGCACCGGCGGACCTCCGCCAGCGCCTCCTCGTACCGGCCCTGCCCGTTCAGGCTGCGCGCCAGCGTGGTGTTCAGGACGCCGACGGCGGGTCCCTTCGCCCGGGGCAGGTTGCCGCGGGCCACGGCCTCCGCCTCCTCGTGGCGGGCCAGCCCGCACAGCACGGTGGCCAGGTGCAGGAGGGTGGTGGTCTCCAGCCGCGACACCGGGGCGCGGTGGGCGATCTGGTTCAGCTCCCTCAGGACGCCGTTCGCCACTGTCTCCGCCTCCGCGTACCGCCGCAGGCCGGACAGGGCAACCACGCGGTTGCTCCGGGCGATCAGTCGCAGCATCTGCGAGTTGATGCCGACCGGCTCCAGCTCCGCGATCAGCGTGTCCAGCTCGTCCAGCGCCTCGGCCATCCGGCCGTGCATGACGGCCGCTCCCGTGGCCAGCACCCTCGCCTCCCAGTGCGGCGGACGCCTGCGCCAGGGGCGCCGCGGGAGCGCGGCCAGCGTCCGGGCCTCGGCCTCGACCTCCTCGTACCGGCCCTCACTGGTCATCGCCTTCAGCCGTGCGAAGGTCTCTCCCCACTGGCTGTCCCGTGCCGTTCGTATGGTTGTCACGGGCGGTGAGACTACGCGAGGCCGGGCCTGCGAAGCTGGGCGTCATGCCGGTCTCCGCCCCGCCACGCGCCCTGCCCGCCCTCGTCGGGCTTCCCGTGCTCCTCTTCGCGCTGATCACCTGGCAGGTCGTCGCCGACGGCCCGCTGGTCGGGCTGGACGAGCGGCTGAGCGGGGCGCTCGTCCACCCGGACCGGTTCTCCGAGCTGCTGTCCGACCTCGGCAACGTGCAGGTGGCGGTGCCGGTCCTGGTCGTGGCGCTGGCGTACGCGGCGTGGCACGGGCGGGTCGCGGGTGTCGGCCTCTGGTGGCTGCCGCCCCTGGCCGGGGTCCTGGCGATGGTGCTGGTGCCGGCGCTGGTCGCGCCGTTGAAGGAGTGGACCGACCGCCCCGGCACCCCGGCGGTGCCGCCCGCGACCGGCTACTACCCCTCGGGCCACACCGCCACGGCCCTCGTCGCGTACGGCGCGGCGACGGTGCTGCTGCTCGGACGGCTGCGCGCGCCGGCCGTACGGCGGACGCTGGTCGTGCTGTGCGCCCTGCTGGTGCTCGGCACCTCCTACGGGCTGGTGCGGCGGGGCTACCACTGGCCCCTGGACGTGGTGGCGAGCTGGTGCCTGGGGGTGGTGCTGCTGGCCGGGGTCCGGCTGGTGGACCGCCGGACCCCGCCCGGCCGGACCCCGCGGGACGTCAGCCGAAGTACGCGTCGAAGTTCTTCTGGAACTCCCAGTTCGAGTAACGGTCCCAGTTGATCGACCACGTCATCAGGCCGCGCAGGTCCGGCCAGGTGCCGTGGGTCGCGTACGAGCCGCAGTCGGTCTTCCTGGTCAGGCAGTTCAGGGCCTTGGTGACCTCGGCCGGGGAGACGTGGCCGTTGCCCGCCTGGGTGGAGGCCGGCATGCCGATCGCGACCTGGTCCGGGCGCAGCGGCGGGAAGACGTTGTTCGCGTCGCCCGCGACCGGGAAGCCGGTGAGCAGCATGTCGGTCATGGCGATGTGGAAGTCGGCGCCGCCCATGGAGTGGTACTGGTTGTCGAGGCCCATGATGGAGCCCGAGTTGTAGTCCTGGACGTGCAGCAGGGTCAGGTCGTCGCGCAGGGCGTGGATCACGGGCAGGTAGGCCCCGGCCCGCGGGTCCTGGCCGCCCCACTTGCCGGTGCCGTAGTACTGGTAGCCGAGCTGGACGAAGAAGGTCTCCGGGGCCATGGTCAGCACGAAGTCGTCGCCGTACTTGGCCTTCAGGGTCTTCACGGCCGAGATGAGGTTGACGATGACCGGGGTCTTCGGGTTTTTGAAGTCCGTGTCGTCGGCGTTCAGGGAGAGCGAGTGGCCCTCGAAGTCGATGTCGAGGCCGTCCAGGCCGTACTCGTCGATGATCGCGGAGACGGAGGAGACGAACTTGTCGCGGGCGGCGGTGCTGGTGAGCTGCACCTGGCCGTTCTGGCCGCCGATGGAGATCAGCACCTTCTTGCCGGCCGCCTGCTTGGCCTTGATCGCCGCCTTGAACTCGGCGTCGCTCTCCACGTTCGGGCACTCGGCGACCGGGCAGCGCTCGAAGCGGATGTCTCCGGAGGTGACCGAGGTGGGTTCGCCGAAGGCCAGGTCGATGACGTCCCAGCTGTCGGGCACGTCGGCCATGCGGGTGTAGCCGGAGCCGTTGGCGAAGCTGGCGTGGAGGTAGCCGACCAGGGCGTGGGCCGGAAGGTCGGAGGAGCCGCCGCCGTCGTCCGGGCGCTGGGCGGTGGTCGCCGTGACCGTGGCCGAACGCGCCGACTCGCCCGCGTCGTTGACCGCGGTGACCTGGAAGGAGTACGCCGTCGACGGGGTCAGGCCGGACACGGTGGCGGAGGTGCCGGTGACCGTGCTGACCTTGCTGCCGTTGCGGTAGACGACGTAGCCCGTCGCGCCCGGCACCGGTGACCAGGACAGGGTGACGCTGGAGGAGGTCACGGAGCCGGTCTTCAGGCCGCCGGGGACCGCCGGGGGCTGCTGCGTCTCACCGCCGGGGCCGGTGAGGGAGATGTCGTCGGCGTGGTAGGCGCCGGTGCCGTACCAGCCGTGGGTGTAGATGGTGACCTTGGTGGTCGAGGGGCCGGTGCGGAAGGTGGTCGTCAGCTGCTGCCAGTCGGGGGCGGACTGGGCCCAGGTGGAGACGTCGGTGGTGCCGGTGCCGCTCGCGCCGAGGTAGACGTAGGTGCCCCGGACGTATCCGGAGAGCGTGTACTGCGAGTCCGGTTTGACGGACACCGTCTGCGAGCAGCGGGCGTTGTCCGCTCCTGCCGGGGTGGCCTTCAGGGCCGACGTGCCGCCGTGCACGGGCGAGGTCACGGTCGTGCCCGCCGTACAGGTCCAGCCGTCGAGCGCGGACTCGAAGCCGCCGTTGCGGGCGAGGTCCGCGTCGGCCGCACGGGCGGCCGACGTGAGCGCGGTCAGGCCGGACGCGGCGAGAGCCGCGGCCGTGAGCAGGGTGACGAGGGGGCGGCGGGCGAGAGGTCTGGCGCGTTGCACGCGTGCGCGTTCCACAAGTGCCTCCGGACATGGGGGAGATGGGGAGGGTGGAGCGCGCCCAATTTGGTCCAGACCAATTCTGTTGTCAACCCCTTGCGCACCTCACCGGTGCCTCACCTGTACTTCACCTGCCGCTACCCCTCGTTCTCCTCCACCGCGAGAGCCGCCGCCGCCTCGTGCATCGCCAGCTCCAGAAGCGAGGGATCGGTGAGGGTCCCGGTCCCGTCCGGCGGAATCAGCCAGCGGGTGCCGCCGGACGACAGCCCGCCGGGGTGGGGCACCACGATCCAGGTGCCGAGCCCGGCGGTCCGGATGCCGGTGCCCAGCCAGCGGGCCGCCGTGCCGGCCGGCACGAAGAAGCCCGTGCGCGCGTCGCCGAAGTCGGCGAGCACCGGTCCTGGCTGGTCCAGGACGCGGGAGAGCACGTCCAGGGTCGGATAGCCGAGCCTGCTCGGCAGGATGAGCACGTCCCAGGCCTTGCCGGCGGGCAGCAGCGCGACGCCCGAGGGGTCGCGCTCCCAGTCCCGGCGGCAGGACCCGGGATCCGGTGCGACGGATGCCAGCCACGCGACCGCCGTCTTCGCACCAGGCATGTGAAACCTCCCTTTCACTCGTCGACGCGGGATGCGTCACGAGGGAGAGGGAGGTCTCCCGGCCGCATTACGCGGGTTGCGGTTCCTCGTTGGGGTGAACCGGGTCACACGGGCGGTGGCCGCTAGCTGTCGAAGCCCAGCCCCAGCTTGTCCATGGTCCGCAGCCACAGGTTGCGCCGGCCGCCGTGCGCGTCCGCGCGGGCCAGCGACCACTTGGTGAGCGCGATGCCGGTCCAGGCGAACGGCTCGGGCGGGAACGGCAGCGGCTTCGTGCGCACCATCTCCAGTTCCGTGCGCTCGGTGCGCTCCCCCGACAGCAGGTCGAGCATCACCTCCGCGCCGAACCGGGTCGCGCCCACACCGAGGCCGGTGTACCCGGCCGCGTACGCCACCCTGCCCCGGTGCGCGGTGCCGAAGAACGCCGAGAAGCGCGAGCAGGTGTCGATGGCGCCGCCCCAGGCGTGCGTGAAGCGGACGCCCTCCAGTTGCGGGAAGCAGGTGAAGAAGTGCCCGGCGAGCTTGGCGTACGTCTCGGGGCGGTGGTCGTACTCGGCACGCACCCGGCCGCCGTAGGGATAGATGGCGTCGTAGCCGCCCCACAGGATCCGGTTGTCGCGGGAGAGGCGGAAGTAGTGGAACTGGTTGGCGCTGTCCCCCAGCCCCTGCCGGTTCTTCCAGCCGACGGAGGCGAGCTGCCCGTCGCTGAGCGGCTCGGTCATCAGGGCGTAGTCGTAGACGGGGACGGTGTACGAGCGCACCCGACGGACCAGGTTCGGGAAGACGTTGGTGCCGAGTGCGACCGTGCGGGCGCGGATCCCGCCGTACGGGGTGCGTACGGCCATGCCGGCGCCGTGCGGCTTGAGGGTGAGCGCGGGAGTGCGCTCGTAGACGCGTACGCCGAGCGCGAGGCAGGCGCGCTTGAGGCCCCAGACCAGCTTGGCGGGGTTGACCATCGCCACGCCCCGCCGGTCCCAGAGGCCCGCCCGGAAGGTGGGTGAGCCGACCTGCTCCCGCACGGCCTCGGCGTCCAGGTACTCGATGCCCTCGGCCAGGCCCTTGGCGCGGAGCTCCTCGTACCACTCCTCCAGCTCCCGGGCCTGGTAGGGCTCGGTGGCGACGTCGATCTCGCCGGTGCGTTCGAAGTCGCAGTCGAGGCCGTGGCGGGCGACCGCCGCCTCGATCGCGTCGAGGTTGCGGGCGCCCAGCTCCTCCAGCCGGTGGATGTCGTCCGGCCAGCGGGTGAGGCCGTTGGACAGCCCGTGGGTGAGGGAGGCGGCGCAGAATCCGCCGTTGCGGCCGGAGGCGGCCCAGCCCACCTCGCGGCCCTCGATCAGCACCACGTCCCGCTCCGGGTCGCGCTCCTTGGCGAGCAGCGCGGTCCACAGCCCGCTGTAGCCGCCGCCCACGACCAGCAGGTCGCAGGTCTCGGGGCCGGTGAGGGCGGCCTCGGGGCGGGGACGGCCCGGGTCGTCCAGCCAGTACGGGACCGGCTGGGCGTCGGAAAGGGGTTTCGTCCAGTCGTTGCTGCGGCTCATGGCGCCAGGGGCCATGATTTCAACTCCCTACGGGTCACACCGATGTGCTTCATGCCTTGCGGCGATTCCGGCGGTTGCCGACGATCATGGAGGCCAGAACGAACAGTACGGCGACGACGAACATGGCCGTGCCGACGACATTGATCTGAACGGGCGTTCCGCGCTGGGCCGATCCCCACACGAACATGGGGAAGGTGACGGTCGAACCCGCGTTGAAATTGGTGATGATGAAGTCGTCGAAGGACAGCGCGAAGGCGAGCAGCGCGCCGGCCGCGATGCCGGGGGCGGCGATGGGCAGCGTGACCCGCACGAAGGTCTGGAAGGGACCGGCGTACAGGTCCTGCGCCGCCTGCTCCAGGCGCGGGTCCATCGACATCACGCGCGCCTTGACGGCCGTCACGACGAAGCTGAGGCAGAACATGATGTGGGCGATCAGGATCGTCCAGAAGCCCAGCTGAGCGCCCATGTTGAGGAAGAGGGTGAGCAGCGAGGCGGCCATCACGACCTCGGGCATCGCCATCGGCAGGAAGATCAGCGAGTTGATCGCGCCCCGCGCGCGGAAGCGGTAGCGGTAGCGGACCAGTGCGAAGGCGATCGCGGTGCCGAGCGCGGTGGCGCCCAGCGTCGCCCAGAGGGCGATCTGGAGGCTGAGCGAGAGGGAACCGCACAGCCCGGCGACCCCGCACGGGTCCTTCCAGGCGTCCGTGGAGAACTGCTGCCACTCGTAATTGAAGCGCCCGTTCGGTTTGTTGAACGAGAACACCGTGACGACGACGTTCGGCAGCAGCAGATACGCGAGCGTCAGCAGTCCGGCGATCACGACCATATGGCGCTTGAACCAGTTGACGAAGGTCATTTAAACGAGATCCTCCGTCCCGGACCGGCGGATGTAGAAGGTGACCATGGCGAGAATCGCGGCCATGAGAATGAACGAGAGCGCGGCCGCGGTCGGATAGTCCAGCACCCTCAGGAACTGGGACTGGATCACGTTTCCGATCATCCCGGTGTCGGCCGAGCCCAGCAGGGAGGCGTTGACGTAGTCGCCGGTGGCCGGGATGAAGGTCAGCAGGGTGCCGGAGACGACGCCGGGCATGGACAGCGGGAAGGTGACCTTGCGGAAGACCGTGGAGGGCTTCGCGTACAGGTCCCCCGCCGCCTCGTGCAGCCGGCCGTCGATGCGCTCCAGGGAGGTGTAGAGCGGCAGGATCATGAAGGGCAGGAAGTTGTACGTCAGACCGCAGACCACCGCGAGCGGCGTGGCCAGCACCCGGTCGCCGGCGGTCCAGCCGAGCCAGCTGGTCACGTCCAGGACGTGCAGCGTGTTCAGGGCGCCGACCACCGGCCCGCCGTCGGCGAGGATGGTCTTCCAGGCCAGGGTGCGGATCAGGAAGCTGGTGAAGAACGGCGCGATCACCAGGATCATGATCAGGTTCCGCCAGCGGCCCGCGCGGAAGGCGATGAGGTACGCGAGCGGGTAGCCGAGCAGCAGGCACAGCACGGTCGCGGAGGCGGCGTAGGCGACCGAGCGCAGGAACTGCGGCCAGTACTCGGTCAGCGCGTCCCAGTAGGTGGCGAAGTGCCAGGTGACCTTGTAGCCCTCCTCCAGCGAGCCCGTCTGCACGGACGTGGAGGCCTGGTAGATCATCGGCGCCGCGAAGAACACGACCAGCCACAGGATACCGGGCAGCAGCAGCCAGTACGGCGTCCAGCGGCCCCTCTTGCGCGGGGGCTTGTTCTCGGGCGCGGGCGGGGAGAGCGGCGGTGGCGCCTCGGTGAGGGTGGCCATCAGGCGGCCTCGCCCTCTGCCACACCGGCGTCGATGTCCTGGGCCGCGTCCAGACCGAAGGTGTGCGCCGGGTTCCAGTGCAGGACGACCTCGGCGCCGGGCGCGAGACGGGGGTCGCGGTCGATGTTCTGGGCGTAGACCTCGAACTCGGGGCAGGCGGCGCAGTCCACGACGTACTGGGTGGAGACGCCGATGAAACTGGTGTTGCTGATCCTGCCGGTGACGCGGTTGCGGCCCTCGGGGATGGAGCCCGCGTCGTCCGCGTGGGTGAGGCCGATCTTCTCGGGGCGGACCCCGACCAGGACCTTGCCGCCCGCCTTCGCCGGGGCGGAACACCGGGCGCCCGGCAGGACGAGCTTGTCACCGGCCGCCTTCACGACGACGTCGTCGCCGCTGCGGGTGTCGACCTCGGCCTCGATGAGGTTGGAGGTGCCGAGGAAGTTGGCGACGAAGGTGGTGCGCGGGTTCTCGTACAGGTCGGCGGGGGCGCCCAGTTGCTCGACGCGGCCCGCGTTCATCACGGCGACCTGGTCGGCCATCGTCATGGCCTCCTCCTGGTCGTGGGTGACGTGCACGAAGGTGATGCCGACCTCGGTCTGGATGCGCTTGAGCTCCAGCTGCATCTGGCGGCGCAGCTTGAGGTCGAGGGCGCCGAGGGGCTCGTCGAGGAGCAGCACCTTGGGGTGGTTGATCAGGGCGCGGGCGACGGCGACGCGCTGCTGCTGGCCGCCGGAGAGCTGGTGCGGCTTCTTGCGCGCCTGCTCGCCGAGCTGCACCAGGTCGAGCATCTCACCGACCTGCTTCTTCACGCTCTTGATGCCGCGCCGGCGCAGGCCGAAGGCGACGTTCTCGTAGATGTCCAGGTGCGGGAAGAGGGCGTAGGACTGGAAGACCGTGTTGACCGGCCGTTTGTAGGGCGGCAGCGCGGTCACGTCCTGGTCGCCGAGGTGGACGGTGCCACCGCTCGGTTCCTCCAGTCCGGCGATCATGCGCAGGGTGGTGGTCTTGCCGCAGCCGGAGGCGCCGAGCAGGGCGAAGAAGGAGCCCTGGGGCACGGTCAGGTCGAGCGGGTGCACGGCGGTGAAGGAGCCGTAGGTCTTGCTGATGCCGGCGAGGCGGACGTCGCCGCCGCCGTCCTGCGCGGCCTTCTGGTTCTTCGTCGGATTCGTCGTCATCGTCGTCACGCCCCGGTGAGCTTCGCGAACTTCTCTTCGTATGCCGTCTCTTCCTTCGAACTCAGGGAGCGGAAGGAGTGCGACCTGGCCTGCATGGCCTGGTCGGGAATGATCAGCGGGTTGTTCGCCGCGTTCTCGTCGATCTTCGCCAGGTCGTCCTTCACGCCGTCGACGGGGCAGACGAAGTTGATGTAGGCGGCGAGTTCCGCGGCCGGGCCCGGCTCGTAGTAGTAGTCGATGAGCCGTTCGGCGTTGGTCTTGTGCCGTGCCTTGTTGGGGATCAGCATGTTGTCGCTGGACGTGACGTAGCCGCTGTCCGGGATGACGAAGTCGATGTCGGGGTTGTCGGCCTTGAGCTGGACGACGTCACCGGCCCAGGCCAGACAGGCCGCGAAGTCGCCCTTGCTGAGGTCGGACGTGTAGTCGTTGCCGGTGAAGCGGCGTATCTGACCGCGGTCGACGCCCTTCTGGAGCCGGGCGATCCCCGCGTCGTAGTCGTCGTCGGTGAAGCGGGCCGGGTCCTTGCCCATGTCCAGCAGCGTCATGCCCATGGTGTCGCGCATCTCGGTGAGGAAGCCGACGCGGCCCTTGAGCTTCGGGTTGTCGAGCAGGTCGGAGACCGTTTTGACCTCGATGCCGTCCAGTGCCTTCTTGTTGTAGGCGATGACGGTCGAGATGCCCTGCCAGGGGTAGGAGTAGGCGCGGCCCGGGTCCCAGTCGGGGTTGCGGAACTGGGGCGACAGGTTGGTGAAGGCGTGCGGCAGGTTGGCCGGGTCCAGTTTCTGGACCCAGCCGAGGCGGATCAGGCGGGCGGCCAGCCAGTCGGTGAGGACGATGATGTCGCGTCCGGTCTCCTGGCCCGCGGCGAGCTGCGGCTGGATCTTGCCGAAGAACTCGCTGTTGTCGTTGATGTCCTCGGTGTACGTGACCTTGACGCCGGTGCGTTTGGTGAACGCCTCCAGCGTGGGGTGCCGCCTGCCGCTCTCGTCGACGTCCATGTACTCGGTCCAGTTGGAGAAGCGGACCTGCTTCTCCTCCTTGGAGTGGTCCTCGGCGGAGACGCCGCCCTCGGTCTTGCCGGCCGCCGGGATGCCGCAGCCGCTCAGGAGGCCGAGGCCGCCGACGGCGAGCGCGCCGCCCGTGGAGGCGCGCAGCAGCGAACGGCGGGTGAGGGCGGCCCTGCCGCTCCTGAGTGAGCGCCGCACGGCGGCCGCTTGGGCCGGGGACAGGCGGTCTGGCTCGTACTGCTCCATGCGCGTGGTTGCCCTTTCGGGTGGGTCGGCCGTGGTCGGCGGCCTGGCGTGATGGCTGTCGGTCCTACCGGTCCCCGAAGACGGTGCGGTGCCAGTCCTTGGCCGCCACCGCGGTGTTGTCGAACATGACGTGCTTGACCTGCGTGTACTCCTCGAAGGAGTAGGCGGACATGTCCTTGCCGAAGCCGGACGCCTTGTACCCGCCGTGCGGCATCTCGCTGATGATCGGGATGTGGTCGTTGATCCACACGCAGCCCGCCTTGATCTCGCGGGTGGCGCGGTTCGCCCGGTACACGTCCCGGCTCCAGGCGGAGGCGGCGAGCCCGTACGGCGTGTCGTTGGCCAGCCGGATGCCCTCGTCGTCGGTGTCGAAGGGCAGCACGACCAGGACCGGGCCGAAGATCTCGGACTGGACGACCTCGCTGTCCTGGGCGGCGTCGGCGATCAGGGTGGGCCGGTAGTAGGCGCCGTCCTTCAGGTCGTCCTGCGGGGCCTCGCCGCCGCACACCACGCGCGCGTAGGAGCGGGCCCGGTCGACGAAGGCGGCGACGCGGTCCCGCTGGACGTGGCTGACCAGCGGGCCGAGGTCGGTGCCGGGCGCGAAGGGGTCGCCGACGCGGACGGTGTCCATGAGGGCGGCGGTCTGCTCGACGAACGCCTCGTAGAGGGGCCGCTGCACGTACGCGCGCGTGGCGGCCGTGCAGTCCTGGCCGGTGTTGATGAGCGCGCCCGCGACCGCGCCGTGGACGGCGGCGTCGAGGTCGGCGTCGTCGAAGACGAGGAAGGGGGCCTTGCCGCCGAGTTCCAGATGGAGGCGCTTGACGGTGGCGGTGGCGACCTCGGCGACGCGCTTGCCGACGGCGGTGGACCCGGTGAAGGAGGTCATGGCGACGTCGGGATGGGCGACGAGATGCTCGCCGGCCTCCCGTCCGGTACCGCTGACGATGTTGATCACGCCGTCCGGGATCCCGGCCTCGGTCGCCGCCTGGGCGAACATCAGGGAGGTGAGCGGGGTGATCTCGGCGGGCTTGAGCACGACGGTGTTGCCCGCGGCGATCGCCGGGAGGATCTTCCAGGCCGCCATCTGGAGCGGGTAGTTCCAGGGCGCGATCGACCCGACCACGCCGATCGGCTCGCGGCGGACGTACGAGGTGTGGTCGCCGGAGTACTCCCCCGCCGACTGGCCCTGGAGGTGCCGGGCGGCTCCGGCGAAGAAGGCCGCGTTGTCCACCGTGCCCGGCACGTCGAACTCGCGGGTCAGCTTCAGCGGCTTGCCGCACTGCAACGACTCCGCGCGGGCGAAGTCCTCGGCCCGCTCGGCGAGGACGGCGGCGAACCGGTGCAGGGCGTCGGAGCGCTCGCCGGGGGTGGCGCCGGCCCAGCCGGGGAACGCCGCCCGCGCGGCGGCGACGGCCGCGTCGACGTCGTCGGGTCCGGCGAGTTCGTAGGTCAGGACGTCCTCGCCGGTGGCCGGGTCGAGGACGGTGTGCGTCCGTCCGGAGGTGCCCTTCGTGAGACGGCCCGCGATGTACTGGGCCCCGTCCGCGAAGCGGTCCTGGGCCGGGAATCGGTCCGGGGTGGCGTTGCCCGGGTTGTGCATGTCGGCTCTCCTCGGTCTCCCCGTGGCGGGGGCCGCCGTGGCTCAGGCTCGATGTGAGTGCCGATCCTGACAGAGCACTAGGCCTCCAACAAGTGATTCCGTTGTTGCCATTTGGTTACGCGACGGAATCTGTCGACCAGGTGTCGAGTCGCCGCGGAAAAGGACGGACGGAGTGTCAGTGGCGCGTGCCACACTCGCATGCATGGAGAAGATCACGGGGGCGGAGCGGGACCCGGAGGCGCCGCAGAGCGCGGGGGCAGTGGGGGGCGCGGACAGCCGGGAGGCGCTGGTCGGACGGGTCCGGGCGGGCGCGCGGATCAAGTACCTGTGCTTCTGGGGGCACCGGCCGCTCCCGGACGGCAGGCTCGGGCCGAGCTGTCTGAGCCAGTGGTGGCCGTCGCCGTTCACGGTGGCCGGGGTGGAGTACGCGACGGCCGAGCACTGGATGATGGCGGGCAAGGCCCGGCTCTTCGAGGACGCGGAGGCCGAGCGGCGGGTGCTGGCGGCCGCTCATCCCGCAGAGGCGAAGAAGGCGGGCCGGCTCGTGCGCGGTTTCGACGAGGCGGTGTGGGAGCGGGAGCGCTTCCGGATCGTGGTGGAGGGCAGCGTCCACAAGTTCGCCGCGGACCCGGCGCTGCGGGCGTTCCTGCTGGCGACGGGCGAGAGAGTCCTCGTGGAGGCGAGCCCCGTGGACCGGGTGTGGGGCATCGGCCTTGCCGCGGACGACGAGGCGGCGGTGGACCCGGAGCGCTGGCGGGGGCCGAATCTGCTGGGCTTCGCGCTGATGGCGGCCAGAGAGCGGCTGCGCGCGGGCGGAGACTGGAAGGACTGAGGGGCGGCCCCGGGCCGCCCCCCTCACCGGCGCCTGGCTCAGGCGACGCTCATCAGGCTCGCGAAGGCGAGGAAGCCGAGCAGCGGCAGGATCACCGTGGCCGTGATGCCGAGCACGAGACCGGCGGTCGCGGCGCCCTTGTTGGTGGCCTCACCCCGGGTGGCCTTGCCCCGGCCGATCGCGCCGAAGATGATCCCGAGGATGCCCAGGATCACGCCGAAGAACCAGAGGAAGAAGGTCAGGCTGCACACCACGCCGATGATGCCGAGGACCAGTCCCGTGGTCCCCATGCCGTTGCTCGGCTGCATCGGCATGCCGTAGCCGGGCCCCTGCGGGTAGCCCACCGGCGGGGCTGCCGGGTACCCGGCCCCCTGGTTCGGATAGCCGTACCCGGGCGCGGACTGCGGGTACGCGTAGCCCCCCGCGGGCGGCTGCCCCGGCTGCGGCGGCGGCCCGTAGTCCCCGGGTCCGGGATTGGAGTACGACATGAACTGCTCTCCCCTCGTTGGAGCTTGACATCGTAGAGGCAACCCTGCGGGGAGGAGCTCAGCTTTCCGCCGTCACGGAGACGGGCACGGGGCGCGAGGAGCCGTAGTACGGGTCGTCGTAGTCCGAGTCCTCGTTGATCGCGGCGGTGATCCCGATGGCGATCAGGACGATCACGGCGACACCGAGCACGATGCCGATGATGCCCATGACGAAGCCGGCCTGCGCCTGCCCGTGGTTGTTGGCCAGGCCGCTCTCCGCCTTCCGGCGGCCCTTGATGCCGAAGACCACGGCGAGGATGCCGAGCACCAGGGAGACCACGCCGTACAGGCAGAACAACGCGCAGGCGAGGATGCCCAGCACCATCGACGCGGTGCCGAGCCCGTTCTGCGGCGGCATCTGCATGCCGGGCCAGCCGTAGCCCTGGCCGTATCCGGGATAGCCGTACCCGCCGGGGACACCGGCGCCACCGGGCGCGACGGGTGGCGGGGGCACCGCGGACTCGGGGCCGGTGAACCCGGCGCCGGGCATCGACGTGACCGTCGCCTGGTCGTGCACGCCCGGCGGCGGCTGCCAGGGGGGCGGCGCGTCCGAGGCGGGCGGCTGGGGCTGCTGGGGTGGCTGCTGCGGCTGCCCGGCACCGACGCCGGCACCGGGGCCCTTGTCCAGGGACGGCCCGCTCTCCGGGGGCGCCCAGGGGTCGTGCCCGCCGGAGGGCTCCCCCTCCGGCCGTATCGCGTCCGTCATGTCCTGTCCCCCCGGTCGTTCGTGCCCGCCATGCTACGGTCCCGGGCCGCCGGGCGTGAGACCGGCCTACGATGATCCCCGAACGACCGATCAGCCGATCACCCGTGCCCGCCGCCGCTCCGCGCGGCCCGTGGGCGCCGCCTTGGGGAGGAACCCTTGACCGAGCACCTCGTCGACCCCGACGTCCCGCGCGACCTGCACGCCTTCATCGCCGGACTGCCGAAGGCCGAACTGCACGTCCACCACGTCGGCTCCGCCTCCCCGCGCATCGTCTCCGAACTGGCCGCGCGCCACGCCGACTCCAAGGTCCCCACCGACCCCGAGGCACTGGTCGACTACTTCACGTTCACGGACTTCGCGCACTTCATCGACGTGTACCTGTCCGTGGTCGACCTGATCCGCACCCCGGAGGACGTCCGGCTGCTGACCTACGAGGTGGCCCGGGACATGGCCCGGCAGCAGGTGCGGTACGCCGAGCTGACCATCACACCGTTCTCCTCCACCCGGCGCGGCATCGACGAGGGCGCCTTCATGGACGCGATCGAGGACGCCCGCAAGGCGGCCGAGGCCGAGTTCGGGACCGTGCTGCGCTGGTGCTTCGACATCCCCGGAGAGGCCGGTCTGGAGTCCGCCGAGGAGACGACGCGGCTGGCCACCGACGACCGGCTGCGCCCGGAGGGGCTGGTCTCCTTCGGGCTCGGCGGACCCGAGATCGGGGTGGCCCGCCCGCAGTTCAAGCCGTACTTCGACCGCGCGATCGCCGCGGGCCTGCACTCGGTGCCGCACGCCGGCGAGACCACCGGCCCGCAGACCGTGTGGGACGCCCTCACCGACCTGCGCGCCGAGCGCATCGGGCACGGCACCAGCTCCGCCCGGGACCCGAAGCTCCTCGCCCACCTCGCCGAGCGGCGCATCCCGCTGGAGGTGTGCCCGACCTCGAACATCGCCACCCGCGCGGTGCGCACCCTGGACGAGCACCCGATCAAGGAGTTCACCCGCGCCGGCGTCCTGGTGACGATCAACTCCGACGACCCGCCGATGTTCGGCACCGACCTCAACAACGAGTACGCGGTCGCCGCCCGCCTCCTCGGCCTCGACGAGCGCGGCCTCGCCGACCTCGCCAAGAACGGGGTCGAGGCCTCCTTCCTCGACGCGCCGGGCAAGGCCCGGATCGCCGACGAGATCGACACGTACACCGCCGCCTGGCTCGCCTCCTGAGAACCTCGCCCACCGAGAGTTGCCCCCACCATGGACACCCCGCGCGCCCTGACCGCCGTCGCCCACCGCGGCGACCCCTACCGGCACCGCGAGAACACGCTCGGCTCGCTGCGCTCCGCCCTGGAGCGCGGCGCGGACGCGGTCGAGACCGACGTACGCCTCACCCGGGACGGGGTGCCGGTGCTGATGCACGACGAGACGCTGAAGCGGCTGTGGCAGCAGGACCGGCCGCTGCGCTCCCTGTCGGCCGACGAGGTGCGCGGGCTGACGGCGGGCGGCGTGCCCACGCTCGCCGAGGCGCTGGCCGCGACCGACGGCAGCCGGCTGATGCTGGACCTGCCGGGCGGTCCGGGCGAGCGGGCGGTGCGGCGCATCGTGGACGTGGTCCGCGAGTGCGGCGCGCGGGACCGGGTGTACTACACCGCGGGCGCCGCCGCCATGCTCGCCGTGCGGGCCGCCGACCCGGCCGCCGAGATCGCCATGACCTGGACCACGGCGGCCCCGCCCCGGCCCGCGCTGCTCGCGGCGGTGCGGCCCCGGTGGCTCAACTACCGCTTCGGCCTGGTGGACCGGGCCCTGGCCGAGCGCGTCCACCGCGACGGCTTCCTGCTCTCCGTCTGGACCCCCGACACCCGCCGCACCATGCGCCGGCTGCGCGCCGTGGGCGTCGACTCGATCACCACCAACCGCATCGACGTGCTGACCGCCCTGCGGGACGGGCTCGCCCGGTAGACGGCGGGGCGTGCACGGGGCCCGCGACAGCCGGCCCGTAGGGGTGATCCCGAACAAGTCCCGCCCTGTGTACGCGGGTTCCCCGAGGTCCGGTTCGGGGTGGAGGCCCTCCTCGCCGACGATCCGGCCCGGCAAGGGGCGCACAAGGATGATCACTGACCGTCCCGCGCCACCCCGGAACCCGGAGCTGCCGATGCGTGCCCGTACCTCCTCCTCCCTCGCCGCTTGCCTGGTACTCGCGTTGTCCGCCGGCCCCCTGGCGGCCCCCGCGTTCGCCGGGCCGCCCACCCCGGCCACAGCCGCGCACCCGCGGGACCGGCCGGACGTGGCAGACGTACCGGACGCGAAGGCGCTGCGCGCCGCCCTCGCCATGGTCCCGGGTGAGGACGCCACCGCCGCCCTCGTGCGGGCCGGACGCACCGACGGCGACTGGCGCGGCAGCGCGGGCGTGCGCGACCTGGCCAGTGGCCGGCCGGCGCAGCCGAACGCCCGGTTCCGGGCCGGTTCGATCACCAAGGTCGTCACGGCCGCCACCGTCCTGCGGCTCGCGTCGCAGGACCGCGTCGACCTGGACGCGCCGGTGCAGGACTACCTGCCCGAGCTGTTCACGTCGGACTTCTCCCAGCCGATCAGCGTCCGCCACCTCCTCAACCACACCAGCGGCATCCCGGCGGGCGACGGGCTCGGCGACGACTTCGCCGAGTTGTACGCGCACCGCTTCGACACCCTGACGCCCCGGGAGGTCGCGGCGTCGGCGATCGCGAACGGGCCGGAGTTCGACCCGGGCGACCAGCAGCACTACCTCAACATCAACTACACGATCCTCGGCCTGCTGATCGAGAAGGTGACGGGACGCTCCTACGCCGCCGAGGCCACGCGCCTGGTCCTGCGCCCGGCCGGGATGTCGCACACGTACTTCCCGGGCACCGACCCGCGCATCCGGGGCCCGCACAACCGGGGTTACCAGACGGTGGAGCGGCCGGACGGCACCACGGAGCTGCTCGACGTGACCGAGTGGAACCAGGCGGACCGCTGGGCGGCCGGTGACATGATCTCGACGACGGCCGACCTGGAACGCCTGCTCACCTCGCTCTTCCGGGGACGGATCGTGCCGGAGCCGCAGCTGGAGGAGATGTTCACGACCCCGCCGGGCCTGCCCGAAGCGCAGCGCAGCGCGGGGCTGGAGTACACGGTGGTGAACGGCCAGGTCTTCTGGGGCAAGTCGGGCTCGCGCTACGGCTACAGCGCCCTCATCGGCGGTACCCGCGACCTCTCCCGCACCCTCGTGTACTCGGTCAACGCCACCGACGCCAAGAGCACGGAGCGCAACCCGGTGCTCGACGCGATCACGGCGGCCGCGCTGAAGTAGCCCCGCCGCCTCTCACCCCCGTGTCAGCCGCCGTGCCACCCCGTGCGCCGCGACCGTCGCCGCCCCCGCGAAACCCAGCCCCACGGCGAGGTCGCGCGGGCGGGTGGCACGCAGGACACCGGCACGGCGCAGCCGGCGGCGGGCCCACAGGGTGAACGGGACGACGATCAGCGGCGCGGTCGCCGACCCGGGCGTGTATCCGCGTACCAGCCCCGCCTGCGCGAGGTGGACCAGGCCGTGCAGGCCGAAGGCGTTGAGCGCGGTCTGGTACGTGGCCGAGCGGCCGCCGGTCAGCCGTCCGGCGACGGACGCGGAGGCCACGACCGCGGCCATCGCGCCGACCGCCACCGCGAACTCCCGCCCTTCGACCGACCCGGCCCGCCGCCACACGGCCTCCGGGACGGTCGGGTACCGCTCGCGCAGGGCGGGGAGGTTGCGCCGCCACCAGCCCGGCACGGTCGCCAGCTCTTCGAGGTCGTGCAGGACCCAGGCGGCCAGCAGTCCCAGCGTGACCGCACCCTCGACCGCTTCATCACCCGATGAATTCATCACATGATCAGTCTGCTGCACCCCGACCATCCCGTTCCACGCTTCGCGAACTCCGCCCGCTCCCCCGGCCGAGCCGTCCCGCGCGATCGCGAGCCGTCCGGGGCCGCGCACACGGCGTGGGGTCACACGGCGTGGGCCCACATGCGTGGGCTCACATGCGTGGGGTCACGTAAGTGGGGTCACATGTCCAGCGACGTCATCACGTGCTTGATCCGCGTGTAGTCCTCGAAGCCGTAGCCCGACAGGTCCTTGCCGTAGCCGGACTTCTTGAAGCCGCCGTGCGGCATCTCGGCGACCAGCGGGATGTGGGTGTTGATCCACACGCAGCCGAAGTCCAGCCTCTTGGACATCCGCATCGCGCGGCCGTGGTCCTTGGTCCACACCGAGGAGGCCAGCGCGTACTCGACGCCGTTGGCCCACTCGACGGCCTGGTCCTCGTCGCGGAAGGACTGGACGGTGATGACCGGGCCGAAGACCTCCTGCTGGATGATCTCGTCGTCCTGCTTGAGGCCGGAGACGACGGTCGGGGCGTAGAAGTAGCCCTTGTCGCCGACCCGGTGGCCGCCCGCCTCGACCTTGGCGTGCGCGGGCAGCCGCTCGATGAACCCGGAGACCTGCTTGAGCTGGTTCGGGTTGTTGAGCGGGCCGTACAGCACGTCCTCGTCGTCCGGCTGCCCGGTCTTGATCTCCGACGCGGCCTTGGCGAGCGCGCTCACGAACTCGTCGTGGACCGACTCGTGGACCAGCACGCGGGTGGCCGCCGTGCAGTCCTGCCCGGCGTTGAAGTAGCCCGCCTCCGAGATGCCCGCGACGGCCTTGGGGATGTCGGTGTCCTCGAAGACGACGACCGGCGCCTTGCCGCCCAGCTCCAGGTGGACGCGCTTGAGGTCCTTGGAGGCCGACTCGGCGACCGACATGCCGGCCCGCACCGATCCGGTGATGGAGGCCATCGCCGGAGTCTCGTGCTCGACCATCAGGCGGCCGGTGTCGCGGTCGCCGCAGACGACGTTGAAGACGCCCTTGGGGACGATCGAACCGATGATGTCGGCCATCAGGGCGGTGGAGGCCGGGGTGGTGTCCGAGGGCTTGAGGACGACCGTGTTGCCCGCGGCGAGGGCCGGGGCGAACTTCCACACGGCCATCATCATCGGGTAGTTCCACGGCGCGACCTGCGCGCAGACACCGATCGGCTCGCGGCGCACGAAGGAGGTCAGCCCCTCCATGTACTCGCCGGCGCCACGGCCCTCCAGCATCCGCGCCGCGCCCGCGAAGAAGCGGATCTGGTCGACCATCGGCGGGATCTCCTCGGAGCGGGTCAGCCCGATCGGCTTGCCCGTGTTCTCCACCTCGGCCGCGATCAGCTCCTCGGCCCGCTCCTCGAACGCGTCCGCGATCTTCAGCAGGGCCTTCTGCCGCTCCGCCGGGACCAGGTCCCGCCACGCCGGGAAGGCCGCCGCGGCGGCCGCCATCGCGGCGTCCACGTCCGCCTGCCCGGACAGGGGAGCGGTCGCGTACGCCTCGCCCGTGGCGGGGTTGACCACTTCCGTGGTCCGTCCGTCGGCGGCGTCCCGGAACTCACCGTCGATGTAATTGCGCAGACGACGCAGCTCGGTGCTCACTGCCGGCCCTCCAAGTTCGGGTGTCCAGTAACTGAGACACCCACCCTAGACGGAGTGCCGACGTTTTCAACACCCCCACTCCCCTCAGCGTTGCGATATCCGCAGATTGAAGCGACTCAGACAACGAATTTCATCGATCCGGCCTTGCGAAACTGTCGATACGTCGTGCACAGTGAAGCCGTGGCCAGTCGAAGCGCAGACCAGAAGGACTCCCGCGAGTCCAGGAACGGCGGTCCCCAGTTGGACGCCGTCTCCCTCGCCATCATCGAGCAGCTCCAGGAGGACGGCCGCCGGCCGTACGCCGCCATCGGCAAGGCCGTGGGCCTGTCGGAGGCGGCCGTGCGCCAGCGCGTCCAGAAGCTGCTCGACCAGGGCGTCATGCAGATCGTCGCCGTCACGGACCCGCTCACGGTGGGCTTCCGGCGCCAGGCGATGGTCGGCGTCAACGTCGAGGGCGACGTGGAGTCGGTGGCCGAGGCGCTGTCGGCGATGTCCGAGTGCGAGTACGTGGTGATGACCGCGGGCTCCTTCGACCTGATGGTGGAGGTCGTCTGCGAGGACGACGACCACCTCCTGGAGGTCATCAACCGACGCATCCGGGCCGTGCCCGGCGTGCGCTCCACCGAGAGCTTCGTCTACCTCAAGCTCAAGAAGCAGACCTATATGTGGGGAACCCGATAATCGTGAGCACCGACAGCCCCAAGGACCTCAGCCGGACCGCGTACGACCACCTGTGGATGCACTTCACCCGCATGTCGTCGTACGAGAACGCCCCCGTCCCCACCATCGTCCGCGGTGAGGGCACCCACATCTACGACGACAAGGGCAAGCGCTACCTCGACGGCCTCGCCGGCCTGTTCGTGGTCCAGGCCGGACACGGCCGCACGGAGCTGGCCGAGGCCGCCGCGAAGCAGGCGCAGGAGCTCGCCTTCTTCCCGGTGTGGTCCTACGCCCACCCCAAGGCCGTCGAGCTGGCCGAGCGCCTGGCGAACGAGGCCCCCGGCGACCTCAACAAGGTCTTCTTCACCACCGGCGGCGGCGAGGCGGTCGAGACCGCCTGGAAGCTCGCCAAGCAGTACTTCAAGCTGACCGGCAAGCCCACCAAGTACAAGGTGATCTCCCGCGCGGTGGCCTACCACGGCACCCCGCAGGGCGCCCTGTCCATCACCGGCCTGCCCGCCCTGAAGGCCCCCTTCGAGCCGCTGGTCCCCGGCGCGCACAAGGTGCCGAACACCAACATCTACCGCGCTCCGCTGTTCGGCGACGACCCCGAGGCCTTCGGCCGCTGGGCCGCCGACCAGATCGAGCAGCAGATCCTCTTCGAGGGCCCGGAGACGGTCGCGGCCGTCTTCCTGGAGCCCGTGCAGAACGCCGGCGGCTGCTTCCCGCCCCCGCCCGGCTACTTCCAGCGGGTCCGCGAGATCTGCGACCAGTACGACGTGCTGCTCGTCTCGGACGAGGTCATCTGCGCGTTCGGCCGCCTGGGCACGACCTTCGCCTGCGACAAGTTCGGCTACGTCCCGGACATGATCACCTGCGCCAAGGGCATGACCTCGGGCTACTCCCCGATCGGGGCCTGCGTCATCTCCGACCGCCTGGCCGAGCCGTTCTACAAGGGCGACAACACCTTCCTGCACGGCTACACCTTCGGCGGCCACCCGGTCTCCGCCGCGGTCGGCATCGCCAACCTCGACCTCTTCGAGCGCGAGGGCCTCAACCAGCACGTGCTCGACAACGAGGGCGCCTTCCGCGCCACCCTGGAGAAGCTGCACGACCTGCCGATCGTCGGCGACGTCCGCGGCAACGGCTTCTTCTACGGCATCGAGCTGGTCAAGGACAAGGCCACGAAGGAGTCCTTCAACGAGGAGGAGACCGAGCGCGTCCTGTACGGCTTCCTCTCCAAGAAGCTCTTCGAGAACGGCCTGTACTGCCGTGCCGACGACCGCGGCGACCCGGTCATCCAGCTCGCCCCGCCACTGATCTCCAACCAGGAGACCTTCGACGAGATCGAGCAGATTTTGCGCGCCACGCTGACGGAGGCATGGACGAAGCTCTGATCGTCCCGATCATCCGCTGAGGTGATCATCACCGGCCCCGGAGCGGTCCGTTCGAGTGAGAACGGCGGCCCGGGGCCGCGTGCTGTCCGGCTTCCTCCGCGGCGACTCCTTACGGTGCCCAGTGACCGATCGGCCCCGCCTTCGTTCCCCCGGAAGGGGGACAGGACCGGGGAAATACGGATCAGAACCGAGGTGTACGCCCATGGAGGCCCCGCCGGACAACGACGTGCTCTGGGCCCGTGCCCTGCACTTCCAGCACCACGACGGCTCCCCCGCGCTGCAAGGGGTGTCGCTCGGCGTGCGCGAGGGCGAGATCCTCGCCGTGAGCGGCCCGCGCGGCAGCGGCAAGACCACACTTCTGCGGTGCCTGTCCGGACTGGTCAAGCCGCAGGACGGCGAGGTCTGGTTCAACAGCGTGCCGGTGCACACCATGGGTCCGATCGGCCGCGAACGGCTGCGCCGCGACCGCTTCGGCTGGATCGACCCCGCCCCGGCGCTCGTCCCGGAGCTGAACGCCTGGGAGAACGCCGCGCTCCCCCTCATGCTGCGCGGCACCGGCCGGCGCCGGGCCAAGACCGCCGCCCTGGAGTGGCTGGACCGCCTCGACGTCGGCGGCAAGGCGCGCAGGCGCCCGCACGAACTCCAGCAGGCCGAGCGGCAGCGCGTCTGCATCGCCCGCGCTCTCGCCGTCACCCCGGCGGTGCTCTTCGCCGACGAACCGACGGCCCCCCTGCACCGCGCCGACCGCGCCCACGTCCTGCGGACGCTCACCACGGCGGCCCGTTCGCACGGCATCACCGTCCTGCTCGCCACGCACGACGCCCAGACCGCCGCCCTGGCGGACCGCACGGTGGCGCTCCTGGACGGACGGCGGGTACGGACCGTGCACCTGCCGCCGCTCGCCGAGACCACGGTGGCCACGGGTGCCGCCGGGACTCCCGGAACGGAAGGCCGGGCGGCGTGCTCGCTCTCCGCCTGACCCGCACCGCCCACCTCGCCGTCCACCTGCGCCGACTGCTGGTCGGGGCGGCCTCGGCGGGCACGGGCTTCCTGCTGCTGTGCGCCCTCGGCCACGCCCTGAGCCACCCCGACACGCCCGGTGCCTCCGCCCTCCGGCTGGCCTGGTGCGCGGCGCCGCTGGCCGCCGCGGTGTACCTCGCGGTCGCCGTGGCCCGCACCGATCCCGGCACCCGGCCCCGCTCGGGGCTGTCGGCGATCGGTCTGGGGCCGGGCCGGCTGATGGCCGTCTCGGTGACGACGACGGCCCTGTCCGCCGTGCTCGGGTCGGTGGCGGCCCTGCTCGCCTTCCTGTACCTGCGCGGCAGCCTGACCGGCCGCCCGCCCTCCGAACGCGTGGCGGCCGACGCCCTGGCCGTCGGCCCGTCCCTCCCCGCCCCGGCCGTCCTGACCCTGCTGGTCCTGGTACCGGCCTTCGCCTCGGCCGCGGTGGCCCACACGCTGCGGCCCCGCGATCCCCGGCCCGCCGCGGCGGCCGCCCCCCGCGGTTACGGCCGCTTCGGCGCGTACGGCTGGGGCAAGGCCCGCGAGACCTTCGGCGCCTACGGCCGCTTCGGCGCCCGCGTCGCGGTGACTGCGGGCAGTCGTGCTGCCGCTGATGCTGCGGGCAGTCGTGCCGCTGGGGCGATGGGGGTCCCCCCGCTCGAGCGAAGCCGAGAGTGGGGGAGGGTGGGCGCAGGCGGCGCCCTGCAAACGCAGGTGAGTGCTCCCCACCCCCCGACCTCGGCGGAGGGCACCACACAGACGCTGGACGCCGCTCCCCCGGCCCCGGCGGACACCCCGCAGACACCGGACACCGCCCCCGACACGGCCGACAGCCCGACCGAGCCGACCCCCCGCCCCCAGAACGCCACCGCCCTCCCCTGGGGCATCGCCGTCCTCACCGCCGGCCTCACCGTCGAGACCTACACCGGCAACGCGGCCGCCGCCCCCGCCCCCGGCACCGCCCCCTCCGCCGGCGTCCTGATCGGCTGGGCCCTCACCGCCCTGGGCCTCGCCCTGGCCGGCCCGGGCCTCACCCACCTGTGCGGCCGCCTGCTCCAGGCGGCCCGCCCCGGCGCCCTGCGCCTCCTGGCGGGCCGCGTCCTGATGGAGGAGTCGCAGCGCGTCGGCCGCCCCCTCGGCGTCGTGGCCGCCGTCGCCGCAGCGGCCTACGTGGCCACGACGGTGTACGACGGGGACGGACCGGCCTTCGGCCCGCTCAGTTCCCTGGGCGCCCTCCTGGTGGCCGGCTGCACGGTGGCCACCCTGCTCACCGCGGCCGTCGAGGCCAGGCACGCCCGCGCCGACACCACGGACGCCCTGCTGCGGCTCGGCGCGCCCCCGGCGACCCTGCGCGCCGCCGCCGCGGTGCGCGCCGCCGCCCTGCTCGTCCTGTTCGGTCCGCTGGTCCTGATCGTCGCGGTGCTGGCGGCGCTGCCGCTGGACCACTGACCGGCGCAAATCTTTTCGAGAAAGTCCGCGCAACGGCGATGAGTTCCGGGGCCGCCTCGCGTCTACCCCTTCGAACGGCACGACATACGAACCTGGGAGAGGCCCCATGTACCAGCAGATGATCTTCCTGAACCTGGCCACCAACGACCTCGACGCCTCCAAGAAGTTCTTCACCGGGCTGGGGTGGGAGATCAACGCCCAGTTCAGCGACGACAGCACCGCCTCGTTCCCGGTGAGCGACACCATCGTCGTGATGGTGCACACGCCGCAGAAGTACCGTGAGTTCACCAAGAAGGAGATCGCGGACTCGACGAAGTCCAGTGAGGTGCTGATCGCGCTGAGCGCCGAGAGCCGCGAGAAGGTCGACGAGCTGGTGGAGAAGGCGGTCGCGGCCGGCGGCTCGGTCTCCGGCGAGACCCAGGACCACGGCTTCATGTACGGCCGGGCCTTCGACGACGTCGACGGCCACACCTTCGAGGTCGTGTGGATGGACCCGGCAGCGGTTCAGGGCTGATCCGGGCGCGTGCCTAGCATGGGCGGGTGGACCCGACACCCGATCAGACACCCGCCCAGCGCAAGGCCCGGTCACCGCACGGGTCGCCGTCGCTGTCCCAGTCCCAGTCCCACCACGCCTCCCACGACCGGGAGATCGAGAGCCTCGACGAGTTCGACCGCGTCGTCTCGTCGCCCGGCTCACTGGCCCATCACCGCGTCCAGGCCGTCGACCTGACGGGCCGTACGAACGCACTGCTGGCCGCCGATCCCACGGGTGCCGTCTTCCTCGGCTGCCCGATGGACCCCGGCGCCGCCGCCAGGGTGCGCGCCGCCGGTGCCCTGGTCTTCCCGCCCATACCGGGACTGCCCTTCGACCCCTACCGGGGGCGCGTCTACTCCCCCGACGAGCTCTACGCCCGCCTCGACGAGGACTACGGGGCGACACCGGACGCCCTCGCCTACGACTGGTTCCAGCAGACCAAGGCCGACGGTGACGTGTTCGCCTCCATGCTGCGCGCGATCCACGACGACGCCGTGTCGGATGCGCTGGACGAACTCGTCGCCGGTGCCCGGGTGGTGGGCGTCATGGGCGGCCACGCCATGGCCCGCGGCACCGCGGAGTACGCGGGCGCCGCACGCCTGGGCCGTGAGCTGGCCCGCGCCGGGCTCACGGTGGCCACGGGCGGCGGTCCGGGCGCGATGGAGGCGGCGAACCTCGGCGCGTACGCCGCCCCGTTCGACGACGGGATGCTGGACGACGCCCTGATGCTGCTCGCCAAGGTCCCGTCGTTCGCGCCGTCGATCGCCGACTGGGCCCGGTCCGCGTTCGAGGTGCGCGAGCGCTGGCCCGGCGGCGGCGCCTCGATCGGCATCCCGACCTGGTTCTACGGCCACGAGCCGCCCAACGCCTTCGCCGCGCACATCGCGAAGTACTTCGCCAACGCGACGCGCGAGGACGGCCTGCTGGCCCGCTCCACCGCGGGCGTGGTGTTCCTGCCGGGCGCGGCCGGAACCCTGCAGGAGATCTTCGACAACGCGACGCCGAACTACTACGAATCGCGCGGCGAGCCCACGCCGATGGTGCTGGTGGACCGTGAGCACTGGACGCGGACGCTGCCGGCCTGGCCGCTGCTGCACACGCTCGCGAAGGGGCGGACGATGGAGTCCCGAATCGCGCTTGTTGGCCGAATCGATGAGGCTCCCGAGGCACTGAAACGTATCGGCGGTTAATAAGACGGCAAAGTCAACGGCCGGGGCGGGCATATGCGTTGACACTTCTTACGCCCCGCTTATAGACCAGTGAGGCTCATGGGTGTGCTGATGCCGCGTCATCGAGCGTCGGCACCCTCTTCACCCCCCGCATCCGCGCTCCCGTAAAGGACAAACGTGGCAGTCCTGTCCATAATCAGCCGCACGGCATCCCGCCGGGGCGTCCGCGCCCTCGGCGTCGTCGCCGCCTCCGCGGCCCTGGCGCTCAGCGCCTCAGGCAACGCCCTCGCCTGCAACATCAGCGAGTTCTCCGCCGAAGCCAAGTGCGACGGCGACAACGGTGTCATCACCGTCACCGACGTGGACCCGGCCGGCATCCCGGCCACCGTCACCGTCACCCTGAAGAGCACCGGCGAGCAGGTCGGCCAGGAGACGGTCAAGGGGTCCAAGGAGGGCACCACCGTCTCCTTCGCCGTGGACTGGAAGCCGAACACGGATTACCGCGTCCACATCAAGGCGGACCGGTACGTCGACGAGTTCATCAAGCCGGACGTCACCACCCCGTCGACGCCTTGCAAGACCGAGGACACGCCGACCCCGACCCCGTCGGAGAGCTCCTCGACCCCGTCCGACGAGACGGAGTCCCCGGCGCCCGAGCCGTCCACGTCGGCCCCCGCGCCGTCGCAGTCGGAAAGCACCGCCCCGGCGGCCGTGCCCAACGACAACGCCCCGTCCCCGGCGGCCGGTGACTCCAACCTCGCCGAGACAGGCGCCAACTCCAACACCGGCATGATCGCCGGTATCGCGGCGGCGCTGGTCGTCGTCGGTGGCGGCGCCGTCTTCTTCGGCCTGCGCCGTCGCGGAGCGAACAGCAACAGCTGACGCCCGCGCCGATCCGCTCACGGCGGTGGCCCGTCCCGTTCCGGGGCGGGCCACCGTCGTGTCAGCCGAACGTCGCCTTCTCCAGCCAGAGTTCGAGCAGCTTGCGATCGCCGAGCACCTCGAGCCCCGGCGCGTCCAGCGGCAGCCGACCGTAGAAGGCCAGCAGCACGTCCGTGAGCGGGCCGCGCAGCGCCACCGTCGCCTTCTCGTGCCCGCGGTGCCAGGTGATGCCGTCGTCGGGCAGTTCGACGATCCACTCGGCGTTCAGCTCGGCCGGAGCGTCCGTCGCGTGCAGGTGGAGGCTGCTGCCGGGGGCGCGCAGTTCGTTCGCCGCGGCACCGGGCAGGGCCCGCTGCACGAACCGCACGATGTCCAGCCACTCGTCGATCGCGTCGGCCGCCACCTCGGGCGCGACCGCCTGGCGGGGCAGGCCCGCCGCGAGTGCCGCGTCCGCGCCGTGGACGACGAGTTCGTGGGTCATCCGCCGCGCCCAGAACCCCGCCGTGTCGACACCGGCCCACGACCAAGCGCGGGCGTCCGGACCGGCCTCCCGCAGGGCGCCAACGACGACCTCGCCGGACTCCGCCAGCCACGCGTCCAGAGCCGCCGCGTCCCCGCTCGCCGCGGGCCCCTCGGCGCCCGGCGCGCGGTCCACCGGCACGTCCTGCTCGGCGCGGGTGCCGACGATGAGCCCCGTCCAGCGCAGGGCCCGGCCCACGTGCCGCACCAGGTCCTCCAGAGTCCAGTCCGGGCAGGTCGGCACGGTGGCGGTCAGGTCCGCACCGGAGGTGACCACGGCCCTGAGCCCGGTCACCTGCTGATCGATTTCGTCGCAGTACCGGTCGTGTGCGAGGAGTGTCATGCCGTCACCCTACGAGCGCGACGATCACCCGGGAACGCCTGATCGGCCGAGCACGACGACGTCCGCCGCGTCGAACTCCACCCCGACCGAGGCCCCGACCTCCGGCGCCGCCCGCAGCGCGCAGGCCGCCTCCAGGCGGGGTGCGTCCTCGGGCTGGAGGTGCACGGCGACGTGCGTGCCGCGGAAGGTGCGGGCCGTGACCGTGCAGCGCAGGCCCGCGTCGGCGGGGACGACGCGGACACCGGCCGGCCGCACGAGCACCGTCCGCGTGCCCTGCGGGGCGCCCTCGGGGACCGGCACCTTGCCCCACGGGGTGTCCGCGGCCTGACCTGCGACGGACGCCTCGGCCACGTTCTCGAAGCCGAGGAAGCGGGCCACGAACGCGTCCGCCGGCCGCTGCCACACCTCCAGCGGCGTTCCCGACTGGGCGATCCGCCCGTCCCGCATCACCACGACCCGGTCGGCGAGCGCGAACGCCTCGCCCTGATCGTGCGTCACGGCGAGCACCGTGGTGCCCAGCCGCCCGAACAGCTCCCGCAGTTCGACCACGAGGCGCTCCCGCAGCGAGCGGTCCAGCTGGCCGAGCGGCTCGTCCAGCATCAGCAGCCGGGGCCGGGGCGCGAGCGCGCGGGCCAGCGCCACCCGCTGCTGCTCCCCGCCGGAGAGCGCGGCGACGGACCGGCGGGCGGCGTCCGGCAGTCCGACCAGGTGCAGCAACTCCGCCACCCGGGCCCGCTGCTCGGCCCGGGACGCGCCGCGCATCCGCGGTCCGAAGGCGATGTTTCCGGCCACGTCCCGCTGCGGGAACAACTGGTGGTCCTGGAACATCAGCCCGACCTCGCGCTGGTGCGCGGGCACCCCCGACTGGTCCCGACCGTCCAGCGTCACCCGCCCGGCGTCCAGCGGCTGGAGCCCGGCGACCGCCCGCAGCAGCGTCGACTTGCCGCTGCCGCTGGGCCCGAGCACGCACACCACCTCGTGCTCGGCGACCCCCAGGCCGACGTCGTCGAGTACGGCCCGCCCGCCGAAGCGGACGGTCGCGCCTTCCAGGCTCAACAGACTGGGCGCCATGTCTAGAACTCCCCGCTCCGGTCGGTCCGCAGCCGCTCCAGCACCACCAGGGCCACGGCGCACACCAGCATCAGAATCGTCGAAAGGGCCATCGCCTGGCCGTAGTTCATGTCCCCGGGCCGGCCCAGCAGGCGCGCCACGGCGACCGGCAGCGTCGGGTTGTCGGGCCGTGCGATGAACACGGTCGCGCCGAACTCCCCCAGCGACACGGCGAAGGCGAACCCGGCCGCGACCAGCAGCGCCCGCCGCACCATGGGCAGGTCCACCTCGCGCCAGACCCGCCACGGCGACGCGCCCAGCACCGCGGCCGCCTCCCGCAGCCGTTCGTCCACCGCCCGCAGCACCGGCAGCATGGTCCGTACGACGAACGGGACGCCCACCAGCGCCTGCGCGAGCGGCACCAGGATCCAGGAGGACCTGAGGTCCAGCGGCGGTTCGTCCAGCGCGATCAGGAACCCGAACCCGACCGTCACGGCCGACACCCCGAGCGGCAGCATCAGCAGCGCGTCGAACCCGCGCACGAAGCGGCCCGCGTCGCGCCGGGTGAGCGCGGTCGCGGCCAGCGCGCCGATCACCACGGCGATGCCGGTGGCTGCGACGGCGTACTGGAGGGAGTTGCCGATCGCCTCGATCGGCGGGACGAGGAAGGCGCCGCCGTCCTCGCGGGTCAGCGCACGGTAGTAGCCGAAGCCGGACGCGCCCAGCGACCGCTGGACCAGTACCGCCAGCGGCAGCACCAGCAGGACGGCGATGACGCCCAGGACGCCGGCGAGCAGCGCCCACTGTCCGGCTCCGCGCGGCCGGCGCGCGGTCGTGGCCGCGTCCACGAGCCGCAGAGCCGTCTCCCGCCGCCGCACCGTCCAGGCGTGTACCGCGAGGACGGCGACGACCGCCGCGAACTGGATCAGCGTCAGGACGGCGGCCGTGGACAGGTCGAAGACCTGCGAGGTCTGGCGGTAGATCTCCACCTCCAGGGTGGAGAAGGTGGGTCCGCCGAGGATCTGGACGACGCCGAAGGAGGTGAAGGTGAACAGGAAGACCATCAGCGTGGCGGCGGCCACGGCGGGCGCCAGCGCGGGCAGCGTCACCTGCCGCCAGGCCCGCAGCCGGGAGGCGCCGAGCATCCGGGCGGCCTCCTCCTGCCGTGGGTCGAGCTGCGCCCAGAGGCCGCCGACGGTGCGGACGACGACGGCGTAGTTGAAGAAGACGTGCGCGAGCAGGATCGCCCACACCGTGGTGTCCAGGCGCACGCCCCACAGCTCGTCCAGCAGCCCGCCGCGCCCGACCAGCGCCAGGAACGCCGTACCGGCTACGACCGTCGGCAGCACGAACGGCACGGTCACCACGGCCCGCAGGACCTGCTTGCCGGGGAAGTCGAAGCGGGCGAAGACGTACGCGCCGGGCAGCGCGACGAGCAGCGTGAGCCCGGTGGACGCCAGCGCCTGCCAGGTGGTGAACCACAGCACGTGCCGCACGTCGGACTGGGCGAGCACGTCCCCGATCCGCCCGAGCTGCCAGACCCCGTCGACCTCCAGGCCGCGCGCGACGATGGCGGCGACGGGGTAGGCGAAGAACACCGCGAAGAACGCGACGGGCAGGGCCATGAGGCCGAGCCGAGCCGCGCTCCCGCGCGCGGTCCGCGCCGGCCTCACCGCCTGCTTGCCCTCCCGGCTCACTTCAGTACGAGCGAGGTCCACGACTTGACCCACTGGTCGCGGTTGTCGGCGATCTTCGCCGGGTCGAGGGTCTGCGGGTCCTTCGCCTGCGGCCCGAACTTCGAGAACACCTCGGGGACCCGCGCGCCCTCCCGCACCGGGTAGACGAACATGTTCAGCGGCATGTCCTCCTGGAAGGACTTGCTGAGCAGGAAGTCGAGGAGCGCCTTGCCGCCCTCGGGGTTCTTCGCGTTGCTGAGCAGACCCGCGTACTCGACCTGCCGGAAGCAGGTGCCGTCGGCGACACCCGTGGGGGCGGTGGCCGGCTGCGGGTCGGCGTAGACGACCTCGACGGGCGGGGAGGAGGCATACGACACGACGAGCGGACGGTCGCCCTTGGCCTTCTTGCCGCCGGCCGAGCCGGAGAACTCCTCGTTGTACGCCTGCTCCCAGCTGTCGACGACCTTGACGCCGTTCGCCTTGAGCTTCTTCCAGTAGCCCTCCCAGCCCTCGTCGCCGTACTTGGCGGCGGTGCCGAGCAGGAAGCCGAGGCCGGGCGAGGAGCTGCCCGCGTTCTCGGTGACGAGCAGGTCCTTGTACTCGGGCTTGACCAGGTCGTCGAGGGTCCTGGGCGGGGTCAGCTTGTGCCGGCTGAAGTACGCCTTGTCGTAGTTGACGCAGATGTCGCCGGTGTCGACGGGCGTGACCCGGTGCTCGTCCTGGTCGGCCCGGTACTCGGACCGGACGAGGTCGGACCCCTTGGCCTCGTACGGCTGGAACAGGCCGTTGTCGAGGGCGCGAGAGAGCAGGGTGTTGTCGACGCCGAAGAAGACGTCGCCCTGCGGGTTGTCCTTGGTGAGGATGGCCTTGTTCACGGCCTGCCCGGCGTCGCCGTCCTCCAGGACCTTGACCTTGTAGCCGGACTCCTTCTCGAAGGCGGCGATGACGTCCTTGGACGCGGCCCACGAGTCGTGACTGACCAGGGTCACGGTCTTGGAGCCGCCGGAGCCGCTGCCGCCGGAGCCGTCGGACGAGGACCCGCAGGCGGCCAGCGTGCCGACCATGCCGAGTCCGACGGCCAGGACACTGACCTTCTTGGTGATGCTCACTGAATTCCTCCTGGGTGACCAGGAGAAGACGCGGCCCCGCCCGGAACCCCTGGCGAGGGTCCCGGGCAGGGCGCAACAGCTCGAGTGGTGACCGATCTCCCTACCCAGAATGACCTGGGCCAGGTTCGGAGGGTCTGCGGCCGGTGCCGCACTCTCAGCGCTGTGGCGCTCCCCTGTCGGAATATGAAGATGTGATGACGCTGACGATGTACTGGATGTACTACTGGTACTGCCGCCGGTCAGGTTACCGCTCGCTCGCGGCGAGCTGACCACACGCCCCGTCGATCTCCTGCCCACGGGTGTCCCGGATCGTCACCGGCACACCGTGCGCCGCGATCGCCTCCACGAACGCCTTCTCGTCCTCGGGCCGGGACGCGGTCCACTTGGAGCCGGGCGTCGGGTTGAGCGGGATCAGATTGACGTGCACGGGCCTGCCCTTGAGCAGCCGCCCGAGACGGTCACCGCGCCAGGCCTGGTCGTTGATGTCCCGGATCAACGCGTACTCGATGGACAGCCGACGCCCGGACTTCGCCGCGTACTCGAACCCGGCGTCCAGCACCTCGCGCACCTTCCACCGCGTGTTGACGGGGACGAGGGTGTCGCGCAGCTCGTCGTCGGGGGCGTGCAGGGAGATGGCGAGGCGGCACTTGAAGCCCTCGCCGGTGAAGCGGTGGATCGCGGGGACGAGACCGACCGTGGAGACGGTGATCCCGCGCTGGGAGAGCCCCAGTCCGTCGGGCTCGGGGTCGGTGAGCCGGCGGATGGCGCCGACGACCCGGTTGTAGTTGGCGAGGGGCTCGCCCATGCCCATGAACACGATGTTGCTGAGCCGCGCGGGGCCGCCCGGGACCTCGCCGTCCCTGAGCGCCCGCATGCCGTCCACGATCTGGTGCACGATCTCGGCGGTCGACAGGTTGCGGTCCAGGCCGGCCTGGCCGGTGGCGCAGAACGGGCAGTTCATCCCGCAGCCCGCCTGGGAGCTGATGCACATGGTCACCCGGTCCGGGTAGCGCATGAGCACCGACTCGACGAGCGTCCCGTCGAACAGTTTCCACAGCGTCTTGCGCGTGGTCCCCTGGTCGGTCGACAGGTGCCGCACGACCGTCATCAGCTCGGGCAGCAACGCCTCCCGCAGCCCCTCGCGCGAACCGGCGGGGATGTCGGTCCACTGCTCGGGGGCGTGCGCGTACCGCGCGAAGTAGTGCTGCGAGAGCTGCTTCGCACGGAACGGCTTCTCACCGATCGCGGCGACAGCCTCCTTGCGCTCGGCAGGCGTGAGGTCGGCAAGGTGCCGCGGCGGCTTCTTGACTCCGCGCGGCGCGACGAATGTGAGTTCTCCGGGCTTAGGCATGGCCTTCCCAGTGTCGCAGATCCACTCGGATGGTCCGAGCCGCTCAGAACAGGCCCGCGACCACCACGACGACCGTGCTGACGTAGTGCTTCGTCCGGTGCCACGGACCGCAGTAGCGGCGCACCCTGCGCCGGCCCTTCTGGTCGAGGAGGGCCTGGCACCACACGCAGGGCAGGTCGCCGTGGTATCTGCCGTCGTCGCCCCGCCTCGCCTGCGCCATGGCGGAACTTTAGACGATCACTGGGCAGGGCCATAAGGGAACGGCCCCCGCCCTGTTGCGGGCGGGGGCCGTTCACCGAGGCCGTGTCGGTCACCCGACTCGTAGGCCGTGTCGGTCACCCAGACCCCACGAAGATCACCAGCAACAACCACACCACCGGAGCCGTAGGCAGCAGCGAGTCCAGGCGGTCCATGATGCCGCCGTGGCCCGGCAGGAGGGTGCCCATGTCCTTGATGCCCAGGTCTCGCTTGATCATGGACTCGCCGAGGTCGCCCAGGGTGGCGCTGACGGCGACCACGAGGCCGAGCAGCAGGCCCTGCCACCAGGTGCCGTCGTCGATCAGGAACTGCACGCACAGCGCGCCCGCCGCCATCGCGAACGCGATCGCTCCCAGCAGGCCCTCGCGGGTCTTGCCGGGGCTGATGCGCGGGGCGAGCTTCTTCTTGCCGAAGCGCCAGCCGACGGCGTAGGCGCCGGTGTCGCTGACGACCGTCAGTATCAGGAAGACCAGGACGCGCCAGGCGCCGTCGTCGGCCGCCAGCATCATGGCGACGAACGTGGCCAGGAACGGCACGTAGAACGCGGCGAAGAGGCCTGCCGTGACGTCCTTGAGGTAGCCCTCGGGCGGCTCCGTCATCCGCCAGACCAGGACCGCGAGCGCCGTGAGGGCCATCGCGACCCACGCGCCCTCGGCGCCGCGCGCGTAGCCGGCGACCACCATCGCGGCGCCGCCGATCGCGAGCGGCACGAGCGGCGCCTTGACGTCCTTGCGCTCCTCCAGCCGCTTGGTCAGCTCCCACAGGCCCACCACGACGGCGACCGCGATCACACCGACGAAGACCGCCTTGACGACGAACAGCGACGCGATGATCACCACGCCGAGGCCGACGCCGACCCCTATCGCCGCGCCCAGGTCACGCCCCGCGCTCTTCTTCTGCGGCGGCTGGGAGGGCGCCGGCTGCGGGGCGTCGGGCATGGGATCCGGATTCTGCGGCACCGCCGCATACGGCTGCGCCGACGGGTTCTGGTCGCGGTACGGCTCGTCGCGAACGGGCTGGTCGTGGAACGGCTCGTCCCGGAACAAGGGACCGCTCAGCCGAGCGGTCCCCTGGTCGTCGTCCTGGTCTCCGCCGTGTTCGGGTACGTCGGGCACGATGGGCATGGGGCGAGTCTGCTGCGCGTAGTGCGCATCGTACGCGGGACCCGCCGGGCCGGCGCCCTGGACGGGTCCCTGGTCGGACGGCCCCCAGTACCCGGCTTGTGGCGGCGCTCCCCAGGAAGAGTCGTTCATCAGACCTCGAGCAGCTCCGCTTCCTTGTGCTTCAGGAGCTCGTCCACCTGTGCGACGTACTTGGCGGTGGTGTCGTCGAGCTCCTTCTCCGCACGGCGGCCCTCGTCCTCGCCGACCTCGCCGTCCTTGACCATCTTGTCGATGCCGTCCTTGGCCTTGCGGCGCACGGAGCGGATCGAGACCTTGGCGTCCTCGCCCTTGGCCTTGGCGACCTTGATGTACTCGCGGCGGCGCTCCTCGGTGAGCTCGGGGAACGTCACCCGGATGATGTTGCCGTCGTTGCTCGGGTTGACGCCCAGGTCGGAGTCGCGGATCGCCTGCTCGATGTTGCGCAGGGCCGTCTTGTCGAAGGGGGTCACCACGGCCATGCGCGGCTCGGGCACGGAAAACGAGGCCAGCTGGTTGATCGGCGTCGGCGCGCCGTAGTACTCGGCCACGATCTTGTTGAACATCGCCGGGTGCGCACGGCCGGTGCGGATCGCGGCGAAGTCCTCCTTGGCGACCACGACGGCCTTCTCCATCTTCTCCTCGGCCTCGAGGAGGGTCTCTTCGATCACCACTTGCTCCTGCGTGTCTTGAGTAGGCCCGGCTGCGATTCCCCTGCGGGCGGCGGCCGGCTGCGTCGCGTTCTTCCTGCACGGTTCCCGACCGGCGGGACATTGTCCATCCCCCGGTCCGGCCCCGTCCCGTCCGTCCCCCGGACAGGTGGCGTCCGCGGACGGGGGGTGTTCTCCGGTCAGTCCCGGCTGCCCTGGTCCCCCACGAGCGTGCCGATCTTCTCACCCTTGACGGCGCGGGCGATATTGCCCTCCTTCAACAGCTCGAAGACCACGATCGGGAGGCTGTTGTCGCGGCAGAGCGTGACGGCCGTGGCGTCGGCGACCTTCAGGTCGCGGGTGATGACCTCGCCGTAGCCGAGCGCGTCGAACTTCACGGCGTCCGGGTTGGTCTTCGGGTCGGAGTCGTAGACCCCGTCCACGCCGTTCTTGCCCATGAGCAGCGCCTCGGCGTCGATCTCGAGGGCGCGCTGGGCGGCGGTGGTGTCGGTGGAGAAGTAGGGCATGCCCATACCGGCGCCGAAGATGACCACACGGCCCTTCTCCAGGTGGCGCACGGCGCGCAGCGGGATGTAGGGCTCGGCGACCTGGCCCATGGTGATGGCGGTCTGCACGCGGCAGTCGACACCCTCCTTCTCCAGGAAGTCCTGGAGGGCCAGGCAGTTCATCACGGTGCCGAGCATGCCCATGTAGTCGGAACGGGCGCGGTCCATGCCGCGCACCTGCAGCTCGGCGCCGCGGAAGAAGTTGCCGCCGCCGATGACGATGGCGATCTGCGCGCCGTCCCGGACGACGGCCGCGATCTCGCGGGCCATGGCGTGCACCACGTCGGGGTCGACGCCCAGGCCCCCGCCGCCGGAGAACGCCTCTCCGGACAGCTTCAGCATGAAGCGGCCGCTTACTTTGCCGTCGTCGCTCTTCTCGGCCTTGGTGCTCATGGAGTCTCGCCTCTTTACGTGGGTCACACACACGAAGAAGGCCACTGCCGGTGGGGGCGTGTTTCGCATCCCATACGCGGCAATGGCCTCCTCGTCAGATCTGCTGTCGTCCGCCGCCGCGCGCGTGTGCGCCACGGCACGCGCGTACGGCGCCGACGACTTGCGTCGACCCTACCGGGGTCGCGCGTCCGTCGCGGTACGGACTCAGATGCCGACCTTGATGCGCGAGAAGCGCTTCAGGCTGACACCGGCCTCTTCCAGCACCTTCTGGACGGACTTCTTGTTGTCCAGGGCGTAGGGCTGGCCGAGCAGGGTGGCGTCCTTGAAGAAGCCGTTGAGGCGACCCTCGACGATCTTCGGCAGGGCGGCCTCGGGCTTGCCCTCGGCGCGGGTGGTCTCCTCGGCGACGCGGCGCTCGGACTCGACGACCTCGGCCGGGACGTCCTCCTTGGAGAGGTACTTCGGCGCGAAGGCGGCGATGTGCTGGGCGACGCCCTTGGCGATCTCGGCGTTGGGCTTGTCCAGCTCGACGAGGACACCGATCTGCGGGGGCAGGTCGGGCATCGTGCGGTGCATGTACGCGGTCACGAAGCCGCCGGAGAACTGCGCGAAGCGGTCCAGGACGATCTTCTCGCCGAGGTTGGCGTTGGCCTCGTCCACGTACGCCTGGACGGTCTTGCCGGGCTCGATCTCGGAGGCCAGCAGGGCCTCGAGGTCCGCCGGGGCGACCTTGGCGACGTGCTCGGCGATGGTCTTGGCGACGGTCTGGAACTTCTCGCCCTTGGCGACGAAGTCCGTCTCGCACTTCAGCTCGACGATCACACCCGAGGTGTTGTCGTCGGCGATGATCGAGACGACGGCGCCGTTCTCGGCAGAGCGGCCCTCGCGCTTGGCGACGCCCTTCTGGCCCTTGATGCGGAGCGCCTCGACGGCCTTCTCGACGTTGCCCTCGGCCTCGTCCAGCGCCTTCTTGCAGTCCATCATGCCGGCGCCGGTGAGCTCGCGGAGCTTCTTGACGTCGGCGGCGGTGTAGTTCGCCATGATTCCGGAATCTCTCTCGAAGTCTGAAGATCTACGGGCCGGACGGCGGGGGCTTCGTGGGCCCCCGCCGTCCGGCACCCGAAGGTGGTGAGGGGTCAGGCCTGCTCGGCGTCCGCGGCCGGGGCGTCGGCGGCGGGCGCCTCGGCGGGAGCGGCCTCGGCAGCGGGGGCCTCGGCAGCCTCGGCGGCGGGGGCCTCGGCGGCAGGAGCCTCGGCCGGCTTCTCGGCGGCCTCGGCGTCGTCCTTCTTCTCGGCCTTCTCACCCTCGAGCAGGTCGCGCTCCCACGCGGCGAGCGGCTCACCGGCGGCCTTGTCACCCTTGGCGCCACCGGCGGCACCGGAGCGGGCGATGAGGCCCTCGGCGACGGCGTCGGCGATCACGCGGGTGAGCAGGGTGACGGAGCGGATCGCGTCGTCGTTGCCCGGGATCTTGTAGTCGACCTCGTCGGGGTCGCAGTTGGTGTCGAGGATGGCGACGACCGGGATGTTGAGCTTCCGGGCCTCGCCGACCGCGATGTGCTCCTTCTTGGTGTCCACGATCCAGACGGCGCTGGGCACCTTGGACATCTCGCGGATACCGCCGAGGGTCTTCTCCAGCTTGGCCTTCTCGCGGGAGAGGACCAGCAGCTCCTTCTTGGTGAGGCCGGAGGCGGCCACGTCCTCGAAGTCGATCTGCTCGAGCTCCTTCAGGCGCTGCAGGCGCTTGTAGACGGTCGAGAAGTTGGTGAGCATGCCGCCCAGCCAGCGCTGGTTGACGTAGGGCATGCCGACGCGGGTGGCCTGCTCGGCGATGGCCTCCTGCGCCTGCTTCTTCGTGCCGACGAACATGACCGTGCCGCCATGGGCGACGGTCTCCTTGACGAACTCGTAGGCGCGGTCGATGTACGACAGCGACTGGAGCAGGTCGATGATGTAGATGCCGTTGCGCTCGGTGAAGATGAAGCGCTTCATCTTCGGGTTCCAACGGCGGGTCTGGTGACCGAAGTGGACGCCGCTTTCCAGCAGCTCCCGCATCGTGACGACGGCCATGGCCGTATCTCCTTGGTTTTCTCGGTTGTGCCGCGTGAGCCGGACGGCTCCCGCGCCTGACGCCCGCGACGCGCCTGCCACTAGGGACCGAGGGGCGCTGACACGAACCTGGTGGGGCCTCGTGTCGGGGCGTGCGAAGTCGACCCGGTGACCCGGATCGCCACCAGAAGTGTACGGGACCCGCGGGGCAGCGGGTGACGCGGCTGTCCACAACCGGAGCGCGGTCCACAGGGCCGGACGGCGGTCGGCCCTGGTGCGGGACGGTGCCCGTATGCGAACGAGGCGATGGGTGAGGGCGTGTGCCCGAGTGGTGGTGCTGTCGGCCGTCCTGGCTGCCCCGACCGTGCCGGGCGTCCCGGCCGCGGGGCCGCCGCGCCCGGTGACGGCGGCGGCGGTGCGGGCCCTGCCGGACGCGGTGGGCCCGGTGGACCCGGCGGTGCCGCCCTTGGCCCGGCACTGGCCCGTCGGCACCCGGCCGGCAGTCCTGCGGGGCTGGGACCCCCCGGCGACCCCGTACGGACGGGGGCACCGCGGCGTGGATCTCGCGGCGAAGGGCGGGGCGCCGGTACGCACGGTGGCCGCGGGGCGGGTGTCGTTCGCGGGGCCGGTCGGGGGCCGGGGCGTGGTCTCGGTGGAACTGACGGGAACGGGCGAACCACCCTTGCGGACGACGTTCGCCCCCGTCGAGGCGGCCGTGGGCAAGGGTGACGAGGTCGCGGCCGGGGAGCTGCTCGGCACGGTGCAGCCGACCGGTTCGCACTGCACGGCCTGTCTGCACTGGGGCCTGCTGCGGGGCGAGGTCTATCTGAACCCGCTGTCCCTGCTCCCGCCGTGGCTGCTGGACGCGGGTCCGTCGCGGCTGCTGCCGGTGGCGGGGGTGCCGTTGCCCGGCCGCGGGGAGATCAGCCCCGTACGCCGCGCAACGCCATGGAGACCGCCGCCTCCGTGATCGCCCCGGGCTCCTCCGCCGCACCCAGCTCGATCCGCCGCACCGCCGCGTCCACGACGCCCTGGAGGAGCATCGCCGCCAGCCGCGGCTGGCCGTGCCCCATCTCGCCCAGCGCCTCGACGATCATCGCGATCAGCCCGCCGTGCGCCGCCCGGATCTTCTCGCGCGCGCCGGCGTCCAGTTCGCTCGCGGAGATGGCCACGACGGCCCGGTGACGCCGGTCCCCGACCAGATCGAGCTGGGCGCGCACATACGCCTCGACCTTGGCGTCGGGGGCCGTCTCGCGCTCCATCGCGGCCTCGACCTCGGCGGCCCAGACGGGGAAGTCGACGGCGCACAGCTCCTCGACCACCGCCGCGCGCGACCGGAAGTACTCGTAGACGGACGAGCGGGCGAGACCCGTCCGTTCGGCGAGGGCGGGGAAGGTCAGCGCCTCCGTTCCGCCGTCGGACAGCAGGGAGCGTGCCGCGTCCAGCAGGGCGGCACGCTGCATCGACCGGTGCTCGGCCACAGAGGCCGCTCGAATCCTTGGCACGTCACCACTTTACGGACGCGGCACCCCGTACGGGAGTCACTCAGCCGGCCACCCGTCCGCCACCCGGGTCGGGGGCGGGGGCGAATTCGGGCCGTAAGCCCAGGTCAGCGGCCGAAGCCCGCCAGCTTGGCGCGCAGTTGCAACACCGACTTGGTGTGGATCTGGCTGACCCTGCTCTCGGTCACACCCAGCACGTTCCCGATCTCGGCGAGCGTGAGGCCCTCGTAGTAGTACAGCGTGACCACGGTCTTCTCCCGCTCCGGCAGCGTGTTGATCGCCCGGGCCAGGAGCCGTCGCAGCTCCCGGTCCTCGGCGACCTCCACCGGGTTGTCGGCGGCGGTGTCCTCCAGGGTGTCCATCAGGCTCAGCCGGTCGCCGCCCTCGCCGCCCGCGTGCAGCAGCTCCTCCAGGGCCACGACGTTGGCCAGCGACAGCTGGCTGAAGACCGCGTGGAGGTCCTCCACCGCGATCCCCATCTCCACGGCGACCTCGCTCTCCGAGGGGGTGCGGCGCAGGCGTGCCTCCAGCGTCGCGTACGCACGCTCGACGTTGCGCGCCTTCTGCCGCACCGAGCGCGGGATCCAGTCCAGCGCCCGCAGTTCGTCGATCATCGCGCCCCGGATCCGGGTGATCGCGTACGTCTCGAACTTGATCTCCCGGTCGACGTCGAACTTCTCGATGGCGTCGATCAGGCCGAACACCCCGGAGGAGACGAAGTCGGCCTGCTCGACGTTGGACGGCAGCCCCACGCTGACCCGGCCCGCCACGTACTTCACGAGGGGCGAGTAGTGCAGGATCAGCTGTTCCCGCAGCCGCTCGTCGCCGGTCGTCTTGTACGACCGCCACAGCTCGTCGAGTGTCGAGGGGGCGGACGGTCGCACGCTGCCACCGTCGCGGGCGGCTGGGGGGATCGCCGCCCGGTCGGACCCGGAGGTGTGCTGGGGCATTCGTCGCCTAGTGCCGTTCTGCGTGATGTGGATCTGCCTGAGGCCGCCGGTCTGCTTTCTGGTTGTCGCCTGCTGTCGGCCGTCTGCGTGGGGGTCATCGTGAGCGTAGCGTGACTGAGCCGTCGCGGTGTGCGAAGGAGCGGGTGGGCACCCTACGCAGATACGTTCCGCCGAACGCTCTACAGGGGGGACGATGATCGCTCTGGGTGATCACTCGAATACCTCAACTGCCAGAAACCCCACGGGCGTCGGGGTTCCCCCGGACGGCCGAACACGGTGCGTCAGCACGGGCTTCGACCACCGCGAACCGAGATCATCGCCTGGCGTGTCAACTTCCAGCCGTCGCCGTGTCGTTCGACGTAACCGAGTGCTCGAAGCTCGTACAGCCTCGCGACCGCGTCGTCCTGGGTGGTCTGGGCGCGGATCGCCACCTCCCCCGCCGTAGACGTTCCCCGCCCGGGGAGCCCGGCCAGCACCTGGCGGGTCCGGGACTCCAGCAGATCGGTGGGGAGGACCGGCCCGCGCCGCTCCGGCGGCAGCTCTCCCATGTCGCCGACCAGCTCGACCACCTCGGCGGCGTCGCCGACGAGCACCGCGTCGCCGCGCAGCATCTCGTGCACCCCCGCGGAGAGGGCACTGGTCGCCGGTCCGGGCACGCCCATCACGTGCCGGCCCAGCCGCCGGGCCGCCCGGGCCGTGACCAGCGAACCGCTGCGGCGGGCGGCTTCGACGACCACGGTGCCCCTGGTGAGCGCGGCGATGACCCGGTTGCGCAGGATGAATCTGCTCGGTGTCGGGTGATCGCCCGGTGGCAGCTCGCCGACGACCAGGCCCTGTTCGGCGATCCTGGTGATCAGCGCGGTGTGCCCGGGAGGGTAGGGGCGGTCGACCCCGCAGGCGAGGACCGCCGCGGTGGCGCCGCCTGCGCCGAGGGCCCCGCGGTGGGCGGCGCCGTCGATCCCGTAGGCGCCGCCCGACACCACGACCCAGCCGCGCTCGGCCAGGCCGGCGGCGAGGGTGACGGCCATGTGGGCGCCGTACTCGGTGCAGGCGCGGGCGCCGACGACGGCGACCGACCTGAGCGCCCACATGCGCAGACTGGGCCCGCCCCGCACCCACAGCCCGAGCGGCCGGGCGTCTCCGAGGTCGTCGAGCTGACCCGGCCATTCCGCGGTCCCGGGGACCACGAACCGCGCCCCCGCGGACCGGGCGACGGCCAGGTCACGGCGCGGATCGGCCCGGCCGGCCCGAGCGCACAGCCCGGCCCACCGCTTCTCGCTCACCCCCGGCAGCGCGCGCCCTCCCTCGCGCAGGCGCCGCACCACCTCCGGGACACCGCGCTCCCGCACCCACCGCCCACCCGTCTCGTCACCGGGCTCGAGCACCCGGGCGAGGAAGACCCTCCCGAGCAGCTCTCGGCTCTCCGGCCTCCCACTCCCCGCGCCGCTCGCGTCGGCGCCCGGGCCCGCACCACCGGGCCCGGCGGTGGAACGGCTTTCCGGGACGGAACGGGGCCCGGCGGCGGCGCCGTCCACGGCCGCGGCAGCGCCCCCGTCGCGGACGTGACCGCTGATCGCGGCGTCCTGCGGTGCCAGGGCCACCGCCCCGCCCTCGGCCGGACTTCCGCCGCCGAAGGACACGGCGGCGTCGGGGAAGAGAGTCTCGCCCTCCTTCGGCCCGGTGTCGCCGCCCGGAGCGGCGTCCTCCGGTGGCCTGGTGTCCCCGCTCATGCCAGTGCTCCCAGGGCCATCGGGACGCCCCGCGGCACCCCGGTGCGCAGTTGCAGTGCGAGGGCGACGTCCCGTGCGTCGGGGCGGTCGTGGCCGACGAGGTCCGCGACGGTCCAGGCGACGCGCAGGACCCGGTCGAGTCCGCGGGCGGTGAGCACGCCACGTTCCAGACTGCGCTCCGCCTCGTCCAGCGCACCGGCTGCTGCGCGCCAGCGGCTGCGCAGCTCCCGGCCGGGCACCTCGCTGTTCGACCGCCACGGGGTCCCCGCGAGGCGTGCGGCCGCCCGGTCCCGGGCCGCCCGCACCCGGTCGGCGACGGCCCCGGTGGAGTCGCCCCGGGGGCCGTCACCGGCCAGCTGGCTGCGGGTGACCCGTTCCACCTCGACCCGCAGGTCGACCCGGTCGAGCAGGGGTCCGGACAGCCTGGCCTGGTAGCGGCGGATCGCCGAGGACGGGCATTCGCACAGCTCGTCGGTCCGCGAGAACCGCCCGCAGGGGCAGGGATTGGCGGCGAGCACCATCAGGAACCGCGCCGGGAAGCGCACCACGCCCGCACTGCGCGCGATGACGACGTGCCCGGCCTCCAGCGGCTGACGCAGCGCGTCCAGCACGTGGCTGCTGAACTCCGGGGTCTCGTCCAGGAACAGGACGCCCCGGTGCGCCAGCGACACCGCTCCGGGCCGCGCGATGCCGGGGCCGCCGCCGACGAGGGACTGCATGGTGGCGGAGTGGTGGGGAGCGCAGTAGGGGGCCACGTCGATCAGCGGCTTGCCCGGCGGCAGCAGCCCCGCCACCGAGTGCACGGCGGTGACTTCGAGGGACTCCGCCCGGCAGAGCCGGGGCAGGATGGCGGGCAGCCGCTCGGCGAGCATGGTCTTGCCGGCGCCCGGCGGGCCTTCCAGGAACAGGTGGTGGCGACCGGCCGCGGCGACCTCCACCGCCGTGCGCGCCGACTCCTGGCCGACGACGTCGGCGAGGTCGTGCCCGTGGTCCTGGGCCGCTTCCATGCTGTGCATTCCGGTGGCCGCGCCCGTTCCGGGCATGCGCAGACCGGCCATGAGCGGGTCGGGGCGGCCCTGAAGGTCCTGTTCCTCCTCCGGTACGGGTTCGTCGGCGAGGACGGCGATGAGCTGGCGCAGGCTGCGCACCCCGAGCACCGACACGCCTGGGACCAGGGACGCCTCGGCCGCGGCGCACTCCGGCACGACCACCTGTTCGTAGCCGGCCTCGGCGGCGGCCAGGACCGCCGGCAAAATGCCGCGCACCGGCCGCACCCGGCCGTCGAGACCCAGCTCTCCGATCATCACGATGTCGGCCAGGACACGCGGGTCGATCCGCTCCGCCGCGCCCAGGACGCTCGCGGCGACGGCGAGGTCGAAGCCGCTGCCGCTCTTGGGCACCGAGGCCGGGCTGAGACCGACCGTCAGCTTCTTCTGGGGCCACTGAGCACCCGAGTTCACCACGGCCGCCCGTACCCGGTCGCGGCTCTCCGTGAGGCTCTTGTCCGGCAGTCCCACCAGCGTGAAGGCCGCGACGCCCGGTTCCAGGTCGGCCTGGACCTCGACCACCACGCCCTCGACGCCGACGAGCGCCACCGAGCACGTACGCGCGAACCCCATCACGCCACCCCCCTGGCGTGCTCGACCACCGGTGCGCCGCGCTGCGGGAGGAGCACGCCGACCAGGTCGATCCGGACACCGCCGGGCGGGGCTCCTCCGTGGGTCTGGATCCAGCGCTCCGCGAGTCGCCGCAGCCGCTCCGCCTTGTCCGGGGTCACGGCGGCCATCGGGTGCTCGAAGGAGCCGCCCCTGCGCGTCTTGACCTCGCAGACGACCAGGACGTCTCCGTCCCGGGCCACGATGTCGATCTCGCCGGTTCTGCCACAGCGCCAGTTGCGCTCCAGGACGGTCATTCCGGCCCCGGTCAGCCTGCGGGCGGCGAGGGTCTCGCCGTACCTGCCCATCGCACCTCGTGCGTTCATGTCGGCACCACCTCCGGCACCAACGATCACGCAGACGGGCGAGTCCCGTTACTCACAGTGAACTACTCACCGGTTGTGGAAAACTCCGTCACCCGCCGGGAAGCTCCAGGTCACTCTTGTTCAGCTCCTCGATGTTCACGTCCTTGAACGTCAACACCCTCACCTGCTTGACGAACCGGGCGGGCCGGTACATGTCCCACACCCAGGCATCAGCCATGGAGACCTCGAAGAACACCTCGCCCTGCACCGAGTGCACCTGCATCTCGTAGTCATTGGTGAGGTAGAAACGCCGCTCGGTCTCGATCACGTATTTGAACAGGCCGACGACATCGCGGTACTCCCGGTAGAGCTTGAGCTCCATCTCGGTCTCGTACTTCTCGAGGTCCTCGGCGCTCATGGCATGTTCCCCTTCAGCCGTGCGGTCCCACCATTGTGCGCCAGTCCCGTGCGGCCCTAGACGATTTCGGTGTCCAGGGTCACCGGCCCGGCCGGGGGACCTTCGTCGAGCAGCGTGCGCAGCAGCTCGGCGAGTCTGGTCGGATACACCGTCTCACGTGCCCGGGTCAGTTCCTCACACGTCCACCAGCGCGCTCCGGCGACGCTGCGCCGCTCCAGTTCGGTGAGGCCGGGGCCGACCGCCTCGGTGGCGGTCCGGGCGGTGCGGGCCAGGTAGTACCACTCGTCCTGGTCCCAGCGGCGGCCCGCGAAGGGGAAGGAGCACCTGCGCCGCCAGAGCACCGGGCCGAGTTCGACGTCGGTGATGCCGGTCTCCTCCAGCAGTTCGCGCCGGGCGGCCTCCGCACGGGTCTCGTCGCCCTCCACACCGCCGCCGGGGGTGAACCACCAGTCGTCGGCCGGATCGTCCGGTTCGTGGCCGTGGAGGAGCAGGATGCGGTCCTCGGGGTCGAGCAGCACGACCCGGGCGACCCGGCGCAGCCCACCCTCGTAGGTGTCCTGTCCTGCGGGTGTCACCTCAGCGCCCACCGGCCGGCTCCGCTCCCTTGCGGGCCCGGGAGGCCGCGGCCCGTTTGGCGAGGGGCCCGTAGGCCGCGCCGCCCAGGATCAGCACGGCACCGGCGATCACCAGGACGACCACGGTCCGCAGCGGGCCCGGCGAGGAGAGATCGCCCAGCGTCTCGAAACCGGTGGGCCGCTCCAGCATGCCGTTCATGGGCCAGGCCACGGCGTCCACGCGGGCGTCCACGGCGCCGCGCGACACGGTGCCGCCGGCCGCGTCGGTCAGGTGGGCGGTGGAGTCCACGGAGTTGTCCCGCTCGTCGCCGAGCAGGAACAGGCGGCCCTCCGGGACGGTCACGGTCTGGAAGTCGCTGATCTCGGCCGGGGTGCCCGCGGGCAGGTACGGCTCGTCGATCACCTTGCCGTTGACCTTCAGCTTGCCCTTCTGGCAGCAGGAGACGGTGTCCCCGCCGACGGCGACGACCCGCTTGACCATGGGGGCGTTGGCCCAGGTCGCGTCCTTGAACACGACGACGTCGCCACGGCGCACGTCGGTGCCGTCGATGCGCTGCGCGAGGACCCGGTCACCGGCGTCGATCGTCGGCGTCATGGAGCTGGTCGGCACGGTGTAGGGCCGGTAGACCACCGCACCCCAGGCGAAGCCGCCGAGGAACAGCACCAGGCCCAGCGCCACCGCGATGCCGGACAGCCGCTGTCCGGTCCGGCTGCCCACCGGGACCTTGTTCGCTCCGCTGCCGCGCGGGACCGTACGTGTCGTGCTCTCGCCACCCATGGAGCGGCACCTTACCCGGCGGTACGCCCACGGGGCAGCCCCCTCCCGGAGGCCGGAAGGGGGCTTGTCGAACCGCGGCGGGATACGCGAGGGGTCAGCGGGTCTCGGCCGGGGCGGTGCGACGACGGCGCCACCACACGAACGGGACCGCACCGGCGACGGCCAGCCCCTGGGGCGCGACCGACAGCGCGGCGGCGGCCGAGGACCGGGCCTGCAGACCGTCCTGGTCGAAGGTGTCGGGGACGGACAGGGTGCCCCAGCGGTTCATCGGCCAGGCGACCACGATGGCGCGGCCGACGACCTCGTCCACCGGGACCATGCCGCCGTTCTTGTCGGACTGGTTGTAGCGGGAGTCCCGGGAGTTCTGCCGGTGGTCGCCCATGACCCAGATTTTGCCCTCGGGCACCGTGACCTTGAACCGCCCGCCCTGGTCGTCGTCCGAGCACGGCGTGTTGCCCGGGTAGACGTAGGGCTCGTTCAGCGCCTTGCCGTTGACCTTGAGCGGGCCGGTCTTGTTGCACTCGACCGTGTCACCGGCGACCCCGATCACCCGCTTGATCAGGTCCTTCTCTTCCGCGGACGGCATCAGGCCGATCCAGCTGAGGACCGTCTGCAGCGCGTTCGGGTCGGGTGTCGGCTCGCCCGCCAGCCAGTCGGCCGGGTCGTGGAAGACCACGACCTCGCCGCGCTCGGGCTCGGAGCCGAACCAGGGGGTCAGCTTGTCGACCAGGACCCGGTCACCGATCTGAAGGGTGTTCTCCATCGAGGAGGAGGGGATCGAGAACGCCTGCACCAGGAACGTCTTGATCAGCAGGGCGAGCACCAGCGCGATGCCGATCAGGATCGGCAGCTCCTTCCAGAAGGAGCGCTGCTTCTTGGCCGCGGGAGGGGTCGCGGGCGGCGTCCCGCCGACTCCCTCGTCCTCCGTCCCGCCGTTGTGTCCGTCCTGCCCGCGCTGTCCGTTCGTCACCCTGCCGTCCTCGGTTCCGGAGCCGTATCCGGAGTCGGGGGCGCCGACCGCGGCCGGACCGGACCTCTCCTCGGGGCGTCCGCGGTTCTCCTCGCCGTCGTGACCGGACCGTGCGCCAACCGCCACATCCCCCACGCCAACTCCTCACTCTCTGCCGCCGCCTGCCCCGGATACGGCGCAGGCCCACCACTCCCATAACGAGCGGGAGTTCCGCAGGGGTCGGGAGTTCCATCATCGCGTTCGGATCGTAGGGGGCAACCCTATGCGACGGCGCGGGAGCGGCGGTCGAACCGGAGGCCGCGTCGGACACGGACGCGTACGTTTTCGGCTCGTCCAGGGTGGTCCAGTGACCGAACGGCCACGCGATCACCATGGCCCGCCCCACCACCTCGTCCTCGGACACGGTGCCGAAGTCGGTCTCCTGGTGGAAGCGGGAGTCGGCGGAGTTCGACCGGTGGTCGCCCATCACCCACAGCCGCCCCTCGGGGACGGTGACGTCGAACGGCGTCCGGGACGGGCTGTCCCCGGGGTACAGATAGTCCTCGTTCAGGGGAACGTCGTTGACGGTGACGCGGCCCTGTTTGTCACAGCACTTGACGTGGTCCCCGCCCACGCCGACGACCCGCTTGATGAGGTCCTTCTCGTCGTCGGACGGCAGCAGTCCGATGAAGGCGAGGCCTTCCTTGACCTGTTTGACGACGACGGGGTCGTCCTTCTTGGTGGTCTGCTCGCCCTGGAGCCAGCCGCCGGGGTCCCGGAAGACGACGACGTCCCCGCGCTGCGGCTCGGAGCCGAACCAGGGGGTGAGCTTGTCCACCAGGACCCGGTCACCGATCCGGATGGTCTGCTCCATGGAGCCCGACGGGATCACGAAGGCCTGGACGAGGAAGGTCTTGAGCACCAGCGCTATGAGGACGGCGACGCCGACGAGGAGCGGGATCTCCTTCACGGCGCCACGTCTGCGCCGCCGTTTGACCTTGCGCTGGAGTTTGCGGCGCTCGGCGCGCGAGCGGCCGCCGGACGGCGCGGCGGTGCGCCTCGACCCGGTGGGCAGCAGGTTCTCCGTGGGGCTGCTGGGCGCTCCCCGCGGCTTGCCCCGGCTACCCATCGGCGTCCTCGGCCGGCGCCGCTCCGGCCCCGGCACCGGATACGGCGCCGGATGCGGTCCCGGCACCGGCCTCCGCGTCCGGCACGCGCGCGTAGGCGTCGGGGCGCTCGATGCGGGTGGCGTGGCCGACGGGCCAGACGATCCAGTCGGCGCGGCCGATCACGTCGTCCAGCGGAACCATCCCGCCCCCCGGGGAGCCCAGGTGGTCGCGGGAGTCGCTGGAGTCGGCCCGGTGGTCGCCGAGGACGAAGAGCGTGCCGTCGGGGACGACGACGTCGAAGGGCACCGTGGACGGGCGGTCGCCGGGGTACAGGAACGCCGACTCGTCGACCGACTGGCCGTTCACCCGGACCCTCCCCTCCTCGTCGCAGCACACCACATGGTCCCCGCCCACACCGACAACGCGTTTGATGTAGTCGCCGTGCCCGAAGCTCCCGGTGCCGTCGAAGACGACGATGTCTCCCCGTCGCGGCCGACCGTCGAAACGGTACGCCAACTTATTTACGAGAACCCGGTCACCGATCCTCAATCCGCGCTCCATCGATCCGCTGGGGATCTGGAACGGCTGCAGGACGAAGGTGCTGACCAGCAGCAGGAACAGCAGGAGGATCAGCAGCGTCACGGTGATCCGGCCGCCCGGCACCCAGTCCCTGATCCGCCCCGTGAACGCGGAACGCGACCGTTCCTCCGGGCCCTCCGGATCCGAGGGCTGCTCGGAGTCGGAAGGGCGGGAGGAGCGGTCGCGCTCCGTGTGCTGTGTTTCGGTGTCCATCGGGGCCAGATGCTATCCGGCCCCGGCGCGGACCCCGGAGGGCGCTCAGCTCTCGCGCTTCTCCTTGATCTTCGCGGCCTTGCCGCGCAGCTCGCGCAGGTAGTACAGCTTGGCGCGGCGCACGTCACCGCGGGTGACGAGCTCGATCTTCTCCACGATCGGGGTGTGCACCGGGAAGGTGCGCTCGACGCCGACGGAGAAGGAGACCTTGCGGACCGTGAAGGTCTCGCGCACGCCGGCGCCCTGACGGCGGATGACGACGCCCTTGAACTGCTGCACACGGGAGCGGTTGCCCTCGATGACGCGCACGTGGACGTTGACGGTGTCGCCGGGGCGGAAGGCCGGGACGTCGCTGCGCAGCGACGCGGCGTCGACGGAGTCGAGCAGGTGAGACATTTCGTCTGCTTTCTTCGCCGATGCCACAGGTCATCGACGGAAACTAGGTGTTTCGGAATCAGGGTCGTGCGGGTCGGGACGGGCGTCGTCTCCCCCTGTGGCAGGGGCGCGCTCCGGACGGACGCACAACAGCCGCCTATTCTTCCATGCCCGGCGTCCTGCGCCAAAATCGGCCGTACGGTTCCCCGTCAAGGTCGGGCTGCCAGCCCAGGATGGAGAGCATCTCGCGGTCCTTCTTGTCGAAGGCCGCGGGATCGCACCGTTCGATCAGGTCGGGCCGGTTGGCCGTGGTGCGGCGCAGGGCCTCGTCGCGGCGCCAGCGGGCGATCTTCCCGTGGTGGCCGCTGAGCAGCACGTCCGGGATGCCGCGCCCGCGCCACTGCGGCGGCTTGGTGTGGACGGGGCCCTCCAGCAGGTTGGCCATGGCGCCGGGGGCGAAGGAGTCGTCCCGGTGGGACTCGGCGTTGCCGAGCACGCCGGGCAGCAGCCGGGCCACGGCCTCGGTGACGACGAGTACGGCCGCCTCTCCGCCGGCCAGCACGTAGTCGCCGATGGACACCTCGTACACGGGCATCCGGGTCGCGTACTCGTCGACGACGCGGCGGTCGATGCCCTCGTAGCGGGCGGGGGTGAAGATCAGCCAGGGCCGCTCGGAGAGGTGGACGGCGAGTTCCTGGGTGAACGGGCGGCCGCTGGGCGTGGGCACGATGAGGGCGGGCTCGCCCGACCCCGTCTCGTAGCCGTCGGCCAGGACGGAGTCCAGGGCGTCGCCCCAGGGCTCGGTCTTCATGACCATGCCGGGACCGCCGCCGTAGGGGGTGTCGTCGACCGTGTTGTGGCGGTCGTACGTCCACTCGCGCAGGTCGTGCACGTGGACGCCGAGCTGTCCGCGCGCGCGTGCCTTGCCGACCAGGGAGACGTTCAGCGGTTCCAGGTACTCGGGGAAGATCGTGACGACGTCGAGCCGCATCAGGCGTCTTCTCCCGGACCGTCGGCGTCCTCGCGCGAGGAGGCGACCTCCGCCCTGTCGTCGATCAGGCCGGGCGGCGGATCGATGACCGCGCGCTGCCCGTCGAGGTCGATCCCGGTGACGATCTCGGAGACGAACGGCACGTAGACCTCGCTGCCGTCGGGGCGCTCCACCACGAAGAGGTCCTGGGTGGGCAGGTGGGAGATCTCGGTGATGCGGCCGACCTCGGTACCGTCCTCGGTGACCACGTCGAGGTCGATCAGCTGGTGGTCGTAGTACTCGTCCTCGTCCTCGGGCCGCTCGTCGGGGTCGACGTCGGCGATCAGGAGGGTGTTGCGCAGCGCCTCGGCGCCGGTGCGGTCGTGGACGCCGGCGAAACGCAGCAGGAGGCGGCCGCTGTGCACCCGGCCGGACTCGATGGTGAGCGGCCCGGTGGCGGCGGGGTCGGTGGCCAGTACGGCACCGGGCCCGAGCCTCAGCTCCGGCTCGTCCGTGCGGACCTCGACGGTCACCTCGCCCTTGATTCCGTGGGCGCGGCCGATGCGCGCGACTACCAGCTGCACTGTGCTTGATCTCCTGTCGGAACTGCGGACGAGCCGCTCGGAGGCCGTAGGGTCGGTCTCCGGGCTCATACGACTGCGGGCCGGGGACGGCCCAGTGGCCTTCCCCGGCCCGAGCCGGTGCTGCGATTGGCGTCAGCGGACGTGGTCCACGTCGACGAGGTCGACGCGGACACCGCGACCGCCGATGGCGCCCACGACGGTGCGCAGCGCGCGTGCGGTGCGGCCGTTGCGGCCGATCACCTTGCCGAGGTCGTCGGGGTGGACCCGGACCTCGAGCACCCGCCCGCGGCGCAGGTTGCGCGAGGCGACCTGCACATCGTCGGGGTTGTCGACGATGCCCTTCACGAGGTGCTCGAGAGCCTCCTCGAGCATGCTCAGGCCTCGGACGCGGAGGACTCGGCGGCGGCCTCGTCCTTCTTGTCGGCCTTCTTCTTCTGGGTGATCGCCTCACCCTTGCCCTCGTCCTCGCCACCGATCGCCTCGAAGGACGGGCGGGCCGCCTTCTCGGCCGGCTGGAGCAGCGGAGCCGGGGCGGGCTCGCCCTTGAACTTCTGCCAGTCGCCGGTCTTCTTCAGGATGGCGAGCACGGGCTCGGTCGGCTGGGCGCCGACACCGAGCCAGTACGCGACACGCTCGGCGTCGACCTCCATCACCGACGGGTTGTACGTCGGGTGGTACTTGCCGATCTCCTCGATGGCCCGGCCGTCACGGCGGGTACGGGAGTCGGCGACGACGATGCGGTAGTGAGGCGAACGGATCTTGCCCAGACGCTTCAGCTTGATCTTGACTGCCACGGGAGTGGGTTCTCCTGGATTTGACGTGGGTGGGCACGGCGAGAGAGCCGCGTGGGGTTGCGGTACCCGAGTGCCCGATGGACGCGTCAGCCGGAGGAGAGAGGGGTCCTGTGCGACTGTCGAGTACAGCTAGCCATTGTGCCACACGCGGGCAGGCCCGTCGGACGGCGGGCTCCGGGCCCGCCCGGGGGCGGACCACTCGCCTCCGGACGACGGCGCCCGGCCCCGGTCCGGCTGCCACGAGCAGCCGGGCCGTCAGCTCACTCCCGCGCCGACCACCTCCGGGATCCGGAAGGGCTTGCCGCAGCCGCCGCACATGATCGGCGCCTGGGCCAGCACGGACGGGACGACGCGGACGTTGCGCCCGCAGTCGCAGACCGCCTTCACGCGCACCCCTCCCCCGGAGGAGCCGTGCCGGGCGGCCGGACCGCGGAAGCTGCGGGCCGTGTCGGTCGCGGTGGCGACGGTGTGGGCCTTCAGCGCGCGCTGGAGGCGTTCGATCGTCGGGCGGTACCGGCGCTTCGCCTCGGGGGTGAGCGTGACCAGCGAGAAGCCGCTGCTGGGATGCGGCTCCTCGGGGTGGTCCAGGCCCAGCTCCTCGGCGATCGCGAGGAATCGACGGTTGTGGTAGCGCCCCGCGCGGGAGGTGTCGCGTACTCCGCGCGCGGCGGCGATGCCGTGGACTGCCTCATGAAGCAGTCGCTCGAAGGAGAGCTCGTGCCCGCAGGCGGACGACGACTCTCCGATCAGGGACTCGGGCGCGGCAAGATCGGGCAGCTCGGTGTGGTGCCGCTGAATGTCGGCCCACGCCTGCGCCAGCTCTGCGGCGAGAACAGGTGGTGTCGTGCTCACGTAATGACAACGAGCCGGGGTGCCGCTGTGTTCCTATTCCGGGGCATCCCAAATAATTTGCACGTACCAGTCAGTTGCCGCTGATGCGTCCCGACGAGGGCGGGTGCGCTGATCTGCGGAGAAGCCTCACAGCTCATACCAAGCTGGTGCGTAGTCCGACGTACGTACCAGCGCGTAACCGCCGTCCACGCGCCGGAGTGCGAGGGGCCCGCGCGGGCGCAAGGGGCGTTTCGGCCGCTGTCGCCCCGGAGGGGCGCCGTCCGAGTGGACGCGTCGACGGACGTGACGTTACCGGGTGCGCCACCGGCGTGCGGCACCGCCCCGCCTCCCCGCCCGTCCGGGCGCCGCACGGTCCCCACCGGCCCGGCCGACCTTGGCCGAAACCGCGCCGTCGACCCAGCGGCCACCCACGGTCATCGACCGGCGACACGATCCGGCCATCCGGGCCGGGGCGCCGGACGGGGATGTCCCGGGTACCACGCGGCCAGGCCCGTGTTGCCGGGAAGTGAAATCTCGCCACGGTGCCGGGGATCGGGCAAAACGGGCCCCGCCACCACTGGACGCCACGGCGAGCCCGGAGTTACCTGGCATACGGGGGGAGTGCGAGCGCACTGCACGGGGGCCACGGAATCGGGCACGGCGGCAACACTCGGCGATTGGGGCACCTTCCTATGACACCTACGCTCGTGCGGCAGCACTCGTCTCACGCGGAGGCGACGCCTCACGTGGACCTGCGTGCACGCGCGCGTGACTGGTCCGAGATACAGGAGCGGATGCTCGTACCGCTCTACGAGGCCGTCTACGAGCGACTGGACGTGGGCGGCGACACCCGGATGCTGGGCCTGGGCTGCGGTTCCGGACTCGCGCTGCTGATGGCCGCCTCGCGCGGTGCGGCGGTGACCGGGGTCGACTCCCGCTCTCCGGAACTCCTGGACCTCGCCCGTCGGCGCCTGCTGCCCGGGACGTCCGACGAACCCGGGACGGGCGGCACGGGGAGCACGCGCACACGCACGCGTACCGACCCGCCACGCATCGTCGAGGGCTCGCCCGGGGACGCGGCGGACCCGACGGCACCGGCGTTCAGCCTGGTGACCGCCTTCGAACCCACCGGGTGCCGCGCGGGTGACTCGGAGGCGCTCGGGGACCTGCTCGCCCGGGCGACGCCGCTCGCCGCGCGCGGGGCGGCCGTGGTGCTGGCCGGCTGGGGCCCGCCCGAGCGGTGCGCCACGACGTCGGTGCTGCGGGTGGCGGCCAGGCTCACCGACCCGATGCGCGGCACGGGCGGCTGGCGCCCCGCCCTGCGCGACGAACTGGAGGAGGTCGCCCAGCGGGCCGGGCTCAGGCCGGACGGCTCGGGGCGGGTGGCGTGTCCGTTCGGCTACGCCGACACGGGCAGCGCGGTGCGCGGGCTGCTGTCGACCGGGCTGTTCGACGCGGCGGTCGCGGCGACCGACCGGGAGCAGGTCGACAAGGAGCTGACGGAGGCACTGCATCCGCACCAGCGGCCCGACGGGACCGTATGGATGCCGAACGTGTTCCGCTATCTGATCGCCCGGGTCCCCTGACTACTGGTTCACCCGTATGACGCCGATCCCCGCGGGCGCCACGAGTGTCGAGGTCCGGCGAAGGGCGCTCACGCCTCCGGGTCGTCCTTCGTCAGCCGGGTGATCCCGGCGATGCGGTACGCCTCCGCCTCGTCCAGCGTCTCGCTCGCCAGCAGCGACTCGGCGAGCGCGTCCAGCTGTCCCCGGTGGTCGCGCAGCTTGCGCACGGCCTCCTCGTAGCAGGAGTCCACGACCCGCCGCATCTCGCCGTCGATCGCGTCGAGCGTCTGGGGTGCGGCGGCGAGGCCGTACGCCTGCTGCGCGTCGCCGGGGAGGGCGGAGAGCCGTCCGACCCGCTCGCTCATGCCCCACCGCGCCACCATCCCGCGGGCGATGTTGGTGACCTGTTCGAGGTCGCTCTCCGAACCGGTGGTGATCACGCCGTACACGACCTGCTCGGCCGCCATGCCGCCCAGCGCCCCGATGATCCGCCCGCGCAGGTACTCCTCGGTGTACGCGTACTTGTCCGCGTCCGGCGTCGACAGCGTCACCCCGAGGGCCCGGCCGCGCGGCACGATGGTGATCTTGCGGACGGGGTCGGCGCCCGGCTGCAGCATGCCCAGCAGGGCGTGACCGCTCTCGTGGTAGGCGGTGCGCCGGCGCTCCTCCTCGGGCATCACCAGCGGGCGCTCGGCCCCCAGCTGGACCTTCTCCAGCGCCTCGGAGAGGTTCGCCTGCGTCACCCGTTCCTGCTTCCGCTTCACCGCGAGCAGCGCCGCCTCGTTGGCGAGGTTGGCGAGTTCGGCGCCGGTCATGCCCGGCGTCGTACGGGCGACCTGGGCGAGGTCGACGTCCGGGGCGAGCGGGATCTCACGGGTGTGGATCTCCAGGATCGCCTCCCGGCCACCGCGGTCCGGCGGCGAGACGCTGACCACCCGGTCGAAGCGGCCGGGCCGGGTCAGGGCCGCGTCCAGGATGTCCGCACGGTTGGTGGCCGCGATGACGATCACGCCCTCCGAGCCGGAGAAGCCGTCCATCTCGGTGAGGATCTGGTTCAGGGTCTGCTCGCGCTCGTCGTGGCCGCCCATGCCGGAGCCGCCGCCCCGGGCACGGCCGATGGTGTCGATCTCGTCGATGAAGATGATCGACGGCGCCACCTTGCGGGCCTCCGCGAACAGCTCCCGCACCCGGGAGGCGCCCACGCCCACGATCATCTCGATGAACTCGGACGCCGACGCGGAGAAGAACGGCACGCCCGCCTCTCCGGCCACCGCGCGCGCGAGAAGCGTCTTTCCCGTACCGGGCGGGCCGGTCAGCAGCACGCCCCGGGGCATCTTGGCGCCCATGCGGCGATAGGCGTCCGGGTTCTTCAGGAAGTCGACGACGTCGCTCAGCTCGCCCTCCACCTCGTCGATCCCGGCGACGTCGGCGAAGGTGGTGCGCGGCTTCCCGGCCTCCAGCTCGACCGGCTTGGGCGGCGCCTTGCGGCCCAGCATCCCGCCCGCCCCGCCGCCCAGGGCGCCCCGCATGCGCCGCGCGACGAAGATCCACAGCACCACCAGGAGCAGCATCGGAGCCAGCGCGATCAGCAGGTTGACCAGGAAGCTGCGGTGCTGCACGACGGGCTCGGCGGTGACGGTGACCTTGTTCTTCGTCAGGTCGGCCCAGAGCCGGTCGTCCGCGAAGGTCGGGCGCTCGGTCGTGAACTTGGTGTACGTCCCGTCGCCCTCGGGATTGTCCCGGGCCTTCTTCAGCTGGCCCTGGATCGCGTCGCCCTTGGCGTAGATCTTGCTGACGTTGCCCTCGTCGACCTGCTTGCTGAACTCCGTGTAGGAGATGGTCGGCTCGTCGCCCTCGTTGAAGAAGGAGAGCACGAGGTTGGCGATGAGGTAGACGATCAGCGCGGCCAGGATCAGGTTCCACCAGCCGCCGCGCATCCTCCGGCCGCCGGGCGGCGGTTTGGGCGGCTCGTCCGGCGTGCCCTCGGTCCGCCAGGGCGGCTCCGGTGCCTTGCGCGGCGGGGACGGATTGGTCATATCCGGACGCTACGACAGGAAAGCCGCGCGGGCATGTGGGTGTACGACGCCGGGGCGCCCCCTGCGGCAGGAGGCGCCCCGGCGACGTACTACGTCCGAACGGGCGGTCAGCCCATGAACTTCTTGAACTCGTCCGGCAGCTCGAAGTCCTGCCCGCCCTGCTGCGGCAGCCCGAGGGCACCCCCGCTCTGCGCGGCGGCGGCACGCCGGGCGGCCTCCTCCTGCTCCTGCTGCTTGCGCTTCATCGGGTTGCCCGAGCGCTGCTTGCCCTTGGCCTTCTTCTGCTGCTTCTTCTGCCGGCCGGGACCACCACCCATGCCCGGCATCCCCGGCATCCCGGGCATGCCGCCGCCCTGGGCCATGCGGGACATCATCTTGCGGGCCTCGAAGAACCGCTCGACGAGGTTCTTCACGGCGCTGACCTCGACGCCGGAACCCTTGGCGATACGGGCGCGGCGCGAGCCGTTGATGAGTGTCGGCTCCTGGCGCTCGGCCGGGGTCATCGACTTGATGATGGCGGCCGTGCGGTCGACGTCGCGCTCGTCGAGGTTGTTGATCTGGTCCTTCATCTGGCCCATGCCGGGCAGCATCCCCAAGAGCTTGGAGATCGAGCCCATTTTCCTGACCTGCTCCATCTGGGCCAGGAAGTCGTCCAGGGTGAAGTCCTGGCCCTTCTTGGACGCCAGCTTGGAGGCCATCTTCTCGGCCTCTTCCTGGCTGAACGTCTTCTCCGCCTGCTCGATCAGGGTGAGCAGGTCACCCATGTCGAGGATGCGGGAGGCCATCCGGTCAGGGTGGAAGGCGTCGAAGTCGTCGAGCTTCTCGCCGTTCGAGGCGAACATGATCGGCTTGCCGGTCACCGAGGCGATCGACAGGGCCGCGCCACCGCGGGCGTCGCCGTCGAGCTTGGAGAGCACCACGCCGTCGAAGCCGACACCGTCGCGGAAGGCCTCGGCGGTGTTGACCGCGTCCTGACCGATCATCGCGTCGACGACGAAGAGGATCTCGTCGGGGCTGACGGCGTCGCGGATGTCCGCGGCCTGCTGCATCAGCTCCTGGTCGATGCCCAGGCGGCCGGCGGTGTCGACGATGACCAGGTCGTGGACCTTGGCCTTGGCGAACTCGATGGAGTCCTTGGCGACCTTGACCGGGTCGCCCACGCCGTTGCCCGGCTCGGGGGCGTAGACCGCGACACCGGCGCGCTCGGCGACGACGCTCAGCTGGTTGACGGCGTTGGGGCGCTGGAGGTCACAGGCCACGAGCAGCGGGGAGTGGCCCTGCTCCTTGAGCCAGTGGCCGAGCTTGCCCGCGAGGGTGGTCTTACCGGCACCCTGGAGACCGGCCAGCATGATCACGGTCGGCGGCTGCTTGGCGAAGCGCAGGCGGCGGGTCTCGCCGCCGAGGATGCCGACCAGTTCCTCGTTGACGATCTTGAGGACCTGCTGGGCGGGGTTCAGCGCCTTGGAGACCTCGGCGCCCAGGGAGCGCTCCTTGACCTTCTTGATGAAGGCGCGCACGACGGGCAGTGCCACGTCGGCCTCGAGGAGCGCGATGCGGATCTCGCGGGCCGTGGCGTCGATGTCCGCCTCGGTCAGCCTGCCTTTGCCCCGGAGGGATTTGAAGGTGGCTGACAGGCGGTCGGAGAGAGTATCGAACACGGCGGCGTAGGTCCTCGCGTCGGCGTTGGTGTGGGTCGCCCTCCAGGGTATCCGGCCCGGCAGGCAAAGTGTCCCTGCCCGCTGGACAGAGCGGACGGTCACGCCCGCAGCGACTCCTCCAGCCCCCGAGCCACCGACGCCGCCTCGTCTCCGGGCAGCGGCGTTCCCTCACCCCGCGTCACATAGAAGGCGTCCACCGCGTTCGCCCCCAGCGTCGACACGTGCGCGCTCCGTACCCGCACCCCCGCCGCCTCCAGTGCCCGCCCGAGCCGGAAGAGCAGCCCCGGCGCGTCCTGGGCGCGGACCTCGATCACCGTGGCCAGCCGGGAGGCGGCCGGGGCGACGGTGACGCGGGGCGGGGGCGGCTCCACGCCCCGGCGCCGGGGGTGGGCGGCGTCCCGTTCGGCGAGCCGTGCGGCGATGTCCAGGGTGCCGTCCAGGGCCCTGACCAGGTCGGCGCGGAGCCGGGCGGCCTGGGGCAGGGAGCCGTACTGGGCGGCGACCCGCCAGTCGAGGAGCAGGACGGAGCCCTCGACGCCGTCCGGCAGCGGAACGGACCGCAGTTCGGCGGTGCGGACGGTCAGCCGGTGCATGGCCAGGACCCCGGCCACCGCGGGGAGCACGCCCGCCTGGTCGGGCACGGCGATCAGCAGCTCCACGCCGAGGGGCTCGGGACCGTCGGCCGAAGACGGAGAGGACGGGGAGGACGGGGAGGACGGAGGGGAGGGAGCCGGGGCGGAATCGGCGGGCGGCTCCGTCTGGGCCCGCAGCGCCAGGACCGGACCGCCGGTGCGGAAGGCCTCGACCGCGAGCCGCTCCTGCTCGGCGGTGGGCGCGGCGGTCTCGGCCTCGGGCTGCGGCTCCCCGGCCAGCACCCCGGCGACGCGTTTCACCAGGTCGGCAACGAGGGAGCCGCGCCAGGACGACCAGGCGGCCGGCCCGGTGGCCAGCGCGTCCGCCTCGGTCAGCGCGTGCAGCAGCTCCAGGGTGTGCTCGGTGCCGACCGCCTGCGCGACCGCGCGCACGGTGGCCGGGTCGTCCAGGTCGCGCCGGGTGGCGGTCTCCACGAGCAGGAGGTGGTGGCGTACGAGGGTGGCCAGGACGGCCGTGTCCGCGCCGTCGAAGCCGATGCGGGCGGCGACGTCCCGGGCGATGGTCTCGCCGGCCACGGAGTGGTCGCCGGGCCAGCCCTTGCCGATGTCGTGCAGCAGCGCGGCGACCAGGAGCAGGTCGGGGCGGTGCACCCGGCGGGTGAACCCGGCGGCGCGGACGGCGGTCTCGATCAGGTGCCGGTCCACGGTCCACAGGTGCACGGCGTTGCGCTGCGGGCGGCAGCGGACCCGCTCCCAGTCGGGCAGCAGCCGGGTGACCAGGCCCTCGGCCTCCAGCGCCTCCCAGACCTGCACCGTGGGCCGGCCCGAGCCCAGCAGGGTCACCAACTGCTCACGGGCCTCGGCGGGCCAGGGCGTGGGCAGGGGGCGCGCGGTGGCCGCCAGGCGCCGTACGGCGTGCAGGGAGAGCGGGAGTCCGGCCTGCGCGGCGGCGGCCGCGGCACGCAGCGGGAGTACGGGGTCGCGTTCGGGGCGTGCGGTGCGGGCGAGCACCGCCTCGCCGTCCTGCTCCACGACGCCCTCGGCGAGCGGGGAGCGCTCGGCGACCGGTTTCGCGCCGTTCCTTCCGTTCCTTCCGTTCATCATGGCGCGCAGCCGCGGCCGTACGGACCGCGAGCGGAGCACGCGGCCCACCTCGCGCCAGGTGACGTCGCCCGCGTAGGAGACGACGCGGGCGGCCTCGTACACCTGCCGCAGCAGCGCGTCGGCGTCCAGCAGGCCCAGTTCGGCCGCCACCTGGTCCTGTTCCTGCAACGCCAGGCGGTCGGTCGCCCGGCCCGTCGCCAGGTGGAGGGCGTCGCGTACGTCGAGCAGGCGCCGCCGGGCCTCGGCGAGTCCCTCGCGCGGGGCGTCGGCGAGCCAGGAGGCGGCGACGGCACGCAGCGCGGTGGCGTCGCGCAGGCCGCCGCGGGCCTCCTTGAGGTCGGGTTCGAGCAGGAACCGCAGTTCGCCCTGGCGTTCGGCGCGCTCGGCGCACAGGTCCCAGAGTTCGGGGAGGCGCTTGGGGGCCTGGTTGCGCCAGTCGGCGAGGACGGCGGTGCGCAGGGAGGCGGTCAGGCCGAGGTCTCCGGCCAGGTGGCGGGCGTCCAGGAGACCGAGGTGGACCTTCAGGTCCTCGCCCGCCGTCTTCCGGGCCTGTTGCGGGGTGCGTACGGAGTGGTCGAGGTCGATGCCGAGGTCCCAGACCGGGTACCAGAGGCGGTCGGCGAGCGCGGCGACGGCCTTGTCGTCGCGGCCGTCGTGCAGCAGGAGCAGGTCCAGGTCGCTGCGCGGGGACAGCTCGCCGCGCCCGTAGCCGCCGACCGCGACGAGCGAGACCCCCGTGTGTCCCTCGGTGGCCGCGCCGAAGAGGCCCGCCAGCCAGCCGTCCGTCAGTTCGGCGAGCGCCCTGCGGCGCGGCGGCCCGGACCGCGCCCCCTCGGTGAGGAGGCGCAGCCGGGCCGCCGCGTAGCCGCCGGGTCCCGAGTCCTCTGCTTCGTCCGTCACGCCCGTACTCGTCACCCGGCGACTCCCGTTCCGTTGTCGTGCTTCGGAGCTGGTCCAGAGCTGCTCAGAGCGCGTCGGGTCCGCGCTCGCCGGTCCTGACCCGTACGGCCGTGTCGACCGGGACCGCCCAGACCTTGCCGTCGCCGATCTTGCCGGTGCGGGCCGCCTTGACCACGACGTCGATCAGCTGCTCGGCGTCGTCGTCCTCGACCAGGACCTCGATGCGGATCTTGGGCACCAGGTCGACGGTGTACTCGGCACCCCGGTAGACCTCGGTGTGGCCGCGCTGGCGGCCGTAGCCGCTGGCCTCCGTGACGGTCAGGCCGTGGACCCCGAAGGCCTGGAGGGCCTCCTTGATCTCGTCCAGCCGGTGCGGCTTGACGACGGCGGTGATGAGCTTCATGCGTCCACCTTCTTGCTCGGGGCCGACCCGGCCGTGGAGGCGGCCGGCGTGGCGGTCGTCCGGGCGGCACCGCCCCCGGCGCCGCTGAAGTCGTATGCGGTCTCGGCGTGCTCGGCCTGGTCGATGCCGGCCACCTCGACGTCCTCCGAGACTCGCATGCCGATCGTCTTGTCCAGCAGGAAGGCGAGGACCGCGGAGACCACCAGGGAGTAGGCGAGGACGCCGAAGACGCCCGCGCACTGCTTCCAGAACTGGTCGAGGCCGCCGCCGTAGAAGAGGCCCTCGACGTCGGACTGGCCCTTGCCGCTGGCGAAGAAGCCGATGAGCAGCGAGCCGAGGATGCCGCCGACTAGGTGGACGCCGACCACGTCGAGGGAGTCGTCGTAGCCGAACCTGTACTTCAGGCCGACGGCCATGGCGCACACCACTCCGGCGATGAGGCCGACGGCGATCGCGCCCAGCGGGGAGACGGCGCCACCGGCGGGCGTGATGGCGACCAGGCCGGAGACGGCGCCGGAGGCCGCGCCCAGGGTGGTGAAAGCGCCGTGCCGGATCTTCTCGTAGGCGAGCCAGCCGAGGATCGCGGCGCCGGTGGCGACCTGGGTGTTGACGAACATCAGCGCGCCGACGCCGTCGTCGTTGCCCAGCCAGGAACCGGCGTTGAAGCCGAACCAGCCGAACCACAGCAGACCGGCGCCGAGCATGACCAGCGGGAGGCTGTGCGGGCGCATCGGGTCCTTCTTGAAGCCGACCCGCTTGCCGATGACGAGGATCACGCCGAGCGCGGCGGCACCGGCGTTGATGTGCACGGCCGTGCCGCCGGCGAAGTCGATGACGCCCAGTTCGAAGGCCCAGCCGCCCGCGCCCCACACCCAGTGGGCGACGGGGAAGTAGACGATCGTCGCCCACAGGGCGATGAACAGCGCCCAGGCCGTGAACTTCACCCGGTCCGCGAGGGCGCCGCTGATCAGGGCCGGGGTGAGGACGGCGAACATCAGCTGGAAGACCAGGAACACGAAGACGGGGATGGTGTAGCCGTCCCACAGCTCGGTCAGGCCGATGTTGCTGAGGCCCACCCAGTCGGAGTTCCAGCCGACGAGGCTGCCGGAGTCGGTGCCGAACGCCATGGAGAAGCCGTAGAGCACCCACAGGACGGTGACGATGCCGAGGCTGATGAAGCTCATCATCAGCATGTTCAGGGTGCTCTTGACGCGGACCATGCCTCCGTAGAAGAAGGCCAGGGCCGGCGTCATGAGCATCACCAGGGCGGAGCAGATGAGCATGAAGCCTGTGTTGGCGGCAGAGAGCTCCGTCTCTGCGGCGAGCGTGATGGCTGGAGCCATCGGCGTCTCCTCGTCGTTGGTGCGGCCCCGTGCGGGCGAAGCCTGGGCGGGCAGTGAGGGGTGGGCCGGTTATGCGCCATGAGATTGGCGCAGCGCGGTTTCGGTGGGCGCCCCTCGTTGTTTCGCCGCCGTGACGAAGGCGCGGTGCGTGTTACGCGTGGGTGAACGGCCGGGTGCGGGCCGGTGCGGCCGCCGTCGTGGCGCGGCGGTCCGCACCGGGACGCAAGCCGGCCGCGGCGGCCTCCGAATGACCTGGCATGGGGGAGCCGAGTCGGGCAGTTCGGGAGGGCCGGCCGCGGCCGGGGCTGGTGGGGGTTCAGACCGCTTCGGCGGTCTCCGGCAGCTCGACGGCGAGCCGTTCGGTCAGGTCGACGACCTCGCCGAGGTCGCCGAAATCGCGTACGGCCGTGTCGACGGTCTTGCGGATGCGGGTGTTGACGCGTTCGGAGCGGACCTTCTTGGCGATGCCCATGGCCTCCATGGCCAGGACGGTGCTCTCCTCGGGTTCGCGGCGCAGCAGGTGGACGGTGGCCATGCCGATCAGGTTCAGCGCGTAGGAGCGCTGGTGTTCCTCGTCCTTGGCGAACAGCTCCACGGCCCGGCGCATCAGGGGGTCGGCGAGGGAGGCGTAGGCGGGGCTGCGGCCGGCCACGTATGCGAGGTCGCGGAAGGAGTGGCTGTTCTCCCCGTACAGCTCGGCCTCGGAGAAGAAGCGGATCCAGTCGGGGTCCGGCTCGTCCCACTCGTCGGCCTCGGCGAAGATGTCCTCCGCCATGCGCACCGCGCGCTTGGTGCGGCCGGGCTGGCCCATGTTGGCGTAGGCGCGGGCCTCCATCGCGTACAGCATCGACTGGGTGCGGGGGCTGGCGCAGTCCCGGCTGCCGTACTGCGCGAGGTGGATCAGCTCCAGGGCGTCGTCGGGCCGGCCGAGGTGGATCATCTGGCGGCTCATGCTGGAGAGGATGTACGAGCCGAGCGGCCGGTCCCCGGCCTCCTTGGCGGCGTGCAGGGCGAGCACGAAGTACTTCTGGGCGGTGGGCTGGAGCCCCACGTCGTACGACATCCAGCCGGCCAGCTCGGCCAGCTCGGCGGCGACCTTGAAGAGCTTGGCGCGGGTGGTCTCGGTCTGCGGTTCCTGGAGCAGGTCGGTGACCTCGTGCAGCTGGCCGACCACGGCCTTGCGGCGCAGGCCGCCGCCGCACTGGGCGTCCCAGCGGCGGAACATCACGGCCGTGGACTCCAGCAGGTCCAGTTCCGGCCTGGACAGGCGGCCGCGCGCGCGGGAGGCGGGCGCGGCGGACTCGCGGTCGGCCGACGGGCCGGCGGAGGGCGTGGGGACGAGCCAGCGCTGCATGGGTTCGATGAGGGACGGGCCCGCGGAGAGGGCCAGCGAGCTCCCGAGGAAGCCGCGCCGCGCCAGCATGAGGTCGCTGCGCGAGAACTCGCTGAGCAGGGCCACGGTCTGCGGGCCCGTCCAGGGGAGGTCGACGCCGGTCGCGGAGGGCGTGGGGCGGGTGGAACGCAGGCCCAGGTCCTCGACGGAGACGACGACGCCGAAACGCTCGGAGAACAGCTCGGACAGGATCCGCGGGATCGGCTCGCGCGGGTTCTCCCCGTCGAGCCAGCGGCGCACGCGTGAGGTGTCGGTGGAGATGTGGTTGGCGCCCAGCTGGCGGGCCCGGCGGTTGACCTGGCGGGCCAGCTCGCCCTTGGACCAGCCGCTGCGGGCGAACCAGGAGGTGAGCAGCTCGTTCGGACGCTTGTCGGCGTGCGACGCGCTCGCCGCGCTCGTACCGCTTCCGCCGTTGCCACTCACTGGAACGCCCCCATCCCTGAGACCACCTGTCGCCGAGTGCGCCAAGCCCTATCAGAATGCCGGTGGTTACGGCCCTCCGTCCGGTGGTTGGCACCCTTCGAACGGAAAGCCGGGTTGCCTCCGGCATACCCACAAGTGCATGTGCCCCAAGGCTCCATGCACACAAAGTAGTCCCGCGATCACTCGTTCAGCCATGGCGATTGCAGAATCGCCACCATTCGCCACCCCTTCGAATGAACTCGCGGTGGCCGGGACGCGATTCACTTGACATAGGCCAACCGGGAGCCGGTGCAACGGTGCACACCGGGGCGTGCGCCACCGGACGCACCACCCCGGAGTGCTTCCGGACGCTGTCTGAACGGCGCCCGACTGGGGATCTGGAAGCAGAGAGTCACGTTTCACGTCCGCTGCGTAACCGCCGCTGCGTCGGACCCGTTGGAGGGGGCATGGGCTTCACGATCGGCATCGGCAGCAGTCGGGGCATGCGCGAGATCCGGTCCGGCGCGCGTCGCCGCGGCCGCGCCTCGGAGTGCACCGTCGTGGCCGAGTTCACCGGGCTGTGGGGCTGGGACGTGGTGCCGGGCGCCCGGACCGCCCAGGGCGCCTGCTCGTGCGGCCTGCCCGACTGTCCGGCGCCGGGCGCGCACCCCCTGGACTTCGCGCCCCGAGTGCCCGCCGGGGCGACCCTGGACGAGGCGACCGAGGCCTGGGCCCGCTTCCCCGGGGCCGCCGTGATGCTGGCGGTCGGGGGGACCTTCGACGTGATCGAGGTGGCCGAGCCCGCCGGGCTGCGGGCGCTGGCCCGGCTGGAGCGCATGGGCGTCCCGCTCGGGCCGGTCGCGGCGACCCCGCAGGGCCGCGCCCAGTTCTTCGTCGCTCCGGGCGCTGCGGCCGAGCTGCCCCGGCTGCTGTACCGGATGGGCTGGGACGACCCGTCCGCCCTCGACCTGCGCGGCCTCGGCCCCGGTACGTACCTCACGGCACCGCCCTCCGACCGCGGCGGCCGGGGCCCGGTGCGTTGGCTGCGCCCTCCGGCCCTCGATTCGGCCACGAAGCCCCCGGCGGCCCGGCTGCTCCTGGGTACGCTGGCCTACGTGGCCCACCGGTCCCGGGCGTAGGCCTCCGCCCCTTCTGGGACATCCGCCTCGCTCGTAAGCGCCGGCCCCGGTCCACACCCCGCGCCGCGCGTCCTGGCGCCCGCCACTCGGCGGACACGGGCGGCGGCACCACTCGCCCCACCTCCGCACGCCCACAAGGCGCCCCTCCCCCATCGCCGACGGGCACGTCGGCACTCGTGAATGGCGGACGGGCACGCCGGCACTCGGTGGTCACCGGCCGCCCCTCACCCCTCCCGCCGCAACGGCGAAGCGCCCGTCTCCCGGTTCGGGAGGCGGGCGCTTCTCGCCTGTCTGCGGGCGCGGGGCGCCGGCAGGCGGCGTCACTCGCCGATGAGGGCGTCCACGAAGGCCGCGGGCTCGAACGGCGCCAGGTCGTCCGCGCCCTCTCCGAGTCCGATCAGCTTGACCGGCACGCCCAGCTCGCGCTGGACGGCGACCACGATGCCGCCCTTGGCCGTGCCGTCCAGCTTGGTCAGCACGATGCCGGTGATGTTCACGACCTCAGCGAAGACCCGGGCCTGGATCAGACCGTTCTGGCCGGTGGTGGCGTCGAGCACGAGCAGCACCTCGTCCAGCGGCGCATGCTTCTCCACGACGCGCTTGACCTTGCCCAGCTCGTCCATCAGACCGGTCTTGGTGTGCAGGCGGCCGGCGGTGTCGATGAGCACGACGTCCGAGCCCATCTCCTTGCCCTCCTTGACCGCGTCGAAGGCGACGGAGGCGGGGTCGCCGCCCTCGGGCCCGCGCACGGTGTGGGCGCCGACCCGCTCGCCCCAGGTCTGGAGCTGGTCAGCGGCGGCGGCGCGGAAGGTGTCGGCGGCGCCGAGTACGACGCTGCGGCCGTCGGCCACCAGGACGCGGGCGAGCTTGCCGGTGGTGGTGGTCTTGCCGGTGCCGTTCACCCCGACGACCATCACGATGCCGGGCTTGCTCGTGGCGGGCTCGGTCTTGACCTCGCGGTCCATGTCGGGGCCGACCAGGGTGATCAGCTCCTCGCGCAGCAGGGTGCGCAGCTCCTCCGGCGTGCGGGTGCCGAGGACCTTCACCCGCTCCCGGAGGCGCTCGACCAGCTCCTGGGTGGGCTGCACGCCGACGTCGGCGGTGAGGAGCGTGTCCTCGATCTCCTCCCAGGTGTCGTCGTCGAGGTGCTCCCGGGACAGCAGGGTCAGCAGGCCCTTGCCGAGGGCGTTCTGCGAGCGGGAGAGGCGGGCACGGAGCCGGACCAGTCGGCCGGCGGTGGGCTCGGGAACCTCGATCTGCGGGATCTCGAGCTCTTCGACGACGGGCGGCTCCTCGACGGTGGCGGTGCCGCCGTCCGGGAGGTCGACCTCCTCTATCGTCCGGCGCGTTTCGTCGCGCGGCGTCTCGGCCTCGTCGCCGACGTGCGGCTCGGCCGGAGGGGCGGTGATGTCGGGCGTGGCGGGGGGCGGCTCGGGCAGCTGCTTCTTGCGGCGGCTGCCGACGACCAGCCCGCCGAGCGCGCCGATCACGACCACGGCGATGACTACAGCAAGGATGACGATTTCCATAACGGGACCAGTATGCGTGACCCCCGGCACGGCCCCCCGCTATCGGTCGCTTGTGGTTTCCACCAAAGGACAAAGGCCCCTGGAAGGAACGAGTCGGAGCAAAGTACGATGGAGAAGGCCGCGTCAACGCGCGTAGAGTCCCGACCGCCCCCTCTTCCCCACGATCGAGGCACGGACCCCCCCCCCCACATGAGCAAGACCGCCGAGAACGAAGGCGCCCTGGAAACCCGCGGCATCGAGCAGGTGCCCGACCACGAGCGCACCGCCCGGACCCGCGAGCTGTTCCCGACCTGGGTCGGCGCCAACATCAGCGTGCTGCTGCTCACGATGGGCGCGAGCCTCGTCGTGGCGTACCGGCTCAACTTCTGGCAGGCCCTGGTCGTCGCGGGGGCCGCGCCGCTCGTGTCGTACGGCCTGGTCGGGCTGATCGGCATCGCCGGCAAGCGGGGCGGCGCTCCCGGGATGGCGCTGTCCCGTGCCGTGTTCGGGCAGCGGGGCAATCTGCTGCCGGGTTCGCTGATCTGGGTCGCCCGCTGGGGCTGGGAGACGATCAACGCGGTGACCGGTGCCTATGCGCTGCTCACCGTGCTGGACATCGTCTTCGGCATACGCGCCAACAGCGTCCTGGACATGGTGACGCTGCTCGCCTTCGTGGTGGCGACGTTCGCGATCTCGGGGCTGGGCATCAACGCCGTGCAGAAGTGCAACAAGTACGCGGCGTACCTCTTCGGCGCCTTCTCGGTGCTGGTGCTCGGCTATCTGGTGGTCGACACCGACTGGTCCGCGGTCTTCGACCGGTCCGCCGGTTCGGTGGCCGCGATGATCACGGGTGTGGGTCTGATCGCGGCGGGCGGCGTCAGCTGGATCCCGTCCGCACCGGACTTCACCCGGTACCTGCCGCGCACGGCCTCCTCGAAGGGGATCGTGGGGGTGACGGTCGGCGGTGCGGGCATCGTCGTACTGCCGATGGTGCTGATGGGCGCGGTCATGGCGGTCTCCACGCCGGACCTGGCCTCGGCCGCCGACCCGGTCTCCTTCCTGGGCGAGATCCTGCCGACCTGGATCGCGGTGCCGTACCTGCTGATCGCGCTGATCGGCATGCTGCTGATCAACTCGATGTCGATGTACTCGGCGGGGTTCACCGCGCAGACCCTGGGCTTCAAGGTCCCGCGGCACTGGGCGGTCTCGGTCAACGCCGTGATCTCGCTGGTCTTCGGCGGCGTGCTGATGCTGGTGGCGACCAGCTTCATGGGGTCCTTCATCGCGTTCCTGTCACTGCTCGCGGTCGCCTTCTCCGCCTGGGTCGGCGTGTTCGGCGCGGACATGCTGCGCGGCCGGGAGTACGACGGCGAGGCCCTGGCCGACACCGGCCGCACCAGCGCCTACTGGTACCGCGGCGGCTTCTCCCCCGCGGCCGTCGTCGCCTGGGCGGTGGGCCTGGCCGCCGGTCTGATGTTCACCACGTCCGACTGGTTCACCGGTCCCCTCGCCACGAACAACTTCGTCGGCGAGTACGGGCTGGGCTGGGTGGCCACGGTCGTGATCTCCGCCCTGCTGTACGCGGTGCTGCCGAAGCCGGCGCTGGTCGTCCCGGCGGCGTGCGCGGAGCGGGCCGAGCAGCCCGGGGCCGAGGCCGTGACCGTCTGACGTACGCCGAGCCCCGGCACACCGCCGCCCCGCCCGGAGGGTGACCGGGCGGGGCGGCGGACGGTACGGGGAGAGGGGCAGCGGGGACTTGGCCCTCCTCCCCGGCTTTTCGGGGCCGGGCGGGGGTCAGCCCATTTCCTCCAGGGCCTTGCCCTTGGTCTCCTTCACGAACTTGAGGACGAAGGGGATGGAGAGGGCGGCGAAGATCGTGTAGATCACGTAGGTGCCGGAGAGGTTCCAGTCGGCCAGCGACGGGAAGCTCGCGGTGATGGCCCAGTTGGCGATCCACTGCGC
>NZ_JBIAVA010000017.1:0-157637 GCF_042893535.1 Streptomyces sp. NPDC001599
GGCCGGCACCCGGGCCCTAACGGGCCCCCCAACCCCGGGCGCGACCCCTTTTTGCCGGCCCGGGGGGCCCCCGCCCGCGGGGCGCCGGGGGGGGGGGGGGGGGGGGGGGCCGGGGGGGGGGCGGGCCGGGCCTGTTCCGGCTCCGGCCCGCCCGGCCGCCCGCGCCGGCGCGGGATGGCGACGACAGCGGTCCGCGCGCCATCGGCCCGAACTTACCCGGAAACGCCGGGAGTTCGGCCGTGAGGTGACTCAGCATACGTAACCCTCCCGAGTGACCGTTGCCCGCGGCCCTCTTGATGTGACCGCGTCACGGGCGTCATATTGGTCCGGACCTTTACAGTCCATCGCCGTCCAACCGGCGCCGCAGCGGAGGCAGAGCCGTGCGCGAGGTTCCCGTTCCCCCTCTCCCGCGCCGGTGCGCCCTGCTCTGCGGGACGCTCCTCCTGCTCACCTCCTGCGGCTGGGGCCCGGGCGGGGACGGCGACGGCGGCGGGCTGCCCGCGATACCCACGGGCGTCACGGCCGAGGCCGGCAGCGCGACGACCGTGCACGTGATGTGGAACGCGGTCGACGGCGTGCGGACCTACGAGGTGTATCGGGGCGGCACGCTGGTGAAGGAGGTGCCGGCGGCCGAGCGGATGGTGGACGTCACCCGGCTGCGCCCCTCGACGGCGTACGTCTTCACCGTGCGGGCGCGGGACGCCGACGGGCGGCTCGGTCCACGCAGCCGGGAGGTGCGGGCGACCACTCCCGCCGCGGTGGCCGACGACTCCGCGCCGACGCGCCCGGGAGACGTCCACGGCCGGGCGGCGGGCAGCCGGGCGGTGCAGCTCACCTGGTCGGCGGCGAAGGACGACCGCGGTGTGGTGTCGTACGACGTCTACCAGGGCGACACGAAGGTGCACAGCGTCGGCGGCAACCAGACGGCGGCCGTGGTGACCGGACTGCGGGCGGGCACTCGCTACGCGTTCACCGTGCGGGCCCGGGACGCCGCCGACAACGTCTCCCCCGCGGGCGCCGCCGTCCGGATCACCACCCCGGGCACCGACGACGGACACGCCACCGCGCCCACCGACCTGCGCGTCGCCTCCCACCTGGCCGACGGGGCCTACTACCTGGACCTCTCCTGGGTCCCGCCGCGCACGGAGACACCGGTGACCGAGTACCAGATCCACCTGGACGGCCGTGCGGCGACCTCGCTGGTCTACGGCGCCGACGCACCGCGCGACCGCGCCGAGTACAGCTTCTACGCCGGACGCGAGGCCGGGGTCGTGCACCGGGTGCGGATCCGGGCCAGGCTGGCCGACGGAACCTGGGGCGGCTTCTCGGCGGAACGGAAGGTGGCGTTGGGGGCCGGCGGCTGACGTGCCGCCCGGCCGGCCGGGGCCCGGCTCGGGGAGGGCGTCACCTGGGCGGTCGCGCTCCGCATGCGGGCACGGCCGGCGGCCTGTTGGCTGCCAGCGGGGGCACGGGCGTTTCCGATCCCGGCGGCGCAAGGGATGTACCGCCGACCGTGCCGCCGGAGGGCAGTCCACATGCGCATCTCATCGCCGCTTCTCCGCTCCGGCGCCACCGTGGCGGCCGCCGCCGTGCTGCCCGTCGCCCTGGCCGCCGGGCCGGCCCCGGCGGGACCGGGGATCTCCGTGAGCACCACCGGGACCACGGTGTCGGTCACGACCACGGCCTGCGCCCAGCTCAACGGCAGCTGGGGCACCGCCTCGCTGCTCACCAGCAGCCAGCGGGACTTCGCCCAGGGGCGTCAGGTGGCGCTGTCCGGCAGCGGTTCGGGTCAGTCCGCGGCCTGGTCGGGAATCTCGCCGGGCACGTACACGGTGATCGTCATGTGCTCCAACAACAGCACCGCGGGCACCCAGACGGTCATCGTCTCCTCCGCCCCCTCTCCCTCCCCCTCGCCCAGCCGCTCGGCCGCTCCCAGCCCGTCCGCCTCGCCCGGCGGCGTCATGGGCGGTCTCGGCGGTGCCGTCCAGCAGTACGGCACGGCCACCCTGGTGGCGGGCGGCGCGCTGGTGGGGACCGGCGTCATCGCCGCGGCCTGGTTCCTGCGCCGCCGCTCGAAGCCGTACCGGTTCTGAGCGGGGCACCCGCAAAGGGTGTCAGGCCGGTTCGTCACCGGGCAGCTCGGCGAACTCGGCCAGCGCGTGTCCGAGCCACTGGGTCCAGAACGTCTCCAGGTCGATGCCGGCCCGCAGCACCAGGTGCCGCAGCCGGTCCTCGGTGCTGTCCCGGCCGGGCGGGAAGTCGCGCCGCTCGATCTCCTCGTACTCGGCCAACTGCCGCTCGTGCAGCTCCAGATGACGTCGCAGGTCCGCCTCGACACCGGCGGTGCCGACCACGGCGGCGGCGCGCAGCCGCAGCAGCATGGTGTCCCGCAGGGGCTTGGGATCCTGCGGGGCAGCGGTCCAGCGGGACAGTTCGGCCCGGCCGGCGGGCAGGACCTCGTAGGACTTCTTCTGGCCGCGGGCCGGCTGCTGGCCGGGCAGCGCACGGATCAGGCCCTGTGCCTCCAGTTTTCCCAGCTCGCGGTAGATCTGCTGGTGCGTCGCCGACCAGAAGTAGCCGATCGACCTGTCGAACCGGCGGGTCAGCTCCAGCCCGGACGACGGCTTTTCGACCAGGGCGGTGAGGATCGCGTGCGGGAGTGACATGGCCTCATCCTAGGGACGGCCCGTCCTCCGCCCGCGCCCCTCCCGTCCTCCGCACCCACCCTCTTCTAGAGCGCCGCCGCCAGCTCGGTGCCCTGTTTGACGGCGCGCTTGGCGTCCAGTTCGGCGGCCACGTCGGCGCCGCCGATGAGGTGCGCGCGGTGTCCGGCGGCGACCAGGTCGTCGTACAGGCCCCGGCTCGGCTCCTGCCCGGTGCACAGCACGACGGTGTCGACCTCCAGCACGGTGGACTCGTCGCCGACGGTGATGTGCAGTCCGGCGTCGTCGATCCGGTCGTAGCGCGCGCCCGGGACCATGGTGACGCCGCGGTGCTTCAGTTCGGTGCGGTGGATCCAGCCGGTGGTCTTGCCGAGCCCGGCGCCGACCTTGGTGGTCTTGCGCTGGAGCAGGTGGACGGTGCGCGGCGGCGCGGAGCGCTCGGGCGCGGCGAGGCCACCGGGGGCGCGGTAGCCGGTGTCGACGCCCCAGAGGCGGAAGTACGTCTCGGGGTCCTCGTGCGCCTTGTCGCCGCCGTCGGTGAGGTACTCGGCGACGTCGAAGCCGATGCCGCCCGCGCCGAGGATCGCGACGCGTTCGCCGACGGGGGCGCCGTCGCGCAGGACGTCGAGGTAGCCGACGACGGACGGGTGGTCGACGCCGGGGATGTCGGGCGTGCGGGGGGTGACGCCGGTGGCGACGACGACCTCGTCGTGACCGGTGAGGTCGTCGACGCCGACGCGGGTGTTCAGGCGCACGTCGACGCCGTGCGCCGCGAGCTGCGTGCGGAAGTAGCGCAGCGTCTCGTCGAACTCCTGCTTGCCGGGGACCTTGCGGGCGACGTTGAGCTGTCCGCCGATCTCGCTCGCGGCGTCGAACAGGGTGACCTCGTGGCCGCGTTCGGCGGCGCTCACCGCGCAGGCGAGGCCGGCCGGTCCGGCGCCGACGACCGCGACGCGCTTGCGGCGCCGGGTCGGGGACAGGACCAGCTCGGTCTCGTGGCAGGCGCGCGGGTTGACCAGACAGGAGGTGATCTTGCCGCTGAAGGTGTGGTCCAGGCAGGCCTGGTTGCAGCCGATGCAGGTGTTGATGGCCTCGGGGCGGCCGGCCGCGGCCTTGGCGACGAAGTCGGGGTCGGCGAGCATCGGGCGGGCCATCGAGACCATGTCGGCGGTGCCCTCGGCGAGCAGGGCCTCGGCGACCTCGGGGGTGTTGATGCGGTTGGTGGTGACGAGCGGGACGGACACCTCGCCCATGAGGCGCTTGGTCACCCAGGTGTAGGCGCCGCGGGGCACGGAGGTGGCGATGGTGGGGATGCGGGCCTCGTGCCAGCCGATGCCGGTGTTGATGAGGGTGGCCCCGGCGGCTTCCACGGCCTTGGCGAGGGTGATCACCTCGTCGAGGGTGGAGCCGCCGGGCACCAGGTCGAGCATCGACAGGCGGTAGACGACGATGAAGTCCTCGCCGACCGCCTCGCGCACCCGGCGGACGATCTCGACGGGGAAGCGCGTGCGGTTCTCGTACGAGCCGCCCCAGCGGTCGGTGCGGTGGTTGGTCCGCGCGGCGATGAACTCGTTGATCAGGTAGCCCTCGGAGCCCATGATCTCGACGCCGTCGTACCCGGCCTCGCGGGCGAGGCGGGCGGTGCGGACGTAGTCGTCGATCGTGCGCTCGACCTCGGCGTCGGTCAGCTCGCGCGGGACGTGCGGGCTGATCGGGGCCTGGAGGGCGCTCGGGGCGACCAGGTCCGCGTGGTAGGCGTAGCGGCCGAAGTGCAGGATCTGGAGGGCGATGCGGCCGCCCTCGCGGTGCACGGCGTCGGTGACGACACGGTGCTGCTCCGCCTCCGCCTCGCAGGTGAGCTTGGCGCCGCCCTCGTACGGGCGGCCCTCGTCGTTGGGGGCGATGCCGCCGGTGACGATCAGGCCCACTCCCCCGCGGGCCCGGGCGGCGTAGAAGGCGGCCATGCGCTCGAACCCGCGCTCGGCCTCTTCCAGGCCGACGTGCATGGAGCCCATCAGGACCCGGTTGGGGAGCGTGGTGAAGCCTAGGTCGAGCGGGCTCAGCAGGTGCGGGTAACGGCTCATCGGGCCCTCCGTGCGCGGTGTGGTGCCTCTGTTGTAGAGGACCGCCACGCCTTTGTGCAACTAGTTGCATAAGGACGCGGCGTACGCCACACCGACGCCGGCGGACTCCGTCAGCGGCTCTCGAGCCGTACGTGCAGTTCCCGCTCCTGGTCCCCGGAGGCCTGGCTCAGGTCGTGCACGGTGAACAGGGAGTCCAGGGTGGTGCGCAACCTCTCGATCGCCCAATAGCCGCCCTGCGCGTCGGCCTCCACGGACGCCCCGAGCCGAGCGGGGTCGCACTCGCCCGGCTGCTCGTCGGCCACGTCGAAGGTGCCGAGCCACACGGTCGGGCGCACCTCGTCGTACTCCCGGGTCACGTCGCCCGCGTGCCGGTCGGAGGAGAAGCACGCGCACAGGGTGTCGAACACGGTCCGGGCGTCCTCCTTGCTGCATCCGCTCAGCTCCACCGAGACGGACTCCGGATGCAGTCGCTCACCGTCCATCGTGATCGCTCCCTCTCGTGGTCGTGACCGAAACCGCTCTCGCCGATACCACCAGAAAAGCACCACCGGCGGCCCGGCGCGAAGGGGCCGGAGCCGGACCGCGGTCAGCCCCGGGTGAACCGGTACGTCTTGCTGTCCGTGAGCACACAGAAGCCCGGCGACACGACGATCACGCGCAGGGTGCCGCTACGCCGGTCGTAGTCGATGCCCTCCGCCTCGAAGCCGCCCGAGCAGGCGCTGCGCAGGGGCAGCTGCCGCAGCGCGGTGACGTGTCCGGTGACGTCGGCGGTGCCGTTCGGTGCCGCCGACAGGTCGATCCGCAGCAGCGGTTTGGTGATGCCGAAGAGCGTGCCCTCCGGGTCGTCGGAGGAGCACAGCAGCGTGGTGGCGTCCAGGAAGTCGCAGCCCTGGACGTCGCGCACGGCGTGGTCCAGGTGGACGGTGGCCGCCTGCGGGAGGTTCGCCGAGGGCGAGGTGGCGGGGTTGACTCCCGGGTTCGGGAAGACCAGCAGCCGGTTCATGGTGCCCCACTCGCCCGCCAGCATCCACTGGCCGTCGGGCGAGACGGCGGACCACGAGTTGTTCAGCGCCTCGCCGGGGCTCAGCGTGTGCACGTACTCCGACCAGCTCCCGTCCGGTGCCTGTACGCGGAACATCTTCGTGTTCCCGTCGTCGCGCTGGTACGGCTCGACGTAGTGGCCGTCGTAGGAGGCGTCGGGGTCGCCGACGTGGTTCCAGCCGCGGGTGCTGAGGCCGAGCGGGATGGTGCCTATGCCGGTGTAGCGGTTGGGGCTGCCGGCCGGGACCTCGACCGAGGCCAGGCCCTGGCTCTCGGTCAGCGGGTCGGCTCGGTCGGAGCCCACCTCGGTCCAGGTGTCCGCGGTCCGGGCACCTGCGGCGGGGGCCGGGGCGTCCGCCTGTGCCGGACCCGCGAGGCCGACGGCGAGAGCGAGGACGGCGAGTCCGGTCAGGGCGGTGTGACAACGTTGCCTGGCACGCAGGGGCATGGGGGCTCCTCGGTGGGGGTGGCCGGGCGGCACGGGCGGGCGGGCGGCACTCGGCGCACAGTCTGGACCGTCCGTAGAGTCATGTACAGACCAACTCCGGACGCGCTTCGTGCGGCGGTCCCCGGCCTGCGGGGAGATGCTGGAAGGAGACGGCGGAGCCCCGGCGGCACCGGCCCTTCACGCGGCGGAACGCGGTAGAACAGGGGGGTCGGCAGCGAAGGGCGTGCCGCGTCGGACGGTGAAGGCGGGGCGTGGGATGGGTGCAGCGGGGTCTGCGGGGTTCGAGGGCGAGCCGTCGCCGCGCGGACCCGTGCGGCCCAGTGGACTGCTCGACCTGCTGAACGTGGCCTCGATCGTGCTGGACGCCGAGGGCCGGATCGTCCTGTGGAGCCCGCAGGCCGAGGAGCTGTTCGGCTGGTCCGCACCGGAGGCGCTGGGGCGGTACGCCGCCCGCATCATGGTCGACGAACGCCATCTGGACCTGGTCGTCAAGCTGTTCGGGGACGTCATGAGGACGGGCCGGAGCTGGGCGGGCGCCTTCCCCGTCCGGCACAAGGACGGCAGCACCCGGCTGGTCGAGTTCCGCAACATGCGGCTGCTCGACGACCGCGGGGACGTCTACGCCCTGGGACTCGCGGCCGACCAGTCGATGGTCCGCCGGCTGGAGCGGGACGTGGCCCTGTCCACGAGGGTGATCATGCAGTCCCCGATCGGGCTGGCCGTCCTGGACACCGACCTGCGGTACGTCTCGGTCAACCCGGCGCTGGAACAGCTCAACGGCATCCCCGCCGAGGAGCACCTCGGCCGGACGGTCCGTGAGCTGCTGCCGCAGGTGGACGCCGACCCGCTGGAGGCGGCGGCGCGCGGGGTGCTGGAGACCGGGCGTCCGGTGGTCGACCTGCCCGCGACCGGGCGGACGCCCGCCGACCCGGACGAGGAGCACGCCTGGTCGGTGTCGCTGTACCGGCTGGAGGACGCCCTGGGCGCCGTGCTGGGGGTGGCGGTCTCGATCGTCGACGTGACCGAGCAGTACCGGACGGCCGCCGAGGCCGAGGGCGCGCGGCGCCGGCTCGCCGCCGTGGCGGACGCCTCCGCCCGGATCGGCACCACGCTGCGGCTGGACCGCACCGCGTACGAGCTGGCCGACGTGGCGGTGCCCGGCCTCGCGGACGTCGCCGCCGTGGACCTGCTGGACGCCGTCGTGGAGGGCCGGCGCAGCACCCTGGGCCCGGCCGAACCCGCGGTGATCAGGGCGCTGGCCGTGCGCGCGGACGACGGGGCCCGGGACGCCCTGCGGGCCGCCGACCCGCCCGGCGGCGTCGCCCGGTACGGACCGGACCGCCTGGTCACCGAGTGCGTGCGCACCGGCCGCCCGGTGCTGGTGGCCCGGGTGACGCGGGAGGACCTGGGACGCATCGCCCGCTCGCCGGAGGCGGCCGGGTTGCTGCGCGGGGCGGGCGTCCACTCGTACCTGGCCGTGCCGCTGATCGCGCGGGGCGAGGTGCTCGGCGCCCTGGACCTGAAGCGGATCTCCAACCCGCTGCCGTTCGACGAGGACGACCTGCTGCTGGCCCGGGAGCTGGCCGCGCGGGCGGCGCTGCAGATCGACAACGCCCGCTGGTACCAGAACGCCCGCGACACCGCCCTCACCCTCCAGCGCAGCCTGCTGCCCAGCCATCCGCCGGTGACGGGCGGTCTCGAGGTCGCCTCCCGGTACCAGCCGGCCGGGGGCACCAGCGAGGTCGGCGGCGACTGGTTCGACGTGATCGAGCTGGCGGGCGGCAGGACCGCGCTCGTGGTGGGCGACGTGATGGGCAGCGGTATCGCGGCGGCGGCCTCCATGGGGCGGCTGCGCACCGCGACGAACACCCTGGCCGCCCTCGAACTGGACCCCGCGCAACTGCTCGGGCACCTGGAGCGGACCACGGCGGGCCTGGACCAGGCCATCGCCACCTGCCTGTACGCCGTCCACGACCCGCACCTGCGGCGGTGCCTGATCGCCAACGCCGGGCATCTGCCCCCGGTCCGCCTGCGGGCCGGCCGGCCGCCCGAGCTGCTCGACCTGCCCACCGGGGTGCCGCTCGGAGTGGGCGGCGTCGCCTTCTCCACCACCGAGGTCGGACTGGAGCCGGGCGACCGGCTGGTGTTCTACACCGACGGCCTGGTCGAGACGCGCAGGCATCCGCTGGACGAGCGGCTGGACGCGCTCCTCGCCCTGCTGGACGGCCCGGACCGCCCGCTGGAGGAGGTCTGCGACCTGCTGCTGCGCACCCTGCACGAGCCGGAGAACTCCGACGACGTGGCCCTGCTGATCGCCCGGGCCACACCGCCGGCGCAGCGCGGCGGCGGGACGCTCAGTCCCTGACGCCGATCACCACATGGGCGTACAGCTCCTCGCAGAGCGCGAGGCGGGTCGTCAGACCGGCCCGGGTGAAGGCTTCGACGGCGTCGGGTGCCTGGCGTTCGCTCGTCTCGACCAGCAGGCAGCCGCCCGGGGCCAGCCAGCCGGGTGCCGCGGCCGCGACCCTGCGCAGCACGTCGAGGCCGTCGGTGCCGCCGTCGAGGGCGACCAGCGGTTCGTGGTCGCGGGCCTCGGCGGGCAGCAGGGCGACCTCGCCGGTGGGCACGTAGGGCACGTTGGCCGCGAGGATGTCCACCCGGCCGCGCAGGGCGTCGGGCAGCGCGTCGAACAGGTCACCGGTGTACACCCGGCCGCCCGCGTCCGCGAGGTTGCCGCGGGCGCAGCGCACGGCGGCCGGGTCGACGTCGGCGGCATGCACCTCGGGCCGGTCCAGGGCGGCCGCCAGTGCCGCTCCGACGGCCCCGGACCCGCAGCACAGGTCCACGACGACGTTCGCGTGCGGTGCGTGGGCCAGGGCCTCGGAGACCAGGAACTCGGTCCGGCGGCGGGGCACGAAGACACCGGGGGCGACCGCGATGCGCAGGCCGCGGAACTCGGCCCAGCCCAGGACGAGTTCCAGGGGCAGGCCGCCGACGCGGCGGTCGACCAGGGCGGTGAGTTCGGCGGCGGTGCGGGCGGCGGTCAGGATGAGCGCGGCCTCGTCCTCGGCGAAGACGCAGCCGGCGGCGCGCAGCGCGGCCACGACGGCCTCGGGCGACGGGAGGGACGCCGAGAAGGGGGCGCGGAGGGCGGAGGAGGACACCGGGGTGGGCGAAGCGGGGAAAGTGGGAGGCATGGAAGCCGAGAGCCTTTCGGGAACCGAAGGGCGCTCTCGCGGTCACTCGTCTCCGGTGACCGCACTGCCGTGAGGTGAGAGCACCCGGGCCGACACAGCGGTAATGGGTCTCACCTCCCAGTCGTCCGACGGCCGGGGCGGTCCGCGGCCGACGGACACACTACCCCAATGATCAGACCCCGGGGACCTCCCGCACGTGGTTGACTCCCGGGATCTCCTCGTCAAAGTTGTACTGTGCAACCTGCAACGCGGAGGAGGAGTGGTGACGGCTGCCGAGACACCGGACGAGACGACCGTCGTTCCCGGCGGATGCCCCGCGGACGCGGCCGTGGAGACCATCCAGCGCGAGATGACGGTCTTCGCCCGCCGGGCCCGCGCCTCGGCGGGCCGCATGCACCCGGAGCTGTCGCTGGTGTCGTACACGCTGCTCGGGCACCTGGAGGAGCGGGACGGCCGCCGGGCCACGGACCTGGCCGCCCACTACGCCCTGGACAAGTCCACCGTCAGCCGCCAGGTGTCCGCGCTGGAGCGCGCCGGACTGATCGAGCGGCGCGTCGACCCGGACGACCACCGCGTCCAGGTTCTGCATCTGACCGAGTCCGGACGGCAGGTCCTGGACCGGGTCACCGAGCGGCGGCGGGCCGCCTTCCGGGAGCGGCTCGCCGACTGGCCCGAGGAGGAGCTGCTCCGCTTCGCCGCGTACCTGGAGCGGTACAACGCGTGGCCGGACGGGGCCCCGGGCCGGGAGCGGGACCGGGCCGCGGCTCCGGACACGTACGGTTGGACGAGTACGCACTGATCACCCGGCCGCGGGCAGCCCGCCCCGACGGCCCGAAAGGCCCCACCGCATGAACACCACCCGAGGCTTCACCGGGCGTCCGCGCGCCGCCCGGCCGGGGCTGCCGCCCGGCCAGTACGACGCGGGCGACGACTGGCCCGTGCTGTCCGCCGAGGTCACGCCCGAGATCGCGCCCGCCGACTGGACCTTCCGCGTGGGCGGTCTGGTGGCCGAGCCCCGCAGCTGGGACCTGGCCGGGGCGCGCCGGCTGCCGGCCTCCGGGTACGCGGGCGACATCCACTGCGTCACCGGCTGGTCGAAGTTCGGGGTGCGGTTCGGGGGCGTGTCGCTGGACGCCTTCCTGGACGCGGCGGGTCCGCTGCCCTCGGCCACGCACGCCGTCGCCCACGCGCACACCGGCTACACCGCGAACCTGCCGCTCGCGGACCTGACCGGCGGACAGGCCTGGATCGTGTGGGAGTACGACGGGCAGCCGCTCGCCCCCGAGCACGGCGGTCCGGCGCGGCTGGTGGTCCCGCACCTGTACTTCTGGAAGAGCGTGAAGTGGATCGCGGGGCTCGAGCTGCTCGACCACGACGAGCCGGGCTTCTGGGAGCAGAACGGCTACCACGCCCGCGGCAATCCCTGGGAGGAGCAGCGGTACTCCGGTGACTGAGACGGCCACGCACACGACGGGCGCGGGGGCCTTCACTCCTCCGACGCGGTTCGCCGTGCCCGGGCGCATCGAGGTGAACGGCCGGGTGGCCGGGACGTGGCAGACGGCCACGCTCACCGAGATCCGCCGCGAGACGCCCCGCGCGTCGACCTTCCGCCTCGCCGTGCCCGGCTGGGCGGGCCACCTGCCCGGCCAGCACCTGATGCTGCGGCTCACCGCCGCGGACGGCTACCGGGCCCAGCGCCACTACTCGCTGGCGTCCGCCCCGGACGAGTCCGGCCACGTCGAGCTGACCCTCGACCGGGTGCCCGACGGGGAGGTGTCCGGCTGGTTCCACACGGTGGCGCGGCCCGGCGACGAGATCGAGGTGCGCGGTCCGCTCAGCGGCTTCTTCGCCTGGCCGGGCGACCGGCCCGCCCTGCTGCTCGGCGCCGGGTCCGGCGTAGTTCCGCTGATGTCGATGGTGCGGCACCACCGGGCGCGGGGGCTCACCGTGCCGCTGCGGCTCCTCGCGTCCGCGCGCGGCCCCGAGGAGCTGATCTACGCCCGTGAGTTCGGTGCGGAGACGACGCCCGTGTTCACCCGCACGGCACCGGCCGGGACGCCCGTGGGCCGGCTGACGTCCGCGCATGTGGCGCCGCTCCTCGCCGAGCCGCCCGCCGGCGGCTGGGAGGCCTACGTGTGCGGGTCGAACGCGTTCGCGGAGCACGCGTCGCGGCTGCTGGTGGCGGCCGGACAGCCGGTGGACCGGATCCGGATCGAACGCTTCGGCTGATCCCGCCCGGTTCGTGAGCGAGGCCCGCAGGACTGGGTACCAGTCCAGTGCGGGCACTCGCACACAGGGCGCGACACGAAGGCGCGGCGGCCCCCGCGCTCGACGGCCGTCCGTCCGCTCCTCCGGTCGCGGTGATCGCGGGGAGGTCGACATGCGAATCCGGGTACGCGGCCGGCGCCGGCGGCCCAATCCACTGCGGCGCAGGTCGGACGTCGTCGAGGCGTGGACCAAGGTGGTCGTCGCCCTGCTGCTGTTCGTGGCCGCGCCGGCGCTCGGTGCCGCCACCGCGTGGTGGGGCTACGGGCAGGCGCAGGCGATCGTCGCGGAACAGCGGGCCGAACGGCACCACGTCCGGGCCACGGTGGTGGACCGCACCCCGAGCGCCCTGTCGACGGGACAGCTCGGCGGACAGCACTCCTACCGTGCCACCGTCCACTGGAAGGCACCGGACGGCACGGAGAAGAGCACCACGGCGCGGGTGCCGGCCGACACCCGGCACGGTGACACCGTCGACGTGTGGCTGGATGCCCACGGCCAGAGCGTGCCCCCGCCGTCGGACGGTGCCGAGATCTGGCAGCACAGCGCCACCATCGGCTCGTTCACCACCATCGGGACGGTGCTCACGGTGCTCCTCGCGCACCGCGCCGTACGCGCGGTGGCCCTGCGGCACCGCATGGCGGAGTGGGACCGCGACTGGGCGCTCACGGAGCCGCAGTGGACCCACCGCCGGGCCTGACACCGCCCCCGCCCACGCGGTTGCCGAGGGCGGCCGGACCTGGCGTTTCCGCGAGCCGCTCACGTACCGTGTGATCACCCGTACGGTCTGCTGCGTCTCTCCGCAAAGGCGGTTCCCGATGGCCATGTTCGACCTTCCGCTCGACGAACTCCACGCCTACCGCAGCGCGTCGGCCGAGCCCGAGGACTTCGACGCGTTCTGGAGCAAGACGCTCGCCGAGGCCCGCGAGCACGAGCTGGACGCCCGCTTCGATCCGGTCGACACGGGACTGTCCACGGTGCGGGTGTACGACGTGACGTTCGCCGGGTTCGGCGGCCACCCGGTGAAGGGCTGGCTGATCCTTCCGGCCGCGGCGGCCGAGCCGTTGCCGCTGGTCGTGGAGTTCGTCGGGTACGGCGGTGGGCGCGGGCTGCCGCACGAGCACCTGCTGTGGGCGTCCAGCGGCCGGGCCCACTTCGTGATGGACACCCGGGGTCAGGGCAGCGCCTGGGGCGGCGGTGGCGGCACCGCGGACCCCGTCGGCGGCACGCCCGCGTACCCGGGGTTCATGACCCGGGGCCTGGACGCTCCGGAGAACTACTACTACCGCCGGGTCTTCACCGACGCCGTGCGCGCGGTCGAGGCGGCCCGTTCGCACCCGCTGACCGACCCGGCCCGCACCGTCGCGCTGGGCGCGAGCCAGGGCGGCGGCATCACGATCGCGGTGGGCGGCCTGGTGCCGGACCTGGTCGCCGTCGCGCCGGACGTGCCGTTCCTGTGCGACTTCCCGCGTGCGACCACGCTCACCGACCGGCACCCCTACCGCGAGGTCGGCCTGTACCTGAAGACCCACCGCGGCCGGACCGGGGACGCGCTGCGCACGCTGTCCTACTTCGACGGCGTGCACTTCGCGGCGCGGGGCCGGGCCCCGGCCCTGTTCTCGGCCGCCCTGGAGGACCAGACCTGCCCGCCGTCGACCGTTTTCGCCGCGTTCAACGCCTGGTCGCACGAGGACCGGACGATCGAGGTGTACGACTTCAACGATCACGAGGGCGGCGGGCCGTACCAGGAGGCCGCGAAGCTGCGCTGGCTGAGCCGCCACGCCTGAGGTTCGTGGGTGGGGTTTCGGCCGAACCGGCGGACCGGACTTCCCACCTGGTTTAGACCAATGGTAATCCTGGTGGCGCACCGAGCCCGCGCGGCTACCGTACGTCATCAACAGGAGGCGCGGCATGGCCCGCACCACCCCGCACGACCAGCCCCCCGCCGATCCGGCACCCGCTGCGGCACCCGCCGACGCCCCGCCGCCCCTGTACCGACGGGTGGCGGACCAACTGCTCGGCGAGTTGCGCGACGGGACCGTCCCCCCGGGTGAACGGCTGCCCGGCGAGCGGCGGCTGGCGGAGCACTTCGGAGTCAGCCGGGAGACCGTGCGGCAGGCCCTGGACGTGCTGCGCCGCGACGGTCTCCTCACCACCGACCGGCGGGGCAGTCATGTCGCCCTGCCGGGACCGCCGGCCGGAAGTGCGGCGCCCCTGGTCTTCCCGGTCGGCGCCCGGGCGGCGGAGCCGCGCACCGGCGACCGTGCCACCGTCGTCTGGGGGACGCCGCCACCGGAGCACGCCGCGGCGCTGGGGCTGGTGCCGGGCCGGCCGACCCTGATGCACCGCTACACCTCGGCGGCGGCCGGCGGCAACGGCAGGCGGACCGCGGTGACATCGTTTTCCGCCGTGGCGCTGGCCGAGGTCGAGGAACTGGCCCGCTACCGCGACCGGGCCGACGGGGTCGCCTGCGCGCAGTTGCGGCGGGCCTACGACTGGATGCGCCGCGCGGGCCTGACGCTGCATCACCGGGACACCATCACGCTCCAGCCCGACACCGCGTCGGTCCGGGTCGTTCGGCGGGTGCACGACCAGTACGCGCGCCCGCTGGAGATCACCGATCTCCTGGTGGACACCCGACAGGACGCCCTGGTCTACGAGTTCACGCTGCCGGCGGCCGGCTGACCTCTCGCCCTACGGGAGTCGCCGGGCCACGACCAGCCGGACCCGCGGGCTGCCGTCGGGGCGGTGTCCGAACTCCGGCAGGGCGCGCAGGACCGTCCGGAAGCCGGCCCGCGACAGCTCGCGGCCCACGTCCCCGAGCCGGAACGTCCGGTAGTACATGACGAACGGCGGCCGCCACAGCGCGTTGCGCACCCGCATCGCCGCGTCGAAGCCGAGCAGCGTCCAGTACCCCGGGGAGCCGGGCCGGGGCGGGGCGACGACGGGGAAGGCGAAGCAGCCGTCCGGCCGGAGCACGGAGCGCACCTGGCCGAACAGGCCCGGCAGTTCGCGGGGCAGGAAGTGCCCGAACGCCCCGAAGCTGACCACGAGGTCGAAGGCGGGGCCGAAGGGCAGGGCGCGGGCGTCCGCGCGCACCCAGGAGACCGCCGGGCCCGGTGGCAGGGTGCGCCCGCGCGCGACGTCCAGCATGCCCGCACTGAAGTCCACCCCGGTCACGCCCCGTTGGCACACCCGGGCCAGCGCGCCGACGCCCGCGCCGGTGCCGCAGCACAGGTCGAGTCCGGCGTCGAAGGGTCCCAGCGGCTCCAGCGCGCGGGCCACGGCGTCCAGCACCCGGTCCGGCGTCCGGTACGGGGTGTGGTCGAACTTCGGGGCGAGCAGGTCGTAGCCGTGCTCGACCGAGGACAGTGCCTGGACGGCGAGTTCGCGCAGGGTGGGGCCTTCGGGTCTGAACATCCGGTCAGCCTAGGGCCTGTCCGGCGGGCCCCGTGGGAGCGCGGCGCTCGTCGAGCACGGCGAGTACGCGCTCGCACCAGCGGGCGTTCTCCCGCTCGAACGTGATACCGGCGGCCAGGGTGAGGTAGGGCCCGACGCGGTCGGCGTCCCGGAGGTGTTCCTCCTCGGTGCGGCCGTCCAGGAGGCGTTCCCGCACCCGCTCGTAGCGGGCGAGTTTGCCCAGCGCCCAGGCCCTGCGCTCCTCGACCAGCGCGCGGACCGCCGCCGGGTCGACGCCGTCCATGGCCTGCATCTTGATCAGGAACTCGTCGCGGATGGCGGTGGGCCGCCGGGTCGGCGCGGCGGCGAAGACGCCGAGCTGCTCCCGGCCCGCCTCGGTGAGCGAGAACAGCCGCTTGGTGGGCCTGCGTTCCTGCGGCACGGTCCGGGCCTCGATGAGTCCGTCGCCCGCGAGGCGCTCCAGCTCCCGGTAGAGCTGCTGCGGCGTGGCGGGCCAGAAGTTGGCGAGCGACACGTCGAACACCTTGGACAGCTCGTAGCCCGAGGCCTCGCCCTCGAGCAGGGCGGCCAGGACGGCGTACTTGAGAGACATGTCGACACGCTAGCAAGCGAGGACCAGTCCGACTACTCTACTCCACACTTATTCAATTAGTTGAGTACGAAGGAGTTGCGATGCGGGCATTCCGCGCGGCGGTCGAGGCACACGACATCGACGCCGTCGAAGCACTGCTGGCCGACGACGTGGTCTTCTCCAGCCCCGTCGTCTTCAAGCCCTACCGGGGCAAGGCGATCACGGCGGCGATCCTGCGCGCGGTCGAGCGCGTCTTCGAGGACTTCCGCTACGAGCGGGTCATCGGCGAGGCGGACGGCCGCGACCACGCCCTGCTCTTCGCGGCGCGGGTGGGCGACCGCGAGATCAGCGGCTGCGACTTCCTGCACCTGGACGCGTCCGGCCGCATCGACGAACTGACGGTGATGGTGCGCCCGCTCTCGGCCGCCCAGGCCCTGCAAACGGCCATGGCCGCGCAGTTCGAGCGGATCGCGGAGGAGGCGCAGGAGGCCCGGACACCCTCGGCGGGCTGAGAGCCCGGCACGGGACATCGCGGAAGACGGAACAGACTCCGCACCGGCCGCGTTGTAGGGGGTGGGACGAGACTTGTCCCACCCGCACCGCCACGGCACACCGTCCGTGATAGGGTGCAGTCAGCACTTGTGTACGCCCCCCTTGATCGGGGCGCCGGTGCCAGTTTCCCTTCGGTTCGCGGACTCGTCCGTCCTGATGCGACCGGCGCGTCCGCTTCTCAGCGCAACCTCGTGAGCGGGGCCCCGTCCCCGCCGTGTCCGAGGTGCTGTTCCCCGCCGTCCGGAGGCGTGTCGTCCGACCCCTCGCGCGGCTTCCCCCCTTCCTTGCGCATGTCCCATGCCCGTGTCCTCGAAAGGACCGACCACATGACCACCACACTCGAACACCCCCCTGTGCAGCACTCCCCGGCCGAGATCGCGAGCGGTGTCCTCGACATCGAAGCGGGCGGCAAGGGGCGCCTGCGCGGCAAGAACCTTCAGCCCGAGCCGACCGATCCCGCCCTCTCCCCCGCGCTGATCCGCCGGCACGGGCTGCGCAGGGGCGACCTCGTCGAAGGAGTGTGCGGCGACCGGCGCACCCTGACCGACGTCGTCCGCGTCAACGGGCGTACGCCCGACCGGCGGGGCGAGCGGCGGCACTTCGCCGACCTGACCCCGCTGCACCCGCACGAGCGGCTGCGGCTCGAACACCCGGCGGCCGGCCTCGCCGGACGCGTCGTCGATCTGATCGCCCCGGTCGGCAAAGGCCAGCGCGGACTGATCGTCGCCCCGCCGAAGACCGGCAAGACCGTCCTCCTCCAGCAGATCGCCGCCGCGGTGGCCGGCAACCACCCCGAGGCCCGGCTGATGGTGGTGCTGCTCGACGAACGACCCGAGGAGGTCACCGACATGCGGCGCTCGGTGCGGGGCGAGGTGTACTCCTCCACCTTCGACCAGAGCGCCAAGCAGCACATCGCGCTCGCCGAGCTGGTGACCGAGCGGGCCAAGCGGCTCGTCGAGGCCGGGGAGGACGTCGTCATCCTCCTCGACTCCCTCACGCGGCTGTGCAGGGCCCACAACAACGCCGCCTCCTCCGGCGGCCGCACGCTCAGCGGCGGCGTCGACGCCGGGGCCCTGCTGGGTCCCAAGCGGTTCTTCGGGGCGGCCCGCAAGGCGGAGGAGGGCGGTTCCCTCACCATCCTCGCCACCGCCCTGGTCGAGACCGGCTCGCGTGCCGACGACTTCTACTTCGAGGAGCTGAAGAGCACCGGCAACATGGAGCTGCGGCTGAGCCGGGAGCCGGCCTCCCGCCGGGTCTTCCCGGCCGTCGAACCGGTCGGCTCGGGCACCCGGCGCGAGGAGCTCCTGCTGTCCGGTGCCGAGACGACCGCCGTGCGCGGCCTGCGGCGGGCCCTGGGGACCCGGGACGGACAGTCCGGCCTGGAGACCCTGCTGGAGCGGTTGCGCCGGACGCCGGACAACGCCACGTTCCTGCGGCAGGTCCAGCCGACGCTGCCCGCCGGCTGACACCTCCCGCCGACGGCACCGGCCGACACCGCCCCCACGGCCCGCGCTACGGCATCCGGGTGTTTGCGGGGCGGACCCGGCCCGGTCAGCGTGGCGGTGCGGGGCGCCGTTCCTACGTTTGCGGTATGACTATCGGATTCTCATCCCGGGCGGTTCGATCCACCTGCATGCTCTGCGCGGCAGGGCTGCTGACGCTCGTGCCCGCCACCGCGGCCGCCCGCGCGGGGCGGCCGGACCCCGGTCCGCCCGGTGGTGCGGCGGCGGCCCTGTCGTCGCCGCTGTACCGCTCCGGCACCCAGGTCCGGCCGCACCCCGCGGCGCCCCGGGTTCCCGAAGTCTCCGCCCTGTCCTGGGTCGTGGCCGACGCCGGTACGGGCGACGTGCTGGCGGCGAACGACGCGCACCGCGAGCTGCCCCCGGCCAGCACCCTCAAGACGCTGTTCGCCCTCACGGTGCTGCCCGCACTGCCGGGCGGCATCCGGCACGAGGTGGACCCCGAGGACCTGTCCGGCATCGGTCCGGGCAGCAGCCTGGTCGGTGTCGTCGAGGGCCAGACGTACCGCGTCTCCGACCTGTGGAACGGCGTCTTCCTCAACTCCGGGAACGACGCCGTGCACGTCCTCGCCTCGCTCACCGGCGGCTGGAGCGCCACGGCGGCCCGGATGCAGGCCGAGGCCCGCGCGCTCGGCGCCCGCGACACCCACGTCCGCTCGCCCGACGGGTACGACGCCCCGGGCCAGGTCTCCTCCGCGTACGACCTGGCCGTCTTCGGCCGGGAGGGGCTGCGGCGTCCCGACTTCGCGCGGTACTGCGCCAAGGTCGACGCGATGTTCCCCGGCCGCGACGGAAGCTCGTACGGGATCATGAACACCAACCGGCTGCTCACCGGGGCCGACGGCGTGGAGCCGTACCCCGGTCTGATCGGGGTGAAGAACGGCTACACCAGCAATGCGGGCAACACGCTCATCGCCGCCGCCCGCCGCGACGGGCGGACCCTGGTCGTCACGGTGATGAACCCGCAGGAGGGCGGCGGCCACGCCGTGTACGAGGAGGCCCGGGCACTGCTCGACTGGGGCTTCGAGGCGGCCGGCGAGGTCGACCCGGTGGGCTCGCTGGTCCCCGAGGACGACCGGCCACCGCACGGACCGCAGTCCGTACCCGCGGCGGTGACCGCGGCCAAGCCGGCCGAGGACTCTCCGGGCTGGCCGGAGACGGGCGCGATCCTCGGGGTCGCGGGTCTCGGCGCGGGCGTCATGGCGCTCGCCCTGCGCCTCAAGCTCGTCCGCGACGACGGCAGTTGACGGGAGCGCCGGGCCCGTTCAGAACACCGACAGCCCCGTGAGCGTCGTGAAGCGGTCCAGGGCCGCCACCCCGGCCACCGAGTTGCCCCGCTCGTCCAGGCCGGGGCTCCACACGCACAGCGTGCAGTGCCCCGGCACGACCGCGATGATGCCGCCGCCGACCCCGCTCTTGCCCGGCAGCCCCACCCGGTGCGCGAAGTCGCCGGCCGCGTCGTAGGTCCCGCAGGTCAGCATCACCGCGTTGATCTGCTTGGCCCGGCTTCGGCTCAGCAGCCGGGTGCCGTCGGCGCGGATGCCGTGCCGGGCCAGGAAGCCGGTGGCCAGGGCGAGGTCGGCGCAGGACGCGGCGACGGAGCACTGGCGGAAGTACTGGTCCAGGAGCACCGGTACGGGGTTGTCGATGTTGCCGTAGGACGCCATGAAGTGCGCCAGCGCGGCGTTCCGGTCGCCGTGTGCGGCCTCGGAGGCGGCGACCTCCTCGTCGTGGGCCAGGTCCGGGTTGCCGCTCTCCGCGCGCAGGAAGGCGAGCAGTTCGCCGGCCGCGTCGCCGGTACGGGTGTGCAGCCGGTCGGTGACGACGAGGGCGCCCGCGTTGATGAACGGGTTGCGCGGGATGCCGTTCTCGTACTCCAGCTGCACCAGGGAGTTGAACGGGTTGCCGGAGGGCTCGCGGCCCACGTGCTCCCACAGGGCGTCGCCCTCTCTGGCCAGGTCGAGGGCGAGGGTGAAGACCTTGGTGAGGGACTGCGCGGAGAACGGCTCCCGCCAGTCCCCCACGCCGTAGACCGTGCCGTCCGGCTCGGCGACCGCCATGCCGAAGCGGCGCGGGTCGCGGGCGGCGAGGGCGGGGATGTAGTCGGCGGGCCGGCCGCTGCCCGGGGTCCGCTCGATCTCCTCGGCGATGCGCTCCAGGACCGGCCGGAAGGTCGTCGGTGTGCTCATGATCGCCATTGTCCCTCCGGCGAGGTCCGGGCGGCGGGAGGCCGACGGCGGGTGGCCCCCGCACCGGGGTGGTGCTGACCACACCCCCACTTCGGGGGTAGCCGTCATCCCCCCGCCGAAAAACAGCCCACATACTGAGGCGCATGGCCAACCCAACGGTGCTCGTCGAGAGCCTGCCCACGCCCGCTCCGGAGAAGGATCGCGAAAGGGGAAGCGACTTTTCCGAACTCTCCCGGCGCATAGCCGACGCGGGGCTGCTCCGGCGCCGCCCGCTGTACTACACGGTCCGTTTCGGCGCCGTCGCCCTCGCACTCGCCGGCGGTGTCGCCGCGTTCGTCGCCCTGGGGGACAGCTGGAGCCAGCTGTTCGTCGCGGTCGCGCTCGCCGTCGTCTTCGGCCAGCTCGGACTGGCGGCCCACGACCTCGCCCACCGGCAGGTCTTCTCACGCCGGCGCCCCAGCGAAGCGGGCGGCCTGCTGGCCGCCAACCTGCTGCTCGGCATGAGCTACGGCCGGTGGATGAACAAGCACACCCGCCACCACGCGAACCCCAACCACGAGGAGAAGGACCCGGACGTCTCCCCCGACATCCTGGTGTGGTCACGGGGCCAGGCCAGCAGGGCGACCGGGCTCCCCCGGTTCGTCGGCAAGCACCAGGCGGCCCTGTTCTTCCCGCTGTTGACGCTGGAGGGCCTCAACCTGAGCTTCAACAGCTTCAAGGCGCTGGGCAGCCGGGCCGTGAAGCGGCCGGTCCTGGAGGGCACGCTGCTCGTCGTCCACTTCGCCGTGTACTTCGGCGGTCTGTTCACGGTCCTCTCCCCGGGCAAGGCGCTCGTCTTCCTCGCCGTCCACCAGGGTCTGTTCGGGATCTACCTGGGCTCGGTCTTCGCCCCCAACCACAAGGGGATGCCGATGATCGAGGAGGGCATGCGGCTGGACTTCCTGCGCCGTCAGGTCCTGACCTCCCGCAACGTGCGGGGCGGTGCGCTCGTCGACGCCTTCATGGGCGGCCTCAACTACCAGATCGAGCACCACCTCTTCCCCAGCATGCCGACCCCCGCCCTCGGCCGGGCCCAGGCCATCACCGAGGCGTACTGCGCCGAGTTGGGCGTGCCCTACCACCAGACGGGGCTGCTGGCGTCGCACCGCGAGGCCCTGCGGCACATGAGGAGCGTCGGGGAGCCGCTGCGCGCCGCACGCTGAGCGGCGGTCGGCCGAGCAGCGGTCAGCTGTGCAGCACTCCGGTGCCGAGCAGCCCGAACAGCAGGACGCCGACCGCGACCCGGTAGACGACGAACGCGTTGAAGGTGTGCTTGGCGACGAACTTCAGCAGCCAGGCGATGGAGGCGTAGGCCACCACGAAGGAGACGAGGGTGCCGACCGCCAGCGGCGCGGCACCCGCTCCCGTGCCCAGGGCGTCCTTCAGCTCGTACAGTCCGGCTCCGGTCAGGGCCGGGATGCCCAGGAAGAAGGACAGCCGGGTGGCGGCGACCCGGTCCAGGTCGAGCATCAGGGCGGTGGACATGGTGGCGCCGGAGCGGGAGAAGCCCGGGAAGAGCAGGGCGAGGATCTGGGAGCCGCCGACCAGCATCGCGTCCTTGAAGGACGTGTCGTCCTCGCCCCGCTTGTGCCGGCCGGTGCGGTCGGCCCACCACATCACGCCGCTGCCCACGATCAGCGAGCCGGCGACCACCCACAGCGAGGCGAGCGGGCCCTTGATCAGGGGCTTGGCGGCCAGGCCGACGAGGACGATGGGGATGGTCGCGCAGATGACCCACCAGGCGAACTTGTAGTCGTGGTGGTACCGCTCCTCGCGGTCGCGCAGCCCGCGGCCCCAGGCGGAGACGATCCGCGCGATGTCCTTGGAGAAGTAGACGAGCACGGCGGCGATCGCGCCGACCTGGATGACCGCGGAGAAGCCGATGACGGCGTCGTCGTCGACCGGGATGCCCATCAGCCCCTCGACGATCTTGAGGTGTCCGGTGGAGGAGACGGGCAGGAACTCGGTCACCCCCTCGACGGCTCCGAGGACGACGGCCTGACCGATGCTGATGGCGCTCATGGCATCCAGTTCCTACTACACAAGCCTGTGTGCCCGGCGTCAGGTCCAGAGCGCGTCGGCCAGAGTCACCCCCGCGAACGCCGCCGCGAGCCCGGCCGCCACGCTTCCCCCCACGTTCACGGCGGCCCGCAGGCGCGCACCGGTCTCGGTCAGCCGGAGGGTCTCGTAGGAGAAGGTCGAGTAGGTGGTGAGGGCGCCGCACAGGCCGGTGCCCAGCAGCAGCCGCAGGTCGGAGCCGACCGCTCCGGCCAGGGCGGCGCCGGTCAGCACGCCGAGGACGATGCTGCCGATCACGTTCACCGTGAAGGTGCCCCACGGGAAGACGGAGTCGTGCCGGGACTGCACGGCGCGGTCGGTGAGGTAGCGCAGCGGGGCGCCGACCATGCCGCCGACGACGACCAGCAGCCAGTTCACGACGGCCTCCGGCCCTCGTACCTGACGACCTCGCACGGGTCGAGGGTGACCAGGCCCTCGGTGACGAGTTCGTCGAGCTGCGGCAGGAAGTCCCGGACGCGCTCCTCGGTGTCGACGACGACGACGGCCACCGGCAGGTCCTCGCTCAGGGACAGCAGCCTGGTGGTGTGGACGATCGAGGAGGCGCCGAAGCCCTCGACGCCCCGGAAGACGCTGGCGCCCGCGAGGCCCGCCGCGTGGGCGCGGTGGACGATCTCCGAGTACAGGGGGCGGTGGTGCCAGGTGTCGTTCTCGCCGACGTAGACGGTCAGGCGCAGGGCGCCGCCGGTCAGCCTCGTCATGACTGCCTCCACTTCAGGACCCGGCGGGTGGCCCATGCGGCGAGCCACACCGCCGTGAGTGCCGCGAGCGGGGTCGCGGCGAGGTAGGCCAGGCCGGTGAAGGCCCGGCCGTCGGCGAACAGGGACCGGCTGTCGACGGCGTAGGTGGAGAAGGTGGTGAAGCCGCCGAGCACTCCGGTGCCGAAGAAGGGCCGGACCAGGCGGTGGGCGGGCCGGATCTCGGTGACGACCACCATGAACACGCCGATCACGGCACAGCCGACGGCGTTGACCCCGAAGGTCGTCCAGGGGAAGCCGCCGGCCGGTGTCGGCCACCAGAGGGAGGCCGCGTAGCGGGCGGCGGCTCCGGCGCCTCCGCCGAGGGCCACGACCGCGACGACCGGTGCCTGGGCGCGCCACCCGGACGGTCTCGGGGCGGTGGCCCGGATGCCGCCGGAACGCCCGGTCTTCGGGACTGTCATGGTCGTACGTCTCCTACTCGCCGGGCAGGGGGATGCCCCTGTGCTGGTCAAGTAGGGACCGTTGGCGGCGACCGAGCCGCGGTTCGGGTACGGCGGGCCCCACCGCCGCGCCGCGCCCGTGCGGGCCGCGGCTGATGCTCAGCGTAACGCCGGGGCGGCGCCCGGGTCATTCCGGGAGGGCACCCGCGCCTGCCGTCCCCGCGCCTACCATCCCTTCTCGAACATCCGGGCCACCTCGGCGACCCGCACCTCGTCGCGCCGGTAGTAGGTGCGGCGGCGGATCCGGGTGGCGCGCAGCAGGCCGAGACGGGTGAGGAGCCCGAGGTGGCTCTCGGCCACCCGGCGGGACACGCCCAGCCTGGCGGCGACGGGGCCCGCGGGGACACCGTGCTCCGCGGGGTCGACGTGGCGCTGCGGCGGGAAGTGCGCGGCCGGGTCCTTCAGCCACTCCAGGATGTCGAGACGCGTGCCGTGCACGGGGGTCCTCAGCATCTCGTCCTCCCTCCGTGCGGGCCCGCCCGTACCGTGTCCCTCCACTTTCCCGCAGCCGGGCCCCGGTTGTCCGGCAACCGGGCCATTTGCACATTCAACCAATATCGGTGCCGGTGCTACCGTTCAGTCATGGGAGCCAGGACGGCCGGTGCGCGGCTCGAGGAACGGTGGCGGGACATCCTGTCGGCGCACGCACGCACGATGTGCGAGATCGACCGGGCACTGCATCCGCACGGGCTGGGCGCGAGCGACTTCGAGGTGCTCGACCTCCTCGTGACCGGGGCGCCCGACGACGGCGACCGGTGCCGGGTGCAGAACCTGGTCGGCCGGGTCCACCTCAGTCAGAGCGCGCTGTCCCGGCTCATCGCCCGGCTGGAGAAGGACGGACTGGTGCGGCGCTCCATGTGCGCGGAGGACCGGCGCGGCGTGTACGTCACGCCGACCACCAGGGGCCGGGAACTGCACGCCGAGATACTGCCGCTGCAGCGGGCCGCGCTGGCCCGCACGCTCGGCGACGACGAAGGCCCCCGCCCCTGACCCGGGACGCGGGCCTTGGCCCCGGCCTCGGCTTCAGGGGCGGGCCAGCAGGGTGCGCACGCCGTCCGAGGTGAGGGTGAGGCGGTGCTCCGAGCCGGCGTCGATGGACAGCGACAGGTCGTCGGCCGGCCACTGCGCGGCGAGGGCGCCCAGCGGCACCATGCGGTAGCGGGAGACGTACGGCAGCAGGTCGGCCATCTCCAGTTCCGAGGTGAACACGGGCACCACCTGGCCGCCGCCCTGCTGCTCCAGGACCGGCAGCGCCAGCATGCCGGGGTCGGCGGCGTCCTGTTCGTTCGCGTCGTCGGGCACCGGCACGAGGACGTCGCTGCCGGCGAGCGTGTCGAGCGCCGCCGAGTTGTCGGCGGTCTCGGTGGTTCCGGTGGTCTCGGCGAGTGTGTCCAGTGCCCGCTGCGCGGGTGTCACGGGGTGGTCGTTCGCGGGTGTCTCCATGGCATTTTCCCTGGTAGCGGCTGCGTTACGGCCCGCACGGACGATCGGCGCGGACGCGGTCCAGCCTCGCGTACCCGGTCACCCACGGCGCAACCCTGTTCGAGCCGGGCACCCGGTCCCGTACTCATCTGATCGGCAGGGGGCCCACTTGATCGATCGGAAACGCGGTGGGGTTAGCATATGAGCGCCGCCTAGCTCGAAAGATAGAGACGTGACTGTCAACGACGACTCGTTCACCAACTGGAAGCACCGCGAAGAGACCGCGGAATCGATGATCCCGATGATCGGGAAGCTGCACCGGGAGCAGGACGTCACGATCCTGCTGCACAGCCGTTCCCTGGTGAACAAGTCGGTGGTCAGCATCCTCAAGACCCACCGCTTCGCCCGCCAGATCGCCGGGGCGGAGCTGTCGGTCACCGAGACGATGCCCTTCCTGCGCGCGCTCACCGCGCTGGACCTCGGTCCCTCGCAGATCGACATCGGCATGCTCGCCGCGACCTACCGGACCGACGACCGGGGTCTGTCGGTCGAGGAGTTCACGGCCGAGGCCGTCGCCGGGGCCACCGGTGCCAACAAGATCGACCGGCGCGAGGGGCGCGACGTCGTCCTGTACGGCTTCGGCCGCATCGGCCGGCTCGTCGCCCGCCTGCTCATCGAGAAGGCCGGGTCGGGCAACGGGCTGCGGCTGCGCGCCATCGTCGTCCGCGGGGGCGGGGAGCGGGCCGCCGAGGACATCGTCAAGCGCGCCTCGCTGCTGCGCCGCGACTCGGTGCACGGCCAGTTCCAGGGCACGATCACCGTCGACGAGGACAACAGCACGATCCTCGCCAACGGCAACGCGATCAAGGTGATCTACGCGGACGACCCGACGCAGGTCGACTACACGGCGTACGGCATCAAGGACGCCATCCTCATCGACAACACCGGCAAGTGGCGCGACCGCGAGGGTCTGTCGAGGCACCTGCGTCCGGGCATCGACAAGGTCGTACTGACCGCGCCGGGCAAGGGCGACGTCCCGAACATCGTCCACGGCGTCAACCACGACACCGTCAAGCCGGACGAGCGGATCCTGTCCTGCGCGTCCTGCACCACCAACGCGATCGTCCCGCCGCTGAAGGCGATGGAGGACGAGTACGGCGTGCTGCGCGGTCACGTGGAGACGGTGCACTCCTTCACCAACGACCAGAATCTGCTGGACAACTACCACAAGTCGGAGCGCCGCGGCCGCAGCGCTCCGCTGAACATGGTCATCACGGAGACCGGCGCCGCCTCCGCGGTCGCCAAGGCGCTGCCCGACCTGAAGGCGCGGATCACCGGCAGCTCGATCCGGGTGCCGGTGCCGGACGTGTCGATCGCGATCCTCAACCTCCAGCTGGCCCGCGAGGCGAGCCGCGAGGAGGTCGTGGACCACCTGCGCGAGGTGTCGCTGACCTCGCCGCTCAAGCGCCAGATCGACTTCATCGGCGCGCCCGACGCCGTCTCCAGCGACTTCATCGGCTCGCGCCACGCCTCGATCGTGGACGCGGGCGCGCTGAAGGTCGAGGGCGACAACGCGATCCTCTACCTCTGGTACGACAACGAGTTCGGCTACTCCTGCCAGGTCGTCCGCGTCGTGCAGCACGTCTCCGGGGTGGAGTACCCGACGTACCCGGCTCCGGCGGTCTGATCAGTCCGAGTCGGGTCCGGTCCCCGGTCGGATCCGGTCCGGTCCGGGGGCCAGGGCGTTCGCGAAGAGCCGGGTCAGCGCGGTCGGTGCCGTGATGGCGGTGCCGACGACGACGCTGTGCGCACCCGCGGCGAGCGCCCGGGCCGCCTGCTCGGGCGTCGCGATACGGCCCTCGGCGATCACCGGGGTGTCCAGCGCTCCGGCGAGGTCGGTCACGAGGGCCAGGTCGGGGGCGTCCTGCACCGGGGAGCCCGGCACATACCCGGACAGCGTGGTGCCGAGGAAGTCCGCCCCCTGGCCGGCTGCCGCGCGGCCCTCGCCGAGCGTCGACACGTCGGCCATGACCAGGGCGCCCGCCGCGTGGACGGCCTCGACCAGCTCGCCGAAGGTGCTGCCGTCGGGCCGCGGACGCGCGGTGGCGTCGGCGGCGACGACCGCGGCCCCCGCCTCCACCAGGGCCAGCGCGTGGCGCACGGTCGGGGTGATGAAGACGCCGCTGTCGCCGTCCTTCCACAGGCCGATCACCGGAAGGCCGACGGCCGCGACGGTGGCCGCGACGACCTCCGGGTCGTTGACGCGTACGGCCGCCGCGCCGCCGGTACGCGCCGCCAGGGTCATGCGGACCAGGGTGTCGGTGTGGCGCATCGGATCGCCGGGGGGCGCCTGGCAGGACACGATGAGGCGGCCCTCGAGCCGCTCGGCCAGGGACGGGGACGGGGACGGGGTCATGACGGTGCTCCGGTGGTGGCGGGCTGGTGCAGGGGCAGGGTGCGGGGCAGCGCGGCCGCCCCGAGGACCGCGGCGTCGGCGCCGCCCCGTGGCGGGCGCGGGCGCAGGCCGCGCAGCGGGGGCATGAGTTCGGCGGCGAAGGCCGCGCACAGGGCGTCCCAGTACAGGGGCCCGATGCGGGGCACGCCGCCGGCGACGACGACACGGTGCGGGCCGAGCGCGTTGGCGAGGCCGCCCAGGGCGCGGCCCGTCGCACGGGCGCCGAGCGTGATGGCGGTGCCGGCGTGCGGGTCGCCCAGGGCGGCGCGTTCGGCGACGGTCTGGAGGCGGTCGGCCGGCTGCCCGCCGAGCCGTACGCAGTGGGCGGTGATGGCGGGGCCCGCAGCGACGGCCTCCAGGTGCCCGGTGGCTCCGCAGGTGCAGCGCAGTCCGTCGGCCTCCGGGCTGGGCAGGTGTCCCAGGTGCCCGGCGATTCCGGCGGCTCCGTGCAGCATGCGTCCCGCGGCGGCGACGGCCCCGCCGACTCCGGTGCCGACGGCGGCGTAGAGGAGGGTGCCGTCGTCGTCCGGGCCGTCCAGTTCCGTCGCGGCGGCGGCGCGTACGTCGTTGTCGCAGGCGACGGGGAGCCCGGTACGGGTGGCGAGACCGGCCGCGAGGGCGGTGCCGGACCAGCCGCGGATCGTGTCGGTGGCGCTGGTGACGGTCCCGGTGGCGGGATCGATCACGCCGGCCGCGGCGACGCCGATCGCGGCGGTCCCGTGGACCCGTACCGCACGGGCGGCGACGGCCAGGGCGTCCAGCACCGCCTCGGCGCCCTCCGTCGCCGGGGTGGGCAGGGTGTGCCGGGCCAGGACGGTGCCGTCGGACCCGACCAGGGCGGCGGCGATCTTGGTGCCGCCCAGGTCGAGGCCGATCACCGGTGCGTCGAGGTGCGGTGCGGTCATCGGACCGGCAGCAGCCCGGCGCCGCGCAGGTGCCGCTCGACGTGGGCGACGGAGTCCTCGCCCAGCTGGATCTGCGGCGCGGCGGTGGTGCCGTGACGGAACACGCCGAGCAGTCGCAGGGCGTGCTTGAAGGCGCCGATGGCCGAGGAGTTGCGGCCCATCTCGCTCTCCGGGCCCGCGTCGACCAGCCCGAACAGCTCGACGAGCCGCTCCTGTTCCTTGGCGGCGCCGTCCAGGTCGCCGCCGCGCACGGCGTCGTAGAGGCGGACGTATCCGGCGGGGTCGACGTTGCCGAGGCCCGGGACCACGCCGTCGGCACCGGCCAGCAGGGCGGCGTCCACGGTCAGTTCGGAGCCGGTGAGGATGCTGAAGGCGGGGGCGGGGCCGTCGGCACGGCCGTGGCGCCCGCCGAGTTCGACCATGAGCCGGCGCAGGCCGCCCTCGTCGCCGCTGCTGTCCTTGAGCCCGGCGAGCGTGCCGTCCTCGGCGAGTTCGCGCACCAGGGCGGCGGAGAGCTTGCTGTGCACCGAGACGGGGAGGTCGTAGGCGTACAGGGGCAGGTCGACGGCGGAGCGGATCGCGCGGAAGTGGGCGGCGATCTCACGCGGATGGGTGCGGGCGTAGAAGGGGGCGGTGGCCACCAGGCCGTCGGCACCGGCCTCGCGGGCGGCCTCGGCGTGGACGAGGACCCGGGGGGTGGTCATGTCGATGACACCGGCGAGGACGGGGACGCGGCCCGCGACCGCCTCGACGACCGTGTCGAGGGCGACGGCCCGCTGCCGGTCGGTGAGGAAGGCGACCTCGCTGCTGGAGCCCAGGGCGAACAGCCCGTGCACTCCCCCGCCGACGAGGTGCTCGACGAGCCGGGCGAGCGAGGCGGTGTCGACTTCGCCCGACGCGTCCATGGGGGTGCAGACGGGCGGCACGACGCCGCTCAGGGGCTGGGACGAGGACATGGTGTTTCTCCTGGGCTGTGCGAGTGGTGGTACGGGGGGGACGGGCCGCCGGGCACCGGGGTGCCGGTGCCGGGCGGCCCGTGGCCGGCTACGGCTGGGTGACGGTGAACGTCTTGTCGCCGTAGGAGTGCTGGCGACCGCGGACCTCGTAGGTCGCGGTGGCCCGCACGTCGCCCGCGGTGGCGTTCGCGGGAACCGTGACGGGGATCCTCATGTTGGCGCCCTGACCGGGGTCGAGCGCGGGCACGGCGGCGACCTCCGGTGCGCTCCAGCCGTCGGGCAGGCCGAGCGAGACCTCGCCGGCGGGCAGCGGTACGTCGTTCTGGCTGACGACGCGGACGGTGACGGTGGTGGTCTCCCCCGCGGGCAGGGATGCGGGCGAGGTGACGGTGACCGGCGCGCAGACTCCGCCGAGCCACGTCAGGTCGAAGGAGGAGTAGGTGATGTGGTCGACGTTGCCCCGCTCCCACAGCAGGCCCATGCCCGGGTTGGGGCCCGTGCCGTCGCTGAGCGGGGTGAGCGTCGAGTAGGCGGCGGCGCCGGACTCGACGGTCCTGCGCACCGGCCAGGTCTGCCCGTTGTCGCAGGAGAGGCGGACGGTGAGGTTGCTGCGGCGGTCGGTCGTCGCGGTGTTGCTGAACATCAGCCACGAGGCCCGCGGGTGCGAGGCGTCCACGTTCGGCGCGAAACGGGTGATGGAGCCGTTGTTGGCCGGGTCCGGCAGCTCGGTGTCCCGCTGGAGGGGGCTGTAGGTGACGCCGCCGTCGGTGGAGTAGGCGACCGTCCGGTAGGGCCTGGAGCGGTTGTTGAGCATGACGCGGCCGTCGGACAGCTCGACGGTCTTGTTCTCGTCGCCGCCGGGGCCGACGGGGGTGCCCATCCTCCAGGTGGCGCCGTGGTCGTCGCTGTAGGCGCTCACCGCGTAGTTGGCGCCGTCCTTGCGGATGGCGTACTGCTGGATCAGGCGGCCCTTGTGGGGGCCGTGGCGCAGCTGGATGCCCTCTCCGGAGGCGGCGAACATGCCGGCCCAGGCCGGGTCCTTGATGTCGGCGGTGATCCGCTCGTGCTTCCAGGTGAGGCCGTCGTCGTCGGAGTAGCTGTAGTCGGCCTGGAGGACGTCCGGGTCGCTCTCGTCGTTGCCGGTGGCGGAGCCGAAGAAGCCCTGGTTCACGGAGGCCGCGTAGAAGAGGAAGACGCGGCCGGTCTCGCGGTCGACGAGGAGGCTGGGGTCGCCGTAGCCCTTGGGCGCGGCGTCCTTGCGCACGACCTGCTGGGCCTGCCAGGTGGTGCCGCCGTCGGTGCTGCGCCTGAGGACGACGCCGATGTTGCCGGGCAGGTCGCCGAGGGTGGGGCGGGCGTCGTAGGCGGCGAGCAGGGTGCCCTCGGTGGTCCGGGTCAGGGCGGGGATGCGGTAGTAGGGGGAGCCGGTGCCCGCGGTGGCGAGGTCCTGCGAGGTGAGGGTCCCGGCGGCCGCGGAGGCCTCGCGGGCGGAGTCGGCGCCGTGGGCGGCGGGGACGGTGGTGCCCAGGACGACCAGGGCGGCGGTGCCGATGGCCAGGGTGACTCTTCGCTGCATGAACAGGCCTCTCTCGGGTGCGGGATCAGGCGAGTCGGGGGGCGTGCAGTGCGGTCGGGGCGGCAGGGGCCTCACAGCGGGGTGCGGAGAGCAGCTCGCGCACCCAGGCGAGTTGTTCGCGGCGGTGGTGGCCGCCGCCGCCCTCGTGGCCGTTGAACTGGTAGACACGCAGGTCCTTGGGGCCGCCGTAGCGGTGGTAGGCCGCGAAGCTCGTCGAGGGCGGGCAGATGTCGTCCATCATCGCGATGGAGAAGAGCGACGGGGCCGTGGCGCGGGCGGCCAGCAGGGCGGCGTCGACGTAGGACAGGGTGGTGAAGACGGCCTCGGTGCGGTCGTGGTGCAGGCGCAGGTACTCGGCGACCTCGGTGTAGGGCGGCCGGGCCGCGATCGTCGCGCCGCGCCGGATGTCGCAGAGGAAGGGGACGTCGGGCATCACGCCGGCCAGGCCCGGCACGAGGCCGGCCACCGCGAGGGCGATGCCGCCGCCCTGGCTGACGCCGGTGACGACGACCTTGTCCGGGTCCACGGCCGGGTGCGTGCGGGCGGCCTCCACGAAGCGCACCGCGTCGGTGAACACCCGCCGGTAGTAGTGGTCGTGGGGGCTCTCGACGCCACGGGTGAGGAAGCCGGGGACGGTGCCGTTCAGGGCGGCGGTGTCGGGGGTGTCGCCGCCCGCGGTGGACCAGCCCTGGCCGCGCGTGTCCATGATGAGGTGGGCGTGACCGGCGTTGGCCCAGAACACCTGCTCGTGCGGCAGGCCGCGACCGCGCCCGTAGCCGAGGAACTCCACCACGCAGCCGAGCGGTCCGCTCCCTCGGGCGGGCAGGTGCAGCCAGCCCCGGACGGGTTCGCCGGCGAACCCCGGCACCGTGACGTCGTGTGTCGTCACCTCGGTCAGGCCGGTGTCCACCGGCCTGAAGCGGGACGCGCCGCCGGCGTCCCGGGCCTCGCGGAGGGTCTGCTCCCAGAAGGCGTCGAGGTCGGCGGGCTCGTCGAGGTCGGGCCGCAGTGCCAGGCACTGGGCGAGGGTGAGGTCCGTCAGTGGCATGGAGGGGCCCCGGTGGGTGAGGCGTGCGCGCGGCGCAGCGCGGAGGAACGGGAGGGACCGGCCGGACCGGTCCCGACGGGGAGAGCGGTTCGCCCTCGGTGAGATCAGCAGACGTCTGATGTCTGCTGATCGAGGACACTAGAGATCCCGGAGACGACCGTCAAGTGCCCCGGGCCGCGCGCCGGGCCGCCCGGGCGCGGGCACGGGAAAGGCGCCCCGCGGCGGGGGCGCCTTCGCCGTCCGTGCGGCCCGGTCAGCGCCGGGCGCGGGCCTCCTCGATCCGCAGGCGGACCGGCGCGTAGTGCTCGGCGAGGGCCGCCGCGAACTCGACCGGGTCACGGTCGCGCACGGCGTCCACGATGCGCTGGTGGTTGGCGATGGTGGCCGCCTCGTGCTCGCGGGTGAACACGTCGAGATGCGGTGCGACGATGACGTAGACGTCCCAGAAGGCCGCGGAGAGCTGGCCGATGAGGTCGTTGCCGAGCGGGGCCAGGAGCAGCGTGTGGAAGGCCCGGTCCGCCTCGACGAACCCGTGCCCCTCCCCCGCGCCGGCCCTGCGCATCTCGTCGACGTGCGCCTCGAGCCGGCCGATCTGCTCCTCGTCCAGCGAGGAGACGAGCCGCTCGGCCATGCCCCGTTCGAACAGCTCCCGGACCTCGATGAGGTCGCTCATCACCTGGAAGTCGTCGTCGGGGCTGAGCAGGCCGCGGAAGGTCAGGCTCTCCACCAGGGCGGACAGGCTCAGCCTGCCGACGTAGGTGCCGTGCCCGTGCCGCACCTCGACGATGTCGAGCGCGGTGAGGATCCTGATCGCCTCCCGCACACTGGACCGGCTCGCGCCGAGCGCCTCGCACAGGGCGGGCTCGGTCGGCAGCGGATCCCCCGGACGCAGGTCGTTGCGCAGGATGTAGGCCTTGATGCCGTCGACGACCTCCTGCCGCAACGGTTGTCGTGCCGTCTTGGGCTCCGGCTCTCTGCGCCGAATCGCCCTTTGCCCCACCGCCACCTCTTGACCCCTCTCACTTGCCCGGCTACGTTCCCACGTTATCAAGCATCAGACATCAGACGTCTGACGCGCTGTCGGTGAGGCGCCGACCACACTCGCCTCCCCCACCTTGCTCGACTCTCATCTCCCGCCTGGAGGACTCCTTGTCCGCGCGCAGTGCAGCCGGCGTCGATCGCCGCACGTTCATGAGATACACCAGTGCCATCGGTGTGGCGACCGCGATCACCACGGGTCTGACGGCCTGCGGCGGCCCGGCCTCCAGCGGAGACGGCTCCGGCGGCTCGGGCAGTGGCGGCGACACCATCGAGGCGGGGCTCTCCTACCCGCTCTCCACCGGCTTCGACCCGATGATCACCTCGGGCGCCACCCCGTACGCCGCGAACATGCACATCTTCGAGGGCCTGGTCGACCTCGACCCCGCCACGCTCGTGGCGCGGCCCGCGCTGGCGAAGGGGATGCCCGAGAAGATCAACGCGACGACCTACCGGGCCACCCTGCGCGAGGGCGCGACCTTCCACGACGGCTCGGCGGTCACCGCGGACGACGTGGTGTTCAGCTTCGAGCGGGTCCTGGACGAGGCGAACGCCTCGCTGATGGCGCAGTTCGTCCCGTTCGTCGACCGGGTCACGGCCGTCGACAGGTCGACGGTGGAGTTCAAACTGAAGTACGCCTTCGCGCTCTTCCCGTCCCGCATATCCGTGGTGCGGATCGTGCCGAAGAAGATCGCGGGTGCCGACGCCAAGTCCTTCGACGCCAGGCCCGTCGGTTCGGGTCCGTACAGGTTCGTCTCGGCGGTCCGCGAGGACAAGATCGTCATGGAGGCGTACGACAAGTACAACGGCCCTCACCCGGCCAAGGCCAAGAAGATGATCTGGCGGCTGATGTCCGACCCGTCCGCCCGGGTCAGCGCGCTCAAGTCGGGCCGCGTGCAGGCCATCGAGGACGTCCCCTACATCGACGTCAAGGGCTTCACCGGCCAGGACAAGGTGGAATCGGTCCAGTCCTTCGGGCTGCTCTTCCTGATGTTCAACTGCGCCGACCAGCGGTTCAAGGACAAGCGGGTGCGCCAGGCACTGCACTACGCCCTGGACACCGAGAAGATCATCTCCACCGCGCTGCTGGGCAACGCCGAGGCCGCCACCGGGTACGTCCCGGCCACCCACCCGGACTACCACAAGGCCGCCACCGTCTACGCGCACGACCCGGACAGGGCCAGGAGGCTGCTCGCCGAGGCGGGCGCCGGCAAGCTGTCCTTCACGCTGATGCTCACCGACAACGGCTGGGTCAAGGACATCGCGCCGCTGATCAAGGAGAGCTGGGCCGCGGTCGGCGTCGACGCCAAGCTCGACATCCAGCAGTCCGCCGCCCAGTACGCCGAGATCGACCAGGGCAACTTCGAGGCGCTGGCCGCGCCGGGCGACCCGTCCGTCTTCGGCAACGACGCGGACCTGCTGCTGCGCTGGTTCTACTACGGCTTCTGGCCGGAGAACCGCTACGGCTGGAAGGGCAGCGACGCCTACAAGCAGACCAAGTCGCTGCTCGACAAGGCGGCGGCCGAGGCCGACGAGGCCAGGCGCAAACAGCTGTGGGGCCAGGTGACCGACCTGGTCGCCGACGAGGCCGCCCTGTACCCGATCCTGCACCGCAAGCTGCCCACCGCCTGGCGGGAGGGAGCGCTGAGCGGGTTCAAGCCGCTGCCCACCACCGGGCTGTCCTTCCTCGACGTCGGCCGGGGCTGACCCCGCCCGCCCGGCCCGCCGGGCCGCCGCGCCACCCCGGGCGGCGGCCCCCGCCCCAATCGCTAGGAACCTCACGATGGTTGCATTCCTCCGGCTCGCGCTGCGCCGCGTCGCGATGATGCCGGTGATGGTCCTCGGCATCGCGCTGCTGGTCTTCGTGGTCCTCCAGTTCTCGCCGACCGACCCCGCGTACAACGCGCTGGGCGAGTCGGCGAGTCCCGAGGCGCGAGCGGCGTTCGCCGAGGCGAACGGACTCGACGACCCGCTGCCCGTGCGCTACTTCGCCTTCCTGGGCGACCTGCTGCGCGGGGACCTCGGCGTCACCATGTCGCCCAGCCAGCCCGTCACCGACCGGATCGCCACCGCGTTCCCGCTCACCCTGCAACTGACCCTGCTCGGCCTCGCGCTGGCCGTCGTGCTGGCGCTGGTCTTCGGCGTCCTCAGCGCCGTCTACCGCGACCGCTGGCCGGACCAGGTCTTCCGGGTGCTGTCGATGGCCGGCATCGCGCTGCCCTCGTTCTGGATCGGTGTGCTGCTCATCCAGCAGTTCTCGCTGAACATGCCGCTCTTCCCGACCGGCGGCTACGTCAACCCGGCCGACTCCTTCTCCGGCTGGATCGAGAGCATGACACTGCCCGCGCTCTCCCTCGCCCTGCCGGTCGCCTCGTCGCTGGCCCGCCTCATCCGCACCTCCATGGTCACCGAACTCGACCGCGACTACGTGCGCACCGCCAGGGGCAGCGGCCTGCCGCCGTTCCTGATCATCCGCTCGGTGCTGCGCAACGCCCTGGTCACCCCGCTGACCGTGCTGGGCGTCAAGGTCGGCTACATGCTCAGCGGCGCCGTCGTCATCGAGGCGGTCTTCGACCTGCCCGGCATGGGCAAGCTGATCCTCGAGGGTGTCAACGGGGGCGACGTCGGGCTGGTCCAGGGCACCGTGCTCACCATCGCGATCGCCTTCCTCGTGGTCAACGTCGTCGTCGACCTGCTCTACCTGCTCGTCAACCCGCGCATCAGGACGGTGTGATGTTCGCTCCACGCTCCCTCGCCGGGCACCTCGCCCGGTCCGGCACCCGCCTGCGCCGGCTGCCCGTGTCCTCCCGGATCGCCCTCGGGATCCTCCTCGTGGTGGTGCTGGGCGCGGTCTTCGCGCCGCTGCTCACCCAGGACCCGCTCGCCACCGGCGTCCCGGCCCGGGCCCCCGGTGCGGACCACTGGTTCGGCACCGACCGGGCCGGCCGCGACGTGTTCGCGCGGGTCGTGCACGGCGCCCGCTACTCCCTGGTCATCGGACTCGGCGCGACCCTGCTCGCCCTGGTCCTCGGCTCGGTCCTGGGCGCGCTGGCGGCCACCTCGCGCAAGCTCGCCGACGAGTCGGTGATGCGCACGCTGGACGTCGTCATGTCCTTCCCGCCGATCGCGCTGGCCGCCGTGCTCGTCGCGGTCTTCGGGCCCAGTGTGCCGGTCATCATCTTCACCATCGCCTTCGTCTACTCGCCCTCCCTCGCCCGCGTGGTGCGGGCCAACGTGCTGGAGCAGTACGGCGAGGACTACGTCGCCGCCGAGCGGGTCGTCGGCGCCCGTCGCGGCCACATCGTGGCCCGGCACGTCGCGATCAACTGCGCTGCGCCGGTGCTGGTGTTCGCGACGGTCATGGTGGCCGACTCCATCATCTTCGAGGCGAGCCTGTCCTTCATCGGCGCCGGTGTGCAGGACCCCGACCCGAGCTGGGGCAGCGTGCTGGCCTACGGCCGGCAGATCCTGCTGTCCGGCGGCTGGTGGGCGACCCTTTTCCCCGGTCTGTGCGTGCTGGTCACGGTGCTCGCGCTGAACGTGCTCTCCGAGGGCATGACCGATGCCGCCGCCTCCCCGGACCACTCCCGCACCGGCGGTACCGACACCGACGACAACGCCGCCGAACTCGCGCCGGCGGCCGACCAGACCGAGGTGGACGCCGCGCTCGCCGAGCTGGCGGCCCGGCTGGCGGCCGTGGAGCCCGCCGTGCCGCCGCTCGCCGGGGACGCGGCCGACCTGCTCGTCGTACGGGACCTGTCCATCCGCTTCCCCGACCGCTACGGCGACACCCGCGTCGTCGACGGCATCTCCTTCACCGTCCGCGAGGGCGAGACCCTCGGTCTGGTCGGCGAGTCGGGCTGCGGCAAGTCCATCACCAGCCTCGCGATCATGGGCCTGCTGGCCCGCAACGCCGAGGCCGACGGCGAGATCCGCTACCGGGGCCGCGACCTGCTGGAGCTGACGCCGAAGGAGCGCCGGGCGCTGATGGGCCCGGAGATCGCGATGGTCTACCAGGACGCCATGTCGTCCCTGAACCCGTCGGTGCTGATCGGCACCCAGCTCAAGTGGCTGACCTCCCGCGGCGGCACCCGCACGCCCGCCGAGCTGCTCGAACTGGTCGGCCTCTCCCCCGGGCGCACCCTGCGCAGCTACCCGCACGAGCTGTCCGGCGGGCAGCGCCAGCGGGTGCTGATCGCGATGGCCCTGTCCCGCGGCCCGCGCCTGCTGATCGCCGACGAGCCGACCACCGCCCTCGACGTCACCGTGCAGGCCCAGGTCGTCGAGCTGCTGGTCCGGCTCCGCGACGAACTGGGCTTCGCGATGGTCCTCGTCTCCCACGACCTGGCCCTGGTCGGCGACCTCGCCCACCGGGTCGCGGTGATGTACGCCGGTCAGGTCGCCGAGGCCGGTGACACCCGCGCGCTGCTGACCGACCCGGCGCACCACTACAGCCGGGGGCTGCTCGGCTCGGTGGTCTCGCTGGAGTCGGGTTCCAAGCGGCTGCACCAGGTCCGCGGTGTCGTACCGGCCCCGAAGGCGTTCGGCTCCGGCTGCCGGTTCGCCTCGCGCTGCGCCGCCGCCACCGACCTGTGCGCCACCACGCCGCCGCCCGCCACCGACCGGGGCACCGGCCTCGACCATCTCTTCGCCTGCCACCACCCGGCCTCCGCGAACCGTGCGGCATCGGCGAACGGGTCGGCGAAGTCGCTGGAGGGCGCCCGATGACCGCCACCGAGGACAGCACCATGGACCCACTCGTGCGGCTCGACCGCATTCACGTACGGCACAAGGCCCGCAGCGGCGGCATCCTGCGCCGGGACGCCGTGCACGCCCTGACCGACACCTCGCTGGAAGTCCGGCCCGGCGAGATCCTCGGCCTGGTCGGCGAGTCGGGCTGCGGCAAGTCCACGCTGGCCCGCGTGGTCACCGGACTGCAGCGCCCCACCGAGGGACACGTGTACTTCCGGGGCCGGGACCTGTGGACGATGGGCGCCGCCGAGCGCCGCACCGGATTCGGGGCCTCGGTCGGCGTGGTCTTCCAGGACGCCTCCACCGCGCTGAACCCGAGGCTGCCCGTGCGCCGGATCCTGCGTGACCCGCTGGACGTGCACCGGCGCGGCACACGGGCCGAGCGCGAGGAACGGGTGGAGGAGCTGCTCGACCTGGTCGGCCTGCCCGGGCACACCCTGGACGCGCTGCCGGGTCAGCTCTCCGGCGGCCAGCGCCAGCGGGTGGCCATCGCCCGCGCCCTCGCCCTGGAGCCGGAGCTGATCGTCGCCGACGAGCCCACCAGCGCCCTGGACGTGTCGGTGCGCGCCCAGATCCTCAACCTGCTGGTGGACCTGCGCGCCCGGCTCGGCCTCGGCATGGTGTTCATCTCGCACGACGTCCAGACGGTCCGGTACCTCGCGGACCGCATCGCGGTGCTGTACCTGGGCCGCGTGGTCGAGGAGGGCGGGGCCGCCGAGGTCTCCGGCGCCTCCCGGCACCCGTACACCGAGGCGCTGCTCTCCGCGACGCCGAGCCTGCTGGAACGCCCCGAGCGGATCGTGCTGCACGGCCCGGTGCCCTCGGCCACCCACCCGCCCTCCGGCTGCCCGTTCCGCACCCGCTGCTGGAAGGCGGACGACGCCTGCGCCACCGTCTTCCCGGCGGCGACGGAGGGACCCGGGGCACATCGGTGGCACTGCGTGAATCCGCAGGGGGGCGACGCACCGGACGGGGCGCCGCGCGGAGGCTGACGGGTATCGGCCGGGCCGGGCGGGGGCATGCGTGTGAGGGCACGCCCCGTCCGGGCGCCGTGCGGCACTACGGCCGGCTGATACGAGAATGGGTCCATGAACGCACTGGTTCGGCGCTCGCCCTGGGTCGAGGTGCTGGTCTGGTGCGTGGCCGTGCTGAGCCTGACCGTCCTGGCCGCGGCGGCCGTCGTCCGCAGTACGGTGCTGGACCCCGGGTTCTACGGCCAGGTGCTGGAGGACGAGCACGCCTACCAGCGCTTCTACGACGAGGTGCTGGTGGACCCGCGCAGCACGCCGTTCACCAGCGACCTGCTGGAGCGGCTGCCCGTTCCGCAGTCGACCATCACCTCGAACCTCAAGGTGGTGGTCCCGCCCGAGACGCTGCGGACCATGGGCCAGGGCCAGATCGCGGAAATGGTCCACTATCTGGAGGGCGACCGCGAGCGGCTGCGGATCACGGTCGACCTGGAGCCCGTCGTCGCGAACGTCGAACGGCTCAGCCAGGCGTACTTCGGTGATGCCGTCGCGGCGCTGCAGAAGCGGTCCGAACCCGACTTCCAGGCTTTCGTGCAGCACCTGAGTGAGCTGGTGGCGCGGGTGGTGGCGGGTGAGGCGCCGCTGGACGAGCTGCCGACGCTGCCGCTCTCCCACGGCCAGGCGGACGCGGCCACGGACGCGCTGATGCGGCTGGTGCCGGACGGCGCGACGCGCGACGGCGTCAGATCGACCGTGATGACGGCCCTGGACCGGGGCGACGTGGCCTCCGCCCTGGCCGCGATCGCCCCGGTGGCCCTGACCGACCAGGTCCGGGACGCCGCCGAGGAGCTGTTGCGGGAGGCGAAGCGGGGCACGTGGGTGGTGACCGTCGACGTCGAGCCCGGGACCGAGGCGCTGGCTCCGCTGGACCGTGCCCGCAAGGTCACCCGGCTCTTCCAGGAAGTGGTGGAACCGGCGGCGGCCGTGCTGTGCGCCGCCGCGCTCACCCTGCTGTGGTTCCTGAGACCGTCGCCCGCCAAGCGCCGGCTGATTCCGCTGGGCTGGGTGCCGGCCGCCGCCGCCTCGCTCATGGCGCTCACCGTGCTCGTGCTGCGGCTCACGCTGGGCGACACGCTGTTCGGCACCCCGCCGTCCTGGCCGCCCGCGGCCACGGGGCTGCTCGCCGACGTGCAGGCCGCCGCGCTCGACCGGCTGCTGACCACCGCGATCGTCGTCGCGGTGATCCTGCTGGCCGCGGGCGCGCTGCTGATCACCGTCGGCTGGGTCTGGCAGACCCGGCCCAGCGTGCCGGTCCTCACCGATCCGCGGCACGTTCCGGCGCTGACCTTCACGGTCACCGCCGTCGCCCTCGTCGGGACGATGCTGGCGCCGGTGGCGATCAGCGGTTCCTCCCCGCGCATCTGCCAGGGCAGCGCCGAGCTGTGCGACGCCCGCTACGACGAGATCGCCCAGCTCGCGTCGCACAACGCGATGGCGACGACGGCGGACCGGTTCATCGGTCCCCTCCAGGACCCGGACATCGTCGGTCAGCTGGGCGCCGGGTCGCGGGTCCTGCTGCTCGACACCCACCGCTGGGAGCGGCCCGAGGAGGTCGCGGAGCGGCTGAACACGTCCGACTTCTCCCCCGCCGAGCGCCGGCGGCTGACCGCGATCCTGCAACGGGTGAACCCGCCCCATCCGGGCCTGTGGCTGTGCCACTCGGTGTGCGGCGCCGGGGCCCTCGAACTGGAGCCGACGTTGCGGCAGATCGGCGAGTGGCTGCGCGACAACCCCACGGAGATCGTCACACTGATCCTCCAGGACGGGGTGGACGGGGTGACGACGCGGGACGCCTTCGTCCGGGCCGGTCTCTCGGACCTGCTGTACGAGCCGGACCGGGACCCGGACCGTCCGTGGCCGAAGCTCGGGGACATGATCGACAGCGGCCGGCGGCTGGTCGTCTTCGGGGAGAAGGCGGACGGGCCCGCGCCCTGGTACCGGAACCTCTACCGGTACGGCATGGAGACGCCGTTCGCCTTCCGCAGCCCGGACGAGATGTCCTGCCTGCCCAACCGGGGCGGCTCGGACAAGCGGCTGTTCCTGCTGAACCACTTCGTCACGGCGGGCGGCGGGCTGCGGCTGGACGCCGGGGTCGTCAACTCGCGGCAGCGGGTGCTGGAGCGGGCGCACACCTGTGAACGGCAGCGCGGCAGACCGGTCAACTTCATCGCGGTGGACTACGCGACGATCGGCGACGCGCTCGGCGCGGTGAACGAGCTCAACGCCGAACGCGTCGAGGACGACCCCCGCGTGCCGGTCGAGCGCACACCCGGCCGGATCCCGGACGCGGCGGAAGCCCGGCGACGCGGTGGTGCTCCGCGCCGCCGGGCGGTCTCCTGGTGACCGGCCGCTCCTATCGGCCGGTTCCGTCCGGCCCGCCTACTGGTTGATCTTGAACTGGGAGCCGGGTTCGATCCGTACGTCCTCCTTGGCCGAGTTGGTGATCGTGACGTCGGTCAGGGTCGCGCTGCCCCGTGCGCCGCCCATCGCGAGGATGCCGGAGCCGTTGTTCGACTTGTCGATGCGGACGTTCTCGATCTTCACGTCCGGCATCGCGCCGCCTCCCGTCTTGAACTGGATGCCGTCGTAGGTCGAGTCGAGGATCTCGGTGTCCCGGATCGTCACGCCCGGGATGTCCTGGCCCTGCGCGAAGAGGGTGATGGCGCCGAACTCCTGCGCCTCGCCCCAGAACGCGCCGCCCGTGCGGTGCAGGGCGTTGCCCGCGATGAGCGTCTGCCCGGAGAAGGGCAGCGGGTCGTGGTCGGTGGCGAGCATGATGCCGGGGTAGTTCATGGTGTCGGAGACGACGTTGTTCTCGATGGTGTTGCCGTAACCGCCGTACACCGCTATGCCGTTGGCCCGCCACGGCAGCTGGATCGTGTTGTTGCGGAAGTGGTTGTCGTGGCCGATGTCCACGGACGGGTCCTTGACGTACTTGTTGGCCCAGACCGCGAGCGAGTCGTCGCCGGTGGTGCGGAAGGAGGAGTTGTAGACGCTGGAGTTGCGGGTGCCGTTGGAGAAGTTGATGCCGTCCGCGTAGGTGTCGCGGATGCGCATGCCGGTGAACTCCAGGCCGTCGGCGGGGCCCCACAGCTCGGGGATGTTCGAGTAGTCGCGGCCGACCCAGACGCCGACGTTGGCGTGCTCGATCCACACGTTGCTGATCTTGGTGTTCTTGCCGAAGCGGCCGTTGAGCCCGACGCCGCCCTCCGCGTTGCCGTCGCCGCCGCGGATGGTGCCCGAACCGAAGATGGCGAGGTCGGAGATCTGGGTGTTGTCGTCGATGTCGAAGCCGAAGTTGCCCTCGTGCGGGTGGTTGATGCCGCCGGCCTCCTGCGGCGGGGTCAGGGTGTAGAGCTGGGAGTGCCACATGCCGGCGCCGCGGACGGTGACGTCGCTGATGCCGACCTGGTTGTACTGCCCGCGGTTGAGCGGGTCGTCGGTGAGGATCTTCTGCTCCTGGCGCCACTGCCCGGCCGGGATCCACACGCAGTCGATCCTGCCGTTCTGGTCGTCGGTGACGGCGCGCTGGATGGCGTCGGTGTCGTCGAGTCCGTCGCCGGGGACGGCCCCGTAGTCGGTGATGGAGGTGCACTCGGCGGGCTTGGTCTTCGCGGGGGCGACCTGCTCCAGGTCGATCAGGTCGATGACGTAGAAGGCGGCCGAGTCGCCGGAGTCGCGCTGGAGGCGGAACTCGGTGCCCTGCGGGAAGGTCCGGTCGAGGAGTGCGTGGGACTCGTCGAAGAGGCGCCGGGCGTCGCCGCCGGGCCGGTTGGTGAGTCCCTCGGGGTCGTCGGTGCTGCCGTAGAGCCAGCTGTGCTTGGAGGACAGGTTGAGCTTCTGCACGAACCGGCCGTCGGCGTAGAGGCTGATGGTGGCCTCGGCTCCGCCGCCGCCGGGGGCGTCGGGGATGGAGTTGCGCACCACGATGGAGTTGGTGGGTGTGGTGGAGGTGAACTCGACGTACTGGCCGGTCGAGTCGAGCCGGACGGACTTGCGGCCCGAGGACTCGGTGCCGAAGTTGGTGTGCCCGAAGGTGCGCTTGGTGTCGGTGGTGAGCAGGGTGCCGTCGTAGCGGCCGTCCTCCGCCTCGTACTCGGTGTACGGGACGGCGGCGCCGCGTCCGACGACGAGGGACTTGGCGAGCACGTTGTTGTTCTCGTTGGTCTCGGCGACCCGGGCGGTGGCGTCGGCGGTGGCGGTGAGGGTGACCCCGCCGCTCGTCGCTTTCCAGGTGCCGCTGACCGGCACGTTCACCGTGGCGCCTGCCTCGACCCGTCCGGTGGTGCCGTCCAGGGTGGTGGAGCCGGCCTGGACCCGGGTCACCGAGCCCGCCTCGGCGGCGCTGGTGCCGCGGTTGTGCACGGCGACGGTGAAGGAGACCTCGGCGCCCACCGCCGGGTTGGCCGGGTTGGTGGTGAGGGAGCGCACCTCGAGGTCGGGGCCGGGTGCCCGGTCGACGACGAGGCGGTCGGTGGCGGAACGGCTGTTGTTGGTGTCGTCCAGCTCGGCGACGGTGTCGCGCGGGTCGGCCACGGCGGCCACCGCGTAGCTGCCGGCCGCGTGGGTGCCGGTGGAGACGGCGACGTCGGCGGACTCGCCGGGGTCGAGCGCGGGGACCGCGGCACTGCCGGCCGCCCGGCCCTCGACGGTGACCTCGGTGGTGGTCGCGGCCGAGGCCGCGGTGCCGGAGTTGCGGACCGTGGCGTTCACGGTGACCTCGTCGCGCTCGTTCGGCGCGGCGGGCGACCAGTCGAGGCCGGTGACGGTGAGGTCGGGCGCGGGTGCGGCGCTGCCGAGGACCTGGAACTCGGCGACCTGGCCGCCGCCGGCGCCGGTGTTGGAGAAGAACCGGAGCCGTACGTCGGACACCCGGCCGCTGACCGGGATGGTCACCGCGTTGTCCTGCCCCGGGCTGAAGGCGTAGTCGGCGCGGTCGCGCAGCGAGGTGAAGTCGCTCTCGCCCTGGGCCCGTCCGAACACCTGGATGCTCTGGGTGCGGGCGGACCACACCGGGTCCGGATTGAGCTTGACGACGACACCGCTGACGTCCGCGTCGGCGCCGAGCTTCACGGTGAGGTCGGCCGGGTTGCCGGCGGCCTCCCAGTACGTGGAGGTGGAGTCGTCGGTGGCGTTGGCGGCGACGTAGTTCTGGGTCGTGGAGGTGGCCTCGGCGGGTTTGTTGCGGGCGAGGTTGGTACCGGTGGGCGGCGGGCCGGTGTCGACGTCGTCGCCGTAGACCTCCAGTTCGGCCAGTTGCGCCGCGTTCCAGCCGGTGTTGCCGGTGATGTCGACGCGGACGTAGCGGGCCTCGGAGGGTGAGTCGAGGTCGATGGCGACGGTCCCCGCCTGCGCCGGGCCGAACGCCCGTCCGTCCGAGGCGTCGAGGCTGTGGAACGTGGAACCGTCGATGCTGCCCCGCAGGGAGAGCGTCTGGGTGCGGTTCTCCCAGCCGGCGGGCAGTTTGAGGACCACCCGGTCGACGTCGCGGACGGTGCCGAGATCGACCTGGAGCCACTCGGGGAAGGTGCCGGCCGGCCCCTCCCAGTAGGTGGCCTGCTGTCCGTCGGTGGCGTTGCCCGCCGGGTAGGCGCCGTGCGAGCCGCCCGCCTTTGCGGGGCGGCCGAGGGCCAGGTTGACGTCGGCGGCGGCCGTCACCGGCGCCGTCGCCGCCTGCGCGGTGGCGGCGAGGGGCATTGGCAGCAGCCCGAGGGTCATCAGCCCGGCGACGGCGGCGCCCGTGAGCGTCCGCCGGCCGAGAGATCTCCGTCTCATGGGGGTCCTCTGTTCCGTGGGGAGTCGGGGAGGGCGCGACGGCCCGGCAGTTGGGGGAAGCACCGAATCTGCGCGCCAATTGAGCAGGACAGTCGATTCTTTGCGGAAAGTGCGTCATCAGGTTTCTAGCGCGTCACCGGTTTGTCAACGGTCGCGGTTGAGGCGGGAATCGACACGTAAACGACTTGCGCTGTTTGCGACACGCTTGCGCAGTACTTGAACTGGCAACAAGGAAACTGCGAGCGGTGTACGGACTGTTCGAAGCCGGCAAGTCGTGCAAGTCGTGCACGAGGTGGAGCAACAGACGGGACAAGCAGAAGGGCCGGCTCGGCACCCTCAGGTGTCGAGCCGGCCCTTGCCGGTGCGGGGTCCCCTCTGGTGGGGACGGAGCGATCAGTCCGTGCCGGACTCCATCGCGGCGCGGTCCAGCAGTTCGTCGTCGGCGGAGACCTCGCCGCGGGAGGCGATGGCCTGCGCGCCGCCCTCCGGCATGGCGCCGATCAGCCCGGTCGCGGCGGCCTGGGCGGCACCGATGGCCGGGTTGGCGGTGCCGATGAGGCCGAGACCGGCGTACTGCTCCAGCTTGGCGCGGGAGTCGGCGATGTCCAGGTTGCGCATGGTCAGCTGGCCGATCCGGTCCACCGGGCCGAACGCGGAGTCCTCGGTGCGCTCCATGGAGAGCTTGTCCGGGTGGTAGCTGAACGCCGGACCCGTGGTGTCGAGGATCGAGTAGTCCTCGCCGCGCCGCAGCCTGAGGGTGACCTCGCCGGTGACCGCCGAGCCGACCCAGCGCTGCAGCGACTCGCGGATCATCAGGGACTGCGGGTCGAGCCAGCGGCCCTCGTACATCAGCCGGCCCAGGCGCCGCCCCTCGGTGTGGTACTGGGCGAGGGTGTCCTCGTTGTGGATGGCGTTGACCAGGCGCTCGTAGGCGGCGTGCAGCAGGGCCATGCCGGGCGCCTCGTAGATGCCGCGGCTCTTGGCCTCGATGATCCGGTTCTCGATCTGGTCGGACATTCCCATGCCGTGCCGGCCGCCGACGGCGTTGGCCTCCATGACCAGGTCGACGGCGGAGGCGAACTCCTTGCCGTTGATCGTCACCGGGCGGCCCTGGTCGAAGCCGATGGTCACGTCCTCGGGCGCGATCTCGACCGACGGGTCCCAGAACCGCAGGCCCATGATGGGCTCCACGGTCTCCACGCCGGTGTCGAGGTGCTCGAGGGTCTTGGCCTCGTGGGTGGCGCCCCAGATGTTGGCGTCGGTGGAGTAGGCCTTCTCCGTGGAGTCCCGGTAGGGCAGGTCGTGGGCGACCAGCCACTCCGACATCTCCTTGCGCCCGCCCAGCTCCGTCACGAAGTCCGCGTCCAGCCACGGCTTGTAGATCCTGAGCTGCGGGTTGGCGAGCAGGCCGTACCGGTAGAACCGCTCGATGTCGTTGCCCTTGAACGTGGAGCCGTCGCCCCAGATCTGGACGTCGTCCTCGAGCATCGCCCGGACGAGGAGGGTGCCCGTGACGGCGCGGCCCAGCGGCGTGGTGTTGAAGTACGCCCGCCCGCCCGAGCGGATGTGGAACGCCCCGCAGGTCAGCGCGGCGAGCCCCTCCTCGACCAGCGCCGCGCGGCAGTCGACCAGGCGCGCGACCTCGGCGCCGTAGGTCTTCGCGCGGTCGGGCACCGAGGCGATGTCGGGCTCGTCGTACTGGCCGATGTCGGCGGTGTACGTGCAGGGGACGGCGCCCTTGTCACGCATCCACGCGACCGCGACCGAGGTGTCGAGGCCGCCCGAGAAGGCGATACCGACGCGCTCGCCGGTGGGGAGGGAGGTGAGGACCTTGGACATAGGAAGAGTATGCATGATTACGCATGACCATGCAAAGCCCCGTCCCGCGTCGTCTGCGTCACCCCGTCGGCAGCGCCACGTACTGGTACTCGAGGAACTCCTCGATCCCGACGCGGCCGCCCTCCCGCCCGAGACCCGACTGCTTGACGCCGCCGAAGGGCGCGGCGGGGTTGGAGACGAGGCCGGTGTTGAGCCCGACCATGCCGACCTCCAGGCGTTCGCTGACCCGCAGGGCGCGGTCCAGGCCCTCGGTGAAGACGTAGCCGACGAGCCCCCAGGGGGTGTCGTTGGCGCGGCGGACCACCTCGTCCTCGTCGTCGAAGGTGAGGATCGCCGCGACGGGGCCGAAGATCTCCGTCGTCATCAGGCGGCTGTCCGGTGAGACGTCGGTGAGCACCGTGGGCGGGTAGAAGCGGCCGGGGCCCTCCGGCGTGGTGCCACCGACCAGCACCCGGGCACCGCGCTCCACCGCGTCGGCGACCAGTTCCTCGACCTTGGCGCGCCCTGCGGCGTCGATGAGCGGGCCGACGTCGACGCCGTCCCGCGTACCGGGGCCCACGACGAGTGCTCCCATCCGCCGGGCCAGCCGGTCGGCGAACTCCCCCGCCACCGAGCGGTGCACGAAGAAGCGGTTCGCGGCGGTGCACGCCTCGCCCATGTTGCGCATCTTGGCGACCATCGCGCCGTCCACGGCCGCGTCGAGGTCCGCGTCGTCGAAGACCACGAACGGCGCGTTGCCGCCCAGCTCCATCGAGGTCCGCACGACGGTGTCCGCGCACTGCGCGAGGAGCAGCCGCCCGACGGCCGTCGAGCCGGTGAAGGAGAGTTTGCGGATGCGCCCGCCGCGCAGGAGCGGTTCGCAGACCTCCCCCGCCCTGGAGGTGGTGACGACGTTGAGCACCCCGTCCGGCAGGCCCGCCTCCTTGAGGATCGCGGCCAGGGCCAGGCTGGAGAGCGGGGTCTGGGGTGCCGGTTTGAGCACCATCGTGCAGCCGGCCGCGATCGCCGGGCCGATCTTGCGGGTGCCCATGGCCAGCGGGAAGTTCCACGGCGTGATCAGCAGGCACGGTCCGACCGGGCGCCGGGAGAGCAGCATGCGGGCGCGGCCGTCGGGCAGGACGCCGTGGCCGCCGTCGATGCGGACGGCCTCCTCGGAGAACCAGCGGAGGAACTCCGCGGCGTAGGCGACCTCCCCCCGGGCCTCCGCCAGCGGCTTGCCCATCTCGGAGGTCATCAGACGGGCCAGTGCGTCCGTGCGCTCCAGGACGATCTCGTACGCGCGCCGCAGGATCTCGCTGCGCGCCCTCGGCGCCGTCCGGGCCCACTCCGCCTGCGCCTGGACCGCCGCCTCCTCGGCGAGCCGGGCGTCCTTGGGCCCCGCGTCGGCGACCTGGGCCAGGATCTCGCCGGTCGCGGGGTCGTCGACGGGCATGACGGCGCCGTCCGCGGCGTCCGCCCAGGCACCGCCGAGGAACAGCTGTGTGGGGGTGTCGGTCATGGGGTCCCTCCTGATCGCCGGTGCGTGGTGCGTACGGGGCCGGTCGTGCGGACGAGGCGGGCGGTGCGTACGGGGCGGGTCGTGCATACGGGGCGGCCGGTGCGGCGGTGCGCGGCGGCCGTCGTCGTCACGCCGCCCCCGACGTCCCGGCCTCGACGGCGGCGGCCCAGGCCCGGAGCCCCTCGTCCACCGCCGTCTCGTCGATCACCAGGGCCGGGATCATCCGCACCACCTGGTTCCAGGCCCCGCAGAGCAGCAGGAGCAGTCCCTCGTCGACGGCGGCCCGCTGCACCCGGGCGGCGGTCTCCGGGTCCGGCTCGCCGTCCTCGGTGACGAACTCGCTGGCCAGCATCAGCCCCATCCCCCGCACGTCGCCGATGGCCGGGTTACGGGATGCCACCACCTCCAGACCGTGGCGGAGCCGGGCACCCATCGACTCGGCGTTCTCGACGAGCTTCTCGTCGCGTACGACGTCCAGCGTGGCGCAGGCCGCCGCGCACGCGACCGCGTTGGCGCCGTACGTGCCGCCCTGCGAGCCCGCCCAGGCCTTGCGCATCAGTTCCTCGGGGGCGGCGATGCCGGAGAGCGGGAAGCCGCTGGCGAGGCCCTTGGCGGTGACGAGGATGTCGGGGGCGGCACCGAAGTGCTCGTGGCCCCAGAACCGGCCGGTGCGGCCCACACCGGTCTGCACCTCGTCGAGGATCAGCAGGAAGCCGTGCCGGTCGGCCCGCTCCCGCAGGCCCTGGAGGAAGGCGCGGTTCGCGGGGACGTACCCGCCCTCGCCGAGCACCGGTTCGACGATCACGGCGGCGGTGTCGGCGGGTGAGGAGATCGTCTGGAGGGTGTAGTCGAGTTCCTTCAGGGCGAAGCGGGTGGCGGTCTCCTCGTCCCAGCCGTAGCGGAAGGCCGTCGGGAAGGGGGTGACGACCACGCCGCTCATCAGCGGCGAGAACCCGGACCGGAAGCGGGTGCCGGAGGTGGTCATGGAGGCGGCGGCGACCGTGCGGCCGTGGAAGCCGCCGTGGCAGACCAGCACGTTGGGCCGTCCAGTGGCCTGGCGGGCCAGGCGCAGCGCGGCCTCGACCGCCTCGCTGCCGGAGTTGGTGAAGAACAGACTGTCCAGTCCCGGCGGCAGCACCTCGCCGAGCCTGTCGACCAGGCGGCGCAGCGGCGGGTGCATGACGGTCGTGTACTGGCCGTGGACCAGGGTGGCGACCTGCTCCTGGGCGGCGGCCACGACCCTGGGGTGGCAGTGGCCGGTGCTGGTGACGCCGATGCCGGCGGTGAAGTCCAGATAGCGGCGGCCGTCCTCGCCGTCGAGGTGGACGCCCTCGCCCCGGACCGCCACCACGGGGGTGGCCTGGCGAAGGTGCGGCGACAGTGCGGTCATGCTCGTCTCCCGGCCTGTTCGTCGGTGTCCTGCGGTCCCCCGAGCCTTCCCGCCCCGGCGGGCGCGGCAACGCGTGATCTGTCCGGCCGGGGCAGCGTGTCCGGACGATGTGTCAGGCGTTCGGCGTAGCCTGGATGCCCAGGGAGGCACCGTGAGCGAGAACCGGCAGCCCGGCCCGGCGGGCCGGGCGCCCACCGTGGCCGACGTGCTGGCCCTGCCGGTCCTGGCGGGTGGCGATCCGCGGGTGGTGGCGGGCGAGGAGCACCTGGACCGCCCGGTCCGCTGGGTCCACATCACCGAACTGACGGACCCCGCCTCCTTCCTCAAGGGCGGCGAACTCGTCCTCACCACCGGCATGCCCCTGCCCGACGACCGGGCCGGGGTCCGCCGCTACGTCGACGAACTCGCGGCCGTCGGGGCCGCCGCCCTGGTCATGGAGCTGGTACGCCGCTATCACCGGCCGCCCGACGCCCTGGTCCGGGCCTGCCGTGCGCGCGGGCTGCCCCTCGTCACGCTCGCCAGGGACGTCAACTTCCTGGAGGTCACCCAGGTCGTCCACACCCTGATCCTCGGCCACCAGGCGGACGCGATGCGCCGGACCCAGCGCGTCCACGAGGCGTTCACCGCCCTCACCCTGCGCGGTGCGGGCCCCGAGGAAGTGCTGCGCGCCGCGGCGGAGATGAGCGGCCGCACGCTCGTGCTGGAGAACCTGGTGCACCGGGCGCTGGCCTGCGAGCCCTCCGGGACCACGGCCCAGGCCGCGCTCACGGACTGGGAGCGGCGTTCCCGCACCACGCCCGCCACCGACCGCGCGGGGGTCTCCGGTCCCGAGGGCTGGCTCGCGGCCCCGGTGGAGTACCGGGGCGAAAGGTGGGGGCGTGTCGTCATGCTCCCCGGCGCGCTCCCCGCCGGGCTGCCCGACCGGGACTTCGGACCCGAGGACGTCACGGTGCTGGAGCGGACCGCGATGGCGCTCACCATCGCGCGGCTCACCCGTCCCACGCCGTGGGAGCGCACCGCCCACCGGAACGCCCTGCGCGACCTGGTCGAGCAGCGTCACCGCTCCCCCGCGGACGCACGGGCCCGCGTCGCGGCCCTGGGGCTGCCCACGGAACACGTCCGGCTCGTCGCGGTCCTCGCGGACCTGCCGCCCGAGCAGGACGGGGAGGCCACCGAGTTCCGGCTCTCCGAGGAACTGACCGCCACGGGGGTACCGGCTCTCGTGGGGCTCCTGTCCCCCGGCCGGCTCGGCGTGCTGCCGGCGCTGCGCCCGGCCCGGCCGTGGCGCGAGGCCGTCGAGCGGGTGGCCCGCGCCGCGCTGGACGCGGCCCCGGGCGCGACGGTGAGCGTGGGTGCCCCGGCCGGGGACCTGGCCGACGTGGCCCGCTCGTTCCGGGAGGCCGCCCGGGTGGCCGAGGCCACCGAGCCCGGCCGGCCCCTCCCCTGCGGCCGTTCGTTCCACGAGCGGGCCGACATCGGCCTGCGCCGCCTGCTGTACGCCCTGCGCGACGACCCGCGCGTCCAGGACTACGCGGAACGGCGGCTGGGCCCGCTGCTGGACCACGACGCCCGGCACGGCACCGACCTGGTGGCGACCCTGCGCGGCTATCTGGACGCCGCGGGCAACAAGACGGTCGCCGCCCGCTCGGCGGGTCTGTCCCGGGAGACCGTCTACCAACGCCTGCGCACCATCGAGCGGTTGCTCGGCGGCGACCTGGAGTCCGGCGAGCAGCGCACCGAACTCCACGCCGCCCTGCACGCCGTCGACGCGCTGCGGGCACCCCCGGTCGTCCCGCCCCCGGCCGGGGACCGATGAGTTTTCCCCCGGCCCGCGGTCGTAGTGGTACACAGACCGGAAACAAAATGTTGAGGAACTCCGCATGCGTACTCTGATCAGCACCGCCTTCGTGTCGCTCGACGGTGTCGTGGAGGCCCCGGGCGGCGAGCCCGGCTACCGGAACTCCGGGTGGACCTTCAAGCTCGTGGACTTCCTCCCCGAGGCCTACGAGATCAAGGGCCGGGAGCAGAGCGAGGCCACGGCGCTGCTCCTCGGCCGGCTCAGCTACGAGGCGTTCAGCCCGGTGTGGCCGGACATGGCGGAGTTCCCCGAGTACCGGACGATGCCGAAGTACGTCGTCTCCACCACCCTCACCGAGGACGAGCTGGTCACGAACTGGGGCGAGACGACGATCCTGCGCTCGCTCGACGAGGTCGCCGCGCTGAAGGAGGGCGAGGGCGGCCCGATCATCGTCCACGGCAGCGCCGCCCTGAACCGGAGCCTGTCGGACGCCGGGCTGATCGACCGCTACCACCTGCTGGTCTTCCCGCTCCTCCTCGGCGCGGGCAAGCGGCTGTTCAGCGACACGGACAAGGACGCGCAGCGGCTGAGGCTCGTCGAGCACGAGGTCTACGCCAACGGCCTGCAGAAGAACGTCTTCGACGTCGTCCGCTGAACCGCCCGGCGAGCGGTGGTCCCGGGGGCCACCGCTCGCCGTGCACGGGCTGCTCAGGCGCCCTCGGCGGCGCCTTCCACGGTCTCCTGCGCGAAGACGGCGTGCAGTCGCCGGGTGTGGTCGACCCGCCGTTCCGGTCCGGTGAGCGTGACCGTCGCCGTCAGCCGCGGCTCGGTGCTGGACGCGGCGAACCGCAGCTCCAGCTCACCCGGTTCGACGATCCGGCGACCGTCGCGGCCGGTGAAGGAGGCGAGGTCGGCGGGCACCTCGACGCGCACCCTGCGAGCCTCGCCGGGGGCCAGCGGCACCCGGGTGTAGCCGACGAGGCGCTGCACCGGCTGGACGACGGAGGCGACCGGGTCGTGCAGGTAGAGCTGCACCACCTCGGTGCCGTGCCGTGCGCCGGTGTTGCGGACGGTCAGTTCCAGCGAGAACTCACCGTCGGTCGGCGCCTCCTTGGTGTGCGCTTCGAGGTCGCTCCAGGCGAACGTGGTGTAGGTGAGCCCGTGGCCGAAACCGAAGGCCGGTGACGGGTCGATGTTGGACACCTCGCTGGCCTGGGCGAGCCGCGCCCCCAGGTAGGTGGTCGGCTGGGCGCCCGCTCCGCCGGGCACGCTGACGGGCAGTCTCCCGGAGGGGCTGGTGCGCCCGCCGAGCACGCCGGCGATCGCGGCGGTGCCCTCCTCCCCGGGGAAGAACGACTGCACGATCGCGGCGGACTCCGCGACGGCGCGACCGAGCGCGTAGGGGCGTCCGGCGAGCAGGACCGTGACCACCGGTGTGCCGGAGTCGAGCAGCGCGTCGAGGAGCTGCTGCTGGGCGCCGGGCAGCGTGAGGGACTCCGCGTCGCAGCCCTCGCCGCTGGTACCCCGGCCGAACAGGCCCGCGCGGTCGCCCAGTACGGCGACGACGACGTCCGCGTCCCGGGCCGCGGCCACCGCCTCGCCGATGCCGGACACCTCGCCGTCGTCGACGCCGGTGCCGCGGGCGGCGGTGATGTCGGCGTCGGGGAACTCGGCGGTCAGGGTGTCGTGCAGGGTGGGCAGGTCGATGCCGACCGGGACCTGGGGGTGCTGCACACCGACGTGGCGCGGGAAGGAGTAGCAGCCGAGTACGGCGGTGGCCTCGGCGGCGTTGGGGCCGATCAGGGCGATGCGGCGGGGTCGGACGAGCGGCAGCGTGCCGTCGTTGGTGAGCAGGACGACCGCCTTCTCGGCGATCTCGCGGGCCAGTTCCCGGTTCTCGGGCCGGTCCAGGTCGATCCGGCCTCGCAGCGCCTCCGGGTCCGTGAGGTCCACCCCGTCGAGCGCGGGCGGGACCGGGCTCCAGTCCGGGTCGAGCAGTCCGAGCAGCGCCTTCTGGCCCAGTACGCGGCGCAGCGCCCGGTCGACGAGGGCCTCGGGGACCCGGCCCTCGGTGACCGCCTCGACGAGCGGCGCGCCGAACGTCTTGACGGTGGGCAGCTCGACGTCCACGCCCGCGCCCAGCGCGGCGCCCGCGGCGTCGGCCCAGTCGGCGGCGATGCCGTGCAGGGTCTTGAGGAAGGCGATGCCGAAGTAGTCGGCGACGACCGTTCCCTCGAAGCCCCAGGTGTCGCGGAGCAGCCCGGTCAGCAGCGTCTCGTCGGCCGCGGCGGGTACACCGTCGATGTCGGTGTAGGCGTGCATGACGGAGCGGGTGCCGCCCTCGCGGACCGCCATCTCGAACGGCGGCAGCAGGACGTCGGCCCGCTCGCGGGTGCCCACGGACGAGGGGGCGAGGTTGCGGCCGGCGCGGGAGGCGGAGTAGCCGACGAAGTGTTTGAGGGTGGCGACGATCCCGGCGGACTCCAGGCCCTGTACGTAGGCGGTGCCGATGGTGCCGACGAGGTAGGGGTCCTCGCCGATGGTCTCCTCGACCCGGCCCCAACGGGCGTCGCGGACCACGTCGAGGACGGGCGCGAGGCCCTGGTGGATGCCGACGGACCGCATGTCGCGGCCGATGGCGGCGGCCATCCGGCGCACCGAGTCCGGGTCGAAGGTGGCGCCCCAGGACAGCGGGACGGGGTAGGCCGTGGCGCCCCAGGCGGCGAAGCCGGCCAGGCACTCCTCGTGCGCGACGGCGGGGATGCCGAAGCGGTTCGCCGCGGTGATGCGGCGCTGGGTGCGCATGAGGGAGAGCGCGCCGAGGGCGGGGTCGACGGGGACCGTGCCGAACGGCCGGGTCAGCTGGCCCAGTCCGGTGGGGAGAAGCGCCTCGAGGTCGACGGCCTCCTCCATGTCGTGCTGATGCGGGGCGACTTCGCCGCCCTTGTCGGAGGCGCCCACCCACACTCCGTACAGCTGGGCGATCTTCTCCTCGAGGGTCATCGCGGCGACGAGCGCGTCGACTCTGGCGGCGACGGGGTGGTTGGGGTCGTTCCAGAGGGGGATTTCGGGGGTGGTCTCTACGGCCACGTCGGCAGTCACTTTCCTCCGACACCCATCAGCCCCTGGACCAGGGCGCGACGGGCGAACAGGTAGACGAGCAGGATGGGCACCATGGACAGCACCACGGCTCCCAGCAGACCGGGGATGTCGATGCCGTGCGCGGTCTGGAAGTTGTACAGACCCAGGGTGACCACCTTGGTGGAGTCGGACTGGGTCAGGACCAGCGGGAACAGGAAGCCGTTCCACGCCTGGAGCGCGGAGAACACCACGATGGTGGACAGTCCCCCGCGGGACAGCGGCATGACGAGCTGGAAGAACATGCGCCGGGGGCTCGCGCCGTCCATCGCCATGGCCTCGTACAGCTCCGGGGAGATGTCGCGCATGGAGCCGCTGAGGATGAGCGCGGACATCGGCAGGCAGAACGCGGCCGTGGGCAGGATGACGCCGAGCAGGTTGTCGTACAGCCCGGCCTCGCTGATCAGGTAGAACATCGGCACGATCACGGCCTGGGCCGGGATGGCGAGGCCGAGCAGGAACAGCCGGAAGATCGCCGACGTGGCCCTGCCGCGGCTGCGGACGATGGCGTAGGCCAGCGGCGGCACCAGCAGCAGCACGATGCCGATCACGCAGGCGGTGACGACGAGCGTGTTGAAGAAGTACTGGCCGAAGCCGGAGTCGAAGGCGCCGGTGAAGTTGTCCAGCGTGAAGCTGTCCGGGAGGGAGACCGGGCCGTTCTCGGCGTAGTCCTGGCGGGTGCGCAGGGTCGCGGCGAGCATCACGTACAGCGGCAGGCCGACCAGGACGAGCCAGACGAGCGAGCCGACGCCGGCCACGTAGTTGGGTCGGCGCCTCATGACACACCCTCCATGGAGCTGCGCATCTTGTCGTAGCCGGAGACCCGGACGACGACCAGCGAGATGATCGTGGCCGCGACGACCAGGGCCAGGGCGATCGCGGAACCGATGCCGTAGTCGAAGCTCTTGAAGGCCTTGTCGTACATGTAGTAGGCGCTGATGGTGGTGTCGGTGCCGGGGCCGCCCTGGGTCAGGATGAGGACGGTCTCGAACGTGGTCAGACCGCCGACGATCATCAGGATCATCGAGGTGATCATGGAGGTGCGCAGCTGCGGCAGGGTGATGTGGAAGAACTGCCGGTAGCGGCCCGCCCCGTCGATCTCCGCCGCCTGGTACAGCACCTGCGGGACCGCGCGGGCGGCGCCCTGGTAGATCAGTGTGTGGAACGGCGTGAACTGCCAGGTGCTGACGAACGCCAGCACCCCGATGGCGGTGGTCTGTTCACCGAACAGGTTGCCGTCGCCGAAGAGCCACGTCGCCTCCGCCGGGATGCCGAAGTTCGGGTCGAGCAGCGCCCGCCACAGCACGGACACGGCCGTCGCGGACAGCAGCAGGGGGATGAAGTAGATGACCGACAGGACGGCGCGGTTGCGCTGGTGACCGGCGGCCCAGACGCCGAGCATGATGCTCAGCGGGGTCTGGAGGACCACGCCGAGGACGGTGAGCAGCAGGGTCAGCCAGATGCTCTTGAGCATCACCGGGTCGTCGATGAGGCGCGACCAGTTGTCCGTGCCGACGAACTCGGGCGAGCTGATGCCGTCCCAGCTCATGAAGGACAGCACCGCCACCATGATCAGCGGGACGATCGCGAAGAGGGCGAAGAACAGTGCGGCGGGCACCGCCCAGGCGAAGCTGGGGCGGCCCACCGTCGTCGCGGACGGGGCGGGCGGCCGCCGCCGGGACTCCTTGCGGGGTCCGGCGGCGGGCCGAGCGCTCGTGAGATGTGTGGTCATGAGCCGTTCGTCACTCGGTCGGGAGGGCCTGCATGGCCTTGACGAAGCCGTCCGTGTCGAGCTGTCCGTTGAAGAACTGCTGGATGGCCTTGTGCAGGTCCGAGCTGGCCTTCTGCGGGTACGCCTGGTCCCAGGACAGCTGGAAGGACGGGGCCTTGGAGACGAGGTCGTACTGGAAGCGCGAGTACTCGGGGGTGCCCGAGCTGTCGATGAACTTGTCGGTGTTGGTCGTGGTCGGCAGGTTGCCGATGTCGAGCTGCGCCTTGACGAACTCGTCGGAGTACATGAGCTTCAGGAACTCGGCGACCGCCTCGGGGTGCTTGGTCTTCTTCATCACCGAGTAGTAGTTGTTGGTGTTGCCGGCGACGTTCCCCGGGTCGCCCTTGCCGCCCTCGACGCTCGGGAAGGCGGTGTAACCGAGGTCCTTCTCGGCGAACTCCTTGTGGTCCGTGAGCTGCTGGGAGTAGTACCAGGAGCCCATCAGCTCGAAGCCGGCCTTGCCGGAGGCCACCAGCTGGACGGAGCCGCCGTTGGTGTACTTGACGGAGTCGTAGTTCTTGCCGAAGGCGCCGGTGTCGACGAGCTCCTTGATCATGTCCAGGGCCTTCTTGCTGTCCGCGCTCTCCCAGGCGCTCTTGTCGCCGCCGACGGCCTTGGCGAACAGCTCGGGACCGGCTATGCGGTCGTAGAGGTACTGGAACCACATCTGGGTCGGCCACACGTCGCCGCCGCCGAGCGCGATCGGGGTGACACCCGCGTCCTTGAGCTTGTCCACCGCGGCGAGCAGCTCGTCCCAGGTCTTCGGCGGCTGGACGCCCGCGTCCTCGAGGACCTTCTTGTTGTGGAAGAGCAGGACCGGCTGGGTGCCGCGCATCGGTATGCCGTACGGCTTGCCGTCGACGACGGCGCTGTTGAAGACGGACGGGAGGAACTTGTCCTTGAGGCCCGGGTCCTTCTTGATGAAGTCGTCGAGCGGCAGCAGCAGGTCCGCCTTGACGAACGGCTTGATGCTGCCCCCGCCCCAGTTGAAGAAGACGTCCGGGGCCTGAGGGGTGTTGATGATCGTCTGGAGCTTCGTCTGGTAGTCGGCACCGGGGATGGTGTCGAGCACCGCCTTGACGTCGGACGTCTTGTTGAAGGTGTCGACGATTCTCTGTTCGACCTTGTTGCTGGCGTCCCCGTAGACCAGGACATGGATCTTGCCGTCGTTCGACGACGCCCCGCCGTCCCCGTCACCGCAGGCCGACAGGCTCAGCGCCAGGGCGAGCGTCGCACTGGTGGCGACCAGTCTGGGCAAGCGCGCACGTGTCTTCATCGTTCGCCTTTCGAAAGTTTCGGCACCATCACCGAAAGTCCATGCTGGTCGGACAGTAAAGTGAGACCGGATTTCTGGTCAATGGCCGTGCGGCTGCCGACTCAAAACGTTATCGATCGCATGCCCTATCCTTCCTGCATGCACGATGAAGTTGAGGTGGGCGCCCGGGTGACCCTGGCCGAGGTGGCGAAAGAGGCGGGGGTCTCTCCTCCGACAGTTTCGAAGGTCCTCAACGGTCGTTCGGATGTCTCCAGCGCCACCCGGGCCAGGGTGGAGCGGCTTCTCGAGGTGCACGGCTACCGTCGGCGCAACGCGAGCCCGCCGCGCTCGCCGCTGGTCGAACTCGTCTTCCACGAGCTGGACAGTGTCTGGGCGATGGAACTCGTCCGGGGCGTGGAGGACGTCGCCAAGGCCAACCGGACCGAGGTCGTACTCACCCGCAGCGGCACCCGGCACGCACCCGCGCCGGACTGGATCGAGGGCGTGCTCAGGCGCCGGCCGCTGGGCGTCGTGCTGGTCTTCTCCTCGCTCCCCGCCGAGGTCAAGCAGCGGCTGCGGTCCTGGGACATCCCCTTCGTCATCGTCGACCCGGCCGGCGACCCCGACCCCGACGTCCCGTCGGTCGGCTCGGCCAACTGGGCCGGGGGGCTGGCGGCCACCCGCCACCTCACCGACCACGGACACGAACGCGTCGCCATCATCACGGGGTTCGAGGACATGCTGTGCTCACTGGCCCGGCTCGACGGCTACCGCTCGGCGATGACGATGGCGGGCCTGCCGATCGACCCGGCCCTGGTCCGGTACGGCGACTACAGCATGGAGAGCGGCTTCGAGCACGGCATGGACCTGCTCGCGGGTCCCGACCGGCCGACGGCGGTCTTCGCGGGCAGCGACCTCCAGGCGCTCGGGGTACTGGAGGCGGCCCGCGTCAGGGGCCTGCGGGTCCCTCAGGACCTCTCGGTCGTCGGCTACGACGACGTGCCGCTGGCCCAGTGGTCGAGCCCGCCGCTGACCACCGTCCACCAGCCGCTGCGGCACATGGCCGAGGAGGCCACCCGCATGCTCTTCCGACCGGACGAGCCCGGCCGGGCCGGCCGGCGCATCGAGCTGGCGACCCATCTCGTCGTACGGCAGAGCACGGCGCCGCCGGGCGGGGCTCCCGCCGCGCCCGGCGGCGCGGACACCTGACGAGGAACCGCGGCGGCTCCTACCGGCCCCGGTCCTCGGGCACGCCCGGCACACCCGGCGCACCGGGCCGGTCGGGCAGGTCGGGCACGTCGGGCACGTCGGTCATGCGCTCGTCGTAGCCGGTGGCGGGGTCGACGACGCGGCCGGCGGCCCACCAGTTCTCCCTCGCCGTCTCGAAGGCCACCAGCATGACGTCCTCCTCGGGGACGTCCGCGTACAGCCGGAGGTTGGCGACGATCGCCCGGAACAGTTCCGCCTTCTGCTCCGCGCCGCGCCGGTTGAACGACAACTGGATGAACAGGGTGCGCGGGGTGCGCCGCAGGCCGAACACGACCGGCTGTATGACGAGGTTGTCGTCCGCGACCTCGTGGAAGACGTGGAACTGGTCGTCCTGCGGGATCTTCAGCACGTCGACCATGGACTTGTGGAGGGCCTCGGAGACGAGGCGCCGGAACTGGGGTGTGGTTCCCTGCCGCAGGGAAACGGTGATCAGAGGCATGGCGCCGACGCTAGGAGCCGGGCAGGCATTCCGACAGCGAATGTTCGGCATGGCGGATATGCTGCCGCCTCATGGGCATGGCCGATGTGACACTGGCCGGGCTGCGGGTGCTGCGTGAGGTGGCCGAGCGCGGCACCTTCACCGCGGCCGCGCACAGCCTCGGCTACACGCAGTCGGCGGTCTCCCGGCAGGTGGCCGCGCTGGAACAGGCCACGGGAGCCCGCCTGTTCGACCGCTTCCCCGGCGGTGTGCGGCCGACCGGTGCGGGCCGCGCCCTGCTGCGCCACGCCGTCGCCGCGCTGGACGCCCTGGAGGCGGCCGACCGGGAACTGCGCGGGGTGCGGGACGCCACCGGCCGGGTGCGGCTGGGGTACTTTCCCGCCGCCGGAGCGGTGCTCGTGGCCGACGCCCTGTCGGCGCTGCGCCGGGAGCACTCCCGTCTGCGGGTGACGACACGTGAGGGGAGCACTCCCGCACTGGTGCGCGCGCTGCGCAGCGGCACCCTCGACCTGGCGCTCCTGACCTCGCGGCCCCCGCACCGCTCGCCCGACACGGACGACCCTCCCCTGCACGTCGAACCCCTGCTGGAGACGCGCCTGGCCCTGGCCGTTCCGGCGGACAGCCGCTTCGCCGAACGCGGCACCGCGGACGTCGAGGACATCGCCGCTCAGCCCTGGATCGCCGGTCCCGGCAGCATGGACGAGCCGCTGCTCGGCGTCTGGCCGGGGCTGCCCGGCCGGCCCCGCATCGCGCACACCGCCCGCGACTGGCTGACCAAGCTGCACCTGGTCGCGGCCGGGGCGGGCGTCACCACGGCCTCACCGGCGCTGCTGCCGGTGGTCCCGCCAGGCGTACGCTTCGTCGACGTCACGGGCGTGGCGGAGGAAGTACGACGTATCGACCTGGTGTCGCTGCCCGGCCGCGTCACGGCGCCCGCCGGGTCACTGGTCAACGCCCTGCGACGGCGCGCCGCCGACCTGACCGGCTGACACGCGGGCCGGCCGGGCCTCATGCCCGCCGGCGGGGCCGTGATCTCGGCCCGTCCGGGGGCGGAGGCCGCATCGACCCGTGTACCGGGTCGCCGCCTGTCTGGCCTAGGACCCCGACGCCGGGGTCAGGCGCCCTCGTGGCGCCAGACCATGCTCCGTCCGGCCTCCGCGGCGGTCTGCGGCTCGTCCGCTTCGATGCGGAGCAGCCGGTACCCGATCCGGGGCGGTATCGCGGCGCTTCGGGCGTTGGCCTGGTCGCAGTGGATCTCGATGGCCTTGACACCGGGGAGCCCCAGGCCCTCCTCGGTCAGCGCGGCCGCGGCCCGGGTGGCGAGTCCGCGGCCGGTGGCCGAGGAACAGACCCAGTAGCCGATCTCCAGGACGCCCACCTCGCCGTTCGGGAACATCGCGCCCCCGCCGAGCACCTGGTCGAGACGGTCCGGCGGGGTCAGCACGTAGACGAAGGACCGCCCGGCGTCCCAGTCCGCGTCCTGTTCGGCGCGGAACCGCTCGGTCTCCTCGCGGGTGGGCGGATGCTGGGCCCAGCGAAGCCACTCACCCAGATGCTCGACGTCGGCGGCGACGGCGTCGATGAACGCGTCGTCGGAGACCAGGGAGCGCCGTCGCAGTACCGAGCCGTCCGGCAGTGCGATGTTCTCTCGTGGAAGCCCGGAACGTAGCCCCTGTGTCATGGCTGCATCCTGGCCCACCCGGCCGGCTGTTTGAAGAGGACCTCGGTGCAGCTCCATGGCCTGCCGGAAGTCGTCGAGGGCCTCGGTGAACTCCGTGGCGGCCACGTGGAAGGTGGCGCTGCTCGTCAGGACCGTGGCCAGGGCCCTGCCCCCGGCGACCGCGTCCTGCCGACGCAGGTCCCGGGCCAGAGCCACGCCCTCGTCGAACAGCTCGCGCAGCCGCGCCTTCTGCCACCCCCAGGACAGGGCCCAGCGCACGGTGAGCATCCGGTGCAGCCGGATCTGTTCCGCCAGGCGGTCCGGGCCGTCCGGGCCGTCCGCCGCGCGGAGCGCGAGTCGGTCCACGTCGGCCCGGAGACTCTCACGGCTCTGGAAGTAGCGCTCCCTCACGTCGGGCGACCAGTGATGGACCCCGGTGCCGACAGGCGGGCGGGGCTGTCCGGCCGCCGGTCGCTCGCTGTCGGCGACGGACATGAAGAACAGGAGGGCCCAGAACGCGGCCTGGTATCCGCTCCACGACTTCGCCTCCTCCTCCCCGTGGGCTGCCAGCTCCTGGAACAGGGCGAGCGCCTCCTGACGGACCGCCGTCGCCTCGGCCCGGCGGAGGACGCCGTCGAGCATCTGGGCATACCGGATCAGCAGGTAGAGCCGGCAGGCCCGCGTCCCGTCCTTCGCGGCCTCCGCCGCCGGCACGGCGAGCAGTTCCGCCACGGCGGTCAGCGCCTCGTCGGACCGGCCCGCGGCGTCGAGGGCGGCGATCCACTCCAGCAGCGTCCAGGCGAACGTGCCGTCCTGCGGGCCGTGGGGGCGTCCGCGGGCCACGGACTCCGACAGCACGTCCGCGGCTTCCGCGTAGCGGCCCTCTTCCAGGAGGCCGGTGGCCCACGGGGACAGTCCCCACACCGCCCCGTCGCCGGACGACTCGGCCCGCGTCCGCCCGACGGCGAGCATCTCGGCCCGCACGGCGAGGCCTTCGGCACGACGGCCGAGGGTGTAGAGCGCGAGTTGGCAGCCGTCGAGGGCGTCGTACAGCACGTCGGCGTACTTGGGGTGGGCCGGATCGAGGGCGTGTGCGGCGGCCACCGCCTCCTCACACAGAGCGAGTCGGTCCTCGGGGCGGTCCCGGTACACGCGGTCGTGGCTGAGATTCCGCAGCGCGCGAGCCAGCCGCGGCAGATACGCCGCAGGGCTGACGCGCGAGAGCACCCGGCAGGCGTCGACCTCCTCGCGTGCGGTCCGTCGTCCGGACGCGAGGAGTATGTTCCGCGCGCGCACGACGCTGTCCTGATCGACCTCTGTGGGCTTGGGCACGACGACGATTCTCAGCCTCGCCCAGGCATCGGGGAAGGCCGGCGAGCTGTGCCGTCCGTCCTACGAAATCCGCCTCTGAACTGTCATGATGGACATGGTTTCGCCTCCTGGCGGACGGCCCTCAGGAGGACTGTCCGGGGAACCTGCCGGCTCGTCGGGTGAAGCGGCGCAGACCGCGCCGGGCGGGTTTGAGGGGCTTGTCCTCGGGGGCGACGGCGGTGGGGGCCGAGCCGCTGCCCGCGGGCAGGGCCGCCGCCGCGTGCACGGACTGCGGCGGTACGGAACGGCCGCCTTGTGCCAGCCGGGTCCGCACGGCCTGGGCCATGGCGTGGTGGGACGCCTCCTGGAGCAGGCCGGCCTCGGACAGCCGCTCCCACATGTGCAGCAGTTCCTGCCCCCGGGTGGCCACCTGGCTCTCGTCCCACAGCCGTTGCCATGCCGCGGTGGCACGGGCCACGTCGGGGGCGGCCCGGTTCAGGTCGGTGCGGCAGCGGATACGGGCGACGGTCAGCGCGAGGACGGTGGAGAGCATGTGGTCGCCGCGCAGGTACGCGAGGTAGGCCTCGATCGCCCGTGCCTCCAGGGAGAGTTCGTCCTCGGCACCGCGGCGCAGGGTCAGGTGTTCCCGCAGTGCGCTGGCCAGGACGAACGCGGCGTGCAGTTCCTCGCGCTGCGCGTGCTGGATGATGCGCTCGACGCGGGCGAGCGGCGGGAACGCCTCCTCCTCCGCGGCGGTGCGCTCCCGCCCGGGCGGGAGGTCGTCCTCGTCGGCGATGGTCCGGCTGGAGCCGTCGGGGTGGACCCGCAGGCGCGCCACCTGCTGCACGGTGCGGTCGATGACGGTGGCCGCGACCGGGGCCCCCAGGGTCCGGGCGAACATGGCGACGGCGTCGAGGATCGCCTCGTTGGGCGGCCGCATGCCGCCCATCTCCAGCAGGTGGCCGTTGACCACCGTCGAGCCGTCCTCGGCCACGTAGGCGTCGAGGCGGATCAGCGGCGGGGCGGCCAGCGCGGGCAGGTTCCCCTCGTCACGGGGGGTCAGCGAGTGGGTCATCCGGTCAGGCTCCGGGTCGTACGACGCCGAGGACGGGCATGGAGGCGGCCGGCGCGGTCGTGATGTTGCGGCCGGGCCGCGGTGCGTGGACGATCTGTCCGCCTCCGATGTACATGCCCACGTGGGTGGCGTCGTTGTAGTAGATGATCAGGTCTCCGGGGCGGGCCGAGGACAGACTGACACGGGTCAGGCCGCCCCACTGCGCCTGCGAGGTGCGGGGAATGGGGTGCCCGGCCGCCGCCCAGGCCGCGGAGGTGAGTCCGGAGCAGTCGTACGAGGACGGGCCCACCGCGCCCCACACGTAGGGTTTGCCGATCTGCGCCATCGCGAAGCCCACGGCCTTCCCGGCCGCTCCGCTCACCTGCGTCCCGCCGCCCGGCGCCCGCCCCTTGCCCCTGCTCTTCCCCGAAGAACCGCCGGAGGAGCCGCCGGACTCCGTCCACCTGGCCTCCGCCTCCTGGGCGCGCTGCCTTTCCAACGCGGCCAGCCTGCGGGTCTGTTCCTCCTCGAGTCCGGCCTCGATCCGCTCGGCAGAGGCGATCTTCTTCTCGATCTTCTGCTTCGCCGCGGCCTTGTCCGCACGGCTGCTCTTCAGTTCCCGCAGTTCCTTCGAGGCGGCCTCGGTCTGTTCGCCCAGTGCCTCGCGGGCGGTCTTCTGGGTCTCGGAGACGTTGACCAGGCCGCGCATGGCCTGGCGGGCCTGGGACGCCTCGTCGAGGGCCTGTTCCGGGTGGTCCCCGAGCAGCAACTGGATGCCGGTGGCGGCGAGATCGCCCCCGCGGTACTGGGTCCGCGCGGCCGCGCCGGCGAGGTCGCGCAGGTCCTTCACCCGCTTCTCGGCACGGGTGAGGTCCTTGCGGAGGGTCGTCAGCCGCTTCTCCTGCTTGGCCGCCTTCTCGTTCGCGGCGTTGTAGGCCTCGGTGGCCACCTCCGCCTCGCGGTAGAGGCCGTCCAGTTCGTCGCGGATGTCCTCGATCGACTTGTCGGTGCGCGGGTCGGGGTCGCCCGGCGCCGCGTAACCGGGGCCGGGCAACAGGATGATCGCGCAGACGAGGGCTGCCGTGGCGCCCCGACTCCGTAACCGTCTGCCGCCGGTCGACACGTTCATGAACTCCACTCTCAGAGGTCGCGTGCGGGCGGACCGGACGGGCGGCTGCCGCCGCGGTCGCCACCGCGGGTGGCGCGGTGGGCCGTTCGGGCCTTGAACACACTACCTTCCCCCGAACGGCCCACCCCGGTCTCCCCATGTGTGTCGGCTTGCTCACACGCAACTGTTCACCGGGCAGTACTCAGTTGCGCCAGGTGTCGTCGAGAGCGGTCTTCGTGGTGTTCACCGTCGCGGTGCGGTTGGCGCCGCTCTCCCAGGTCACGTTGCCCGCGCCGTCCTTGCGGAGGTACTTGTACTCGAAGGTCGTGCCCGCGGGGAGTTCGACGTCCCGCTTCCACACCGGGTAGGCGGCCGGGTCGAGTTCGAGGGCGCCGGCCGGGTTCCAGTTGCCCAGTTCCGGCCGGTTGCCGGTCACGTAGATGTTCTGTCCCCAGCTGGTGGTGGCGTCGACCGCGAAGGACACGCCGGAGGACACCGGGTCGGGGTCGCCGGGATCGCCGCCGCCGTCACAGGTGCGGGCGCCGACGTGCAGGGCGACGGCAGTGTTGGCGCCCAGGGTGGCGGTGAACCGGCCTGCCCCGTCGACCGTGACACCTTTGCCCGTCTGGACGTCGCAGTAGTCCCCCGCGGGCAGCGAAGTCTGGAACGTACGGGTCAGCGAAGTGCCCTCGTGGTTGATGGCGACGTACGCCTTGGAGCCGCGGCCGAAGGCGATCTGGTCGCCGCCGTTGTCCCACCAGTCGGTCACCCCCTGGCCGCGTGCGGTGTTGCGGAGGCCGACCATCGAGGAGATCTCGCGCCAGGCGTGCTGGCACTTCCATCCGTCGCTGTAACAGGCGTTCACCTGACCGCCGTTCGGCGGGCCCGCGTCGTGGTCGCTGAACTCGTAGCCGGAGTGGACGTCGGGGCTGCCGTACGGCCAGGCCAGCATGAAGACGTGCGCCAGGGTGTAGGTGGCGCCGTCCTTGTAGGTGAGGGTCTCGCCGTTGCGCTCGGTGTCGTGGTTGGTGACGAAGACGGCGGCCTTGTCCGAGGGCAGATGGCCCCAGGCCTCGCCGAAGTTCTTCAGGTACGCGAGGTTCTCGTTGTTGAAGACGCGCTTGAGGTCGCGTGCGTAGCGGAACTCCTGTACGTCGCCGCTGCCGACGTACTCGGCCGGGGACACGGCCTCGCCCGCGCCGTAGATCGCCTCGTGCTTCCAGTAAATGTTGGGGTTGGTGAGCCGGGACTTGATGTCGGCGAGGTCGGCGGCGGCCATGTGCTTGGCGGCGTCGATGCGGAAGCCGTCGACGCCGAGGGACAGCAGGTCGTTGAGGTAACCGGCGATCTTCCCCCGGACGTAGTCCTCCCCGGTGTCCAGGTCCGCGAGGCCGACCAGTTCGCATTCCTGGACGTTGAAGCGGTCGCCGTAGTTGTTGATCTGCGAGGTGCAGTTGTCGAGGTCGTTCGACGAGTAGAGGCCGGGATAGTCGTACTTGGTGTACGACGAGCCGCCGGTACCCGTGCCGCTACCGGCCGACATGTGGTTGACGACCGAGTCGGCGACGACCTTCACCCCGGCCGCGTGGCAGGTGTCGACCATGCTCTTGAACTGGGCGCGGTCACCGAGGCGGCCCGCGATCCGGTAGCTCACCGGCTGGTACGAGGTCCACCACTGTCCGCCCTGGATGTGCTCCTGGGGCGGTGAGACCTGGACGTAGCCGTAGCCGGCCGGGCCGAGGCTGTCGGTGCACGCCTGGGCGACGGAGGTGAACTTCCACTCGAACATCACCGCGGTGACGTCCTTGTCTCCGGGCGGGGAGGCCTGGGCCGGTGCCGCAGTGGCCAGCAGGCTGCCGGCCACGCCGGCGGTGAGGGCGAGCGCGGTGGCGGTGATTCTTCGCGCTGGGCTGGTGATCCCGTGCATGGAGTCTCCCGTGTGAGGATGCGGGTGTCCCGGGTGCGGTGCCGACGGTGTCTGGGGAGTCGACGGGTCGGCACACACTTGCAACGTGTTGCAGCAAGAATTCTGCAAGCGGTTGCGATCGTGACCGTAAGGGCGGCCTTCAACCACGGTCAACCCCTCCCGCACGCCGGAAAGTTGAAACGCGACCCCTTTACGACGTCGCCGCGTACGGGTAACTTCCCGCTGCCGTAAGAGGTTTCTGCAACTTTCCGTTCACCCTTTCAAGCCCTCCGCGTTCGATCGCCCGCCTGCTGCTTCGCCCGCCACCCCCGGAGACACGCATGAGACGCACGAGACGCACGAGACGCATGAGACGCATCTGTATGCGGTGGCTCGGACGGCCGTTGGCCGCGGCCGTCGCCGCCGGCGCCGTCCTGTCGGTGGTGCCCGCCCCACCCGCCGCCTTCCCCGCGACAGACCCCACCGCGGCGGCGGCCGAGGCCGACCGCACGGCGACGGTCTTCTACTACACGAAGACGAAGAACTGGGACCGGTACAACCTGCACTACGCACCCGACGGCGGCTCCTGGACCGAGGTCCCCGGTGTGGCGATGGAGGCCGCGTGCACGGACTGGGTGAAGAGGACGGTCCCGCTGGGCAGCGCCGAGGGGCTGCGGGCCACCTTCAACAACGGCTCGGGCACCTGGGACAACAACGGGGGCGCGAACTACGCCCTCGGCACCGGAGCCATCACGGTCAAGGACGGCGTGATCGCCCACTCCGACCCCTGTGCCGGGGGCCAGGATCCCGGCCCGGCGCCGGGAGACGGCAACCGGGCCACCGTCTACTACTCCACCCGCACCCTCGGCTGGACCACTGCCAACATCCACTACCGGCCCGCGGGCGGCTCCTGGACCGCCGTCCCCGGCGTCGGCATGCAGACCGCCTGTGCGGGCTGGTGGAAGAAGGACGTCGACCTGGGCGCGGCCACCTCGATGACGGCCGCGTTCAACAACGGCAACGGAGTGTGGGACAACAACAAGGGCACCGACTACACCCTGCCCGCCGGCGTCACCACCGTCGCCGACAACACGGTCACCGCCGACGCCGACGACCCGTGCGCCGAGGAGGTGCCCGACACAGAAGCGCCGACCGTTCCCGCCGGGGTGAGCGCCCGGCCCGACGGCGTGTCCGTCGTGCTGACCTGGGAGCCGTCCACCGACGACACAGGGGTCGCCAAGTACCAGGTGACCCGCAGCGGCGGCACCGGGGGCGAGATGGTGAGCGACGTCGGCTCCACCGTCTTCTCCGACACCGGCCTGGAGGAGAACACCACCTACACCTACACCGTCAGGGCGACGGACGCCGCGGGCAACGTCTCCGCGGCCTCGGCCGCCGCGATCGCCACCACCGGCACGAAACCGCCGACGCCCTCGGCGGGCAAGCCCCTGGCCACCGATCCCCGAAAGGACCCGATCTACTTCGTCCTGACCGCCCGCTTCAACGACGGCGACAGCTCCAACAACCGCGGCGGCAGCCAGCACGAGAGGTCCGGCAACGCGGCGAACGACGACCCCATGTTCCGGGGCGACTTCAAGGGCCTGGTGAACAAGCTCGACTACATCAAGGGCCTCGGCTTCTCCGCGGTGTGGATCACTCCGGTGGTGCTCAACCGCTCGGACTACGACTACCACGGCTACCACGGCCACGACTTCTACCGGGTCGACCCGCGTCTGGAGTCCGCCGGCGCCTCCTACCAGGATCTCATCGACGCCGCCCATGCCAAGGGCATGAAGATCTACCAGGACGTCGTCTACAACCACTCCTCCCGCTGGGGCGCCAAGGGCCTGTTCACCCCGACCGTCTACGGAGTACGCGACTCCCAGTGGAGCTGGTACTACGACGAGGAGCAGCCCGGTTTCGAGTACGACGGCCTGACCGTCGAGCCCAAGAGCGGCAAGTCCTACTACAACGGCGACCTCTGGTCGACCGCCGAGCCGACCGGCAACACCTGCGTCGACTGGGGCACGCCCACCGGCGCCAAGAGCCCCGAGGGCTACACCATCTACAACTGCCAGTGGCCCAGCCCGACGTCCGGCATGTTCCCCAAGGCGCTGTACCACGACTGCTGGATCGGCAACTGGGAGGGTGAGGACTCCCGTTCCTGCTGGCTGCACGAGGACCTCGCCGACTTCAACACCGAGAACCCCCAGGTGCAGAACTACCTCATCGGCGCCTACGACAAATACATCGACATGGGCGTCGACGGATTCCGCGTCGACACGGCCGTGCACATCCCGCGCACCACCTGGAACCGCCGCTTCCTGCCCGCGATCCAGGAGCGCGTGGCCCAGCAGCACGGCGCCGAGGCGGCGAGGAACTTCTTCGTCTTCGGCGAGGTCGCCGCCTTCGTCAACGACAAGTGGAACCGCGGCTCGGTCAACCACTCGGCGCAGTTCTACACGTGGAAGGAGCGCAAGGAGTACAGCGCCGACGACGCGAAGGCGGCCCTGGAGATGTACGAGTACGAGCAGCAGCAGGGCACGGCCAACCAGCCCACGTCCGCCAACGCCTTCCTGGAGGGCAACAGCTACCACACCCCGGACCACAGCCGCTTCTCCGGCATGAACGTCATCGACATGCGCATGCACATGAACTTCGGTGACGCGAGCAACGCCTTCCACAACGGCAAGGACTCCGACGACAGCTACGACGACGCCACGTACAACGTCGTCTACGTCGACAGCCACGACTACGGCCCGAACAAGAGCAGCGAGCGTTACACGGGCGGCACCGACGCCTGGGCCGAGAACATGTCCCTGATGTGGACCTTCCGCGGCATCCCCACCCTCTACTACGGCTCGGAGATCGAGTTCCAGAAGGGCAAGAAGATCGACTGCGGCCCCACCTGCCCCCTCGCCACGACGGGCCGCGCCTACTACGGCGACCACCTCGCCGGCGACGTGGCGGCCTCCGACTTCTCCCGGGTCGACTCGGCCACCGGCGCCGTCGCCACGACACTGGCACAGCCCCTGGTCAAGCACGTACAGCGGCTCAACCAGATCCGCCGGGCCGTCCCCGCCCTCCAGACGGGCCAGTACTCCACGGAAGGCATCTCCGGTGACATGGCCTTCAAGCGGCGCTACACCGACGGCGACACGGACAGCTTCGCCCTCGTCACCGTCTCGGGCGCAGCCACCTACACGGGCATCCCCAACGGCACCTACCGGGACGCGGTCACCGGCGACACCCGCACCGTCACCGACGGCCGCCTCACCGTCGCCGCACCCGGCAAGGGCAACCTGCGGGTGTACGTCCTGAACGGTCCCGGGAAGATCGGAGCGGACGGTCCCTATCTGAAGTAGGCCGCCGGGAGCCTCCGACGTGGGGCCGGCAGCGTTCGCGGTCGGCCCCACACTTCACAGCGCTCGTTTGCCCACAGCCGCAACGGCCTCAGCAAACTCAGACGTTGCAGCTCGGAGAAGGTCGCCGCCTTCCGCTGGCGGTTCGGCGGGTGTGGCGCAGGTCCCTGCGGGCTGCCGGGCCGCGCGTGGGTTCACTACGACGGCTTCCTCTTCTTGGGCTTCTCCCCGAGGCCCGGCAGCGGACGGGCGTCTCTCAGCGTGCCGCCCTTCTTCTTCGCCCGTGCCTTCTTCCCCGGATTCGCAAGCGCCTGGCGCTTCCGCTTGCGCTTCGTCACCCCGCTGTTCAGCCAGTCGCGTGCCGTCCTCATCTCCCGCAGCAGTTTGGTGCGTTCGGATTTCGGCAGGGTGACTATCGAGTCTTCCGCCTGTTCGAGAAGCCCCACTACGAGCCTTCTGTCCTGCCTCTCCCGTGCACCGCGCAGAGCCTCAGAGAGTGGTGTGACCTCCAGTACCGGGGCGCGGGCCTCGACATGGACGATGGTTCGCCACGTCGTCGGCTCGGCTCCCTGCACGGAGATCCGTCCGTCGGTGGTGAGCGCCAGACGCGCCGGAGCGGTGCGAGACGGCATTCCGTACACGGCGAACGCCCGGTCGGCCTCCCGCTGACACCAGCGCTTCAACACCTGTGCCGTGGCCGGTGTCCCGCCCCCGACAGCGGCGACGACTTCCCGGATGTAGGGCGGTGGTTCTCCCGCGCCGGTTCTCAGAAGGGCCGACAGTAGCGGTGTGCCCTCTTCACCAGCCTGTTCCACGGCGAGGAGCAGGCCGACCCGGTCCTGCAACGAAGTCTTCAGCAGGTCACTACCAGCCGTGCGACACAGCGCCTCCCAGGTGGGCCGGGTCCGGAAGCGTGCGGCGCTGATCAGCGCCCTCCTCAGCGCACGAACCTGGTCGTCGCGCGACCTCGGCGCCGCCGCGGGACCTGCCGCATCGAGAGGTCGCGAGCCTGATGTACGGCGTCGCAGTCCGGCTCCTGGCACGCGCAGCCCCTCGGGAGTGATGACGCAGGCCCGGAGTGGCACCCATTCGGTGCTGTTGCGGGGGCCCTCCGCCCGGAGGCGGATGTGCCGCGCCGCGCCATGTGTCTCGAAGCGGAAACGGAGCAGATATCCGTACTCGTCGCACAGTGCTTCCATGGTTTCCGGTTGCACGGTGCTCGGCCCGAAGGCCCAGTCGAGGGTGTCGGCCTCGCCCGTCAGCCGATCACGTGCGCTGGTCCACTCGGCGTGAGAGAGCTTGCTGAACTGGAAGCGTACGTGCTGCTGCCTGCCGTTCCCGACACGGAAGTCGACGGCGTCGCCGGGTCCGGACCCGAGATCGCGTGAGGTGGCACGTCCTTTGATCCCGAGTCTGCCGGTCCAGGCGGCGAGGTCGTCCTTGATGAAGAGGTGGTCGGCGCTGTTGGCGCCCGTGGCCGTGCGGTGGCAGGAGGTGTGGGGCCGGTGGGCGAAGTGGCAGACCTTGTCCCGGTACAGGCGGTCGGAAAGCTCGTTGCCACAGCCGCCGAGCTGAGTTCCGCACCAGTAGGTGTATGTACGGTGACCGCGGCGCCACCGCAGCAGTTCGTCAGCGTCGGTCGGCAGAATGATCGCCCGTCCCGAGTTCGGGCTCCCGATCACCGCGGTCTGGACGAGTCTGCTGTCCGGCCCACTCACTGCTTCCCCCGGGAACTGTCCGCACCCGTCGGGGGCGACGTCACACTGATCACTTCGGCACCAGTATGTGATCCGTACACCCACTTCACAAGCTGCCCCCTATTCCAGCTGCTGTTCGGAGGACGCCCAGTCGTCGCCGCCCTCCCCCACGGCACCTGGACCGCGTACGGCGATCTGGCAGCCTTCCTCGGTTCCGGCGCCCAGGCCGTGGGAAACCACCTGGCCAACACCCTGGGTGTGGCACACGCGTACCGGGTTCTCACCTCCGAGGGCAAGGTCTCCGACGGCTTCCGGTGGGCGACGCCCCAGGACGCCGGAAGCGACGACGTCCGCGCCCTGCTGACCGCCGACGGCGTCCGCTTCACGGCCACCGGGTCCGCCGACCCGGCCCAGCGGCTCACCGCCGACGACGATCGGGCGGACGGTGAGGACACCGCTCAGGACGCGACCGCGGAAACACCGGGCGAGGAGACCCGTGCCGAACGCTTCTTCCGCCAGCTCAACCGCGGACGACTCCCCCGGAACGGTCGAAGCGGTACGCGCCCTCTTCGCCCACTGGGAAGGACTCGGCGGCTGGATCGGCCTCGGCGTCCGGGGGCGTCGCGGGCAGGCGCTCGCCCCTTGCGTCGTTGACTTCGATCTTCAGCGTCTCGGGAGTCAGGGTCAGGGCGAGGCGTGCGTTCCTGCCCTGCACCCGGCCGTGCAGGGCGGCGTTCGCGGTCAGCTGCGCGATGAGGAGGGAGGCCGTGGCCATGTCGTCGTCGGCGGGCTCCGTCCCCGTCCGTCCCCGGTGTGTGGCGAGCCAGCGTTCGGCGGCGTGGGGTGCGGTGTGCGCGCCCCTGGCGGTGGTGGGGAACATGGTGCGGAAGTGACCTGTTCCGACGGTCGGTTCACCCGCTGAGACGGACGGCACGGACGAGGTCGCCGACCTGATCCGGGCCCTCGGCCCCCAGATGCTGCTGGATGAGGAGACCAGCGCCCGCGACGGCGTCATCCCCCGCACGGAGGTCATCGAACGCTACCGCGTCACCGACCCCGGGCGCTGCGCCCGCGCGGAACTCAGGGCACCCTCACTGCTCTTCGTGGCCGCGACCCGCGCCCGCGACGCGCTCCGCATCAGCTGGCACGACAAGCCGAGTCCGTACCTGCCGGTCTGAGCCGCGCTGCGGCCTCGCCAGTGGGCCGGCGTTCAACGCCGTCGTGTGCGAACGCGGCCCACTCGCGAGAAAGCAGCGGGTTCAGCCGAGGTCCTCCAGCAGCAGATCGAGTGCCGCCTCCTCGTGCGCCGGGCGGTCCCCAGGGTGTTCATGGCAGCGCCAGTTCCGGGTCGGCCGCCCGCATGGGCCACGGTTCCGCTCAGGGGAACGCGCCAGGGCGAGGGCCCACTGATCGCCTTGCCCCGGGAACCCGACCAGTGCAGTGGATCGTCCTGACGGGCAAGGACGAGTGGACGGAAAGCAATGGTGGAGCGGGCGGGCCGTGGTGCGGCTTCGGCGGTGAAGACGGTGCGACGGTGGGTGAGACGGCCGGGATCGACTCAGCGGACGAATGAGCCGGGCCCGTCTGCCTGGAGGCGCGGGCGTGGACGGGTGCTCGCCGGGCTGGCGGTGTGCACCGCTCTCCTGCTCTCGTTCCACCGTTCGGTGCCCAACCGCGTGGGCGGGCTGGGGAGTCTGCTGGAGTCCTTCCTGCCGTGGCTCGGCGTGGTCGTCGTGGTGCTGCTCGTCCTGGCGCTGGTGCGCCGCTCGGCGCTCGCCCTGGTGGCACTGCTCCTGCCGGCGGCCGCCTGGACGTACCTCTTCGGCGGGCTGCTCCTGCCCGCGCCGGAGCCCGGCGCCGACGACCTGGTGGTGGTGCAGCACAACGTCAGCGACGAGAACACCGACCCGGCGGGCACGGCCCGCGCGCTCGCCGGAACCGGGCCCGACCTCGTCGCCCTGGAGGAACTGGTGCCGCCGGCACTGGAGGTCTACGCGAAGACCCTCACCCCCGACTATCCGTACCGGACGGTCCGGGGCACCGTCGGGCTCTGGTCGAAGTATCCGCTCTCCGGTTCACGTCCTCTGGACATCAAGCCGCGGGGCATCGAGGAGAAGTGGCAGCGGGGGCTGCGGACGGTGGCGCACACGCCGCAGGGTGAAGTCGCCGTCTATGTCGCGCACCTGCCGTCGGTCCGGGTGGGGGTGAGCGGTCTCGCGTCGTCCTGGCGGGACGAGAGCGCCGGCCTGCTCGGGGACGCCCTCGCCGCGGAGGAGCTGCGCAGGGTGGTAGTGCTGGGCGACCTCAACGGCACGGTCGACGACCGAGCGCTGGATCCCTTGACGACCCGGCTCACCACGGCCGAGCGAGGCCTCGCCCTCAGCTTTCCCGCCGGTCTGCCGCTGGCCCGGATCGACCAGGTGATGGCCCGCGCCGGGACCGTCGGCGCCCTGCGCACCCTGCCCGCCACCGGCAGCGATCACCTTCCGGTCGTCGCCCAGATCTCCTGGGACTGAAGCAAGCCGCTTGCGGTGTTTGCGTTAGCCTTGCGTTTGTGACGCGACGACTTGCTCAGGTGGCGAAGAAGGTTGGGGTCAGCGAGGCCACGGTCAGCCGGGTGCTCAACGGCAAGCCGGGGGTCTCGGAGACGACCCGACAGTCCGTGCTCAGCGCGCTGGACGTCCTGGGCTACGAGCGGCCCACCCAGCTGCGGGGCGAGCGCGCCCGCCTGGTCGGCCTGGTCCTGCCCGAGCTTCAGAACCCGATCTTCCCCGCGTTCGCCGAGGTCATCGGCGGCGCGCTCGCCCAGCAGGGGCTGACCCCGGTGCTGTGCACCCAGACCAAGGGCGGCGTCTCCGAAGCCGACTACGTCGAGCTGCTGCTCCAACAGCAGGTTTCCGGAGTGGTGTTCGCGGGCGGCCTGTTCGCGCAGGCGGACGCCCCGCACGACCACTACCGGCTGCTCGCCGAGCGCAACATCCCCGTGGTGCTGATCAACGCGTCGATCGAGAACCTCGACTTCCCGTGCATCGCCTGCGACGACGCCGTCGCCGTCGAGCAGTCCTGGCGGCACCTGGCGTCGCTGGGCCACGAGCGCATCGGCCTGGTCCTTGGCCCCTCCGACCACATCCCCTCCCGCCGGAAGCTGGCCGCCGCCCGCGAGGCGGCCCGGGCCGCCGGCGCGGAACTGCCCGAGGAGTTCGTCGAGCGGGCCATGTTCTCCCTGGAAGGCGGCCAGGCGGCCGCCACCCGCCTCCTGGCACGCGGCGTCACCGGCATCATCTGCGCCAGCGACCCCCTCGCCCTCGGCGCCGTCCGCGCCGCCCGCCGCCACGGACACCACGTACCCCACGACGTCTCCGTCGTCGGCTACGACGACTCCGCCTTCATGACCTGCACCGAACCACCCCTCACCACCGTCCGCCAACCCATCGAAGCCATGGGACGCGCCGCCGTCGACCTCCTCTGCGCACAAATCCAAGGCACCGAAGTCCCCCACGGCGAGCTGCTCTTCGAACCGGAACTCGTGGTCCGGGGCTCCACCGCCCAGCCCGCCGCCGACTAGGGACCTCTCAGCACCGTCCTGCGACCGCAAGTCTCTTGCAGGAAATGACAGTGGCTTGCGACTACCCGACGTAGCGCGTGAAAGCCGCTGATCCGAGGCATGCCCCGGCGCCTGTCCGGCCCTCACCCACCCCACCCGGCCCTTCGGCAGGCCCACTTCGCGCTGTCCATCCCGTAGACGACTCAACATTTCTCTGCAACTCTGCGAGCGCTCCGCGTAAATGTCAGAGAACATTGAGTGTCTACCTGATGTGGGGACAGATGAGAAACCGGAACTGGAGATCGCGGGCCCTGTGCACCGTGGTCGCGACCAGTCTCCTGGCGTTGGGAGGACCGCTGCTGTCGGCCACGGCAGCCGGTGGGCCCAACATCGCCGTGGGAGACGCCACCGCGGCGAGCAGCTCGCACGGTGAGTACGGCGCCGCCAACATCACCGACGGCAACCAGGGCACGTACTGGCAGAGCGGCGGCGGCAGCCTGCCCCAGTGGGTCCAGACCGACCTCGGTGCCACCGAGCGGATCGACGAGGTCGTCCTGAGACTGCCCGCCGGCTGGGAGAGCCGCGATCAGACGCTCTCCGTCCAGGGCAGCGCCGACGGCACGGGCTTCAGCACGCTCAAGACGTCCGCCACCTACGCCTTCGACCCGGGGTCGGGCAACACGGTCACCATCGCCTTCCCCGCCACCCAGACACGGTTCGTGCGGGTGAACATCACGGCGAACACCGGGTGGCAGGCGGCCCAGCTCTCCGAGCTGGAGGTGCACGCCGCCGGGGAGTCGTCCGTGAACCTCGCCGCCGGCCGGCGGCTGACGGCGAGCAGTTCCACGGGCGCGTACACCCCGGGCAACGGCAACGACGGCAACCGGGCCAGCTACTGGGAGAGCGCCAACAACGACCTGCCGCAGTGGCTCCAGGCCGACCTCGGTTCCGCGCGCCGGGTGAACCGCGTCGTACTGCGGCTGCCGGACGGCTGGCCGACCCGCAGCCAGACGCTGAAGATCCAGGCCAGTGACAACGGCTCGGACTTCACCGATCTGACCGCCGCGAAGGCGTACACGTTCGACGCGGCGGGCGGCCAGTCGGCCGCGGTCACCTTCGACGCGGCCACCGCGCGCTACGTCCGGGTCCTGGTGACGGCCAACACCGGCCAGCCCGCCGCCCAGGTCTCCGAGCTGGAGGTCTACGGCCCGCAGACGGGTGACACGCAGGCGCCCACGACCCCGGCGAACCTCGCGTTCACCGAGCCCGCCACCGGGCAGATCAGGCTGACCTGGAACGAGTCCTCGGACGACACGGCCGTCACGGGGTACGACATCTACGCCAACGGCGATCTGCTGACCTCGGTCGCGGGCGACGTCACCACGTACACGGACACCAGGCCGGCCGGCACCACGGTCACCTACTTCGTGCGCGCCAAGGACACGGCCGGCAACCAGTCGGGCAACAGCAACCCGGTCACCCGCCGTGCCGACACCGGCGACACGCAGGCACCCACGGCGCCCTCGAACCTCGCCCTCACCGAACCGGCCGCCGGGCAGATCAGGCTGACGTGGAGCGCATCCACCGACGACAGGGGCGTCACCGGGTACGACGTCTACGCCAACAACAAGCTCCGCAAGAGCGTCGCCGGTGACGTCACGACCTACACCGACACACAGCCGGCGTCGGCGAACGTGACCTACTTCGTGCGGGCGAAGGACGCGGCGGGCAACGAGTCGGGCGACAGCAACTCCGTGATCCGGGTCGGCACCGAGGACGGCTCGAACCTGGCCGTCGGCAAGCCGATCAGCGCCTCGTCCCACATCCACACCTACGTCGCCGAGAACGCCAACGACAACAGCACCTCGACCTACTGGGAGGGGGCGGCGGGCAGTTACCCGAACACGCTGACCCTGAAGCTGAGCGCGAACGCGGACGTCGACAGCGTCGTCCTCAAGCTCAACCCCGACGCCGGCTGGTCCAGGCGCACCCAGAACATCGAGGTGCTCGGCCGCGCCCAGGACGCGTCCGGCCTCACCTCCCTGGTGGCCGCCAGGGACTACGTCTTCGACCCCGCGAGCGGCGGCAACAGCGTGACGATACCCGTCGGCGCACGGGCCGCGGACGTCCAGCTGAAGTTCACCTCCAACAGCGGGGCGACGGCCGGGCAGGTCGCCGAGTTCCAGGTCGTCGGCACCCCGGCGCCCAACCCGGACCTCGAGGTGACCGGGCTGACCACGGCGCCCGACTCCCCCGTCGAGTCGGACGAGATCACGGTGTCCGCCACCGTGCGCAACAGCGGTGCCGCGGGCGCTCCGGCCGGGAAGGTCGCCGTCCGGCTGGGTGGCACCAGGGTCGCCACCGCCGACGTCCCCGCCCTGGAGGCGGGCGCGCAGCGCACGGTCAGCGCGTCCCTCGGGGCACGCGAGGCCGGTTCCTACGAACTGAGCGCGGTCGCCGACGAGGCGAACGAGATCATCGAGCAGAACGAGACCAACAACACCTACACCCGGCCCGATCCGCTGGTCGTCAAGCCGGTGCAGAGCTCCGACCTGGTCGCCGCCGCCGTCACCACCTCGCCGTCCAGTCCGGCCGCCGGTGACGACGTGACGTTCAAGGTCGCCCTGAAGAACCAGGGCACCCAGGACTCGGCGGGCGGCAGCCACACGGTGACGCTCGCGCTGGTCGACTCCAGGGGCAGCACGGTCAAGACCCTCACCGGCGCGCACTCCGGTGTCATCGCCGCCGGCTCGACGGCCCCGGCCGTGGGCCTCGGCACCTGGAAGGCGGCCAACGGCTCGTACTCCCTGAAGGTCACGGTCGCCGACGACGCGAACGAACTGCCGGTCAAGCGGGAGAACAACACCTCCACGCAGCCGCTGTTCGTCGGGCGCGGCGCGAACATGCCGTACGACATGTACGAGGCGGAGGACGGTTCGGTCGGCGGCGGTGCCACCGTGGTCGGGCCCAACCGGACCATCGGTGACATCGCGGGCGAGGCGTCCGGCCGCAAGGCCGTCCATCTGGACAAGACCGGCGAGTACGTCGAGTTCACCACGAAGGCGGACACCAACACCCTGGTGACCCGCTTCTCGATCCCGGACGCGCCGGGCGGCGGCGGCATCGACGCCACGCTGAACGTGTACGTCGACGGCGTCATGAAGAAGGCGCTGCCGCTGACGTCGAAGTACGCGTGGCTGTACGGCGCCGAGGCGTCGCCGGGCAACTCCCCCGGTGCGGGTGCCCCGCGGCACATCTACGACGAGGCGCACATCATGCTGGGCGAGACCGTCCCGGCGGGCAGCACGATCCGGCTGCAGAAGGACGCGGCGAACACCTCCGACTACGCGATCGACTTCGTCAACCTGGAGCAGGTCTCCGCGGCGGCGAACCCCGACCCGGCGGCGTACGCGGTGCCGGCCGGGTTCACGCACCAGGACGTGCAGAACGCGCTCGACAGGGTCCGCATGGACACCTCCGGCAAGTTGATCGGCGTGTACCTGCCGCCCGGCGACTACCAGACGTCGAGCAAGTTCCAGGTGTACGGCAAGGCGGTGAAGGTGGTCGGCGCCGGTCCCTGGTTCACGAAGTTCCACGCGCCCACCACGCAGGACAACACCGACATCGGGTTCCGTGCCGAGGCGAGCGCGAAGGGTTCGACGTTCGCGAACTTCGCCTACTTCGGCAACTACACGAGCCGCATCGACGGACCAGGCAAGGTGTTCGACTTCTCCAACACCTCGGACATCGTGATCGACAACATCTGGAACGAGCACATGGTGTGCCTGTACTGGGGCGCCAACACCGACCGGATGACGATCAAGAACTCCCGGATCCGCAACATGTTCGCCGACGGCATCAACATGACCAACGGCTCGACCGACAACCTCGTCTCCAACAACGACGCCCGGGCGACCGGCGACGACAGCTTCGCGCTCTTCTCCGCGATCGACGCGGGCGGCGCGGACATGAAGAACAACCTGTACGAGAACCTCACGACCACGCTGACCTGGCGTGCGGCGGGCCTGGCCGTCTACGGCGGCTACAACAACACCTTCCGCAACATCCACATCGCGGACACCCTGGTCTACTCGGGCATCACCATCAGCTCACTGGACTTCGGCTACCCGATGAACGGGTTCGGCACCGACCCGACGACCTTCGAGAACGTCTCGATCGTCCGGGCCGGCGGTCACTTCTGGGGCGGGCAGACCTTCCCGGGCATCTGGGTGTTCTCGGCGTCCAAGGTGTTCCAGGGGATCAGGGTCAACAACGTCGACATCGTCGACCCGACCTACAGCGGCATCATGTTCCAGACGAACTACGTGGGAGGTCAGCCCCAGTTCCCGATCAAGGACACGGTCTTCACCGACGTCTCCGTCACGGGCGCGCACAAGAGCGGCGACGCCTTCGACGCCAAGTCCGGTTTCGGCCTGTGGGCCAACGAGATGCCCGAGGCGGGGCAGGGACCCGCGGTCGGTGAGGTCACCTTCAACGGGCTGAAGCTCGACGACAACGCCGTGGACATCCGCAACACGACGTCCACCTTCAAGATCATTCGCAACCCGTAGACCTGGCCGCGACAAGGGCCCGACGATAGCCGTTGTCGGACAGGTCACCGACTGGCGCAAGTCTCTTGCGAAGACTTGCGCTAGTCTTGCGTTTGTGACGCGACGACTTGCTCAGGTGGCGAAGAAGGTTGGGGTCAGCGAGGCCACGGTCAGCCGGGTGCTCAACGGCAAACCGGGAGTCTCCGAGACGACCCGGCAGTCCGTACTGAGCGCGCTGGACGTCCTCGGCTACGAGCGGCCCACCCAGCTGCGGGGCGAGCGCGCCCGCCTGGTCGGCCTGGTCCTGCCCGAGCTTCAGAACCCGATCTTCCCCGCGTTCGCCGAGGTCATCGGCGGCGCCCTCGCCCAGCAGGGCCTGACCCCGGTGCTGTGCACCCAGACCAAGGGCGGCGTCTCCGAGGCCGACTACGTCGAGCTGCTGCTCCAACAGCAGGTCTCGGGGGTCGTCTTCGCCGGCGGCGGCCTGTTCGCGCAGGCGGACGCCCCGCACGACCACTACCGGCTGCTCGCCGAGCGCAACATCCCCGTGGTGCTCGTCAACGCCTCCATCCCCGATCTCGGCTTCCCCTGCATCGCCTGCGACGACGCCGTCGCCGTGGGACAGTCCTGGCGGCACCTGGCGTCGCTGGGCCACGAGCGCATCGGCCTCGTGCTTGGCCCCTCCGACCACATCCCCTCCCGCCGGAAGCTGGCCGCCGCGCGGCAGGCCGCCGAGGCGGCGCACGGCGCCCTGCCCGACGCGTACGTGGAACGCGCCATGTTCTCCCTGGAAGGCGGCCAGGCAGCCGCCACCCGCCTCCTGGCACGCGGCGTCACCGGCATCATCTGCGCCAGCGACCCCCTCGCCCTCGGCGCCGTCCGCGCCGCCCGCCGCCACGGACACCACGTACCCCACGACGTCTCCGTCGTCGGCTACGACGACTCCGCCTTCATGACCTGCACCGAACCACCCCTCACCACCGTCCGCCAACCCATCGAAGCCATGGGACGCGCCGCCGTCGACCTCCTCTGCGCACAAATCCAAGGCACCGAAGTCCCCCACAGGGAGCTGCTCTTCGAACCGGAACTGGTCGTCCGCGGCTCCACGGCGCAGGTTTCCACCAGGTAGCGAGAACCCGGCGTCTTCAACCACCTGTCAAACATTTACGAAATCAGCGCGAGATATTGCGTTCACTTGTTCACGGTGGTTGAGTGAGCGGCGCCCCACAACGCATCGGCGGTGGGGCGCCTTCCACGTTCATGCCCGAAGGGGACCACCCATGAGAAGTGCTCGGTTCCGCCGTACTCGCCGTGCCGGCGCCATCACGCTCGTCTCCGCCCTCACCCTGACCGCTCTCGCCGCCTGCGGCACGAGCAGCAGTGACGACGGCGGCGGTTCCGAAGGCGGCAGCGGGTCCTCCGACCCGGCCGCTCCGCTGGACCCGAAGACCAAGGTGACGATCACCATCGACTGCATGCCGCCGAAGGCGAAGGCGGCCGAGCTGAAGGAGTGGCAGGAGGACGTCAAGGAGTTCAACAAGACCTACCCCAACGTCACCATCGAGGGGCGCTCCACCCCGGGCCAGTGTCTGGAGCCGCCGCGCTTCACCGCGATGCTGAAGGCCAAGTCCCAGCCCGACGTCTTCTACACGTACTTCACCGACCTGCCCCAGGTGCTGGACAACGACGGCGCCGAGGACATCACGGCCTACGTCAACGACAAGACGGTCCCGGCGCTGGGGGACATCGACCCGAACGTCCTCGGCTCGCTCAAGCACGAGAACAAGCTCTACGGCCTGCCCACCAGCAACTACACGATGGGCCTGCTGATCAACCGCAAGCTCTTCAAGCAGGCCGGGCTCGACCCGGACACCCCGCCGCGCACCTGGGACGAGCTCCGCACCGCCGCCAAGAAGATCGCCGACCTGGGCGACGGCATCGCGGGCTTCGGCGAGTACAGCGCGGGCAACACCGGCGGCTGGCACTTCACCGCCCAGATGTACAGCCGCGGCGCCGACGTCGTGGACGAGAGCGGCAAGAAGGCGACCTTCAACAACGAGGTGGGCAAGGAGGTCGCCGAGAACCTCCACGCCATGCGCTGGGAGGACGAGAGCATGGGCAAGACCCAGCTGCTCCAGTGGGGCGACCTCCAGAAGCAGATCGCCACCGACAAGCTCGGCATGTTCCTCGCCGCGCCCGACGACATCACGTACATGGTGCAGCAGCTCGGCGCCGACTACGAGAACTTCGGCATGGGCCCGATCCCGGGCGGCAAGAACACCCTCGCCGGCGGCAACAGCTACATGATCAAGAAGGGCATCTCCTCCGACAAGATCAAGGCGGCCGTCGCCTGGCTCAACTTCGAGAACCTCACCGTCGGCAAGGGGCAGTTCGACTGGGCCCGCAAGAAGACGGACGAGCTGCCGGTGGGCCTCCCGCAGCCCAACTTCTGGCTGAACGAGTCGAAGAAGAAGGACGACGCGGCCCGGATCGAGCACGCCACGATGCCGGTCGAGAACTTCAAGTCGTTCATGGACACCCCGGTCCCGGGCCTGGCCGAGCCGCCGAAGGCCCAGGAGGTCTACAAGGTCCTGGACAACGTGATGTCCGGCCTCCTCACCAACGAGGACGCCGACGTCGACAAGCTGCTCTCCAGCGCGGAGCAGCAGGTCAACCAGGTTCTGGCCACGCAGTGACCGGCTCCCTCGGGGGGCGGGCCGCACCGCCCCCCGGGGCCCATGAGATCAGTCCCAAGGAGCGACGATGTCGGCCCCCAGCCTGACCCCGAGCAAGGCGGCCAGAGCCCGCCACGCCCAGCCGCCGGTGGACGGCCCGCCCCAGCGCGGCGGGTCGTTCGGCAGGAGCCTGAAGCGCAACCTCACCGCGCACGGCTTCCTGATCGGAGCGGTTCTCTGCTTCGCGTTCTTCTCCTGGTACCCGATGGTCCGGGAGTTCTTCCTCGCCTTCCAGAAGACGGACCAGGGCGAGGTCTCCTGGGTCGGCCTGGAGAACCTGGAGACGGTCTTCAACGACCCGGCCTTCTGGCAGGCGTGGCGCAACACCGCGCTGTTCACCGCGCTGGCGCTGGTGCTCGGCTTCGCGGTGCCGTTCGTCGTCGCGATCGTCATCAACGAACTGAGGCACGGCAAGGGGTACCTCCGGCTGCTCGTCTACCTGCCGGTGATGCTGCCCCCGGTCGCCTCGGTGCTGCTGTTCAAGTACCTGTACGACCCCGGCTACGGCATGCTCAACGAGGTGTTCGGGTTCTTCGGACTGCCCGAGCAGCAGTGGCTGCAGGACCCCGACCTCTCCATGCTCTCGGTGGTCATCGCCTCGACGTGGATGAACATGGGCGGCGCGGCCCTCATCTACCTGGCCGCGCTCCAGGGCATCCCGGGCGAGCTGTACGAGGCGGCGGAGCTGGACGGTGCCGGGCTGCTGCGCAAGATCTGGCACGTCACCATTCCGCAGACGCGGCTCATCCTGTCGCTGATGCTGCTGATGCAGATCATCGCCACGATGCAGGTCTTCGTGGAGCCCTTCCTGCTCACCGGCGGCGCCGGCCCCGAGGGTTCGACGACCACGGTCGTCTACCTCATCTACCAGTACGCCTTCAACTTCAACAACTACGGTGCCGCGGCGGCCCTCGGCCTGCTGCTCCTCGTACTGCTGGCCGGCTTCTCGGCGGCGTACGTGAAGCTCAGCCGCGCCGAGGACGAGTAGGGCCGGGGGAATCCACAGATGTCCACACGCACACTCATCTCACCGGCCCAGCTCGCCCGCCCGCGCGGCAAGGCGCTGTACTGGGTGGTCTTCGGCCTCGTCGTCGCCCTGTTCACCGTGGTCTTCCTGGGCCCGATGTACTGGATGGTCTCCAGCGGCTTCAAGGACACCCAGGAGGTCGTGCAGACCCCGCCGACGCTGGTGCCCGAGTCCTTCGAGCCCGACAACTACTCGCAGGCCTGGAACGTCATGGACCTGGCGAGCCTGCTGGGGAACACGCTGTTCTACGCGTTCGGCGCGCTCGCCTTCCAGCTGGTGTTCGACGTGGCGGCGGCCTACTCGCTGTCCAAGCTCCGGCCGGTCCTCGGCAAGGCCATCCTCGGTCTGATGCTGGCGACGCTGATGATCCCGGCGACCGTGCTGGTGGTGCCCCAGTACCTGACGGTGCTGGACGTGCCGATCTTCGAGCGCAACCTGCTGAACACGCCGTGGGCGATCTGGCTGCCCTCGGTGACCAACGCCTTCAACATCTTCCTGCTGAAGCGGTTCTTCGACTCGATCCCCCGGGAGCTGCTCGACGCCGCCTCCATCGACGGTGCCTCGCCGATGCGCACCCTCTGGTCGATCGTGCTGCCGATCTCGCGGCCGATCCTCGGCGTGGTGTCGATCTTCGCGATCGTGGGCGTCTGGAAGGACTTCCTCTGGCCCATGCTGACCCTGCCGGACCCCGCGAAGCAGACCCTGAACGTCGGGATCTACTCCCTGTCGAACGGGGTGCCCGTGAACGTGCTGATCGCGGCTCTCACCATGGCCTCACTGCCGACGCTCATCATCTTCCTGATCTTCCAGCGCAACATCATGAGCGGACTCACCGCCGGAGGGCTCAAGGGCTGAGGGGCCCGGGGCCGGGGCGCCTGCCGCCCGTCCTGCCTCCCCTTCCTCCTCTCCCTCCCGGCTCGTCCCGTCAACCTTCGCCGCCGGCCTGTCCGACGCCCCGCTCTGTCCGGGCCGGCGGCGAAGATCCACCCTGCCCGAAAGGACCGTCACGTGGCAGCCCCCAACTCGCACCGCACCGAAGACTGGTGGCGCGACGCCGTCATCTACCAGGTGTACCCCCGCAGTTTCGCCGACGGCGACGGCGACGGCACCGGTGACCTCGCGGGCGTGAGGGCGAGACTGCCCTACCTCGCCGAACTCGGCGTGGACGCCGTCTGGTTCACCCCCTGGTACGTCTCCCCGCTCGTGGACGGCGGCTACGACGTCGCCGACTACCGCACCATCGACCCCGCCTTCGGCACCCTGGGCGAGGCCGAGAAGCTGATCGCCGAGGCCCGAGAGCTGGGCATCCGCACCATCGTCGACATCGTGCCCAACCACGTCTCCGACCGGCACGCCTGGTTCCGGGCGGCGCTGGAGGCCGGGCCGGGCAGCGCGGAGCGGGAGCGGTTCCACTTCCGCCCCGGCCGCGGTGCCGACGGCGAACTGCCGCCCAACGACTGGCCCTCCCAGTTCTCCGGCCGCACCTGGACCCGGGTCCCGGACGGCGAGTGGTACCTGCACCTGTTCACCCCGGAGCAGCCCGACCTCAACTGGGCCCACCCCGAGGTGCGCCGGGAGCACGAGGACGTGCTGCGCTTCTGGTTCGAGCGCGGGGTGGCGGGCGTACGCATCGACTCCGCCGCGCTGCTCGCCAAGGACCCGGCGCTGGCGGACTTCGTGGAGGGCGTCGACCCGCACCCGTACATCGACCAGGACGAGCTGCACGACATCTACCGCTCCTGGCGCAAGGTCGCCGACGCGTACGGGGGTGTCTTCGTCGGTGAGGTGTGGCTGCCCGACGCCGAGCGCTTCGCGCGCTATCTGCGGCCCGACGAACTGCACACCGCTTTCAACTTCAACTTCCTGTCCTGCCCGTGGGAGGCGGACCGGCTGCGCCGCACCATCGACGACACCCTGGCCGAGCACGCCCCGGTCGGCGCCCCGGCCACCTGGGTGCTCTGCAACCACGACGTGACCCGCACGGTGACCCGGTACGGCCGTGCGGACACCGGCTTCGACTTCGCGAAGAAGGCCTTCGGCACCCCGACCGACCTCGCCCTGGGCACCCGGCGCGCACGGGCCGCCGCGCTGCTGACGCTGGCGCTGCCCGGCTCCGTCTACCTCTACCAGGGAGAGGAACTCGGCCTGCCCGAGGCGGACATCCCGCGCGAGCGGATACAGGACCCGATGCACTTCCGCTCCGGAGGCGTCGATCCGGGCCGGGACGGCTGCCGGGTACCGCTTCCGTGGGCCGCCGACGCGCCGTACTGCGGGTTCGGCTCGGAGACCGAGCCCTGGCTGCCGCAGCCGGAGGGCTGGTCGGCGTACGCGGCGGACCGCCAGGGCGCGGACCCGGAGTCGATGCTCTCGCTCTATCGCCGGGCCCTCGGCCTGCGACGGTCCACGGCGGGGTTCGGGGACGGCGGCCTGGACTGGCTGCCCGCGCCGGACGGCGTCCTCGCGTTCCGGCGTGCGGGCGGCCCGGTGTGCGTCGTCAACCTGTCCGCGGCACCGGTCGAGCTGCCCGCGCACAGCGCCGTCCTGCTCGTCAGCGGGCCGCTGGACGAGGCAGGCCGGCTGCCGTCGGACACGGCGGTGTGGCTGCGCGCCTGAGCCGTCGCCGGGCGGCACCCCCTGCCGGTGCGGACGCCGGAGGGGGGTCCGCCGTCGCCGGTCGTCCCGTGGCAGGGCAGAATCAGGACAGGAGGCCGTGGGAGGAGGCGACGCGTGCGGGAACGAGCGTGGCTGGGCGGGCTGCGCCGCCCCCCGAACCCCCTCGTGAGCGGGCACCGGGCGGCACGGGGCGCGCTGCGGTCGATGTCGGAGGCGCTCGGCGCGCGCCGCCGCCTGGCCTGGCTGAACGCGGCGGACCTGAGCATCGGCACCACGCTGGACGTGCGGCGGACGGCGGAGGAGCTGGCCGACTTCACCGTGCCCGAGCTGGCCGACGGTGCCGCCGTGGACCTGCTGGACTCGGTGCTGCGGTTCCAGGAGGGCGACCGGGTCACGGGAGGCGAGGCACCGCGGCTCAGGGCGATGGCGGTGTCGGAGGTCGAGGGCCTGAACCTGGCGCCCGATCCCGTCGGCGAGCTGTCGGTGCACACCGCCGACCGGCTGGGGCAGCGGTGCCTCACCACCCGCAGGCCGGTGCTGGTGTCCCGGATGACGCGCGCCGACTTCGCCGTGATCGCCCCCTCGCGCGAGTCGTCGGACATCATGCGCCGGGCGGGCGTCCACTCCTACCTGGCGGTGCCGCTGATCGCCCGCGGGGTGCTGCTGGGGCTCGCCGACTTCGTCCGGGCCGGGCATCGGGCGCCGTTCAACCGGACCGACGTGGCCCTGGCCATGGAGCTGGCGTCCAAGGCCGCCGTCTGCATCGACAACGCCCGCCTCTACGGGCGCGAGCGCGACCACGTGGTGACTCTCCAGCGGGCGCTGCTCCCCCGGTCCAGCCCGAGCACCCCGGGTCTGGACGTGACCTCGTGCTACGACCCGGCCGCCGATCCGGCCGCGGTGGGCGGCGACTGGTTCGACGTGGTCGCGCTGCCCAGCGGCCGCACCGCGCTGATGGTGGGCGACGTGATGGGGCGCGGGCTGGCCGCCGCCGCGACCATGGGGCGGCTGCGCACGGTGGCCCGGACCCTGATGGCGCTGGACATCGCGCCCGAGCGGCTGCTGGCCCGGCTCGACCTGGCCGCCCGCGACCTGGAGGAGGACCAGGTCGCCACCTGTCTGTGCGCGGTCTACGACCCGTACGGCAGCACCTACCGCATCGCCAGCGCCGGGCACCCGCCGCCGCTGCTGACCGGGCCGGACGGCGCGGTGTCGTTCCTGGACGTGCCCGCGGGGGCGCCGCTGGGGACGGGGGTGATCCCGTACGACCCGGTCGAGCGACCGGTGCCCGAGCGGAGCCGGCTGACGCTGTACACGGACGGGCTGATCAGGTCGCGCACGGCCGACCTGGGCACCCAGCTGGAGCGGCTGCGCGAGGCGGTGGGCGGCGGCGTGCCCGAGGACGGCACCGAGTGCCGGGCGGTGGCCGAGCGGGTCGGCGGCGACCGGTCGGACGACGCGATCGTCCTGGCCGCGTTCGCCCGGCCGCTCGGTCCGGACTGCGACGTGTACGTGCGGGCGCTGCCGCCGGACGGCAAGGCCGCCGGGCAGGCCCGTACGGCGGTGCGCGAGCAGTTGGAGCGGTGGGGCCTGGACGAACTGGTCGACACCACGGAGCTGGTGGTCAGCGAGCTGGTCGGCAACGCCCTGCGGTACGGGAACGCCCCCGGGGAGCTGCGGCTGCTGCGGCACGAGCGGCTGTCCGTGGAGGTCTCCGACTCCGGCCCCGACCTGCCGCAGATCCAGCACGCGGACGTGAGCGACGAGAGCGGGCGCGGTCTCCAGCTGATCAACATGATGTGCCGGCGCTGGGGGTCGTGCCGCACGCCCGACGGGAAGGTGGTCTGGGCGGAGCAGGACCTGCCGGTGCGGGCCGGGGCGCCCGGCCCGCAGTAGCGTCCCCGCGGCCGGCCTAGGCGGCCTTGTCGAGGGCCGGGCGCTCGAACTGGGTGCGGTGCAGTTGGGCGTAGCGGCCGTCGGCCGCGAGGAGTTCCTCGTGGGTGCCGCTCTCCACGATGCGGCCGGCCTCGACCACCAGGATGCGGTCGGCCGCCCTGACCGTGGACAGCCGGTGCGCGATCACCACGGCCGTCCGGCCCTGGAGGGCTTCGGTGAGCGCTTCCTGGACGGCCGCCTCGGAGGTGTTGTCGAGGTGGGCGGTGGCCTCGTCGAGGATGACGACACGCTGGCGGGCCAGCAGCAGCCGGGCGATGGTCATGCGCTGGCGCTCGCCGCCGGAGAGCCGGTAGCCGCGCTCGCCGACCACGGTGTCGAGCCCGTCCGGCAGGGACCGTACGAGGTCGGCGAGGCGGGCCCGGCGCAGCGCCTCCCACAGCTCGTCCTCGGTGGCGCCCGGCCGGGCGAGGAGCAGATTGGCCCGGACGGTGTCGTGGAAGAGGTGGCCGTCCTGGGTGACCATGCCGACGGTGTCGCGCAGCGACCGGGCGCTCAGTTCGCGCACGTCGACGCCGCCGACGCGGACGGTGCCGCCGTCGGTGTCGTACAGGCGCGGCAGCAGCTGGGCGATGGTGGACTTGCCGGCGCCGGACGATCCGACGAGGGCGATCGTCTGCCCCGGTTCCGCGCGGAAGGAGAGGCCGTGCAGGACCTCTTCGCCGCCGCGGGTGTCCAGGGTGGCCACCTCTTCGAGGGAGGCGAGGGAGACCTTGTCGGCGGACGGGTAGCCGAAGCGGACGTCGTCGAACTCGACGGCGACGGGGCCGTCGGGGACCGGGCGGGCGTCGGGCCTCTCGTCGATGAGCGGGGCCAGGTCGAGGACCTCGAAGACCCGCTCGAAGCTGACGAGGGCGCTCATGACCTCCACGCGGGCCCCGGCGAGCGCGGTGAGCGGCGCGTACAGACGGGTCAGCAGCAGGGCCAGCGCGACGACGGCTCCCGCGTCCAGGGTGCCGCGCAGGGCGAAGAAGCCGCCGAGGCCGTAGACGAGGGCCAGGGCGAGGGCGGAGACCAGGGTGAGCGCGGTGATGAAGGCGGCCTGGGCGGTGGCGGTGCGCACCCCGATGTCGGCGACGCGGCGGGCCCGGTCGGCGAACTCGGCGGACTCCTCCTCCGGGCGGCCGAACAGCTTGATCAGGGTGGCGCCGGGCGCCGAGAATCGCTCGGTCATGCGGGTGCCCATCGCGGCGTTCAGGGCCGCGGCCTCGCGCTGCATACGGGCCATGCGGCGGCCCATCCGCCGCGCGGGGAGGACGAACACCGGGAGCAGCACCAGGGCGAGCAGGGTGATCTGCCAGGACAGGGTCAGCATCACCGCGAGGGTGAGCAGCAGGGTGACCACGTTGCTGACCACGCCGGAGAGGGTGTTGCTGAAGGCGCGCTGGGCGCCGATGACGTCGTTGTTGAGACGGGAGACGAGCGCTCCCGTACGAGTACGTGTGAAGAACGCGACCGGCATGCGCTGCACATGATCGAACACGGCCGTCCGCAGATCGAGGATGAGTCCCTCCCCGAGCGTGGCCGAGAGCCTGCGGGAGAAGACGCCGAGCACCGCCTCCGCGACGGCGATGAGCGCGATGAGCAGGGCGAGGCGCACGACCGTGCCCTCGTCGCCGTCCGACACGATCGCGTCGACGACCTTCCCGGCCAGCACCGGGGTGGCGACGGCGAGCAGTGCGGTCGCCATCCCGAGCAGCACGAAGCGGACGATGCGGCGGCGGTGCGGGCGGGCGAACGCGCCGATGCGGCGCAGGGTGGCGCGGGCGAAGGGACGGCGCTCGTCTTTGGCGTTCATGACGCTGTACAGCTGCGTCCACGCCGTGGTCTCCATGCTCATGCCGACGACGGTAGAACCTCGACCAACATTGAGGTCAAGACGGCACGGTCCGCGGTCCGTAAGCCGCAATCCGCGCGTCGGCCACCCGTAGTTGGCGCGCCTGGGGGAATGTCTTGTGCTGTGACGACTGCGGTTCGAGCCTCCGAGAAGCCACTTCTGCACCGTGTGCCGGTCCGAAGGATCCTGTGTGTGCTCCCGCTGCTCCTGGTGGGCGTGGTCGCGGTGCGGCACCGGTCCGTGCTGGCCGACGGCTTCGGCCAGCTCGCCACCGCCCGGTGGCCCTGGCTGCTGGCCGCGGCCGGCGCGACCTGTCTGACCTGGGTTGCCGCCGCCTGCACCCGGCAGGGCGCGGTGGTGGAGCGGCTGCCCGCGCGGCGGCTGCTGGCCACCCAGTTCGCGGCCGGCGCGGCCAACCACCTGCTGCCGACGGGCCTGGGCGCGAGCGCGGTGAACCTGCGGTTCATGACGGTGTGCGGGCTGCCGCTGGCCCGATCCTCGGCCGCGCTCGCGCTCTACCTGCTGGCGGAGAGCGTCGGCCGCCTCGCCGTACTGGGCGCCCTGCTGATCGCGTTCCCCGGCGCGCTGCGGCTCGGCACCCTGCTGCCCGAGGGAGCCGTGGGACCGCTGCTGGTGGTCGCGGGCGCGGTCCCGGTCGTGGCGGCGGTGGTGCTGGCGCTGCTGCCGCGGTTGCGCGGGGCGCTGCTCTCCTTCCTGCGGACGGCACTGGGCGAGGCCCGGTCGGTGCATGCCCGGCCGGTTCGCGCGCTGGCGTTGTGGGGCGGCGCGCTGGCCTTCCCCCTGTTGCAGGCCTCGGCGCTGGTCCTGGTGGGGCGGTCGCTGGGGCTGCCGCTGCCGGCCGGGCACATGGCGGTGGCGTATCTCGCGGCGACGGTCGCGGTGGCGCTGGTGCCCACGCCGGGCGGCATCGGTTCGGTCGAGGCGGCGCTGGTCGTGGCGCTGGTGGCGGCGGGCGGGCCGGCGGCCGTGTCCACGGCGGTGGTACTGGCGTTCCGGCTGCTGACGGTGTGGCTGCCGCTGCTGCCGGGGGCGCTGACACTGGCGGCACTGGTGCGGATGCGGGTGATCTGAGCGGCGGCCCGGGAGGTCATCCCGGGTGCGGTCGGGCGACGGTGACGTGGACCGGCCCGCCCCGGGGGTCGACCCGGTGCGTCCAGCGTGCCGTCAGCTTCAGCGGGCGGTGCGGCACGGCGGTGGTGAGGTGGAACCGCTCGCGGTGCAGGGGGCGGCCGTCCTGGGTGACGTACAGGACGGGGCGGGGCAGCGGGACCGCCGTGCGCAGGAGGTAGGGGAGGCGGTCGTCCGGGGTGACGCGGTTGGGGGCGATGCGGAGCAGGGGCGGGCCCGCGAGGAGGGGGACGCCACCGGGCCAGTACGGGTCCGCCGTGCCCGTGCCGCCCTGGAGCCACTCGCGTACGGCGGTCGCGGCGTGCGCGCCCTCGTGGGCCGCCGTGTACGCGCTCTCGACGGCGTGCAGCACGCTGCCGACCGCGAAGACACCGGGCCGTGAGGTGCGCAGGGCGCCGTCCACGGCGGGGCCGCGGGTGCCGGGGTCCAGGGTCAGGGTGCCGCGCCGGGCGAGTTCGTGGTCGGGGACGAAGTCACCGGTGAACACCACCGTGTCGCAGGGCAGCACCGTGGTGCGGCCGTCGCGGTGCCGTACGCGCACGCCCGACAGGCGCCCGCGGCCGAGGAGTTCGGTGACCGTGGTGCCGGTGAGCACGGGGGTGCGCTGTCGCAGACGGGCCGGCAGGGCCCACGCGGGGGCGGCGGGGGCCCGGGGCAGTTCCGTGACCAGCGCGAGGACCTCCGCTCCGGCGGCCCGTACGGTGTCGGCGGCGGCGTGGGAGACGCCCTCGGCGCCGACGATCACCGCGCGGGTGCCGATGTGCTGCCCGTACAGGTGGACCGCCTGCTGGAGTTCGCCGGTGGTGTAAACGCCGGCGGGGCGGGTGCCGGGGACGAGACGGGCGGCGCGGGGCCGTTCGCGGGCGCCGGTGGCCAGCACCACGGCGTGGGCGGCGAGGGTCTCCGCACCGCGTGGTCCCACGGTGGTGAGGGCGCGCGGGCCCGCCCAGTCGAGGGCGGTGACGCCGGTGCGCAGGTCGGCTCCGGCGCGGGCGGCCGCGTCGGCGAGGTGGCGGGCGTGGGCCGGGCCGGTCAGGACGTGCGGCCGGTCGCCGAAGCCCCGGTGCGCGCAGTGTCCGGGGACTCCCCCGGGCGACTGTTCGCGCTCCAGGACCACGACGCGTGCGCCGGTCCGCGCGAGCCGGGCGGCGGCCGTGAGCCCGGCGGGCCCGGCTCCCACCACCAGGACGTCGACCTGTCGACTTGTCACCCCTGCGCCTCCTCGAACAACGCGCGCACCGCCGCCCCGCAGTAGAAGCCCTGGCAGCGGCCCGCCCGGGCCCGGGTGCGGCGGCGCAGTCCCTCCAGGGAGCGGGGCGGGACCGGCCCGGCGAGGGCGTCGCGGATCTCGCCGCGGGAGACGCGTTCGCAGTGGCAGACCAGGGTGCCGTACTCCGGGTCGGCGGCGACCAGGTCGGGCCGCTGGTGGGGGCGGGGGAAGGCCTCGCCGAGGTTCGGCATGCGGACCGGTTCGAGCGGGCGCCGGGGGCCGAGGTCGAGGCCGGTGTCCGCGAGGAGGGCGGTGACGTGCGCGGCGATGGCGAGGGAGGCGGTGAGGCCGGTGGAGCGGATGCCGCCGACGGTGACGTAGCCCTGGTGGGGGTGGGCGGCGATCCGGTAGTCGTCGTGCTCGGTGGCGGCGCGCAGGCCCGCGTAGACGGCGGTGACCTCCTCCTCCAGCAGGGCGGGGAGGATACGGCGGCCCTGTTCGCGCAGGCGCCGCAGTCCCTCGGCCGTCGAGCCCGTGTCGCCCTTGTCGTCCAGGTCCTCGGCGGTGGGGCCGAGCAGGACGTTGCCGTAGACGGTGGGGGCGACCAGGACGCCCTTGCCGAGGGCGGTGGGGACGGGCAGGAGGATGTGGCGGACCAGGGCGCGGGCGAACTTGTCGTGGACGACGAGCTGGCCCCGGCGCGGAGTGACGGTGAAGTCGTCGTGGCCGAGGCTCCGGTCGAGGGTGTCGGCGTGCAGTCCGGCGGCGTTGACGAGCCGCCGGGCGTACAGCGGGCCGCGCGGGGTGTCGAGCCGGTGGACGCCGTCCGTGCGACCGGCGTGCGTGACCGGCGCTTCGAGGTGCAGGTCGACTCCGGCGCGGACCGCCTGGGTGGCGTACGCGAGGGTCGTCGTCCACGGGCAGATGATGCTCTCGCCGGGTACGTGCAGCGCGCCGAGCGCGCCGGGGCCGAGGCGGGGTTCGCGGGCGTAGAGGTCGGCGGCGCCGAGGACGCGGGTGTCGTGGCACTCGTTGCGGCGGGCCTTCTCGGCGAGGCGGGGCAGCGCCGCCAGCTGCTCCTCGTCCCAGGCGACGAGCAGGGCGCCGACGCGTTCGACGGGGATGCCCGACTCGGCGGCGTACGCGGCGAGTTCGCGGGAGCCCTCGCGCACGAGCCGGGACTCCAGGGAGCCGGGTACGGCGTCGAACCCGGTGTGCAGGATGGCGGTGTTCGCCTTGGAGGTGCCCTGCCCCACGTCGTCCTGCGCCTCGACGAGGGCGACGCGCAGCCCCGGGTGGTGTGCGAGCCGCCGGGCGATCGCACACCCGACGACCCCGGCCCCGACGATCGCCACGTCGTACGGCTCGACGGGCGGCGCCCCCGACGCGGTGACGCTCACGCGGGGCCCCCGGCGAGCAGCGCGGTGACCGCCCCGCGGAAGCGGGTGCGGCGCTCGGTGGCCTCGTCGGCGGTGATACGGGGCTCGTACACGGTGGTGGGTCCGGCGGTGGGGAGCGCCTCGGCGAGGGTGAGGGACGGGTCCGCGCCGAGCCGGGCGAGGGTGCCGACGCCGAGCGCGGTGGCGTCGGGCAGCGCGGAGACCTCGACGGGGCGTTGCAGCAGGTCGGCCTGGGTCTGCATGAGGAGCGCGGAGCGGGTGAGGCCGCCGTCCGCGCGCAGGACCGTCAGCGGGGTGCCGAGGTCGGCCGCGGCGGCGTCGGCGAGTTCGGCGACCTGGGCGGCGAGGCCCTCGCACAGGGCGCGCACCAGGTGCCCGGGCGCGGTGTCCAGGCCGAGGCCGGTGAGCGAGCCGCGCACGTCGCCGCGCCACCAGGGGGCGGCCAGCCCGGCCAGTGCCGGGACGAAGGTGACGCCGCCGGTGTCGGGCACCGTGGCGCCCACGGGGTCGAGGTCGGCCGCGCCGGTGATGACGCCGAGGCCGGTGAGCCAGCGTACGGCGGAGGCGGCCGTGTACACCTGGCCGTCCAGGCAGTGGTCGGCGCGGCCGTCGAGCCGCCAGGCGACGCAGGCGGCCAGGCCCGAGGCGCCCCGGCGCGGTGTGCCGCCGGTGTGGGCGAGGAGGAAGGCGCCAGTGCCGTAGGTGCACTTGGCGGTTCCGGATTCGGTGACGCGCTGGGCGAGCAGCGCGGCCTGCTGGTCGACGGCGAGTCCGGTGAGCGGGAGTTCGGGCCCGAAGGCCCGCACCGTGCCGACGTGGGCGGCGTTGTCCACGACGGCCGGGAGCCGTTCGCCGGTCAGGCCGTACAGCTCCAGGGCGCGCGGCGACCACTCGGCGTGGTCGAGGTCGAGGAGCTGGGTGCGGGAGGCGGTCGCGGCGTCCGTGACGTGGGCGCCGGTGAGGCGGTGGACCAGCCAGCTGTCGGAGGTGGTGACCCGTCCCTCGCGGGTGAGGTGCCGTCGTATCCAGGCCATTTTCGGCGCGGCGAAGTACGGGTCCAGGGGCAGCCCGGTGAGACGGCGCAATTCGTCGGCGTGGTCGTCGAGTTCGGCACACAGGGGTGCAGCCCGGCGGTCCTGCCAGACCAGTGCGTCGGTGAGCGGGCGGCCGGTGTCCGGGTCCCAGGCGAGCACCGTCTCGCCCTGGTTGGCCAGGCCCAGCGCGGTGACCGGCTCGCCGGCGTCGGCGAGCGCCCGGTGCCCGGCCTCGACCACCGAGCCGTACAGCTCCTCCGGGTCCACCTCGACCAGGCCGCCGGGCAGGTACCGGGGCCGGACCTCGGCGAATCCGGTGCCGACGACGCCCCGTTCGGGGCAGATCACCAGCGCCTTGGTGCCGGACGTGCCCTGGTCGACGGCGAGTACCGCGTCCGGCATCGGCACCTCCCGGCTCCCGCGCCGACGGTCTCGGCGATCACTGCGCGCCAGCCTGCCCGCACGGACACACCGCGTCAAGGTTGACTGACCGTCCGTCAGTTCGCGCTGGTGGCAACGGTTTTGCGCCGCTGTGGCAAAAGTGAACAGAGGCGGAACCTCCGCCTCTATAGTGTGCGCCGACCGCTCGACCACCGCACCGCCGCCCCCGGGGAGGGCTGTTTGTCACGCCATGCTGCCGTACGGTCCGTTCCGCTCCTCGCAGCGGGCGTGTGATGGCCAGGGACGGAGCACAGCCCGCCTACGACCCCGCCGGACACGACACCGCGCTGCGCTCCGCCCTCCAGGAGGTGCGGGCCGGGCGCTGGATGTCGATGCGCATCCTGCTGGAGCAGACCGGCACCTGGTCGCAGTGGACGCGCCGCACCCAGGTGCTGGCCGCCTCCGCGGCCGGTACGGATGTGGTGCGGGCCTGGCTCGCGGAGGAGCCGGACAGCGTGGCGGCGGCGGTGATGCACGCCCGGGTGGTCGTGGAGCGTGCGCTGCGGGCGCACCGCGAGGCCCATCCCCGCACGGGCGAACTGTGGCTCCAGGCCTGGCACGCCTGCGACGCGGCGACGCGGGCCGCGCCCCACGATCCGGTGCCGTGGGTGTGTCTGCTGGCGCTGGCCCGGCTGGACGAGGGTCTGCGCTGGGAGGAGCACCGGATGGCGCCGCCGGAGCCGATGCTGCCGCCGGGACCGTGGGGACTGCTCGCCGAGGCCGGAAAGCGCGACCCGTACAACCGGGAGGCCCACCACCGCATGCTGCAGTTCTTCCATCCGCGCGGCGGCTCCGACCGCCTCGCCCAAGCGGCGGGGTTCGCGCACTGGGCGGCGGGGTCGGCGCCGCCGGGCTCGGCGCTGCACGTGCTGCCGCTGTACGTGCGGGTGGAGCGCTACCGCCGTTCGGGCGCGCGGGAGGCGGCACTTGATCTGCACTGGGTGGCGGAGGACGCCGCCCGTGAGGCCCGGCAGGCGTTCGACTCCTGGTTCACGCTCTCCCCGCTGGACGAGCGGTCGCTGCCGGACCTGAACCACCTGGCCCACGCCTTGTGGGGCGCCCTCCGGTTCCGGGAGGCGAACCAGGTGTTCGACGCGCTCGGCCCCTACTGGACGCCGCTGCCCTGGGCCTGCCGGGCCCCGGGCGACGGTTCGGCCGGGCGGGCGGTGGAGGTGTTCCTCCAGGCCCGCACGCGCAGCCGTTCGGCCGCCCGCGGCCGTGGCCACGGCCGACGGCGCCCCTGACCCCCCACCCTTCCGTCCCCGGAGGTCTGCCATGTCCCGCCCCTCTGAACCGTCCGCCACCGACGAGGAACAGCGCCTGCGCGAACTCGGCTACCGGCCGGTGCTGGCCCGCCGCATGGGCGGCTTCGGCAACTTCGCGATCAGCTTCTCGGTGATCTCGATCCTCTCCGGCTGCATGACCCTGTACGGCTTCGGCATGGGCACCGGCGGCCCCGCCGTGATGCTGTGGGGGTGGGCGGGCGTCGGCCTGTTCGTGCTCTGCGTCGGGATGGCGCTGGCCGAGGTCACCAGCGCGTATCCGACCTCGGGCGCGCTGTACTACATGGCCGACCGGCTGGGTGGCCGCCGCTGGGGCTGGTACACCGGCTGGCTGAACCTGCTGGGGCTGCTCGGCGCGATCGCTGGGATCGACTACGGGGCGGCGCTGTTCACGGGCGCGTTCCTGAACCTCCAGTGGGGCTTCGAGCCGACGCCGGAGAAGACGATGCTGATCTTCGTCGTGATCCTGCTGCTGCACGCCACGCTCAACCTGTTCGGCGTGCGGCTGGTCAGCGTGCTCAACTCGGTCAGCGTGTGGTGGCACCTGGCCGGTGTCGCGCTGATCGTCGGCGCGCTGGTGATCGTGCCCGACCACCACCAGTCGCCGTCCTTCGTCTTCACCGAGTTCGTCAACGACACCGGCTGGGAGAACCCGCTGTACGTGGCGGCGATCGGCCTGCTGCTCGCGCAGTACACCTTCTCCGGCTACGACGCCTCCGCCCACCTGTCCGAGGAGACCTCGAACGCCTCGGTGTCGGCGGCGCGCGGCATCGTGCGGGCCATCTGGGTGTCGTGGCTGGCGGGTTTCGTGCTGCTGGCGGGACTGACCTTCGCGATCCAGGACTACGACGCGACCCGCGACACCGCGACCGGCGTGCCGCCCGCGCAGATCCTCCTGGACGGCCTGGGCACGGACGGTGCGAGCGCGCTGCTCCTCGTGGTGATCGTGGCGCAGTTGTTCTGCGGCAATGCCGAGGTGGCCGCCGCCAGCCGGATGGTGTTCGCGTTCAGCCGGGACGGCGCCCTGCCCGGCTCGTCGCTGTGGCGCAAGGTCTCCGCCCGCACCCAGACCCCGGTCGCCGCGGTGTGGCTGTCGGTGGCGGTGGCCTGCCTGCTGGCGGTGCCGTCCCTGTACTCGGCGACGGCCTACGGCGCGGTGACCGCCATCAACGTCATCGGCATCACCCCGGCGTACGCCATCCCGGTGCTGCTGCGGCTGCGGGCCGGCGACCGGTTCACGCCGGGGCCCTGGAACCTGGGCCGGTGGAGCAGGCCGGTCGGGTGGGTCGCGGTGGTGTGGGTGGCGTTGGTCACCGTGCTGTTCTGCCTCCCCCAGTCGTCCCCGGTGACGGCCGACACGATGAACTACGCCGTCGTCGCCCTGGTCGTCGTACTGGTTTTGGCCACGGTGTGGTGGTTCGTCGCCCGCCGTTCGTACGGCACGCCGACGGCCGCGGCCTACGGCGACGACCGTGAGCAGGCGGAACTCGCCGAGGGCATCGTCTGAAACGCCCCGTTCCGCGCCTCGGCACGGTACGGAACACCGCCCGGGATACGGCAGGATGAGCCCTCGCGCCGGTCGAACTGCCTTGCGGTTCGGCCGGGTCGCGCATCCCCGACATGCCGTGGGCATTCGTTGATTCCGTAGTCGTTCGTTGGAGGCGGCCGGTGACCGAGGACCTGACCATGGACCACCTGCTGCCCGCCGGCATCGCGCTGGGGGCGGGTCTGCTGGGGGCGTTCCTGCTGCGGATGCTGCTGCGCTGGCTGGCGGGCCACGCCGGGCGCACCCGCTGGGGCGGCGACGACGTGATCGTGGCCGCACTGCGCACGATGGCGCCGTGGGCGGCGGTCGCGGCCGGGGTGGCCGGCGCGGCGGCGGCGCTGCCGCTGACCCGGACGGTGCAGCACGGCGTCAACCAGGTCCTGACGGTGCTGCTGATCTTCGTGGCGACGGTGACGGCGGCCCGGGTGGTCGCCGGGCTGGTGCGGACGGTGACGACCTCGCGCTCCGGGGTCGCCGGGTCGGCCACGATCTTCGTCAACATCACCCGGATCCTGGTGCTGGCCATCGGCTTCCTGGTGATGCTCCAGACGCTGGGCGTCTCCATCGCGCCGATGCTCACCGCGTTGGGCGTGGGCGGCCTCGCGGTGGCGCTGGCCCTCCAGGACACGCTGGCCAACCTCTTCGCGGGCATTCACATCCTCGCCTCCAAGACCGTGCAGCCGGGCGACTACATCCAGCTCAGCAGCGGCGAGGAGGGCTACGTCGAGGACATCAACTGGCGCCAGACCACGGTGCGCGAGCTGTCCAACAACCTGGTGGTGATCCCGAACGGCCAGCTCGCGAAATCGAACATGACCAACTTCATGCGGCCCGAGCAGCAGCTCACGGTCCTGGTCCAGGTCGGCGTCTCCTACGACAGTGACCTGGACCACGTGGAGCGGGTGACGGACGAGGTGATCGCCGAGGTGATGACCGAGGTCAGCGGCGCGGTGCCGGACCACGAGCCGGCGATCCGCTTCCACACCTTCGGCGACTCGCGGATCGGTTTCACGGTGATCCTGGGCGTGGGCGAGTTCAGCGACCAGTACCGGATCAAGCACGAGTTCATCAAGCGGCTGCACCGGCGCTACCGCGCGGAGGGCATCCGGATCCCGTCGCCCGCCCGGACGGTCGCGCTCCAGCAGGGGGCCGTGGTCCTGCCGCAGCAGCGGGCGGGCGAGGACGTCGTCCCGCTCCCCTGACCCCGAGGTGGCCGGAATCTCCCCGCGACCCCTGTCGAGCCGGGGTCGATCACGAGATATCTTGATGTCGAGCAATGTTGCAGACGTGGAGCGGAGCACCCGGTGACTGACTCGACCATCATCTATACACACACTGACGAGGCCCCGGCCCTGGCGACGTATTCGTTCCTGCCGGTGGTCCGGGCGTACGCCTCGCAGGCGGGTGTCGCGGTCGAGACCCGCGACATCTCGCTGGCCGGCCGCATCATCGCCCTGTTCCCGGAGTACCTCACCGAGGACCAGCGCATCCCGGACGCCCTCGCGGAGCTGGGCGAGCTGGCCAAGACGCCCGCCGCCAACATCATCAAGCTGCCGAACATCTCGGCGTCCATCCCGCAGCTCAAGGCCGCCGTCGCCGAGCTGCAGGGCCAGGGCTACGCGCTGCCGGCCTACCCGGACGACCCGAAGACCGACGAGGAGCGCGACGTCCGCGCCCGCTACGACAAGGTCAAGGGCTCCGCGGTCAACCCGGTGCTGCGCGAGGGCAACTCCGACCGCCGTGCCCCGGCGTCGGTGAAGAACTACGCCAAGACCCACCCGCACCGCATGGGCGCCTGGACCGGCGAGTCCAAGACCAACGTGGCGACCATGGGCGAGAACGACTTCCGTTCCACCGAGAAGTCCACGGTGATCGCCGAGGACGGCACCCTGCGGATCGAGCTGGTCGGCGACGACGGCACCACCACGGTGCTGCGCGAGTCGGTGCCGGTGAAGAAGGACGAGGTCGTCGACGCCTCCGTGCTGCGCGTCGCCGCGCTGCGCGAGTTCCTCACCGCGCAGGTCGCCCGCGCCAAGGCCGAGGGCATCCTGTACTCGGTGCACCTGAAGGCCACGATGATGAAGGTCTCCGACCCGATCATCTTCGGCCACGTGGTGCGCGCCTTCTTCCCGAAGACCTTCGCCCAGTACGGCGAGACGCTCGCCAAGGCCGGCCTCACCCCGAACGACGGCCTGGGCGGCATCTACAAGGGCCTGGAGTCCCTGCCCGAGGGGGCGGAGATCAAGGCGTCCTTCGATGCCGAGCTGGCCGAGGGCCCGGAGCTGGCCATGGTCGACTCCGACAAGGGCATCACCAACCTGCACGTGCCCTCGGACGTCATCATCGACGCCTCCATGCCGGCCATGATCCGCACCTCCGGTCACATGTGGGGCGCGGACGGCGGCGAGCACGACGCCCTCGCCGTGATCCCGGACTCCTCGTACGCCGGTGTGTACCAGGCCGTCATCGAGGACTGCCGCGCCAACGGCGCCTACGACCCCTCCACCATGGGTTCGGTCCCGAACGTCGGCCTCATGGCGCAGAAGGCCGAGGAGTACGGCAGCCACGACAAGACCTTCGAGATCCCCACCACCGGCACGGTCCGCCTGGTGGACGCCGCGGGCAACGCGGTGCTGGAGCAGACGGTCTCCGCCGGTGACATCTTCCGCGCCTGCCAGACCAAGGACGCGCCGATCCGCGACTGGGTCAAGCTCGCCGTCACCCGCGCCCGCGCCACCGGCGACCCGGCCGTCTTCTGGCTGGACGAGGGCCGCGCCCACGACGCCAACCTGATCGCCAAGGTCAAGGCGTACCTGCCGGAGCACGACACCGAGGGCCTGGACATCCGGATCCTCAACCCGGTCGAGGCCACCAAGCTGTCGGTGGAGCGCATCCGCCGCGGCGAGAACACCATCTCGGTCACCGGCAACGTGCTGCGCGACTACCTGACCGACCTGTTCCCGATCCTGGAGCTGGGCACCAGCGCCAAGATGCTGTCGGTCGTCCCGCTGATGGCGGGCGGCGGCCTCTTCGAGACCGGTGCCGGCGGCTCGGCCCCCAAGCACGTGCAGCAGCTGGTCAAGGAGGACTACCTGCGCTGGGACTCGCTGGGCGAGTTCTTCGCCCTGGTGCCGTCCCTGGAGCAGTACGCCGAGGCCACCGGCAACACCAAGGCCAAGGTCCTCGCCGACACCCTCGACCGCGCCACGGCGACCTTCCTCAACGAGGACAAGTCCCCGACCCGCCGCGTCGGCGGCATCGACAACCGCGGCAGCCACTTCTACCTGTCCCTGTACTGGGCGCAGGAGCTGGCGAAGCAGACCGACGACGCGGACCTGGCCAAGGCCTTCGCGCCGCTCGCCGAGTCGCTCACCGCGAGCGAGCAGAAGATCGTCGAGGAGCTGAACGCCGTCCAGGGCAAGCCCGCCGAGATCGGCGGCTACTACCAGCCCGACCCGGCCAAGGCCGCCGAGGTCATGCGCCCGTCGGCCACCTGGAACGAGGCCCTGGCGTCCTTCGCCTGATCCTCCCCGGGCCCGCACGGACCCCGGCACCCCGTCTCCGTCCCTCGGAGGCGGGGTGCCGCCGCTTCACCACTCCCGCGGCGCGATCAGCTCCTCCGGGTCCGCGTCCGCGAAACCGTAGGCCTCGGCGACGAACCAGAAGGCCTCGCCGATCTCCTCCCGGGCCGTGGTCTCGATCTCGCTGCCCGCCTCCTCGAAGGCCGCCTCCAGCTCGTTGAACTCCTCGGTGGCCGCGTGGGTCAGCGCATAGAGCGCCGCCAGGTCGCCCGGCCGGTCCGCCTCCACACGGGCGCACAGCCGGAGCAGGATGTCGCGGCCCCGGTCCACCACCGGGTGCGGGAAGTAGTCGTCCTCGTACAGTCCGGCCAGAAACCGGTGTGCGGCCACCCGCTGGTTGGTGATCGGCATGGTGCCCCCTGTCCTCGCTGCGTCCTCGCTGCCCGGTACCGTCCCCGTGATCCTGCCGCACCCCACTGACAACGCCCTCGGAGCCGCCCCGTGACCGACGCCCCGCCCGCCTTCGCACTCCTGCCGGGCGCCGCCGCGTCCCCGGTGATCCTGCACGTGCCGCACTCCTCCCGCGAGATTCCGGCCGACGTGCGGAGCGGCATCGTCCTGTCCGACCGGGAGCTGGAGCGGGAGCTGGACCACATGACCGACTCGCACACCGCGGAGATCGCCGGGCGGGCCGCCGAGCTGGCCGGTGTCGCGCCCTGGCGGTTCGTGAACCGGGTGTCGCGGCTGGTGGTCGACCCGGAGCGGTTCCCGGACGAGCGGGAGGAGATGACCGCCGTCGGGATGGGCGCCGTGTACACGCGGACCTCGCACCGCGAGGAGCTGCGCGCCGCGGACATGGACCCCGCGCCGCTGATCGAGCGGTACTTCCGGCCGTACGCGCGAGCGATGACCGAGGCCGTCGCCGACCGGATCGCGGCCACCGGCCGGGCCGTGATCATCGACGTGCACTCCTACCCGACCGAGCCGCTCCCCTACGAACTGCACCGTGAGGGTCCGCGCCCGCCCGTCTGCCTGGGCACCGACGCCTTCCACACGTCGCCCGGGCTGCTCGCCGGGGCCCGGGAGGCCTTCGCCCCGTGCGGGGAGACCGGGCTGGACAGCCCGTTCGGCGGGACGTACGTGCCGCTGGACTTCTACGGGACGCGGAGCGAGGTCGGCGCGTTGATGGTGGAGATCCGCCGGGACACCTACATGACGGAGCCGGGCGGTCCGGCCGGGCCGGGGCTGTCCCGGCTCGCCGGGTCGCTGGCGGCGCTCGTCGACGCCGTGTCGGGCTGAGGACGGCCGGCCTGTCCCACCGGCTGGAGCACTCCCGCGCGACAGCCGGACGGGTGCGCGGCGAGGGTGGGGGGATGACGCAGGAGACCACCACGCTCACCGGCCAGTCGCCGCCCCCGGTACGGGACTGGCCCGCCCTCGACCTGGACGGCCCGGAATTCGATCCGGTCCTCGCCGAGCTGATGCGCGAGGGGCCGCTGACCCGCGTCCGGCTCCCGCACGGCGAGGGCTGGGCCTGGCTGGCGACGCGGTACGACGACGTGAAGGCGATCACGAACGACCCGCGCTTCGGACGCGCCGAGGTGACGAAGCGTCAGATCACGCGCCTCGCACCGCACTTCAAGCCGCGGCCCGGCTCGCTCGCCTTCGCCGACCAGCCCGACCACAACCGGCTACGGCGAGCGGTCGCGGGCGCGTTCACCGTCGGCGCCACGAAACGGCTGCGGCCCCGGGCGCAGGAGATCCTCGACGGGCTGGTGGACGGGATCCTCGCCGAGGGCCCGCCGGCCGACCTGGTCGAGCGGGTCCTGGAGCCCTTCCCGATCGCCGTCGTCAGCGAGGTGATGGGCGTGCCGGCCGCAGACCGGGAGCGCGTGCACTCCTGGACCCGGCAGATCATCTCGACCTCCGGCGGCGCCGAGGCCGCCGAGCGGGCCAAGCAGGGCCTGTACGGGTGGATCACGGAGACCGTCCGTGCCCGGGCCGGCAGCGACGGCACCGACGTGTACGCGATGCTCGGCGCCGCCGTGGGCCGCGGCGAGGTCGGCGAGACGGAGGCCGTCGGGCTCGCGGGGCCGTTGCAGATCGGCGGCGAGGCCGTCACGCACAACGTCGGCCAGATGCTGTACCTGCTGCTCACCCGCCCCGAGCTGATGGCGCGGATGCGCAAGCGGCCCGGGGCGCGCGGCACGGCCCTTGACGAGCTGCTGCGCTGGATCTCGCACCGCACGTCGGTCGGCCTCGCCCGCATCGCCCTGGAGGACGTCGAGGTGCACGGGACGCGCATCGCCGCCGGTGAGCCGGTGTACGTCTCGTACCTGGCCGCCAACCGCGACCCGGACGTCTTCCCCGACCCGGACCGCATCGACCTGGACCGCGACCCCAACCCGCACCTGGCGTACGGCAACGGGCACCACTTCTGCACCGGCGCCGTGCTCGCCCGGATGCAGACCGAGCTGCTCGTCGACACGCTCCTCGACCAGCTCCCGGGGCTGCGGCTCGCGGTCCCGGCCGAGCAGGTGGCCTGGCGCCGCAAGACCATGATCAGGGGTCCGCGCACGCTGCCCTGCACCTGGTAGCCCCGCACCCGGCGGGCGGCGCGCTCAGGCCCGCAGCCACTCCGTCACGACCACCTCGCGGCCGGTCCGCAGCCGCAGTGCGAACGGGCCGGCGGGCGGTGCGTCTCCGGCGAACCGGCCCATGTCGTCCGCCGTCAGCCGCGCGTGGGCCCGCGGGCCGCTCAGCACCTCGATCCCGGCGGGACCCGGCGGCAGCAGCTGGCCGATCAGGCCGTCCGCGGTCACCTCCACGTCGACGGTCACCGCGTCCGTGCGGAAGGTCAGCATCCGCGGCGGGTCCGTCTCCCCCCTGACGGGGATGCCGTCCACCAGCGAGTCGAAGGTCAGCTCGGCGACGCGGGCGTCCAGGTCGTGCAGGACGAAGGCGTCGACGGCGATTCGCCGCAGCTCGGCCGGGACCGGGTCCAGGATCGCGGCGGCCTGCCGCAGCTCCTCCTCAAGGAGACCGTCGTGCAGCTCCCCGTCGTGCTCGTCGTGCTCGTCGTTGAGATCGCTCATTTCGTCCCCCGTGCCTCCAGCCGGGCCCGCAGCCGGCGCAGACAGCGCTGGCGCATCGGCCCGATGCTGCCCACCGCGATACCCAGCGCGGCGGACACCTCCTGATAACTGGGCGGTGGCGAGGAGATCAGCACCCGCAGCAACTGGCGGCACCGCTCGCCCAGTTCCTCGAACTCCTGCCACAGCAGCCGTACGCGCTCGGTCTGCGCGGCGGCCTCCTCGGAGTCGAGCACCGACTCCTCCGGCGTACGGTCCTCGCTCGGCCGGTCGAGCAGCTGCGGATCGTCGGTCGGCGTCCACCGCTTGGAGGCCCTGAGCAGCTTCAGGCACTCGTGCCGTGCCGTGCTCGCCAGCCAGGAGCCGGTCTTCTCCGGCTCCCGGATCCGGCCCAGATGCTGGGCGAAGCGGAACCAGGCGGTCTGGTACACCTCGTGCGCGTCGGCGTCGGACAGCCCGTGCGACCTGGCCACGGACCACACCAGCGGGCCGAGCCCGTCCACCAGTGACTTCCAGGCCGCCGCGTCCCCGTCGGCCGCCGACTGGACGAGCGCCCCGACATCTGCACGGTCCACGGTCCCACCCCTCGTGTACGACCTGCCATCGTACGCCGTGGAGTGGATGGTTCCGACCGCCAGCAGGCCGTTCACGACCCGCCTTCCGACGGGTCGACGGGGACCGGGCGCCAGGTGGGCGGCAGCAGCGCGGGCACGTGCGCCCCGCGCACCTCCGCGTACTCGGTGTTGGCCGCGAGCAGTTGCCGCCCGGCCGCGCGCGGGTCGGTCTCCTTGTGCGCCGTCATGCGGGAGGCGACCAGTCCCGCGACCACGGGGGTGGCGAAGGAGGTGCCGCTCCACTGCGCGTGTCCCTCGAACATCACCTGGTCCGGCTTGGCGGGCGCCTCGCCCGGCTCGCTCAGCACTCCGTTGTGCCGGGGGTACTGGCAGGTGCAGGCGTAGGTGAAGCCGAACCGGCAGGCGTCGTAGGTGGAGTGCTGGTAGACGTACGGCACGGGTGTCCCGAAGCCGGTGAGGGCGCTGGTGAGGCGCTCGCCGGGGGCGTAGGCCCGCACCCAGCCGCCGTGGTTGCTGAAGCAGGCGCCGAACTCGCCGTCGGAGCGCAGCGCCCCGATCGACAGCACCGAGTCCTCCCAGCCGGGCAGGGTGGCGTAGGCGGCGGGCCAGAAGGGCGTGGCGCTGGCGTTGTTGCCCGCGGCGGCGACCAGCAGGGTGCGCTGGTCGCGGAGTTCCTCCATGAAGGCGTGGACGCCGAGCAGGCCGTCGGTGCGGCCGTTGGAGGTGCCGGCGGAGAGGCTGAGGACCTCGGGCCAGCCGCCGCGGTCGACGGCCTCGAAGAGCTTCTCGCCCAGCTCCGACTCCAGGATCGCGCCCGCGTCGTTGAGGGTGTTGCGGACGGTCACGTCCGTGTTGGGCGCGACGGCGGCGACGAGCCCGGCGATGAAGGTGCCGTGGCCGACGTACTGACAGAGGACGCCGTCGTCGCCGCACTCCCTGATCTGGGCGTCGCCGTCGGTGTGGGCCAGCAGCGGGTAGGACCGGTAGTCGTGCATGAGGCCGGTGTCGATGACGAGGACGCCGACGGCGGTCTCGGCGTCGTACGGCGTCCCGTCGGCGGCCGGGTTGGGCGGCTCGCTCAGCGGGACGGGGACGGGTTCGTCACCGGGGCAGGCGTTGACGGCGATGGAGACGACGTGGTTGCGGCTGATCAGCCGGCGGCCGGCGCGGCCCTCCACCGTCCTGAGGGAGCGCAGGGCGTGGGCGACGGTGGGGTCGCCGTCGCGGGCACCCTCGCCGGGGTCGGCGACCTGGATGCGGGTGATGCCGGTGCGGTTGGACTCGGGGCTCGCCCGGCGCACGTGGTCCGGGATGAGTCCGGCCATCGTGGTGAAGTGGTCGCGCACGGTGTCCTCGACGAGCCGGGCCTCCTCGCCGTCGCGGGCGAGGACGACGCCCTTCTCGTAGAAGAACTCGGCGGAGTCGTCCGGGCCCATCGCCAGCGGGACGTCCGGCATCGAGCGCTGGATCTGGTCGAACTGCTCGCGGAATCGCTGTGGTGCCATTCTTGTCCTCCACTGTGGCGGTGGCGGTGACGACGGCCGGGGCCCCGGGCGTGAGAGCGGGTGTGACCCCGGATGTGACCACGGTGGTGGCAGCGGTCGTCAATCAGAGTCCCGGGGCGGCCGATTGATACAGACTCGAACCTGTGTGGCGTGGTTCCGGAGCACTACCATCCGTGGGGTGACAGCGCGAAACGACTCGGTTCTCGACCTGCTGCCGATGGTGTTCGCCGCCCCGGGCGAAGCGCTGGCGCGGGCGGAGGAGTTGCTCGGCGCCGATCCGTCGCCGCTGCACGCCTCGGTCGCCCATCAGGTGATCGGCATCTGGCAGCGGGACTTCGGCGACACCCGGCGCGCCCTGGCCCATCTGCGGCGCGCCCGAGACCTCGCCGCGCGCGCGGACTCGGCCGAGCGGGAGGCGGACGTCCTGGCCACGCTCGGGGTCGCGCTGGTGCACGCCGGGCGTACGCGGGCGGGGCTTGAGGCGTTCGAGCGGGGCGTGGCGCGCGGGAGCGGCCACACGCGCGCGCGGGTGCTGTTCCGGCGGGCCTACGTGTGGTGGGTCCTCGGCCGGCACGGCGAGGCGCTGGAGGACGTACGGCGGGCGATCCCGGTGCTGCGGCAGGCGGAGGACGTGATCTGGACGGCGCGGGCGCTGACGCTGCGGGCGACCGTGCATCTGGCGCTGGGCTCGGTGGAGCGGGCGGACGCCGACTTCACCGCGGCGGAGGCGCTCTGGGACACCACGGGCCAGGAGCACGACAAGGCCGACGCGGTGGAGAGCCGGGGTCTGGCGGCCTTCCGGTCGGGTGACGTACCGGCGGCGCTGCGGCTCCTCGACGAGGCCGAGGAGCGATACGGGAAGCTGGGCACACCGACGTTCATGCTGACCATCCGGCGCTGCGAGGTGCTGATGGCCGCGGGGCTGGCCACCGAGGCGCTGGCGGAGGCGGACGGGGCGATCGCGGCGCTGGACGGGATCGGCGGCCAGTCCACCCGCAAGGCCGAGCTGCTGCTGGTGGCCGCGCGGGCGGCCCGGCTGGCGGACGAGCCGCAGACGGCGCTCGCGCGCGCCGCCGTCGCGGTGCGGCTGTTCGCCGGGCAGCGGCGCACCTGGTACGAGACGCACGCCCGGCTGGTGCTGATCGAGGCGCGGGTCGCCACGGGGCGCGGGTCGGGGCGGCTGGTCGCGGACGCGGCGGCGGTGGCGGAGCGGCTGGCGGCCTTCGGTGCGCCGGCCGCGCCGGAGGCTTCGCTCCTGGCGGGCCGGATCGCGCTGGACCTCGGCTGGACCGCTGACGCGGAACGGCATCTGGCGGTGGCCGCGCGCAGCCGGCACAGCGGGCCGCCGCTGGCGCGGATGACGGGCTGGGCGGCGCAGGCGCTGCGGGCGCGGGCGGCGGGGTCGGCGCGGGGGGTCCTGGAGGCCTGCCGGCGCGGTCTGGACGTCCTCGACGACCACCGGATGACGCTGGGCGCCTCGGAGCTGCGGGCCCGGGCCACCGCGCAGGGCGCGGAGCTGGCGGCGCTGGCGCAGCGGGCGTCGCTGGTCTCGGGCGGGCCGCGGCGGCTGCTGGGCTGGAGCGAGCGCTGGCGGGCGACGGTGCTGTCGGCGCCGCCGACCCGGCCGCCGGCCGATCCGGTGCTGCTGACCGCCATGACGGCGTTCCGGGAACTGGCGGCCCGCGCGGAGGAGGCCCGCACGGACGGCGGCCGGCCCGCTCCCGCGCTGGAGCGCGAACAGCGGCGCCTGGAGCGGGAGATCCGCTCCCGCACCCTGCACATGCGGGGCGAGGCGCCCGGCGACGGCGACCGGTTCGACGTGGGGCGGCTGTTGCGGCGGCTGGGCGACGAGGTGCGGCTGGTGGAGCTGGCGGTGCTCGACGGGCGGGTGCACGTGCTGCTGTGCGGGCAGGGCAGGGTACGGCGCTTCGAGGCCGGGCTGCTGGCCGAGGCGGAACGGGAGGCCGAGCACGTTCAGGCCGGTCTGCGGCGGCTGGCCCATCCGGGGGCCGATGGACGGCTGCCCGTGGTGGAGGCGGCCGGCGCCCGCCTCCAGCACCTGCTGCTGGGACCGGCCGCGGACCACCTCGGCTCCGGCCCGGTCGTGGTGGTCCCGCCGGGCCGGCTGCACCGGGTGCCGTGGGCGCTGCTGCCCGTCCTGCGGGAACGCGTCGTCAGCGTGTCGCCGTCGGCGAGCAGTTGGCTGCGTGCGAGGGACACCGCTCCCCCGCCCGGCGGCCGCCAGGTCCTGGTCCGCGGCCCCGGCCTGGCGAGCGGCGGCGCCGAGGTGCCGGAACTCTCCGAGCGGTACGCGGGGGCGCGGCCGCCGGGACCGGAGCGCGGTGGACAAGCAGAGCCTGCCGCCCGGCCCGCGGTGCCGCCCCAGGGCGAGCGCCGGCCGGGGAACCTCGGCGAACCGACCGGGCCGTACCAAGTACCACCACAGCCCGGACCGGACCGCGGCGAACACCCACGGCCGACCGGCCCGCCTTCCACGCCGCCGCAGGCCGCACCGGACCACGAGAAGCGTGGAGAACACGGAGAGCACGGAGAGCACGGGGAGCACGGAGAGCACGGGGAACCCGCCGGGCCGCACCAGGCAGCCGCACCGGGCGGACCGGGTCGCAGGCAGTACGCGCAGGCGGCCGGTACGCCTTCAGTGCCGCCGCAGGCCGCGACGCCGGACCGCGGCGAACACGCACCGTCGCCCGGAGCGCGTCGGCTGCCGTCGCAGGGCGGGCCGCACCGCGGCGAACGCGGGCGGCCCGCCGGGGCGCTCGCGGTGCCGCCCCGGAGTGGGTGGGAGCGCGGGGGGCGGCGGGAGCCGGCCGCGGCGGAGGGCGGCGGGAGGCGGGTTTCGCTGCTCGTCGACAGCGACGGCGGGGAGGTCGTCGGGCCGGAGGGCGACGCTGCCGGGCGGGCCCGTTCTGGTGCCCCCGGGACCGGCGCCGCCGTGCGGGGCGCAACCGTGGTGCTGGAGGGCGACGACGCACGGGTGCCGAGCGTGTTGCGGGAGCTGGACGGGGCCGCGTTGGCGCACATCGCGGCGCACGGGACCTTCCGCGCGGACAGCCCGCTGTTCTCGTCGCTGCGGATGGCCGACGGGCCGCTCATCGTGCACGACTTCGAGCGGCTCGACCGCAGCCCGTACCGGATCATCCTGCCCTGCTGCGACACCGCCCGCTTCGCGTCGGTCGGCGCCGACGAGTTGCTCGGCCTGGTCACCGCGCTGCTGCCGCTGGGCACGGCCGGGGTGGTGGCGTGCACCGCGCCGGTCAACGACGCCGCGGTGGTGCCCCTGATGCTCGCGCTACACAAGGGGCTGGAGGCCGGCCTGTCCCTGGCGGAGGCGCTGCGCGACGCGCGGGCCGCGCTGCCGGGCGACGCGGTGCACCAGGCGACGGGGTGGGCCTTCACGGCGTTCGGGGCGGCCTGAGCCCGCCGCCCCGCCCCCCGGTGCCCGGCCGACGGGTCAGGCGGGTTGGGACTCGGGCAGTTCCATGAGCCAGGGCAGGGCGCCGCGGTCGCCCGCCCCGAGGCGGGTGTAGGCGCCGTAGAGGTGGTTGCCCACGGTGCGGACGGAGAGGGTCAGTCGCTCCGCGATCTGCCGGTTGCTCAGGCCCGCGGCGGCGAGCGTGACGATCTGCCGCTGCCGGGCGGTGAGTTCGCCCAGCACCAGGCCGGACAGCGCGGGGGTGCGGGCGCCCTGGCAGCGCCGGGCGAGGGCGGCGGCCCGGGTCCGGGCGGTGCGGGCGGCCCGCGGGTCGCGGTGGACGGGTACCGCCTGGGCGCTCGCCTCGGCCGCGAACAACAGGAATCCGCGCCGCTCCAACTCGTCGGCGACCCGGTCGAGCGCGGGCCCGTCCGCGCGCGCGAGGGCGTCGGCGTGCGCGGCGAAGACGCCGGTCAGACGGCCCGCCGCCCGCTCGGGCGCGCCCAGCCGGACGGCGTCGTACGGGTCGCCCCGGCCGGCCTTCCGGGCCGCCTCGTCGAGGTCGCCGCGAGCGGCGGCGGCCCAGGGGACGCCGTCGGCCGACTCGTCGCCGCCGGGTCGTCCCTCACCCGACTGTGCGACGGCCAGGGCGAGTTCACCGAGGCAGGCCGGATCGCCGCGGTCGGTACGCAGGCCCTCGCGGGCCCAGGCCGCGGCGTCGCGCAGCCGCCCGCCCAACCGGGCGAACCGGGCCCGCAACGCCGCGTACGCGGCCGGCAGCGGCACTCCCTCGGCGGCCAGCCACTCCCCCACGGGGGCCTCGGCCGGCCGTACGTCGGCCCGCTCGATGCGCAGGGCGAGGGCGGCCCGCTCCGCCTCCAGGGCGGGGCCGGTCCGGTCCGGGGTGCGGACGGCCAGGCGCCGGGTCCGCAGTCGCCCCGCGGCGGCGCGCAGCACCGGGCCGTGCAGGGGGTGCGCGAGACGGGTGGCACCGTGGTCGTCGACGGTGACCAGGCCCTCGGCCTCCAGGTTCTCCAGGATCCGCACGTCGAGGGCGTCCAGGTCCAGGTCCAGGGGCAGGGGCTCGGCGAAGGCGAGGCGTTCGAGCGTCTCCCGCTCCTCGGTGCGGGGGCGGTCGAGTACCTGGGCGGCGCGCTCCCGGACCGCCGGGGTGACCGGCACCGGTCCGCGCCAGGCCCACTGGTCCGTGTCCGGGACCGGCACGAGCAGGCCGCCCTCGCGGACGGCGGTCAGCAGTTCGCGCAGCAGCCGCAGGTCTCCCCGGCACAGGCGGTGCAGCCGGTCGACGGTGAGCGGCTCCAGGGCGGTGTCCGCGCCGGCCGCGAGCAGTTCGTCGGTCTCCTCGCGGGGCAGCGGTTCCAGGGCGAGCCGCGGCAGCAGCTCACCGGACCACAGCCGGGAGACCGCGTCCGGCACGGAGGTGCCGTCGGTGGCGACGACCAGGAGGCGGGTGCGGCCGTGCACGGCGAGCTGGTGCACGAGGGCGGCGGAGGCGGCGTCGAGCAGATGCGCGTCGTCGACCAGCAGCAGCCGTACACCGGACAGGAGTTGGACCGCGCGGTGCAGCGTGACCCCCTCGGGCAGCAGGTGCGCGAAGGCGGCGAAGGGGATGTCCCGGGTCTCGGGCGTCCCGGCGGCGCGGGCGCAGTCGGTGCCGCGCACGGCCTCCGTCACCAGCCTGGTCTTGCCCGCGCCCGCCGGGCCCGTCACCACGAGGCCGCCCCGTCCGGCCGCCACGGACCTGCGCACCAGCTCCAGTTCGTCCGCCCGCCCGGTGAACGGCCAGGGGGTCTCCAGCCTCTTCGCGTCCCGCAGAGAAGTCGTCACGGCAACATGAGTCGGCATACTCATCCCTGATACAGGGTGACTTGAGTACCCCCCGACTCAGGTGCCGGGGCCGGGCCGGACGGCACCCTGATGGCCATGACCGCACGCTACTGCTCGCTCGCGCAGCAGCCCGCCCCGGTGCTTCCGCCGGGGCTGGCCGTCGAGCGCGTCGCCGCGCTCGTCGGCGGGCAGCGGATGTGGGTCAACGCCACCGTGCTGCACTACTGCTTCCTCGGCGGCGACACCGACGCCTCGGTGGTCCCGATGCCGGGCACCGGCAGGCCGCGGCGGGGTTCGTGGGTGGGGACCGAGGAGCAGCGGGACGTGGTGCGCGACTGCTTCCGGGAGTGGCGGGACCTCGGCATCGGGCTCGGCCTCGAAGAGGTCCGCGACCGGTCGGAGGCGGAGCTGCGCATCGGCTTCCAGCCCGGTGACGGGTCCTGGTCGGCGGTGGGCAAGGACGCGCTCCGGGTCGGTCTGAACGACCGTACGATGAACTTCGGCTGGGACCTGACCGCACCGGGCGAGCGGGCGACGGCCCTGCACCAGATCGGGCACGCGCTCGGCATGCTGCACGAGCACCAGAGCCCGTTCGCGGGCATCCTGTGGGACGACGAGGCGGTCTACGCCGAGCTGGCGGGCCCGCCCAACCACTGGAGCCGGGAGCGGACCTTCCACAACATCCTACGCAAGCTCGACGGCGACGAGGCCAACGGCCCGGTCTGGGACCCGCAATCGATCATGGAGTACCCGTTCCCCTCGGGTCTGATACTGGAGCCCGAGCACTACCGTTCCGGCCTGCGCCCGCCCGGTACGCTCTCCGCCGCCGACAAGGAGTTCGCCCTGCGCTGGTACCCGCCCACCGGCCGGCCCGGTCCGCTGGTGCCGTTCCGCTCGGTGCCGCTGGGTCTGGGGCCCGGCGAGCAGGCCGACTTCCGCGTGGATCCGCCGGAGACCCGCGAGTACACCGTGGGCACCTTCGGCGACAGCGACGCCGTCGTCGTGGTCTTCGAGGAGCGGGACGGTGTGCCCCGCTACTTCGCCGGACAGGACGACGGGGGAACCCCCCGCAACGCCACGATCAGGGCCCGTCTCGTCAAGGGCCGCCGCTATGTCGTCCGGGTGCGCCTGTACTCCTCGTGGGGTGCGGGCGAGACGGCGGTCATGTACTGGTGACCGCGCGGCTCACAAGCACCCGTGCGCCGTGGCCACAGACCGGCGCCGGGGGCCGGCCGCGGCGCGCCGCCTTCGGGGGAGGGCGACGCGCCGCGGCACACGCCGTGTCCGCCGCTGGGGGGCGGCGGACACGGCGACTTCCTGATGTCCCGTCCCGTCAGGCGGGACGGCCCGCGAGGTGGCGGCGGAAGGCCGGGTGGGCGGTCAGGCGCCGGACGTGGGACCACAGGGCGGGGTGATCGTCGGCGTGCCGCGGGGTGTCGCGTCGCACGAGTGCCGCCCACACCTCGACGTCGGCGGCGGTCAGCCGGTCGCCGACCACGTGGGAGTGCGCGGCCAGTCGCCGCTCCAGCAGATCCAGCACGCCGGGCAGCGCCGCGGGGTCGGCGCCCCGGGCGCACAGCTCCTCGACGGTGGCGATCTCCGCCTCCGCGCCGCGGGGATAGAGCACCGGCCCGGTGACGGGTGTGAAGGCCCGGGCGAGGTCGCGCATGATGTCGCGCGCGTGCGTGTTCACGATCCGCCCCGACCAGCCGTCGCTGAGCACCGGCGCGACGGCCGGGCCACGGTAGTGGTGGGCGCTCGCCTCGTACAGCGGCCGCAGCGCGGCGTATCCACCGTCGGGACGGTCGGGGCGCGGGGGCAGGACGGTCACCGGACAGATCTCGTCCAGGCCGAGCAGGCGGTGCACGACGGCGATGCCCAGACAGTCGTCGTGGCCGGGTGAGAGGTGGAGGCGATAGCGGCGTGGCACGGCGTAGTGGCCGCTGCGCGGGTCGCGGCCGATCCGGCCGCGGAAGGCGGGGGCAGGGACGAGCGGTGTGACGGTCATGGTTCTCCCCGGTGTTTCCCTACCTAATCACTAGGATTACTGGGGAAGTGTCGGCCGGTGCCGAAGAGGCGTCAAGAGGGTGTCCGCCCACCAAGAAACAGCGAGGAGGGGGCACCACGGCAAAAGGGCCCCCGCGAGCTTCCGCCCGCGAAGACCCTTCACCACCGTCGGGACGACAGGATTTGAACCTGCGACCCCTTGACCCCCAGTCAAGTGCGCTACCAAGCTGCGCCACGTCCCGGTGCGCGATCCGCGTTTGCCGTGATCGCGCTGGTCAAGCCTACCCCATCCGCGCGGCGGGGCGGCGACCGGCCATGCCCCGTTCGACGATGACCAGCGGTTGAGTACCTGCATACGGTGGATGAGATGGGATGATCACATCGCGAGACGCCTTTGCGTCACGCCACCCGGCAGGCGTTACCTCGCACGGTGCGAACCGAAAGAACCGCAAACAGCGAACACGACGAACACCTCGGTGACGACGTCACCGGCGACCGCTCCGCCCGGCGTGCCGTGACCGTCTTCCCGGTCCTCGTCCTCCTGGCCGGCGCCCTCGGGCTGCTGCTCCCCGGGAGTTTCACCGGGTGGAGCGAGGCGGTGCCCTACCTGCTGGGCGTCGTGATGTTCTGCATGGGCATCACCATGACCCCGGAGGACTTCCGCGGAGTCGTGAAGCGCCCCTGGGCGGTGGCGCTCGGGCTCGTCGCGCACTACGTCATCATGCCGGGGCTCGGCTGGGCGATCGCCCACCTGCTCGACCTGCCGCCGCAGCTGGCCGCCGGCGTCATCCTGGTGGGCTGCGCGCCCAGCGGTACGGCCTCCAACGTGGTGACCTACCTGGCCCGGGGCGACGTCGCCCTGTCCGTCTCCGTCGCGACCGTCTCGACCCTGGTCGCCCCGCTGGTCACCCCGCCGCTGACGCTGCTGCTGGCCGGCGAGTACCTGCCGGTGGACGCCGGGTCCATGGTCACCGACATCCTCAAGACGGTGCTGCTGCCGGTCCTCGCCGGCGTCGTCGTACGGCTGCTCGCGGGGCGGTACGTGCAGCGGGCGCTGCCGGCGCTGCCCTGGCTGTCCGCGCTGACGATCTCCGTGATCGTGGCGGTCGTCGTGGCGGGCAGTGCGGACGCCATCAAGTCGGCCGCGGGGCTGGTGTTCGTCGCCGTCGTGCTGCACAACGGGCTCGGTCTGGCCCTCGGTTACGGCGCGGGGCGCCTCGGGCGGCTGGGCGAGCCCGGCAGCCGTGCCATGGCCTTCGAGGTCGGCATGCAGAACTCCGGCCTCGCCGCGTCGCTGGCCACGGCCCACTTCAGCCCCCTGGCCGCGTTGCCGGCGGCGGTCTTCTCCGTCTGGCACAACGTGTCCGGCGCGGTGGTCGCCGCGTGGCTGTCGCGGCGGGGGCGGTGAGCGGACGTGACAGCGTGCGGCTCCCCCGCGCGGGCGCGACCGGCCAGAGCGCACCCGAAGCCGGACGACGGCCCCTGGTAAAACGGTGCCCTCCGCTCAGCCACCGCTGACCTGTGCTGGGCCGCGATACCGGTGACGACCATGGACGAGAGGCCCGCGACCGCGGAGAAAGAGCTGTCGGGAAGTCGTCAGGCTCCCGGCGGCGTGCCGTGGGTGTGGAAGGACGCGATGGTCTTCAGGCCCCAGGCCTGTCCCCTGGTTGTTCGCGTTGTTCGGTCCATCGAGGCCAGGCTTTGTCCTGTCAAAAGGTTGACAGGATGCCGACGCCCGCCCAGGGTGGCCTCGGACAGATCACGGACAGGTTCGAAGAGGGGCTCTCATGGTCGAGGCACTCGGTGTCGCCGTCGTCGGTTTCGGCTGGATGGGCCGGGTGCACACCCAGGCGTACGCCCGGGTCCGCCACCACTATCCGCACCTGGCGCTGCGCCCCGAGTTGGTGACGGTCGCCGAGGAGGTCCCGGGGCGGGCCGAGGAGGCCGCCGCACAGTTCGGGTTCGCGTCGACGACCCGCGACTGGCGCGAGGTGGCGGCGGACCCGCAGGTGCACGCCGTCAGCATCACGGCCCCCAACTTCCTGCACCGCGAGATCGCCGTCGCGATGGCCGGGGCGGGCAAGCACATCTGGGTGGAGAAGCCGGTCGGCCTGTCCGCCGACGACGCACGGGCGGTGGCCGACGCGGTGGCCGGGGCAGGTGTGCAGGGCGCGGTCGGCTTCAACTACCGCAACGCCCCCGCCGTGGAGGCCGCCCGCGACCTGATCGCCGCCGGGGAGATCGGCACCGTCACCCATGCCCGCATCCGGCTCTTCAGCGACTACGCGGCCCACCCGGAGGGTGCGCTGACCTGGCGCTACGAGCGGGAGCGCGGTGGCAGCGGGGTGCTCGGCGACCTGGCCTCGCACGGCGCGGACCTGGCCCGGTTCCTGCTCGGCGACATCGCGTCGCTGACCGCCGACACGGCGGTCTTCCTGCCGGAGCGGGCCCGCCCGGCCGCCGCCACCGCCGGTCACGCGCGGGCCGCGGGCGGCGAGTTGGGTCCGGTCGAGAACGAGGACTACGTCAACTGCCTGCTGCGCTTCGCCTCCGGCGCCCGCGGAGTCCTGGAGGCCTGCCGGGTCTCCGTCGGCGAGCAGAACAACTACGGCTTCGAGGTGCACGGCACCACGGGCGCGGTGTTCTGGGACTTCCGCCGCATGAACGAACTGCGCGTCAGCCGCGGCACGGAGTACCAGGACCAGCCCGTGAGCACCGTGTACGTCGGCCCCGGGCACGGCGAGTTCGCCGCCTTCCAGCCGGGCGCCGCGAACGCCATGGGCTACGACGACCTGAAGGTGGTGGAGGCCCACCGCTTCCTGCGCTCGATCGCGGAGGGCACCCCGTACGGCGCCACCCTGCCGGACGCCGTGTACAGCGCGGCCGTACTGGAGGCCATGTCGCGGTCGGCGGACAGCGGCACCTGGGTCAGTCCCGCGGTGTCCGGGTGACGGCGCCCCGGCGGCGGGCCCGCGTCGCCCACCGGCCCAGCAGGCCCTGGACCGGGACCAGTACGAGCCAGCTCCACATGGCCGCGGGACCGACCGCCAGGGCCAGCGGGATACTCAGCCCGAAGACCACCGTCGTCGCCGCGATGTCCCGGCCTAAGATGACCTTGGCGACGCGCCGGGGAGCTGCCGTCCACACCTTCGAGCGGTCGCGGTTGCCGACCTGGACAACCCGGCCGTCTGGATGCTCCAGGCCCGCCTGATCCGCGGTACTGGTAAAATCGCGCTCTTCGGGCCCGAGCGGCCCGGAGTTCCGGTGAGGCACCACTGACCATGACCGAACCCGGCCCGGCCGCCCGCGCGCGGCTCGACCGAGCACTGGACCACCTGGACGTCACCTTCCGTGGGATGACCGCCAGGTCCGACGAGGTCCAGTGCGACTGCCACTGGGGCAGCCCGGAGGAGCTCGCCCTGCTGAAGCTCCCCGACACGGAACTCGAACCCGACCTCCTGCACCGCACCTGGAGCGCACCCGACTGGGATGACCACGGCGCCGTGCTGCGCCGTGTCCTCCCGCAGTTCGCCCGCGAACTAACCGGCGGCCTCGGCGCCTACGCGTGGGACATCGACAACGTCGGCGCCTCGTTCCACCGCGCCGACTGGCAACAGTGGCCCGCGCCGCAGAGCGAAGCCGTACGGGAATTCCTGTATGCCTGGTGGGCCCACACCCTGCTCACGCCGGACCCCGCCGTCCCCGTCCCCGAGCTCTTCGCGCTGTGTGCCGAGGCATCCGCCACTGTCGGCCCCTGGCTGGCGGTCTGGGAGGCCCTCCGCCACCCGGTCACCGACCAGCACCTCACCGACACCGTCGACCGGTGGGAGTGGGACCTCTTGGAAGACGCACTCCCCTGGCAGTCGTCGGCGTTCTGGCCGGACGAGGAAGCGGAAGCCGCACGAACGGAACTGGCCGCCTGGCTCGTGCGCGAGGCCCCCGCACGCCTCCGCGCCACCGGCGCACCCGCCGAACTCCGGCACGCCGTACGTCTGCTCGGCCTCCCCCGTGCCGACCGCTGGGACGACCCGCACGCACCGCGCCATCGCTACGCCTGACGCGGCCGCACGCAGGCCCACGTCCGTCACTGCGTTGTTCTTCCGGCGAGTGCTACCAGGGCCCCCACCCGGACGCGTCGGATCCCCGTCTTCAAACGACGGCGAGCTCAAGCGGTCAGCGCATCACTGCTGTTCAGAAGGTCAGCGTAGACCTCCGCCGGAGTGCGGTAGCCGTGGGTCTTGCGCGGGCGGTGGTTGAGCTCGTGTGCGATGGCGTCCAGGTCTGCCTGGCTGAACGTGCGGAGGTCCGCGCCCTTGGGGAGGTACTGCCGTAGCAGCGGGTACAGCGCGTTGCCGCGTTCCGGGAACGGCTGGCCGAGAAACGGCGTTGTCAGTGGGGTCTGCCAGGGTGTGCTCCGTGGATGAACTGGTGGAGCATGTCGACTGTCAGGATCGTGTGCTGGGGGTGGCCACCCGTTGGCAGGCCACCCGGGAGGGCTGGCTGCATCGGATCTCCTCGACGGTGTGTCGTGATGAGCGTGGTCGGATCCTCGTCCATAGGCGGTCGGAGCAGCTGTCGCGCTTCCCGGGCTCCATGAGGTCATGGTGGGTGGCGCCGTGGCTGTCGGCGAATCCTATGAACAGGCTGCCGGGCGGGAGCTGACCGAAGAGCTGGGCGTCCGTGGCCTACCGCGCTTGCTGTTCCGGTTCATCAACCGGAGCGGTCTGAGCCCCCACTGGCTCGGCGTGCACGAAGCCGTGATTCCGGATGCTGTGACCCCCGATTCCGACGAGGTCGCCTGGCATGGCTGGCTGACGGAGTCGGAGCTTCACTCGGCCCTGCTGGCATGGCGCTTCACTCCCGACAGCCATGAGGCCTTCAGCCGGTATCTCGCGTTCCGGGACGCGAGGTGTTGACCTGTCTGGTCTCTTCGATCGGGTCACTCGGCCCAGGGACAGCAGGAAGCAGAGGACGCCGTCCATCGCCGGGCTCGAACAGAGTCTCCAGCCCCTGCTCCACCACCGGCCACAGGCCACACGCGACAGGCCCAGGACGGGCCAAAAGGCTCGCGCCTTTCAGCTCAGGGACGACGGGCGACGCGGAGGCGGCACCGCCCGCAACAGCTCCCACAACGGACGTGACCCGGACGCCCACACGGCCAGCGTCTGCCGGTCGACGACGTGCAGCCGCTGCTGCTTGGCGAACGTGACCGCCGGCCCCGTCACCCGTCCGTTCGTGACGATCACCGCAACATCCGCGCCGTGCACCTGCCGGGCCGTTCCGTTGAGCACCTGCAGATCCGGCGTCCCCACCGCCGAGCCCCGGGCACCGTCGCGGCGGTGCTTGCACTGGATCACCCAGCGCCGCCCGTACGGGTCCGTGGCCTTGACGTCCGCCCCCAGGTCCCCACGGCCGCCGACCCGCTCGGCGTCCCGGCAGCCGTCCCGCCGCATCAGCTCCCGTATCGCGTCCTCGAACCGCGTGTGGTGCAGCGCGTCCAGCTGCGGCAGTCCGTAGCGCAGACCCTGCGCCCGCACCGCCTCCCACTGGGCCCGCTGCCGCCGGTTGTAGAGCCAGCCGGCGCCCGCCAGCACGGCGAGCACCAGGACCACGACCAGCACCCACCAGTGCGCCAGCAGCCAGTTGACCACCATCACCACCAGACCGATACCGGCCGCCGCCACCACGGCGAAGGCGATCAGCCGTGCGTCCCGCTGCTGCTGCCTCCGGCTGGACCGCCTCGTACGCCGCCTCACCGGCGACCGCCGCCGGGTCACCGCTCCCACCGGATCGGGTACGACACCGTGGGACGAGGCTGTGGCGCCCGCGCAGCCGGGGCGTGGTCGAACCGGATCGGGTACTGGACCGTGGTCTGCGGCCGCGGAGCCCCCTCACCCGTCGAGACGTTGCTGTTGCCCAGCCCGACCACGGCCAAAGCAACCACCCCGAGGATCACCGTTTCCCGTTTGGCACCCGGAGCCCACCGCGAATGACCGCGAACCGGTGTCCCGTCAGAACGCACATACGACCGTACCCAAGGCATACAAGCCTCCCCCTCGCAGCGACTCCCCGCACAACCACCCATGCTGACAGGAGGCACTGACAACGCGTCAGGACGCCGACACCCATAGTGATCAAGGAAAGAGAGAACGGGCCAGCTCAGGAACGACCGGGGGGGGTGGATTCGTTCGAGAGATTCGAGAGCGGGGGACGGGTGCAGGGCTCGACGCGCCGCGAGTCGCACTGACACAGATCGTCAACTGATTGATTCTCACGGGTCTGGTCGCTGTCCCGGACCTGCGTAGGGTTTCAAGCAGACGGCAGTGCGGCATTTGCGCACTCGATCTGCCGCAGCGCCGAGTGTTCAGGCGTACCCACGAGAGAAGGAAACACATCCCCTATGCGCGCCCTTGTGGTCGATCACAGTGGGGCCGGACCCGTCCGGTTCGCCGATGTCGATGAGCCCGTACCGTCCGCCGGTGAGGCACTGGTGGAGATACGGCACATCGGTCTCAACTTCGGAGAGCTGAATTACGTGGACCAGTGGCCGGCCGGCGCTGTGCACGGTCACGACGCGGCCGGCATCGTGGTGCGCGCCGCATCCGACGGCTCGGGACCGCCCGAAGGTACGCGCGTCGCGGTGGGAATGGCTCCCCACGCGTGGGCGGAGCGGGTGGCAGTCAGTCCCGCCTCACTCGGCACCGTCCCCAAGAGCGTGGATCTGGCCGATGCCGCCGCGCTGGGGATCGCCGGGGTCACCCCATTGCGGGTGCTGCGCACGCGTTCCCTGCTGGCGCGCAACGTGCTGATCACCGGCGCCAGCGGGGGCGTGGGGCACTTCGCCGTCCAACTGGCAGCGCTGGCGGGCGCCCGGGTGACGGCACTCGTCGGTTCGCCGGAGCGGGCCGCCGGACTCCGCGAACTCGGCGCCGACAAGGTCCTGACCGACCTGGCCGAGACCGGGGACCGGTTCGACCTCGTCCTGGACACGGTCGGCGGACCACTGGTGGCCCAGGCGTGGAGTTCCCTCGCCGAGGGCGGCACCCTCCACCTGGTCGGTTACTCCTCGGGACAGGAGACCACGTTCCCGTCAGGTGCCTTGTTCGGCTTCGGCGAACCCCGCAGCATCGCCACCTACGGCGACATGACACCGACCGGCGGGGAGCTGACGGACCTGCTGGGCCTCATGGCCGCCGGGAGGCTCTCGGCGCCGGTCGGACTGCGAGGCCACTGGCACGAGGTGGGTGACGCCGTCCAGGCGCTGTTCGCGCGGAAGGTGCACGGAAAGGTCATCCTTGACGTGGCCTGACGCCGTGGACCAGGACACGTGCACCGTCGCCCGCCGGGGGCGGCTCGCGGCGGTGGACGAGAATGGACCCATGGATGTACTGGCGGAGGTCTTGCGTGTTTCGGGTGCGCGTGGGGCGCTCGGGGTCATGCTGAAGGCTGGGGGAACCTGGGGCCTGTGGCTGGACTCCTATCCAGGAGCGGCACTGCACGTGGTGTCCCGCGGCACTATGTGGCTCCACGTCACGGGCGAGAAACCTTTTCAGGTGCAGGCCGGGGACGCCGTCCTGGTGCCACCGGGCACCGCACACGGGATAGCCGGCGGCATCGGCGTGACGATGGGCTCCTGCGACCGTGAAGAGGCGGCCCGGGCTTTTGGCGATGGCCGAGCCCTGAGGCTGGGCTCGGCGCCGGTGCAGACGGAAGTGATCATCCTGCACTACGAGCAGGACCCGGAGGTGCGCACACCGGTGCTCACCTCCTTCGCTCGGCCGATGCACGTCACAGCCGGGGAGAACGCGCAGCTCAGAAGGACCGTCGAACTTCTCGCTGCTGAGCTCGCGCAGCCGCAGTTCGGCACCACCGCCGCCATCAACAGCATTGTCGACCTTCTGCTCGTCCAGTTCGTACGCGCCTGGCTTGCCCGCCATCCGCAGGAGCAGTCCGGCTCATGGCTGGGAGCGATGCGTGATCCGGTCGTGCGCGACGCTCTCGCGTGTGTCCACGCCCAACCGGGCCACCCCTGGACCACGGAGACCCTGGCCGCCGCGACGAGCGTCTCCCGGGCGACGCTGTCCAGGCGTTTCCGGTCCGCCCTCGGACAGACGCCGGGCGCGTACGTGACGCAGTGGCGCATCGACCTGGCGTCCGTCCGGCTCCGAGATACCGATGAGCCGGTCGAGTCGATCTCCGGCGCGGTCGGATACGGCTCTCCGCACGCTTTCAGCCGTGCCTTCAGACGTGTCCGAGGCACGGCCCCGGGAGAGTACCGTTCTCGACTTCGCAAGTGACCCGCCTCGGGACTGGTGGGCTCGCTTGTTGAGATGTCGCGTATTCCTCGTTGAGGCCGTGCCTGGTGTCACCGTGTGTGGTCGCCGGAGGCGTATCGGGCCCAGGTTCCTCCGGCTTCAGTGACCAAGGCGGGTGGTTCTTCGCGGCTACGGCGGAGACCGAGCGGGAGAACATCCGGGAGTCGACCCTCGAAGGGCTCGACGCGGCGGCCCGCAAGGGCAAGCACGGCGGCCGGCCGCCCGTCATCACCGAGGACATGCTGCACACCGTGCCGCGGCGCCGAGCGAACGGCGAGTCGGTCGAGCAGACCCAGCCCGACCTGATCATCCCCACCGGCAAACGCAAGGGCCAGACCCCCAGCGTCGCGAGCATCCATCGCGCGCTCGCCGAGCACGAGAAGCAGGAGGCGTACCCCGAGGCCGTTGCCCAGGCACACGCCGACTTCGCCGACCGCCAGGACGCCGACGACATCCCCCGCCCCGCCGAGTCCGCATCCGGCGACCGGACGACCCGCTCACCCCGACGCCAGTCGGACCATGATCAATCTCAACGGCACTTCCTGTACCGCAACTACTCACACCCGGTCAGCGACGGTAGGAGCGAGCCCGCGGACGGCCCCGTCACACGCCGGGGGCGGCGGCGCGCGTCACACGGTCGCGGTGTCGGACGGCATGTTGTGCGGGGTGACGACCTGGATCGCCGACGGCCGCGCCGGACCGGCGGGAGGCAGGGCGCCGTGGGCGCGCATCACGTGGCGGCAGGCCTCGCGCAGGTCCTGGCGCAGGTCGTGGTGGAGCACGACGGACAGGCGCCGTTCGCGCAGCAGCCGGGTGTTGTCCTGGTCGAGGTCGTGGGCGACGAACACGTCGCAGGTGCGGCCGAGGTCCTCGAAGGCGCGCAGGGTGGCGATGTTGCCGCCGCCCATCGAGTAGACCGCCCGGATCCGCGGATCGCGTTCAAGCGCGGCCCGCACCAGGTCGTACTGGGTGGCGTCCAGGCCCTGTCCCTCGGCGATCTCGACGAGGGCCCGCCCGGGGTGCCGGGCCCGCATGACGCCGCGGAAGCCCATCTCGCGTTCCTCCTCGTTGCGGAAGAAGCCGCTGCTGAGGCTGGTGAGGACGTTGCCGGGGCGTTCGCCGAGCCACTCGCCCATGAGGTAGGCGGCGGTCGCGCCCGCGGCCCGGTCGTCGATGCCGACGTAGGCCACCCGGGGGCTGGCCGGCAGGTCCGTCGCCAGGGTGACGACGGGGACGCCCGCGGCGGTCAGCCGGCCGACGGCGGCGGTCACCTCGGGGACGTCCGGGGCCTTGAGGATCACCCCCTGGGAGCCGCGCCGGGCGATCCGGTCCAGGGTCGCGGTCAGCTCCCCGGCCGGGCCCGTCTCGCGGAAGTGGAACCGGCAGCGCACCACGGCCGGGTGCAGCGCGGGCAGTTCGGCCTCCAGGGCCGCACGCACGGCGGTGGAGAAGCGCTCCGGCGACTGCATCACGATGTCGCACATGAACGTGCGGCCGACCAGTCGGACCTGGGTGCGCTGGCGGTCCAGGTCGGCTATGGCCCGTCGGACCTCGTAGGCGGTGCTCTCGCGCACGCCGCCGCGGCCGTTGAGCACCCGGTCGACGGTGGCCTCGCTCAGGCCCGCCTGCCGTGCGATCTCCCGGATCGGGAAGGGATGCCCCATGACCGGCTCCTCGGCTTCGTCCGCGCGGCGCGCCCTGAGGGGTTTTTGATGGCCGCCTGCTGGTTGTTCGACGCGTTTGTCAGGACAAGAATGGCAGCACCGCGTCGCCCCTGTCAGCGAAAGGACGACGATGCCCGCAGCGCCCGTCCCCGCCCACCGCTCCCGGCTGTCCGCAGGCGACTGCGACCTCGACGCCTTCCGCGTGCTCGTGGAGCAGCCGACCGACCCGGCCGCGTACCCGCGGGCCGCCGCCGTGGAGCGGCACGTCCCCGTGTACGACGCCGGGCAGCTGCGCGACGACGCGGAGACGGCCGCCGAGCTCGTCCACGCCCTCGCCGACGGTCCCGGCATCGTCGTCGTCGCGGGCGCCTTCCCGGACCCGGCCGTGGTCGACCGGGCCACCGCGGTGTTCGACGCGCTGATCGCCGAGCAGCGCGCCTCGGGGACCGCCGCCGGTGACCACTTCGCCGCGCCGGGGGCCAACGACCGGGTGTGGAACGCCCTGGAGAAGGCGGCCCTGCGCGATGCGGAGGCGTTCGCCGACTACTACGCCAACGACGCCCTGGCCCTGGTCGCCCGCGCCTGGCTCGGCCCCGGCTACCAGGTCACCTCCCAGATCAACGTGGTCAACCCGGGCGGCGCCGCCCAGACCGTGCACCGCGACTACCACCTGGGCTTCCTCTCGGGCGAGGCCGCCGCCGCGTACCCGGCGCACGTGCACCGCCTGTCCCCGGTGCTCACCCTCCAGGGCGCCGTCGCGCACTGCGACATGCCCGTGGAGTCGGGGCCCACGATGTACCTGCCGCACTCCCAGAAGTACGAGCCCGGCTACCTGGCGTGGCGGCTGCCGGAGTTCCGGGCCTACTTCGAGGCGCGTCACGTGCAGTTGCCGCTGGCCAAGGGCGACGCGGTCTTCTTCAGCCCCGCGCTGTTCCACGCGGCGGGCACCAACCGTTCCGCGGGCGTCCGCCGCATGGCCAACCTGCTGCAGATCTCCTCCGCGTTCGGCCGGGCCATGGAGAGCGTGGACCGGGAGGCGGTGGTGGACGCCGTCTATCCGGTGCTGCTGAGGCGGAAGGCCGAGGGCGTGGACGGGCGGTGGCTGGAGCAGGTGGTCGCCGCGAGCGCGGAGGGGTACCCGTTCCCGACCAACCTCGACCGGGACCCGCCGGTCGACGGCCTGGCCCCGCCCTCCCAGGCGGACCTCGTACGGCGGGCGCTGCGCGAGGAGTGGACCCCACAGGCGCTGCGCGCACAACTGCGGGCGGGCCGGGCGCGACGAGAGAGCCGGTGAACGGGGGCGCACGGGGCACGGGCCCCGGCACGGACACCCCACACCCCGAGCAAGGAGCAGCACAGCACATGCGTATCGGAATCCTCGGCCTCGGCCGCATCGGCGCCTTCCACGCCGAGACCCTCGCCGGACTCGACGCCGTCGACTCCCTCGTCGTCGCCGACCCGTTCGCGGACGCCGCGAAGGCCGCCGCCGAGCGGTTCGGCGCCGAGGTGGCCGGATCGCCCGAGGCGGTGCTCGCCGCCGGTGTGGACGGTGTGGTGGTCGCGGCGGCGACCGACGCCCACCCGGACCTGATCCTGGCCGCCGTAGAGGCCGGTGTGCCCGTCTTCTGCGAGAAGCCCGTCGCCCGCACCATGACGGAGGGCGTCGAGGTGCTCAAGGCGCTCGCGGGCCGTGACGTGCCGGTCCAGATCGGCTACCAGCGCCGCTTCGACGCCGGGTTCGCCGCAGCGCGGGCCGCCGTGCGGAGCGGTGAGCTGGGGCCGCTGCACACCGTACGGTCGACCACGCTGGACCCGGCGCCGCCGCCCGCCGCGTACGTCGCCGCCTCCGGGGGCATCTTCCGGGACTGCTCGGTGCACGACTTCGACTCGATCCGCTGGGTGACCGGCCGGGAGGTGAGCGAGGTGTACGCCGTCGGCGGCAACCGCGGTGCCGACTTCATCCGGGAGGCGGGCGACGCGGACACCACCGGCGCGGTCCTCACCCTGGACGACGGCACCATCGCGATGGTCTCCAACAGCCGTCACAACGCCCGTGGTTACGACGTCCGGATGGAGATCCACGGCTTCGACGACTCGATCGCCGTCGGCCTGGAGGACAGGCTGCCACTGCGCTCGGTGGAGCCGGGCGTGACCTTCCCCGCCGGTACTCCCCACGACTTCTTCATGGCCCGTTTCACCGCCGCCTACCGCGCCGAGCTGACCGCGTTCACCGAGGTCGTCGCCGGTGCCCGCACCTCGCCCTGCACGGTCGAGGACGCGCTGGAGGCTGGCTGGATCGCCGAGGCGTGCACGCTGTCGCTGCGCGAGCACCGGCCGGTGACGATCGCGGAGGTACGGCGCGGCTGAGCTGGGGGCGGGTGCACGGTCCGGCGGGCTGCCCGGTCAGCCCGCCGGCTCGCTGATGTTCACCATCCAGGTGACGCCGAACCGGTCCGTGCACATGCCGAAGACGTCGCCCCACATCTGCTTCTCCAGGGGCACGGCGACGGAACCGCCGGCGGACAGCTTCTCCCAGTAGCCGCGCAGCTCGGTCGCGTCGTCGCCGCTGAGACTCACCGCGAAGGTGTTCCCCGGCGTGTACTGCATCCCGGGCGGGGTGTCGGCACCCATCAGGGTGAAGCCGCTCGGCGTCTCCAGCATGCCGTGCATGATCTTGTCGGTGTACGCGGGGTCCGGCATGCCGGCCGAGCCGAAGGTGTTCAGCGCCAGGGTGCCGCCGAACACCTGCTCGTAGAACTCCATCGCCTGTCGGGCGTCGCCGTCGAAGCTGAGGTACGGGTTGAGACGCGAGGACATGGTGCCTCCCGGAACGGGACGAGGTGTCAGTGCTGGGCACGCTAGCGCGCACCACTGGCATCGGCCCGCCGAGCGGCGCACCGGCGGGACGCTCCCCCGCCGGTGCGGCCGGTCTCAGGCGCCGCAGGAGCGCAGGAACTTCCGGGTGCGCACCGCGATGGGCAGCGGCTTGTCCGGCTCGCAGGGGTACATGTCCTGCTCGACGATGGCGAACAGGTCCACGCCGAGTTCCTGGGCGGCCGTGAGTACCGGGCCCAGCTCCGGCACTCCGCCGGGCGGCTCGCACATCACGCCGCGCTGCACGGCCGGGCCGAACGGCACCCCGCCCTCGCGCACCCCGGCGAGGATGTCCGGGTCGACCTGCTTGAGGTGGAGGTAGCCGATGCGCTCGCCGTAGGTCTCGATCAGCTTGACGCTGTCGCCGCCGCAGTAGGCGTAGTGACCGGTGTCCAGGCAGAGGTTCACCAGGTCGGAGTCGGTGGCGTCGAGGAAGCGCTCGACGTGCTCCTCGGTGTCGATGTGGGTGTCGGCGTGCGGGTGGACGACGATGTCCAGGCCGTAGGTCTCCCGCACCTCGCGGCCCAGGCGTTCCATGCCCCGGGTGAGGTGGCCCCACTGCTCGACGGTCAGCTCCGGCGGTTCGAGGATCTCGGCCGTCTTGTCGTCGCGCCAGAAGGACGGGATGACCACGAGGTGTTTCGCGTCCATCGCCTTGGTGAGGGCGGCGACGCGGCCGACCTGTTCCCAGGTGGCGTCCCATTCGGAGGGGCCGCGGTGCAGTCCGCAGAAGATGGTGCCCGCCGAGACCTTGAGGCCGCGCCGGGTGACCTCGTCGGTGAGCCGGGCGGGGTCGGTGGGGAGGTAGCCGTAGGGGCCCAGCTCGATCCAGTCGTAGCCGGCCTCGGTGACCTCGTCCAGGAACCGTTCCCACGGCACCTGCCGGGGGTCGTCGGGGAACCAGACGCCCCAGGAGTCGGGGGCCGAGCCGACGCGGATGCGGTCGAGGGCAGAGGGCATGCTCAGGCCTTCCCTTCGGCGGTGCCGGATGCGGTGCTGTCGGACGCTGCGGCGTCGGACTCCGCCGCGTCGGATGCGGAGGCGTCGGATGCGGCGGCGTCGGTCCTGTCGGCAGTATCGGGTGCGGCGGCCTTCGCCGCAGCGCCCGCCTCGTCGGGGAGCGCCTCCACGTCGACGCCGCCGACCTGCGCCAGCTCGTGCTTGAGGGCGGCCAGTTCGGCGCCGCCCGCCATGTGGTTGGTGAGCGCTTCGAGGGTGATGTCGGCGCGGGCGGCGCTCAGTTCGAGGGTTCCCAGGCGCAGCACGCTGAAGTGGTCGCCGACCATGTAGGCGTGGTGGGGGTTGTGGGTGATGAAGATGACGCCGAGTCCGCGTTCGCGGGCGGCGGCGATGTACTTGAGGACCACGCCGGACTGCTTGACGCCGAGGGCGGCGGTGGGTTCGTCCAGGATGAGGACGCGGGCGCCGAAGTAGACGGCGCGGGCGATGGCGACACACTGGCGCTGGCCGCCGGAGAGGGTGCCGATGGGCTGTTCGAGGTCGTCCAGGACGATGCCCATGTTGCGCAGTTCCTCGTCGGCGGTCCGCTTCATGCGGGCGATGTCGAGGCGGCGCACGGGCCAGGGGCCCTTGGTCATCTCGGAGCCGAGGAAGAAGTTCCGCCACACCGGCATCAGCGGGATCGTGGCGAGGTCCTGGTAGACCGTGGCGATGCCGCGGGCCAGCGCGTCGCGCGGGGTGCCGAAGCGCACGGCGTCGCCGTCGACGAGGAACTCGCCCTCGGTGTGCTGGTGCAGCCCGGAGATGATCTTGATGAGGGTGGACTTGCCGGCACCGTTGTCACCGAGCACGCAGGTCACCCGGCCGGGGTGCACGGCGAGGTCGACGCCGTGCAGGGCGCGGATGTTGCCGTAGGACTTGCCGGCCCGGCGCAGTTCGACGAGCGGGCGGTCCTGCTGGGGTACGGGGTCGGCCAGGACGGCGCCGTGGGTGCCGGGGGCTGCGGGGCTCTTGCTGGTCATGCCGATCACCTCCGGGTCGCGGCGCGGCGGACGTACAGGTTGATGAGGACGGCGCCCAGGAGCATCACGCCGAGGAAGGCCTTGAACCAGTCGGGGTTCCAGCCCGCGAAGACGATGCCCTGGTTCACCATGCCGAACATGAAGGCGCCGAAGACGGGGCCGATGGCGGAGCCGTAGCCGCCGGTGAGCAGACAGCCGCCGATGACGGCCGCGGCGATGTAGATCAGCTCCTGGCCGACGCCCTCGCCGGACTGCACGGTGTTGAAGGAGAACAGCTGGTGCATGCCGACGAACCAGGCGCCGAAGCCGACCAGCATGAACAGTGTGATCTTGGTGAAGGTGACCGGCACGCCGACCGCGCGGGCGGACTCCTGGCTGCCGCCGACGGCGAAGATCCAGTTGCCGTACTTGGTGCGCAGCAGGACCCAGGTGGCCAGGGCCGCGAAGACCAGCCACCACACCACCGTGATCTTCACCTCGACGCCGCCGACGTCGAAGGACGAGGCGAACAGGGCCTTGGCCTGGTCGAAGCCGTCCATGTCGCTGATGTCGTCGGTGGCGACGTTGCCGGTGACGAGCTTGGTGACGGCGAGGTTGACGCCCTGGAGGACCAGGAAGGTGGCCAGCGTGACCAGGAAGCTCGGCAGGCCGGTCTTCACCAGCACCCAGCCGTTGAAGGCGCCGACGGCGAGCGAGGCCACGAGGGCGACGACGACGCCCATCCAGACGTTCATGGTCAGCTGGTAGCTGAGCATGCCCGCGGTGAGCGCCGAGGTGACCACGGCGACACCGGCGGACAGGTCGAACTCGCCGCCGATCATCAGCAGGGCGACGGGCAGCGCCATGATGCCGATGGTGGACGACTGGTACAGCACCGTCGCCATGGAACCGCCGTCGCGGAGGGTGGGCGCGGCGATCAGGAAGAAGACGAACACGGCGACGGCGCCGAGGAAGACCCCGACCTCGGGCCGGGCGAGCACCCGCAGCGCCACGGAGCGCTCACGGGTGCGTCCGTCGGTTTGCTTGGGGCCGGGGGCCGGCGGTGTGGTCACCGCCGGCTCAGCCTGCCTGGCCATGCTCATCACCGGGTGCCCTTCGAGGCGAACTCGGCGACGGCCTTGACGTTGGTCTTGTCGACGAAGGCCGGGCCGGTCAGCACCGGCTGCTCACCGCCGCCGCTGTAGTTTCCGTTGTTCTTGTAGAGCCACAGGCCGTCGACCGCGAGGTAGCCCTGGAGGTAGGGCTGCTGGTCGACGGCGAACTCGATGTCGCCCTTCTCGATGGCGCCGGTCAGTTCCTTGTTGAGGTCGAAGGTGGCGACCTTGGCCTTGCTGCCGGACTCGTCCACCGACTGCACGGCGGTCATGGCGAAGGGGGCGCCGAGCGTGACGAGGTGGTCGATGCCGCCGTCCTGCTTGAGCTTGGCGGTGATGGTCGACTTCACCGAGGGCATGTCGGTGCCGTTGACGTAGAGGTTCTCGATGGACCCCTCGAAGGTCTTCTTCACACCGTCGCAGCGCTGGGTCAGGCCGACGTTGCCCTGCTCGTGGATGACGCAGACGGCCTTCTTGGCACCGTCCTCGTTGAGTCGCTTGCCGAGCGCCTCGCCGGCCACGCCCTCGTCCTGGCCGAAGAACTCCATCAGGCCGAGCTTCTTCCAGTCCGCCAGACCGGAGTTGAGCCCGACCACGGGTATGCCGGCCTTCTCCGCCTTGTCGAGGACACTGCGCAGGGCGTCCGGCTTGGCAAGGGTGACGGCGATGCCGTCGACCTTCTGGTCGATCGCGTTCTGCACCAGGTTGGCCTGGTTGCCCGCGTTCGGGTCGGCGGAGTAGACGAGCTTGACGTTGTCCTTGTCGGCGGCGGCCTGGGCGCCCTTGCGGACGATGTCCCAGAAGGTGTCGCCGGGTGCCTGGTGGGTGACCAGGGCGACCGTCATGCGCGGGGTGTTCGCCTTGCCCGCGGAGGCGCCCGAGTCGCTCTCCTCGTCGGCCTTCTTCCCGCCCGAGCTGCTGGAGCAGCCGGCGAGGGTCAGGGCCGCGGCGGCGGCGAGGGCCACGGCAGGGGCGAATCTGCGGGAGCGGGCGTGCGAAGAGCGGTCCATCTTTTCCTGCACCTCACTGTGCGACTGTGCGACGGGAGAGCCGTGTGCCAGACCCGAGTGCCAGACCCGAGAAGAATGGCTGTTGCTGCGCTGGGACCGGATACAAGTCCTTGGGACGCCCACTGTCAATACTTTGTCAAGACATCATTTCACTCACAGGTCCGAATGTAAGTACAAAGTATTGACAGCGTCGTCCAGGAGTCATACACCTTGGGAGGCGGCAGGCCCCCGCCCAGCCAAAGGAGCGTCGCACATGGCCGAGTCAGTCCCGCGTTTCGATCTGATCACGATGGGCCGCATCGGGGTCGATCTCTATCCTCTGCAGACGGGCGTACCCCTGGCGGAGGTTGAGACCTTCGGCAAGTTTCTCGGCGGTTCGGCCTCCAACGTCGCGGTCGCGGCCGCCCGGCTCGGCCGCACCACGGCTGTCATCACCCGCACGGGCGACGATCCCTTCGGCGGTTATCTGCACGGCGCGCTGAAGGAGTTCGGCGTCGACGACCGCTGGGTCACGCCGGTCGCCGCGTACCCGACCCCGGTGACGTTCTGCGAGATCTTCCCGCCGGACGACTTCCCGCTCTACTTCTACCGCCTCCCCAAGGCCCCGGACCTGGAGATCCACCCGGAGGAGCTGGACCTGGACGCGATCCGCGCGGCCTCGATCTTCTGGATGACCGGCACCGGACTGAGCGAGGAACCGAGCCGTACGGCGACGCTGGCCGCCCTCGCCCACCGCGCGAAGTCCGGCACCACGGTCTTCGACCTGGACTGGCGCCCCATGTTCTGGGCCGACCCGGACCAGGCCCGCCCGTACTACGCCGAGGCGCTCGCGCACGCGACCGTCGCGGTCGGCAACCTGGACGAGTGCGAGATCGCCACCGGCGTGCGCGAACCCCGCGCCTGCGCCGAGGCGCTGCTGGCGGCCGGTGTGGAGCTGGCCGTCGTCAAGCAGGGCCCGAAGGGCGTCCTCGCCGTGCACCGCGACGGCCGGTCGGCCGAGGTGCCGCCGGTCCCGGTCGAGGTGGTCAACGGCCTCGGCGCGGGCGACGCGTTCGGCGGCTCCCTGTGCCACGGTCTGCTCTCCGGCTGGGAGCTGGAGCGGATCATGCGGTACGCCAACGCGGCCGGCGCCCTCGTCGCCTCCCGTCTCGCCTGTTCCTCCGCGATGCCCACCGAGGCGGAGGTCGACGACCTCCTCGCGCGAGCCACTCCCTGAACGGAGCAAAGCCTTGTCCCGCAGCATCTCCAGCATCCCGGACCTCACCGCGGTCCGCGCCCGGCACCCGGAGGCGATCGCCGAGGCCGCGGCCCGCCGGGTACGCCGCCCGCTGATCGGCGACTCCGGCCGCCTGATGATCGTGGCCGCCGACCACCCGGCGCGCGGCGCGCTCGGCGTCGGCGACCGCGGGCTCGCCATGGCCAACCGGGCCGACCTGCTGGAGCGCCTGTGCACCGCGCTGTCCCGGCCCGGCGTCGACGGGGTGCTGGCCACCGCCGACGTGCTGGAGGACCTGCTGCTGCTCGGCGTGCTGGAGAACAAGGTCGTCATGGGCTCGATGAACCGCGGCGGCCTCGCGGGCGCCGCCTTCGAGCTGGACGACCGCTTCACCGGCCACCGCGCCGAGGACATCGCCCGGCTGCGCTTCGACGCGGGCAAGCTGCTGCTGCGCATCGACTACGACGACCCCGGCTCGCTGACCACGATGGAGGCGAGCGCCCGGGCGGTGGACGCCATGGCGGCCCGCGAACTGCCGCTGTTCGTGGAGCCGTTCATCTCCCGCCGGATCGACGGGCGGGTGCGCAACGACCTGTCGGCCGAGGCCGTGACCCGCTCCATCGCCATCGCGTCCGGCCTTGGCGGCACCTCCGCCTACACCTGGCTGAAACTGCCCGTCACCCGGAACCCGGACGACATGGCCGAGGTCCTGGAGACCTCCACGCTGCCCGCGGTCCTGCTCGGCGGCGACATAGGGGGCTCCCCGGCGGACCAGACCGCGGCCTACGAACGCTGGCGCAAGGCGCTGAGACTGCCCACCGTGCAGGGCATGGTCGTCGGCCGCTCGCTGCTCTACCCGGCCGGGGGCAGCGTGGAAGAGGCGGTGGACACGGCCGTCGGACTGCTGTGACCGGGACTGCTGTGAGCGAGGAGAGGCGGAGGAGCGGACGATGACGTATCACCTTCCCGCGGGCAGGGCGGCGGCCGACGGCCCGTACCCCGTGGACGTGACGCCCGAGAGCGCGGGCTGGGGCTACTCCAGCCTGCGCGTGGTGAACCTGGCCCCCGGCGGCAGCCACACCTTCGACAGCGGCGAGAGCGAGTGGATCGTGCTGCCGCTGAGCGGCGGCTGCACGGTCGCGACCGCCGACGACTTCGGCCGGGAGACCTTCGAACTCGACGGCCGGGACAGCGTGTTCAGCGGTGTCACCGACTTCGCGTACGTCCCCCGCGACGCCCGCACGACTTTGACCTCCACCGGCGGCGGCCGGTTCGCCCTGACCGGCGCCCGCTGCACCCGTCGGCTGCCCGCCCGTTACGCACCGGCGTCCTCGGTGCCGGTGGAGCTGCGCGGCACCGGGAACTGCTCGCGGCAGGTCAACAACTTCGGCGCGGCGGGGACGTTCGAGTGCGACAGGCTGATCGCGGTCGAGGTCCTCACGCCGGGCGGCAACTGGTCGTCGTTCCCGCCCCACAAGCACGACGAGCACCGCCCGGGCGAGGAGTCGGTGCTGGAGGAGATCTACTACTTCGAGTTCGCGGCCCACGACGGCACCCCCGGCCTCGGCTACCAGCGCGTCTCACCGTCCGGGCGGGGGCAGGGGACCGACGTCCTCGCCGAAGTGCGCGACGGGGACGTCGTACTGATCCCCGACGGCTGGCACGGGCCGTCGATGGCGGTCCCCGGCCACCACATGTACTACCTCAACGTCATGGCGGGGCCGGAGCCCGAGCGCGCCTGGCTGATCTGCGACCACCCCGACCACGCCTGGATCCGCGACACCTGGCCCGAGCAGCCGGTCGACCCCCGGCTCCCCCTCTACACCGCACCGGAGAGGTCCGCATGAGCGCCGCCGCCACCCGCCGACTGACCACCGCCCAGGCCCTGGTGCGCTTCCTGGCCGCGCAGTACACCGAACGCGACGGCGTGCGGCACCGCCTGATCGCAGGCACCTGGGGGATCTTCGGCCACGGCAACGTGGCCGGCCTCGGACAGGCGCTCGTCGAGTACCGCGAGGCGATGCCCTACCACCAGGGCCGCAACGAACAGGCCATGGTGCACGCGGCCGTCGGCCACGCCCGCCACCTCAACCGCCTGTCCGCGCAGGCGGTGACGACCTCCATCGGACCCGGCGCCACCAACCTGGTCACGGGCGCGGCCCTCGCCACGATCAACCGGCTGCCGGTCCTGCTCCTGCCCGGCGACTACTTCGCCTCGCACGCCGCCGACCCGCTGCTCCAGCAGCTGGAGCACCCGGTCGAGGCCGACGTGTCCGTGAACGACGCCCTGCGGCCCGTGTCCCGGTACTTCGACCGGATCACCCGCCCCGAGGCGCTCCTCGCCTCCGCACTCCAGGCGATGCGCGTGCTCAGCGACCCGGCGGAGACCGGCGCGGTCACCCTCGCGCTGCCGCAGGACGTGCAGGCGGAGGCGTACGACTGGCCGGAGGAGTTCTTCGCCGACCGCGTGTGGCGGGTGCGCCGTCCCGCGCCCGACCCGGTGGAGCTGGCCGAGGCCGTCCGGGCGGTCCGCGCCGCCGCGCGTCCGCTGATCGTCGCGGGCGGCGGCGTCCACCACAGCGAGGCCGAAGCGGCCCTGAAGGCACTGGTGGACGCCACCGGCATCCCGGTCGCCTCCACCCAGGCGGGCAAGGGCGCGCTGCGCCACGACCACCCGGCGGACCTCGGCGGCATCGGCCACACCGGGACGGCGGTGAGCGACGCCCTGGCCCGCACCGCGGACCTGGTGATCGGCGTCGGCACCCGCTACTCGGACTTCACCACCGCCTCCGGCACCCTCTTCCAGCACCCCGGCGTGCGCTTCCTGAACCTCAACATCACCGCCTTCGACGCCCACAAGCTCGCCGCCGCCACCCTGGTGTGCGACGCCCGGTCGGGGCTGACCGCGCTCACGGAGGCACTGGCCGGGCACCGGGTGGACGCGGCGTACGAGGCGGAGTACCGCACCGGCAGGGTCCGTTGGGAGGAGGCGGTCGAGGGGGCGTTCCGGGCCGACGACGAGAGCGCGGTGCCCACCCAGACGCAGGTGCTGGGCGCGCTCGACGCGGTGGTCGGCGACGAGGACGTGGTGATCAACGCGGCCGGTTCGCTCCCCGGCGACCTGCACAAGCTGTGGCGGGCCCGCTCCCCGCGCCAGTACCACCTGGAGTACGGCTACTCCTGCATGGGCTACGAGATCCCCGCCGCGCTCGGCGTCCAGCAGGCCGCGCCCGACACCCCCGTGTGGGCCCTGGTCGGCGACGGCACGTACCTGATGAACCCGACGGAGATCGTCACGGCGGTGCAGGAGAACCTGCCGGTGAAGCTGGTGCTGGTCCAGAACCACGGTTACGCGTCCATCGGCGGCCTGTCCGAGTCGGTGGGCGCCGAGCGCTTCGGCACCGACTACCGCCACCGCGTCGCCGACGGCTCCTTCACCGGCGCCCCGCTCCCCCTCGACCTCGCCGCCAACGCGGCCAGCCTCGGCATGGACGTACTGCGCGCCAAGACGGTGCGGGAACTGCGCGAGGCGCTCTCGACGGCCCGCGCGGCCACCCGCCCGACGTGCGTGTACGTCGAAACGGCGCCCGCGGGGGCCGCGCTGCCGGCGCAGGCGTGGTGGGACGTGCCGGTGGCCGAGGTGTCGGCCCGCGAGGCCGCCACACAGGCGCGGGCGGCCTACGAGCGCGCCGTCGCCGACCGCCGCCGCCACCTCTGACCCCTCCGGCACCCCCGCCACCCAGCCAGTCCCCTATGCAAGGGAGGTACGTCCATGGCGAAGACCGGCGACCCCGCACGTGCCGTGACCGCCCCCGCGATCGGCACCCTGGACTTCGCCCTGGACCGGAGCAGTCCGGTGCCGCTCTACTACCAGCTGGCCCGGCAGTTGGAGGCGGCGATAGAGCACGGCGCCCTCGCGCCGGGGAACCTGCTGGGCAACGAGGTCGACCTCTCCGTCCGCCTCGGCCTGTCCCGGCCGACGGTCCGGCAGGCCATCCAGTCCCTGGTCGACAAAGGGCTGCTGGTACGGCGGCGCGGGGTCGGCACCCAGGTGGTGCACAGCCAGGTCAGGCGCCCGCTGGAGCTGAGCAGCCTTTACGACGACCTGGAGGCGGCCGGACAGGACCCCGGGACCCGGGTGGTGCGCAACGAGCACGTCCCGGCCACCGCCGAGGTCGCGGCGGCCCTCGGCCTCGCGGAGGGCACCGAGGTCGCCGTCCTGGAGCGCCTGCGCCTCACCCACGGGCAGCCGGTGGCGATGCTGTGCAACCACCTCCCGGCGGACCTGCTGGAACTCGACGACGCCCGGCTGGAGTCGACCGGTCTCTACCGGATGATGCGCTCCTCGGGCATCACCCTGCACAGCGCCCGGCAGACCGTCGGCGCCCGCGTCGCCTCCCGCGAGGAGGCCGAGCGGCTCGGCGAGCGGGAGGGCGCCGCGCTGCTCACCATGCGGCGCATCGCGTACGACGACACCGGGCGGCCGGTCGAGTACGGGACGCACGTCTACCGCGCGTCCCGGTACGCGTTCGACTTCCAGCTGCTGGTCAGGAACTGACCGGACGGCCGGCCGCCGCGGCGTCAACCACTCCCTCGAACATCACCTGATCGATCGATTTCATCGTGTTCCACGCAACTGCATGACTTCTTCGCAAGTCGTACACCCGCAAGTCACGAACACTGCACAGGGAACACGATGAGTCAGCAACACGAGCAGCAGTCCGGCCCGAGCGTGGCGCAGCCGGCGAAGAAGCGCAGCGTCGGGAAGATCGTCGGTCTCGGCTGCGCCGGCGTCATCGGCGTCGTCGCGGTCCTCGGCATCGCGGGCGCCCTTGCCGGCTCCGGCGAATCCTCGGACCAGGGCGCCAAGGACAAGGCCGTCGCGGCCGACGGCAAGCCCCGGGGCGAGGAGGACAAGCGGCAGGAAACGGAGGAGCGTTCGGCGACGCAGGCCGAGCAGTTCAAGGACTGTGTCGCCGAGTCCGGCACCGCGACCGAGAAGGCTGCCGCACAGCACATCACCAAGGTCACGGGAGCGGACCGGCGCAACGACGTGCTCGACAACGCCGAGGTCTTCACCGACTTCTCCGGCGGTCTGGCAGGCCCCCATCAGGGCGAGGGCAAGCTCATCGCCTCGGCCTTCGTCTCCTGCTACGAGTCGGACAACGGACTGGTGACCGTCTACGGCGAGGACGGGGAGATGCTCGCCAACGCCAACTACTGAGCCGCGATCACGCGGCATAGGCTGGCGCGGGTGAACAGGCGAAAGCACAAGAGACTGTCCCGGCGTCTCGTCGATGCCGCGCTCGTCGGCGACCTGTCGCGGGTGCGGGCGGCGCTGCGGGCCGGGGCACCGGCCGAGACGGCGGACACGGCCGGGAGCACCCCGCTGTACCTTGCGTCCGTGAACGGGGACGCCGACATCGTCCGCGTACTGCTCGCGGCCGGTGCCCGGCCCAACACGGAGAGCGGGACCGGCTCGGAGGGCACACCGCTGTGCGGGGCGGCCTGCTGGGGGCACATCGAGGCCGTCCGCGCGCTCCTCGAGTACGGAGCCGACCCGAGCCTGCGCGAGGACCACGGCACCGGCTGGGCGCCGCTGGACTGGGCGTCGAACGGGCCGCACCAGGAGACGGTGGACCTGCTCGTCTCCGCGGGGGCGCGGCCGCGGGACTGAACACCGGGAGGAGACGGCACGAAGAAGGGCCTTCACGGACTCGCGTCCGTGAAGGCCCTTCACACCGTCGGGACGACAGGATTTGAACCTGCGACCCCTTGACCCCCAGTCAAGTGCGCTACCAAGCTGCGCCACGTCCCGGTGTCGTCACGCGCGGTGAACCGCGCGATCACGCGGACAGCACTTTACCCCACGAGCGGGGCCGCGCCTAAGTGGGCACGGGAGGGGGACAATCGGTCCCATGGACAGCCCTGCCGACAGCCCCGTGGACAGCACCGCCTCCGACCGCCCGGCGGAGGGGCGGGACCGTGACGACGAGGGCCGGGCGCGCAACGCCCGGCCGCGGGACGGGCTCGGACGCCCGCTGCCGTACGGCGCGGACGGCGTGCCGCGCCAGCCAGAGGGCGTCGTACGGGCCCCGGACGCGACGGTCACCGAGGCGCAGCGGCTGCTGGACGACGGGAAGCCGTTCCACGCGCACGAGGTGTTCGAGGACGCCTGGAAGTCGGGGCCCGAGGAGGAGCGGGGCCTGTGGCGGGGCATGGCTCAGCTGGCCGTCGGGCTCACGCACTCCGCGCGCGGCAACGTCACCGGCGGGGCGAGGCTGCTGCGGCGCGGGGCGGGCGCCGTGACCGAGTGGGCGGCGTCGGGGGCCGGGCGGGAGCGGCCGTACGGGATGGACCTCGGCTCGGTCGCCGGGTGGGCCCGGGAGCTGGCGGACGACGTGGAGGGCGGGGTGTCCGTGGACGCGGCGGCGCGGGCGCCCCGGCTGCGGGGCTGAATCCCGCCGGGGCGGCCCGGTCGGGGCGCGGTCGGTGGCGTACGGCAGACTCGTGGCGTGCGGACAATTCATGTGATCGGTATCGGCGCGGGCGACCCCGAGCAGTTGACGCTCCAGGCCGTCAGGGCGCTGCGCGGCACGGACGTGTTCTTCGTCCTGGACAAGGGCGAGGCGAAGGCCGACCTGGTGCGGCTGCGCCGGGACATGCTGGAGGCGCACGTACCGGAGGGGACGTACCGGGTCGTCGAGGCACGCGACCCCGAGCGGGACCGGAGCGCCGGCGGCGCGGCGTACTCTCCCGCCGTCGGAGACTGGCGCAGTGCCCGCGCGGGCATCTACGAGCGGCTGATCGCCGAGGAGCTGGGCGAGGACGGGACCGGCGCGTTCCTGGTCTGGGGCGACCCCGCGCTGTACGACAGCACGCTGGGCATCCTGGAGGAGATCCTGGAGCGCGGCTCGGTGGCGTTCGAGTACGACGTCGTGCCCGGCATCAGCAGTGTCTCCTCGCTGGTCGCCCGGCACCGGACCGGGCTGAACCGGGTGGCGCGCCCGGTGCAGATCACCACGGGGCGGCGGCTCGCCGAGGGCTTCCCCGAGGACGCGGACGACGTCGTCGTGATGCTGGACGCGCACCAGGTCTTCCGGCAGTACGCGGACCAGGACATCGACATCTACTGGGGTGCCTACCTGGGCACCCCGGACGAGATCCTCGACTCCGGTCCGATCGCCGAGGCCGCGCCGCGCATCGAGCGAGTGCGCGCGGAGGCCCGGGAGCGCAAGGGCTGGATCATGGACACCTACCTGCTGCGGCGCAATCCCGGCCAACGCTGATCCGGCCGGGCCGCCTTCCGACCGTGCCCCCGGCCGGACCCGGGCGGACCGTCCCCGCATGCGTGGCCCGTGCACCGGTGTGATCGTGACCGTGTGACAGTCGCCGAGGAATCCCCACGGACCGCAGCCGCCCAGCCGCCCGTGCTGGACCGGCGGCGCCGCAACGTCGTCTTCGTCACGATCATGCTCGGCATGCTGCTCGCGGCCCTGGACCAGACGATCGTGGGCACCGCGCTGCCCACGATCGTGTCGGACCTGGGCGGCGCCGAGCACATGTCGTGGGTGGTGACCTCGTACCTGCTCGCGGAGACCGTGGCGACGGTGCTGGTCGGCAAGTTCGGCGACCTGTTCGGCCGCAAGGTCGTCTTCCAGGTGTCCGCGGTCGTCTTCATCACCGGCTCGTTCCTGTGCGGGCTCGCGACCAACATGCCGCTGCTGATCCTGTGGCGGGCGGTGCAGGGCGTCGGCGCGGGCGGCCTGATGGTGACGGCGATGGCGCTGATCGCGGACGTCATCCCGCTGCGGGAGCGGGGCAAGTACCAGGGCGCCATCGGCGCGGTGTTCGGGGTGGCGACGGTCATCGGTCCGCTGCTGGGCGGGCTGTTCACCGACCACCTGTCCTGGCGCTGGGCGTTCTACGTCAACGTGCCCATCGCGGTGGTCGTGGTGATCGCCGCCGCCCGCACCATCCCGGTGGTGAAGTCGGCGGCCCGGCCCGTCATCGACTACCTGGGCATCGCGCTGGTCGCGGTCGGCGCCAGCGCGCTGATCCTGGCGACGAGCTGGGGCGGCAACGAGTACGCGTGGGGCTCGGCCGTGATCATCGGCCTGTTCGCGGGCGGGCTGATCGCGCTCGGGCTGTTCTGCTGGGTGGAGACCCGGGCTGCCGAACCGATGCTGCCGATGCGGCTGTTCTCCAACCCGGTGTTCACGGTCTGCTCGATCCTCAGCTTCATCGTGGGCTTCGCCATGCTGGGCGCGCTGACGTATCTGCCGACGTATCTGCAGTACGTGGACGGCGACTCGGCCACCGTCTCCGGGGTGCGGACCCTGCCGATGGTGGCGGGGCTGCTGATCGCCTCGGTGTTCAGCGGCAACGTGGTCAGCAAGACGGGGCGGTACCGGCTGTTTCCCATCGTGGGCACGCTGGTGATGGGTGTCGGCCTGTACCTGATGTCGCTGATGGGTCCGGACACGGGCGCGGCCCTCGAGTCGCTGTACATGTTCGTGCTGGGCACGGGCATCGGGCTGTCCATGCAGGTGCTGACCATCGCCGTGCAGAACACGGTCGAGTACTCCGACCTGGGCACGGCGACCTCCGGCGTCACCTTCTTCCGCACGCTGGGCAGTTCCTTCGGCACCGCCGTGTTCGGCACGATCTACGCCAACTCGCTGGGTCCCAACCTGCGCGACGGAGTCGCGGCGGCGGCCCGCACCGGGGCCGCCGACCCGTCGGTGATCGCCAGGGCCTCGACCAGTCCGGAGGGTGTGCACCGGCTGCCGCCCCCGGCGTCGGCGCCGATCGTCGGCGCGTACGCGGACACCATCCAGACCGTGTTCCTGTGGACGGTGCCGGTCGCGGCCCTGGGATTCCTGGTCGCGCTCTTCCTCAAGCAGGTCCAGCTGCGCGACAGCGCCCGCGCGGGCTCGACGGACATGGGCGAGGGCTTCGCCTCGCCGCACGACGCCAGCAGCAGGCGGACGCTGGAGGCCTCCGTCGGGAAGATCATCGGGGGTACGGAGCTGGACACCGCGCGCCGGATCGTCGCCGGCAGCGACACCCGGCTGGATGTCGCCGGTGCCTGGGCGGTGATGCAGGTGGACCTGTTCACGCGGCTGGTCGGGCACGCCAGCCTCGGCCTGATCGCCGCCCGCCGACGGCTGCCGCCGGAGGTGCTGCTGCCGGTCTTCGACCGGATGGTGGAGGAGGGGTTCCTGACCCGGCACGGCTCCCTGCTCTCCCACACCGACGCGGGCGCCCGTGAGGCGCTGGTGATCGGCCGGGCGTGGGCGGCCTGGCTGGAGGACCGGGTGGAGCGGGACATCGGCCGCCCCACGGACACGGAGCTGCGCGCGGCCGTCGACGCCATCGCCAAGCGCCTGCTGGTGGAGGACCTCAGCAGCGGCCTCCCCCAGCGGCTCAGGCAAGGAGCAACTGCAGACCGCCCACAACCGTCGCCGCGATCACCAGACGCTCGAACAGGCGTTGGTTGATCCGGTTCACGGCCCACTTGCCGAGCAGCGCGCCGGGCACCACGAAGACGACCAGCGCCGCGTCGAGCAGCAGCGAGTGGCCGTCGATCAGGCCGAGCCCCGCGCTGAAGGGCAGCTTGGAGACGTTGACGATCAGGAAGAAGAACGCCGACGTGCCAAGGAAGCCGAGTTTGCGGAAGCCCGCGGAGAGCAGGTACATCGACATGACCGGGCCGCCCGCGTTGGCGACCATCGTGGTGAACCCGCCCAGGACGCCGTACGAGCGGGCCTTCACGCGGCCGGTGCGCGAGGTGACCTCGTCCGGCTGCCCCTCGGCGTCGGCCCGGCGCCGGCGCCACACCGTCACTCCGGCCATGAACAGCAGGATCACACCGATCGAGGTGCGCACGACCGCGTCGTCGGCCCACACCAGGAACAGGGTGCCGACGACCACGCCCACGCCGACCGCCGGGAAGAGCCGCCACAGGGTGGGCCAGTGCGCGTGGCGCCGGTAGGTGAGGACGGCCAGGACGTCACCGGCGATCAGGATCGGCAGCAGGATTCCGGTGGAGGCGCGGGCGGGCAGGACCGCCGCGAAGATCGCGAGGCTGACGGTGTTGGCCCCGCTCACCGCCGTTTTGGAGAAGCCGACGAGCAGGGCCGCGAAGGCGAGGGCGGCGAATTCCCAGCCGGTGAGGTGCCAGAGCGTCATGGTGTCCATTGCGGGGACCGATGCTATGCGCACCCCACCGGTGTCGTATGCACCGTCTCGCCCATTGATCCTTAACGGTCGGCGTACCGCACGCGCAGCTCCCGCTTCAGCACCTTCATGCTCGGCCCGAGCGGCAGCTCGTCCGCGAACTCCACCCGGCGCGGGTACTTGTGCCGCCCGAGGTGCTGCTTGGACCACTCGGTGACCCCGGCGGCGTCCGCCACCGCGTCGGGCGTCGTGCCGGGGGCGCGCACGACCACGGCGCAGACCTCCTCGCCGTGCAGTTCGTCCGGGAGCCCGATGACGGCGACCTGGGCGATGCCGGGGTGGCGCATCAGCACCTCCTCGACCTCGCGCGGGTAGACGTTGTAGCCGCCTCGGATGATGACGTCCTTCTTCCGGTCGACGATCCTCAGGAACCCGTCCTCGTCCTTGGTGCCCAGGTCCCCGGTGCGGAACCAGCCGTCGACGAGCGCTTCCGCCGTGGCCTCGGGGCGGCCGAGGTAGCCGGAGAAGACGTTGTGGCCGCGGACGACGACCTCGCCCAGTTCGCCGGGCGGCAGCAGTTGGACGGAGCCCTCGACCTCCGCGCGGGCGATCTCCACGTCGACGCCCCACAGCGGGTGGCCGATGGTGCCGGGCCTGGCGCCGAACACCGGCTGGTTCACGGCGGCCGCCGGTGAGGTCTCCGACAGCCCGTATCCCTCGTAGATCTTCGCCCCGAAGGCCTCCTCGAACCGTTCGAGGACGGCCACCGGCAGCGAGGCGCCGCCGGAGATGCACACCCGCAGGTCCGGCAGGGCCGCGGCTCCGGCCGCCGCGGCGGCGAGGGCGACGAACATGGTCGGCACCCCGTGGAAGGTGTTGACGCCCTCCTTCACCATCAGCTCGATCGCGCGCGCCGCGTCGAAGCGCGGCAGCAGGACGAGGGTCGCGCCCGCCCGCCAGGTGGAGTTGAGGGAGACGGTCTGGCCGAAGGCGTGGAAGAGGGGCAGCGCGCCGAGCGCCACGTCGTCGGGCCGGATGTCGTTGGCGTCGAAGGCGTTGACCGTCGCGTTCATCACCAGGTTGAAGTGGCTGAGCACGGCGCCCTTGGGGACGCCGGTCGTGCCGCTGGTGTAGAAGACGACGGCCGGGTCGTCGGCGTCCCGGGTGACGTACGAGGGCAGCGGCTCCGCGTCCGCGGCGAGCCGGTCGAACTCCTCGCCGAGCGTGATCGTCCGCACGCCCGCCTCCCGCGCGGCGGCCGCTCCGGTCGCCGCCTGCGCCGGATGGCACAGCAGCAGGGTGGCGCCGCTGTCGCGCAGGACGTGCTCGACCTCGGCCGGGGACAGCAGCAGGTGCACCGGCACCACCACGGCTCCGGCCGCGGCGACGGCGTAGTACGCGACGGGGAAGTCGGCGGTGTTCGGTGCCATCAGCGCCACCCGGTCCCCCGGCCGGACGTCCAGGCCGACGAGGGCACCGGCCTGGGCGCGGGCCCGCCGCCACACCTCGGCGAAGGTCAGCCGCAGGTCGCCCTCGACCAGCGCCTCCTTGTCGGGACGGCGCCGGGCGTTCTCGGCGAGGATGGCGGCGACGGAGAGGGTTGCCATGGGGTGTTGCTCCGTTTCCTTGCTGCGGCTCTGCAGAGGGGGGTGGCTCTACGGCTGGGGCTCGGTGGCCGACTGGTGGCCTAGTGGCGTTCGACGAGGACCGCGCTGCCCTGCCCCACGCCCACGCACATCGTGGCCAGCCCGCGGCCGGCGCCCGTGCGGCGCATACGGTGGAGCAGTGTGGTGAGGATGCGGGCGCCGGAGCAGCCGAGCGGGTGGCCCAGCGCGATGGCCCCGCCGGTGGGGTTGACCAGGTCGGGGTCGATGCCGAGCTGGTCGACGCAGGCGAGGGCCTGGGCGGCGAACGCCTCGTTGAACTCGGCCTCCGCGAGATCGCCGACGCTCCAGCCGGCCCGGGCGAGGACCTTGCGGGTGGCGGGGACCGGGCCGATGCCCATGACGTCGGGGTGGACTCCGGCCGAGCCGCCCGCGACGTACCGGCCCAGCGACTCCAGGCCGAGGTCGTTCAGCGCCTCCTCGCTGACCAGGAGGAGGCCGGCGGCGCCGTCGTTCATCGGGGAGGCGTTGCCCGCGGTGACCGTGCCGCCGGGGCGGAAGACCGGCTTCAGGCGCCCCAGCTTCTCCAGGGAGGTGTCCTCGCGGACGCACTCGTCGGTGTCGACGACCACCCCGTCGGGACGCTCGACCGGGAGGATCTCGTCGTCGAAGTGACCGTTCTTCCGGGCGTCGGCGGCCAGGCGGTGGCTGCGCAGGGCGAACGCGTCCTGGCGTTCGCGCGGGACGCCGTAGCGCTCGGCGACCTCCTCGGCGGTCTCCCCCATGGCGAGCAGGCCGTGCAGGTCCTTCATCGCCGGGTTGACCAGGCGCCAGCCGAGCCGGGTGTCGGCGGTCTCGATGCGGTGCGGCAGCGCCTCGTCGGGGCGGGGCAGCACGAAGGGGGCACGGCTCATGGACTCGGAGCCGCCCGCGAGGACGATGTCGGCCTCGCCCGCGGCGATGGTGCGGGCGGCGGTGGTGACGGCTTCGAGGCCGGAGGCGCACAGCCGGTTCACGGTGGCGCCGGGCACGGTCTCGGGCAGGCCCGCGAGCAGGGCGGCCATGCGGGCGACGTTGCGGTTGTCCTCGCCCGCCTGGTTGGCGGCGCCCCAGTACACGTCGTCGATCCGGGCGGGGTCGAGCGCGGGCACGTCGGCGACCAGGCCGCGGAGCACGGCGGCGGCGAGGTCGTCGGGGCGGACGGTGGACAGCGCGCCGCGCAGTTTGCCGATCGGGGTGCGGCGGGCGGCCGCGAAGTGGACGGGACGCACGAGGGACTCCTGACCGTCGTCGCGCGGTCACCGGACGGCGCACCGCCGCCGCGTCGACCACCACGAACCTTGATGAGCACTACCCTTAATTAGCACTGCTAGTTTTGGACTATAGACCGTCGGACGGCGTCCTGGGAAGATCCTCCGGACGACGTCACCGACGCAGCCGGAGGAGCCATGGCCGAGGCCCGCGAACACACGCTGACCGGAACGCGGGGGCGGATCGCCGTCCGCGAGTGGCCCGCCGTGCGTCCCCGCTACGTGGCGCTGCTGGTCCACGGATACGGCGAGCACACCGGGCGCTACGAGGAGGTGGCCGGCGTCCTGACCGGCCACGGCGCGGCCGTCTACGCACCGGACCACACGGGGCACGGGCGCTCGGACGGCGAGCGGGTGGTCGTCGAGGACTTCGAGGACGTGGTCACCGACGTGCACGCCGTGGCGGACCTCGCCCGCGCCGACCACCCCGGTCTGCCCCTGGTCATGGTCGGCCACTCCATGGGCGGTCTGATCGCCTCCCGCTACGCCCAGCGCCACCCGGGCGAGCTGACGGCGCTGGTGCTGTCGGGGCCCGTCATCGGCGACTGGGAGCTGCCGCGCCGGCTGCTCACCCTGGAGGAGATCCCCGACACCCCGATCAGCCCGGCCTCGCTCTCCCGCGACCCGGCGGTGGGAGCGGCGTACGCGGCCGACCCGCTGGTCTGGCACGGGCCGATGAAGCGGCCGACGCTTCGCGCGTTCGTGCGGACGCTGGAGACCGTGGCCGAGGGCGGCGACGTCGGCCGGCTGCCGCTGCTGTGGGTGCACGGGGACGACGACCGGCTGGTGCCGCTGCCCGGCAGCCGCGTCGGCGTGGAACCGCTGAGCGGCGGCGACCTGACCGAGCGGATCTACCCGGGCGCCCGGCACGAGGTCTTCAACGAGACGAACCGGGCGGAGGTCTTCGCGGACGTCACGCGCTTCCTGGACGGCGTGCTCGCCCGCTGACGCGGCGTGCGTTTGCCTCCCGCACCCCTTGGGCACCCGCGCCCGCATGGAGTGGTTGCGCCGCGCCGCCTGCGTGGATGAGGACCCCGATCTGTTCTTCCCGGTGGGCACCGCCGGACCCGCCCTGCGGGACACGGCGGCCGCCAAGCGCGTCTGCGCCGGATGCCCGGTGGCCCCCGAGTGCCTGGCCTTCGCCCTGGAGTCGGGGCAGACGTCGGGCGTGTGGGGCGGCACCGACGAGGCGGAGCGCGTCGCGCTGCTCCGGCTGACCACGCAGCACGCACGTACGCACGACGAAATGAGGGACACCTCATGGCCGACGCCCTCGAACTCGACGCGCTGTGGGAGGACTTCCACCGCGTGGTGAACATGACCTCCGCGGAACTCGCCAACTGGCTCCGGGTGCGCGACTCCGGCGAACTGACCGAGCCGCTGCCGGACGACGCCGGGCCGCCGCTGGGGCAGCACGTCCTCGCGATCCTGCAGAAGCGGCGCACCGACCTGACCGATGACGACCTGCGGGCGATGCGCAAGGTCGTGGACACCGTGACCTCGCAGGCCGACCTGGAGAACGAGCCCCAGGCCGACGACACCCGCCTGCGGCACCGGCTCATGACGGTCGGTCACGACCCGCTGAAGCCGTAGCCGTGGCCCGCGACCAACGGCGGACCGTGCGCGAACTCGTCGACGCGCACGGGCGGACGTACGCCGACGAGGCGGGCATCCGGCTGAAGAACACCCCGCAGCCGCTGTACCGGCTGCTGGTCCTCGCGCACCTGCTCAGCGCCCGGATCAGCGCTTCCGTCGCCGTCGCCGCCGCCCGCGCCCTGAGCGAGGCGGGACTGCGCGACGCGCGCCGCATGGCCGGGGCCACCTGGCAGCAGCGGGTGGACGCGCTCGGCCGGGGCGGCTACCGGCGCTACGACGAGCGCACCGCCACCCAGCTCGGCGAGGCCGCCGAGCTGCTGACCGAACGGTGGGGCGGCGACCTGCGCCGGCTCCGCGACGAGGCGGACGGCGACGTCTCCGAGGTGCGGCGGCTGCTCCAGGAGTTCCCCGGGGTCGGGCCGACCGGCGCGGACATCTTCCTGCGGGAGGCCCAGCCGGTCTGGCCGGAGACGGGTCCCCGTCTGGACCGCAAGGCCCTCCAGGGCGCGGAGCGACTCGGTCTGCCCGGGGACCAGGACCGGCTCCTCGCCCTGGCCGGGAAGACGGAACCCGCCGTCCTCGCGGCCGCCCTGGTGCGGGCGGCGGTGGACAAGAAGGTGGCCGAGGACACCCTCGACCGCGTCTGCTGAGAGCGCCGGACCCGGCGGTTCCGCCCGGCCCTCCTCCCTCCTTCCGCCCCCAGCCGCGCCGGTCACCCGAACAGGCCCGTGCGCTGGTGCGCCCCCGGCCCCGGTGATGCGCTGAGGACACCGTTTCCCGTCCCAGGAGGCATCCCGCGATGAGCCGTCGTCCGTCCCACCCCGTCCGTCTCCTGGCCTCCGCCCTGGCGGCGGGCGCGCTGCTGACCACCGCGGCCTGCTCGGACGGCGACGGGTCGCAGAGCGCCTCGGACACCGCCGCCGAACAGGCCCAGGTCGCCCGGCCCGACGCGGCGAAGCAGACCCCGACCGGCTCCCCCAGCGCCTCCCCCGCCGTCCTCACCGAAACCGGCGCCAAGGCCGCCCTGCTCACCGAGGCCGACCTGGAGGGCAACTGGAACCAGGTCCAGGACGCGGACAAGTGGCGCGACCGGCTGCTCGTCGGCGAGGTCGACGTGGCCGGCTTCCTCACCGCGAAGTCCAACGCGACGGACTGCCAGGCACTGCTGGACGCCCTCTACGACGACGGCCTGCTGGGCGACCCGTCGGGACCGTCGGCCCTCACCGGCTTCGAGCAGGGCGACTCCCGCCTGCTGGAGCAGGTGGCCGGGTACGACCGAGCGGGTCTGGACGCCCGGATGAAGTGGCTGCGGACCCTGCCGGACACCTGTGACGAGTTCACCGCCACCGGCTCCGGGGGCGCCAAGCGCACGGTCCAGGTGACCGAGGCGTCGGTGCCCGACGTGGGTGACGCCCGCACGGGGCTGCGGGTGAGTGTCCAGGGGGACGCCGAAGGCGGCCCCGTCACGCTCACCGTGGACGTCGCCGCGGTGCGCGTCGACACCTCCGCGGTCACCGTGATGGGCGGCGGCCTCGAGGGCGGGCAGACCGACTCGGTCGCACAGGCGGTGCGGCAGGGCACCGAGCGTCTGCAGACCGTCCTGGACGGCAAGACTCCCTCCCCGCAGCCGACCACCATGGACTGACCCCGGCCGGCCTTCACCGCGTCGTGCGCACATCCGGCGAAACCCGGACAGGGTGATCACCGGGCGGCACAATGGTCCGCGACGGACGGCGCACGCGCGAAGGAGCCGAGACGTGAGCGAGAGCGACCCCGTGCCCGGCGGGCGCCCCGGCGAGGTCGAGCGGGCGACCGCACTGAGCGGCGAGCTGGCCGGGCAGGGCGTGCACGGCGTGGTGCTGGCGTACGTCGACACCGCCGGGATCGCCCGGGTGAAGACCGTGCCCACCGCGAAGCTCGCCGCGGCCGCGGCCTGGGGCGTCGGCATGTCGCCGGTGTTCGACACCTTCCTGGCCGACGACTCGATCGTCGGCACCGACGTCCTGGGCTCCCCCGACGGCGACCTGCGCCTCTACCCCGACCTCGACCGGCTGACCGTGCTCGCGGCGCAGCCCGGCTGGGCCTGGGCGCCGGTGGACCGGATCACGCAGGAGGGCGCCCCGCATCCGGCGTGCGGACGCACCGTGCTCCGCCGGATCGTGGCCGGGGCGGCCGAGCGGCACGGCATCGCCTTCAGGGCCGCCGTCGAGATCGAGTGGGTCGTGGGCCGGGGCGACGCGGACGGCGACGCCTTCGTCCCGGCGGTGTCCGGACCGGCGTACGGCGCGGCCCGGCAGGTCGAGCTGAGCGACTGCGCCGCCGACCTGCTGGCGGCGCTCGCGGCGCAGGGCGTGGACGTGGAGCAGTTCCATCCCGAGTACGCGGCGGGGCAGTTCGAGGTCTCGGTGGGGGCGCTGGACCCGGTGGCGGCGGCCGACCACAGCGTGCTGGTGCGGCAGACGATCCGGGCGGTCTCGCGGCGCCACGGGCTGCGCGTCTCCTTCGCCCCGGCCGTCCTCGGACAGGGCGTCGGCAACGGCGGGCACCTCCACCTCTCCGCCTGGCGCGACGGGACGAACCTGCACGCGGGCGGGACCGCCCGGTACGGGATGAGCGCCGAGGCGGAGTCCTTCCTGGCCGGGGTGCTCGGCCACCTCCCGGCGCTCACGGCGCTGACCGCACCGAGCCCGGCCAGCCGACTGCGGCTGCGGCCCTCGCAGTGGGCCGGGGTGTTCACCGCCTGGGGCCGGGAGACCCGTGAGGCCGCGCTGCGGATCGTCACCGGCACCGCCGGGATCCGCGACCGTGCGGCGAACCTGGAGGTGAAGCCGGTCGACCTCGCCGCCAACCCGTACCTCGCCCTCGCCTCGGTGCTCGCCGCCGGACTCGACGGGCTCGCCTCGTCCGCCCCGCTGCCCGAGGAGATCACCGGCGACCCGGCCCGGCTCGATCCCGCCGCGGCCGCTGCCCGGGGCGTGCGGCGGCTGCCGGTCACGCTCACGGAGTCGGTGGCCGCCTTCCGTGCCGACGGCGTGTTGCGCGAGGCGCTGGGTCCGGTGCTGGCCGACGCGGTGATCGCCGTACGGCTGGGCGAGGCCGGGTCGGTCGAGGGGCTGGACGACGACGGCGTGGCGGCGGCGTACCGCTGGAAGTACTGAGATGGCCGCCGGACCCGTCGACGAGCGGCTGGCCGCGCTGGAGCTGGTGGACCACCACTGCCACGGCGCCGTCACCGACGACCTGGACCGCGCGGGTTTCGAGTCCCTGCTCACGGAGGGCGAGGCGTGGCCCGGCGTCTCCCCCTTCGACAGCCCCGTCGGTCTCGCCGTGCGCCGCCACTGCGCGCCCCTGCTGGGTCTGCCGCGCCACTCCCCCGCCGACGTGTACCTGGCCCGGCGGTCCGAGCTGGGCGCCGCCGAGGTCAACCGGCGGTTCCTGCGGGCCGCGCGCACCGGCGTGTTCTGTGTGGACACGGGGTACGCCCCGCACCGCGTGACGAGTCCGGCCGAGCTGGCCGAGGCCGCTGACGCGAGGGCGTACGAGGTGGTCCGGCTGGAGGGCGTCGCGGAGGCGGTGGCGGCCGCCGGGGTCGAACCCGACGCGTACGCGCGGGCGTTCCGCACGGCCGCGTGGGAGGCGGTACGGCGGCCGGGCGTGGTGGCCGTCAAGTCGGTGGCGGCCTACCGCACCGGGTTCGACCTGGACCCGGCCCGCCCCTCACCCGCCGAGGTCACCGGGGCCGCCCGGCGCTGGCTCGCGCACGGCGGCGGCCGGCTCGACGACCCGGTGCTCGTGCGGCACCTGCTGTGGACCGCCGTGGACCTCGGCCGGCCGCTGCAACTCCACACCGGGTTCGGCGACAGCGACATCCGCCTGCACCGGGCGGACCCCACCCTGCTGACCGACTGGCTGCACCTGACCGCCGGCACCATCCCGGTCCTGCTGCTGCACTGCTGGCCGTACCAGCGCCAGGCCGCCTATCTCTCCGCGGTCTTCGAGCGGGTGTACCTCGATGTGGGACTCACCCTGCACCACGTGGGTCCCGCGCGGGCGGGCGCGATCCTCGCCGAGGCCCTGGAGATCACTCCGTTCCGCAAGCTGCTGTACAGCTCCGACGCCTACGGGGTGGCCGAGTTCCACCACCTGGGGGCGCTGGCCTTCCGGCAGGGACTGGCCGGTCTGCTGCACGAGCGGCTGGACGCCGACGAGCTGTCCCTCGCGGACGCGTTGCGCCTGGCCCGCTGGGTGGGACGGGACAATGCCCGGCGGGTCTACCGGCTGCCCGGCGGTCCGGCGGACGACGGCTGAGCGGCGTGGGACGGGTCACAGTCCCGGAGCGCCGCCCGGGAAGCACGAACGGCTGAAAGTATGATCAAGCGATGTCTGACATGACCGAAACCACGCCGGGCTGGCTGACGAGCGACGAACTCGAAATGGCGCGCGCCCGCATGCCGATCCTGTACGTCGAGGCCGTGCCCGTACGGGTGGACGACAGCGGCGAAGTCACCAGCGTCGGCCTGCTCCTGCGCATCGGGCCCGACGGGACGGTCAGCCGGACGCTGGTCTCCGGGCGCGTGCTGCACCACGAGCGGGTCCGGGACGCCCTGCTGCGCCATCTGGAGAAGGATCTCGGCCCGGTGGCGCTGCCCCGGGTGCCGACCTCGCTCCAGCCGTTCACGGTGGCCGAGTACTTCCCGACGCACGGTGTCACGCCGTACCACGACCCCCGGCAGCACGCGGTCTCGCTCGCCTACGTCGTGCCGGTGACGGGTGACTGCCGGCCGCGCCAGGACGCGCTGGACCTGGTCTGGTTCGATCCGCGCGAGGCCCTGTCCGAGGCGGTGCGCAGCGAGATGCCGGGCGGGCACGGGGTGCTGCTGAAGCAGGCGCTGGCGCACGTGGGCTGCGTGGGCTGAGCGCTCCCCGGGGCTACTCCTCGCGCCGGTCCCCGTCGCTCAACTGCGGGTCCAGGTCGTCCCTGAGCAGGCCCCGGGACCCGGTCTGCCCGGTGCGGTAGGCGGAGCGGGCCACCAGGTGGGACGCGACCGGGCTGGTGAGAAACTGGAAGAAGGCGATGAGCGCGAGGGTGCCCACGTCGGTGCCGTGGCGCAGCCTCAGCGCCACCCCGGTGAGGACGAGGAGCATGCCGAGGGTCTGCGGTTTGGTGGCGGCGTGGCTGCGGGAGAGCACGTCGGGGAAGCGGACCATGCCGATCACCCCCAGGAGGCACTGCAGGCAGCCGAGGAGCAGCAGGACGGTCCCGGCCAGGTCGGCGGCCTCGGCCCAGGCGTTCACCGGTGGTCCTGCCTGCCGTCCGGGCGCACGGTGGGCCGGTCGCGCACGGCGATGAAGCGGGCGATGCCCACCGAGCCGGTGAAGCCGAGGAAGGCGAGCACCAGCATCACGGGGAAGTAGAAGGAGTCGCGGTCGTGGGCGGCCTTGACGCCGATGCCGGCGATGATGAGCGCCGCGGCCACGTCCAGGGCGACGGCGCGGTCCAGCATCGAGGGGCCGTACCAGATCCGGTACAGCAGCAGTGCGCCGGCGACGAGGATCATCGCGAGCGCGGCGACGAGCAGGGCGTCTTCGACGGTGTGCAGGGTGGTCACGTCGGGAGGTCACCTTCCGGTACGGGACGGGCGGCATCGGCGATGTCCTCGGCGGTGCCGAAGGCGCGGGCGACGAGTTCCTCCATGCGCCACACCTGCCGCTGGGCGCCCTCGATCTCGCCGGGGTTGCCCGCGTCGAGGACGTGCAGGAACAGGGTGGCCGTCGACCGGCGCACCTCGATGACGGAGCCGCCGGGGACGTTGGAGACGGCGACGGCGGTGGCCGTGAGCATGAGGTCGCTGCGCACCCGCAGCGGGACGGCGACGACCGCGGCGTGGTAGGGGCCCTTGGCGAAGATCTGCCGGGTGACCTCGACGCTGGAGGAGAACATGTCGAACAGCAGGTAGGCCGCGAGGCGCAGCACGCCCAGGGGGCGCAGCCGGAGGCCGATGTCCACGGCGGGCAGCGGGAAGGCCAGGCACAGGCAGAGGGCGACGAGGACGCCGTTGACGAGGTTGGCCCAGGACGGGGTGCCCCACAGCAGGATCCAGATGACGGTGAGCCAGCCCACGAGCGGCAGGTCGAGCACGCGCCGGCCGCGGCCGACCCGGAAGGACCAGCTGTAGGGGGAACGGTCGCGGAAGAGGTTGCTCACCGGCCGAGCACCGCCTCGATGTAGGGGGTACGGGCGAGGAGTTCGGTGGCGGCGGCCTGGGTGAAGGTGGTGAGGGGGCCACCGAGCACGGTGTACGACAGGCCGAGGGCGACGGCGGCGCCGGTGGCGACCAGCATGGGCCAGGGCAGGTGCTTGGTGGTGGTGATGGACTGCCCGAGGAAGCCCGCGGAGACGACGGCACCCGCGGGCACCGGCAGCCCGCTCCCGGAGCCGGCCCCGGTCGGTCTGCCGGGGCCGGGCGCCTCTCGGGGGTCGGGCGTCCCTCCTGGGTCGGGCGTCCCTCCTGGGTCGGGCGTCCTCCCCTCTTCGTCGCCCCCCGTGTCGTCCCCCGTGTCGTCGTCCGTGTCGTCGTCCTCGGCCGACTCCAGCACGACGCCCTCCTCCTCGGCCCCGGGGGGCGCGTCGCGCCAGAACGCGAGGTTCCAGACCTTGGCCATGACGTAGAGGGTGAGCAGGCTGGTCGCGGCGGACCCGGCGACCAGTGCCCAGGCCCAGCCGCCGCCCGCGGCGACGCCCGCGCGCATCAGACCGAGCTTGCCGATGAAGCCGGACAGCGGCGGGATGCCCGCGAGGTTCATGGCGGGCACGAAGAACAGCACGGCGAGCAGCGGCGTCGTCCTCGCCAGGCCGCCGAGGCGGGTGAGTTCCGTGGTGCCGTCGCGCCGCTCGATGAGTCCGGCGACGAGGAACAGGGTGGTCTGCACGGTGATGTGGTGGGCCACGTACACGATCGCACCGCTGATCCCGCCCCCGCCCGCGAGGGCGATGCCGAAGACCATGTAGCCGATGTGGCTGATGAGCGTGAAGGACAGCACCCGCTTCAGGTCGGTCTGGGCGACGGCGCCGAGGATGCCGACGACCATGGAGGCGAGTGCGGCGAGCATCAGCAGGTCGCCCAGGCGGTGACCGGGGAAGAGCAGGGTCTGGGTGCGCAGCATCGAGTAGACGCCGACCTTGGTCAGCAGTCCGGCGAAGACCGCGGTGACGGGCGCGGGGGCGGTGGGATAGGAGTCGGGCAGCCAGGCCGCGAGCGGGAACACTGCCGCCTTGATGGCGAAGACCGTCAGCAGCATCGCCTCCAGCAGGGTGCGCACGCCGAGCGGCACCTCCTGGAGCCGCTGGGCGAGCTGGGCGAGGTTCACGGTGCCCGCGACCGCGTAGGTCATGGCGATGGCGACCAGGAAGAGCACGGAGGAGAACAGCGAGATGATCACGTACGTCGATCCGGCTCGGATGCGCGTCGCGGTGCCGCCGATGGTGAGCAGGACGAAGCTGGCGACGAGCATGATCTCGAAGCCGACGTAGAGGTTGACGAGGTCTCCGGCGAGGAAGGTGCAGGAGACGCCCGCCACGAGGATGAGATAGGCGGGGTGGAAGACGCCGACCGGCGCCTGGTCGTCGCGGTCGGCCATGCCCTGGCCCAGCGAGTACACGAGGACGAGCAGGGTGACGGCGCTGGAGACGGTGAGCATCAGGCCCGCCAGCCGGTCGGCGACGAGGGTGATGCCGACCGGCGGTGCGAAGTCGCCGAGGTGCACGCTGAGCGGGCCGTGGCGGTCGGCGGCCACCATGAGCACCACGGAGAGCACCAAGACCGCGCCGAGTACGGCGATGCTGATGAAGCGCTGGAACCGGTGCAGCCGGGGCCCGATGGCCAGCTTCAGGCCGGTGACGCACAGGGGCAGCAGGACGGGGAGCGGGACGAGCGCGTTCACCTGGTTCCTTCCGTGCCGGCGCCCTCGGGGTCGTCGGGCTGGTCGGGCGGCGGGTGGCAGGAGTCCTCGCCGGGGAGCGAGTCGGGTTCGCGGCCGGTCTCCTCGGGGTCGTTGGAGGGTCCGGCGACACGGGCCGGGGCGGGCCCGGGGCGGCCGGCGGCGTCGGTGGAGCCCAGTTCGCGGCCTTCCCGGTAGTCCTCGGGGTCGGCGCCGAGGATGTCGTTCCACAGGTTCCCGGAGACGTCGTTGGCGCGGGCCTGGTAGGCGCGTTCCTCACGGACCCGCCGGCGCAGCCGTCTGCGGGCGGCGCGGTAGCGGGCGCGCTGCTCGGCGTCGGCGCCGCCTTCCTCGGCGCGGGCCTCGCGGTAGCGGTCGCGGAGTTCGCCGCGCCGGTCGAGGAACTCGGCGCGCAGGGCGACCAGCCGGTCCTCGGTGTCGTCGCTGATCTCGTCGGAGCCGGTGACCTGGTGGCTGCGGTAGGCCATGGCGAGCAGGAAGGCGGTGGTGGCGAGGGTGATGACGATCGCGGTCAGGGCGATGGCCTGGGGCAGCGGGTCGGTGACGCGGTTGCGGATGATGTGCGGGTAGAGCAGGGGCGCCTCGCCCGCGCTGCCGGTGGCGGCCAGGACCAGCAGGTTGACGCCGTTGCCGAGGACGACGGCACCGAGCAGGATCCGGGTCAGGGAGCGGGTCAGCAGCAGAGTGGCGCCGACGGCGCTGAGGACGGCGGCGGCCACCAGCAGGGACAGGCTCACCGTCATGCGCGACCCGCCTCCGGGCGCGGGGCGGCCCGCTCGATCTGGCGGTCGATCCGGGCGCCGAGGGCGCGCACGATGTCCAGGACCACGCCGAGCACGAGCAGGTAGACCCCGCAGTCGAAGAGGACGGCGGTGGACAGGTGGGCGTCGCCCCACACGGGCAGGTGACCGTGCCAGGTCCAGCCGTGCAGGACGGTGCCCTCGCCGAGGCCGCCGAGCGCGACCCCGGTGGACAGGAACAGGCCGAGGCCGGTGAAGACGCCCGGCTTGAAGGGCACGGCGTCGGCGAGTTCGTGGCGGCCGCCGGCGAGGTAGCGGGCGATGAAGGCGACGCCCGCGGTCAGACCGGCGACGAAGCCGCCGCCCGGCAGGTTCTCCGCGCACAGCAGCAGGTATACGGAGAGGACGAGGACGGGGTGGAAGATGAGACGGGCGACCACTTCCAGGACGAGGGAGCGGCGCTCGGGGGCGAGGGTCGCGCTGGCGGCGAGCCAGGTCCGCTCGGGTCCGCCCTCGTCGCCGGTGGGCAGGCCCGCCGACTCGTAGCGGCTCGCCCGCCAGGCGGTGCGCAGTCCGGCGTGCGGGTGGTCCCCGGGCAGCGGCAGTACGGGCTGTTCGGCGCCGTCGGCGCGGCGGTGCAGGTAGATGAGGCTGGTGACGCCGATCGCGGCGGCGGCGAGCACCGCGGACTCCCCCATGGTGTCCCAGGCCCGCAGGTCGACGAGGATCGTCGCGACGACGTCCTTCAGCCCGTGGTGCGCGGTCTCCTCGACCATCGCCGCTCCCGCGCTGTCGGCCCGGCGGTGCCCCGCCATGATCCAGACGACGACGGCGACGGCGGCGCCGCCCGCGAGGGCCACCGGCATCCGCAGCAGGCGCCGCCACCGGCTGAAGTTCTCCTCGAAGCGCACCGGCATCCGGCGCAGCACCAGCACGAAGACGATCATCGAGACGGTCTCCACGCAGAACTGGGTGAGCGCGAGGTCGGGCGCGCCCTGGGCGACGAAGAGCAGCGCGGTGCCGTATCCGGTGAGGCCGGCGAAGACGACGGCCTTCATCCGACGCCGCACACCCAGGCACAGCAGGGCCGCGGCGCAGGTCAGCAGGGCGACGGCGGCCTGGGCGGGATGGTCCCACAGGCGCGGGGCGGGTACGTCGGTCCAGGGTTCGTCCGCGACGAGCACGGCGATCTGTCCGGCGAGGACGACGCTCATGGTCGTGACGAGGTACACCGACAGCGAGCCGCGCTGCACGAATCCGGTGCACTGCAGGGCGGTGCGCTCCAGGGCGAGCAGCATCCGTCCGAAGACGAGGTCCGCTGAGCGCCAGGCGAGCCGCTGACCGGCCCGTGCGACGGGGCTCGCGGCGAGGAAGAGCAGGACGCCGCCCGCCCAGGCCGCGCCGGACAGGCCGAGGGCGAGGCCCGCCCCGTGCCACAGCGCCAGGTGGTACGGGTGGGCGGGCGCGGGGAACTGCCCGGCGTAGGTGCCCAGCAGTCCCTGGAGCCACGGCACTCCGGGGCCGAGGACGAGGCAGGCGAGGGCGAGCACGGCGGGCGGCGCGAGGAAGGCCGCCGGGACGGGGTGCGCGGCGGTGTCGGGGAGGCCGGGCTTGCGGGCGAAGGCGCCCCACAGGTAGCGCAGGGTGTAGGCGGTGGTCAGGGCCGAGCCCACGACGGCCGCGGCGAGCGCCCAGCGGTCGCCGGTGCTTCCGTCGAGGAGCGCCTGGAAGGCGGCCTCCTTGGCGCTGAAGCCGAGCAGGGGCGGCACGGCGGCCATGGACGCTCCGGCGAGCACGGCGACGGCGCACACGGCGGGCAGCCGGCGGCCGAGTCCGGAGAGCTTGCGCAGGTCGCGGGTGCCGGTGGCGTGGTCGACGATGCCGGTGACCAGGAAGAGCGGCGCCTTGAACAGGGCGTGCCCGAGGATCATGGCGGTGGCGGCGAGGCCGGTGTCGTGGCGGCCCGCGCCGGTGAGGACGGTGAGGAAGCCGAGCTGGCTGACGGTGCCGTAGGCGAGGACGAGTTTCAGGTCGTGCAGCCGCAGCGCCCGCCAGCCGCCCAGCAGCATCGTCACCGAGCCGAGGACGAGCAGGAGCGGGCGCCAGGGCGTGACCTCGGCGAAGGCGGGGGCGAGCCGGGCGACGAGGTAGACGCCGGCCTTGACCATGGCGGCGGCGTGCAGGTAGGCGCTGACCGGGGTGGGGGCTGCCATGGCGTTGGGCAGCCAGAGGCTGAAGGGCCAGATCGCGGACTTGGACAGGGCGCCGACGAGGATCAGCACGATCGCCGTGGACAGCGCGGCCGACGGGTCGGGCGGGTCGGCCAGGATCGCCGAGATGCGGTAGGTGCCCGCCTCGTGCCCCAGGAGCAGGAAGCCGACGAGCATGGTCAGTCCGCCGAGCGCGGTGACGGTGAGGGCCTGCAGGGCGCTGCGCCGGTTCCGCTTGTGGTCGCTGGTCTGGCCGATCAGCAGGTAGGAGAAGACGGTCGTCAGTTCCCAGAAGATGTAGAGCAGGACGAGGTCGTCGGCGAGGACGAGCCCCAGCATGGCCCCGGTGAAGGCGAGGAGGTTTCCGGCGAACCTGCCGAGCTGTCGGGAGCGGTCGTCGAAGTAGGAGGCGCAGTAGACCAGGACGAGGGTGCCCACGCCCGCGGCGAGCAGCACCATGAGTTCGGCGAGGGCGTCCAGCCTCAGTGCCCAGTCCACGTGGTACGTGGGCAGCCAGCGCCGCACGGCGGTGTCGGCGCCGCCCGCGGCCGTCGTGCTCCATCGGGTGGCGGCCCAGGCGGTCGCCGCGGCGGGCGGCAGGGCCAGCACCAGGAAGGCAGCGGTTCCGCACCGTCTGACCAGCGGCGCGGCGAACAGCGCGAGCGCGAAGTGGCAGAGGATGAGCGCGGACACCCGACAGTGATATATCGGGCATCTCGCCCGAGCGCCCAGGCACGCCGCAGGGAGAACAATCGAGGGGCGGGTTGGGGTATGTACGGAAACCCCCCCCCGGGAACCCAAGTGGCCCCGCGGGGGCCCCGGGTTTTTAACAGCGGCCCCCGTACCCCCCCGCAAAGGGGCG
>NZ_JBIAVA010000018.1:0-157280 GCF_042893535.1 Streptomyces sp. NPDC001599
GCAGACTGCCACCAAGGTGCTTTCTACCGCTGGGAAACGGTCGATATGCGCCGCGTACACGCCAGTTCGGGGCGCCACCCCCGCATGCGGCCGCGGGGGGGGGGGGGGGGGGGGGCGGCCCGCCCGGGGGGGGGGGGGGGGGGGGGGGGGCGGGGGGGGGCCCCCCCCCCCCCCCCCCACCGCCGTACTGTCCCGTCCCGTCCGTCAGGACTTGCGGTGCCTGCCGCCGCGCAGGTCCGCGGCCTCCCCGTCGGCCTCGGACGGCCCCGGCAGGGCGCCGCCGGCCTCCTCCTGCTCGCGTTCGCGCCGTTCCCGCTCGGCCTTCTCGGCTTCGTCCGCCGCCTCCATCTCCGCGAACACGTCGATGGGAGCGGGCGCCTTGGCCAGGAAGACCCAGGTCAGCCAGACGGCGAGCAGGAAGGGCGGGATCTTCAGGGTGACCAGGACCCAGCCGAGCTGCTCGGTGTCCGCCCACCAGTACAGCGGGAAGAGGATCGCGCTCTTGGCGAGCAGGATCAGGCCCCACGCGTAGCTGGCCTTGGTGTACGCCTTCTTGCGGCCGGGGTTGCGGGTGCGCCAGGAGAGGTTCTCCTTGAATACCGGGCCGAGGATCAGGCCGATCAGCGGCACGCCGGCCAGCGAGGTGACGATGTACGCCAGCGCCAGGCCCAGGGTGTAGAGCATGCCCGGCAGATAGAAGTTCTTGGCGTTGTCGGTCATCATCGCGAAGACCACGCCGAAGGCGACACCGAAGACCCCGCTGAACGCGTGCTTGACGGTGTCCTTCATCACGAGCCGGACGACGACCAGCACCACCGACACGGCCAGGGCCGCGATCGCCGACATGTGCAGGTCGTTGTTGAGGGTGAAGATGGTGACGAAGAGCAGGCCCGGCAGCACCGTCTCGATCATGCCCCGCACGCCGCCGAACGCCTCGAACAGCGCGGCCTCCGTCACCGCCCGGGCGTCGTCGGCCTCTGTCGTCTCTTCGGTCGGCTTGTCGAGCGACGTCACCGGCTACTCCCGTCCGAGGGGTCTCAGTTCGTATTTCGGGTTGAAGAGCACCCGGCGGCCGTGGCTCATGGAGATCCGGCCCGATGCGATGAGCTTGCGCCCCGGCTCTATGCCCACGATGGAGCGTCTGCCCAGCCACACCACGTCCAGGGCGGCGGAACCGTCGAACAGCTCGGCCTCCAGGGCCGGAACGCCCGCACGCGGTCGCAGGGTGACCGTGCGCAAGGTACCAGTAACCGACACGACCTGCCGGTCCTGGCAGTCTCCGATACGCGTGCAGCCGGCGGTGTCGGCGTCCTCGCGCAGTTCCTCCGACTCCAGGTCCTCCTGAGACGAGGAGAGCCGGTCGAACATGCGCCGGAACCGGCCCACCGGCTTGTCGGAACGCGGAGCAGCACTCATATCTGAAGCGTACCGGGGCCCGCCGACAGCCATGCACCCCTCTCGGGACGGGATGGCGTGGCTCACTTCCTCCTCACCTCCCGTGCACGGCCTCTCACTTCTCGAAGCGGTACCCCATGCCCGGCTCGGTGATGAAGTGCCGTGGGTGCGCGGGGTCCGCCTCCAGCTTGCGGCGCAGCTGGGCCATGTAGACCCGCAGGTAGTTCGTCTCCGTCCCGTACGACGGCCCCCACACCTCCTGCAACAGCTGCTTCTGGCTGACCAGGCGCCCCGTGTTGCGCACCAGCACCTCCAGCAGATGCCACTCGGTGGGCGTCAGGCGTACGTCCCGGCCGCCCCGGTTGACCTTCTTGGCGGCCAGGTCGACGGTGAACTCCGGGGTGTCCACGACGACCTCGTCCTCGCCGCCGGGGACGGGCTCGGCCCGGCGGACGGCGGCCCGCAGCCGGGCCAGCAGCTCGTCCATGCCGAAGGGCTTGGTGACGTAGTCGTCGGCGCCCGCGTCGAGCGCCTCGACCTTCTCGTCGGAGGAGTGCCGGGCGGACAGCACCAGGATCGGCACCCGGGTCCAGCCGCGCAGCCCCCTGATCACCTCGACGCCGTCCATGTCGGGCAGGCCCAGGTCCAGGACCACCACGTCGGGGTGTCGGGCGGCGGCGAGCTGGAGGGCGGTGGCGCCGTCGTGGGCGGCGTCGACCTCGTAGTGCCGTGCCTTGAGGTTGATCACGAGGGCCCGCACGATCTGCGGTTCGTCGTCGATCACGAGCACCCGGGTCATCGGGCGGCCTGCCTTTCTGCTGTCGCGAGACGGGAGGTCGGCGCGGGCGAGCCCACCGCGCGGAGGGTGAGGACCATGGTGAGGCCGCCGCCGGGGGTGTCCTCGGCGTTCAGGGTGCCGCCCATCGCCTCGGCGAAGCCGCGGGCCACGGCCAGGCCGAGTCCCACCCCGGCCCCGCGCGGAGCGTCGCCGTAGCGCTGGAAGGGCTCGAAGATGCGGTCCTTGGCCTCGTCCGGCACTCCCGGCCCCCGGTCCACGACCCGTACCTCGACGCGGTCCGCGAGGGCGCTGGCGGCGACCAGGACGGTCCGGTCGTCCGGACTGTACTTGACGGCGTTCTCCACCAGGTTGGCCAGCGCCCGCTCCAGGAGCCCGGCGTCCACGGCGACCATGGGCAGCGTCTCGGGGATGTCCAGTTCCGCGCTGCCCTCGGGTACGCCGCCGAGCGCCATCGGCGCCACCTCGTCCACGTCGATCTCGCGGATCAGCGGGGTGACGGTGCCGGTGTGGAGGCGGGACATGTCGAGCAGGTTGCCGACGAGGTGGTCGAGGCGGTCGGCGCCCTCCTCGATGCCCTCGAGCAGCTCCGCCCGGTCCTCCTCTGACCAGGCGACGTCGTCGGACCTGAGGCTGGTCACCGCCGCCTTGATCCCGGCCAGCGGGGTGCGCAGGTCGTGGCTGACGGCGGCCAGCAGGGCGGTGCGGATGCGGTTGCCCTCGGCCAGCGTGCGGGCCCGGTCGGCCTCCTCGCGCAGGCGGCGCCGGTCCAGGACGACGGCGGCCTGGGCGGCGAAGGCGGCCAGCACCCGGCGGTCCTCGGCGGGCAGGACCCGGCCGGTCAGCGCGAGGGCCATGTGGTCGCCGACGGGCATGTCCACGTCCGCGTCCTCCGGGCGGTCGACCGGCGGTCCCGACCCGGCGCGGCCCGCACAGGTCCAGGGCGCCACGTCGCCCTCGCGCTCCAGCAGGGCGGCCGACTCCATGCCGAAGGTCTCGCGCACCCGCTCCAGGAGGGTCTCCAGGCTGGTCTCGCCGCGCAGCACGTCCCCGGCGAGGAAGGACAGGATCTCCGACTCGGCACGCAGCCGGGCGGCCTGGTGGGTGCGGCGGGCCGCGACGTCGACGACCGAGGCGACGGAGAGCGCGACGCCCACGAATATGGCCAGCGCAAGCATGTTCCTGGGGTCGGCGATGGTGATCCGGTTGACGGGAGGCGTGAAGAACCAGTTCAGCAGCAGCGACCCGACCGCGGCCGAGGCGAGCGCCGGGAGCAGCCCGCCGAGCAGGGCGGCGGCGACGGTGAGCGCCAGGTAGAGCAGGACGTCGTTGGCGAGCCCGAGGTGGACCGTGCTGAGCAGCAGCGTCAGCAGCACCGGGCCGCCCAGGCCCGCGAACCAGCCCCAGACGATCCGGGACCGGCCGAGCCGCGCGCCCCTGGCCACCGGCAGCCCGCGTCCCTTGGCGACCTCCTCGTGGGTCACGATGTGGACGTCCAGGTCGGAGCCGGACTCGCGGGCGACGGTGGCGCCGACGCCGGGTCCGAAGACGTACTGCCAGGTCTTGCGGCGCGAGGAGCCGAGGACGATCTGGGTGGCGTTGACGCCGCGGGCGAAGTCGAGCAGTGCGGCCGGTATGTCCTCGCCGAGCACGTGGTGGAAGGTGCCGCCGAGGTCCTCCACCAGGGTGCGCTGGACCGCCAGCTCCTTCGGGGAGGCCGAGGTCAGCCCGTCGCTGCGGGCTATGTACACGGCCAGCACCTCGCCGCCGGCGCCCTTCTCGGCCAGGCGCGCGGCCCGCCGTATCAGCGTCCGCCCTTCGGGGCCGCCGGTGAGGCCGACCACGATGCGTTCGCGCGAGCCCCAGATCTTCGAGACCCGGTGCTCGCTGCGGTACTGCTGGAGGTACTCGTCGGCCCGGTCCGCGACCCACAGCAGCGCCAGCTCGCGCAGGGCGGTGAGGTTGCCGGGGCGGAAGTAGTTGGACAGGGCCGCGTCGACCTTGTCCGGCTGGTAGATGTTGCCGTGGGCCATGCGGCGGCGCAGCGCCTGGGGCGACATGTCGACCAGTTCGATCTGGTCCGCGCGCCGCACCACCTCGTCCGGCACCGTCTCGCGCTGCCGTACGCCGGTGATGGACTCCACGACGTCGCCGAGTGACTCCAGGTGCTGGATGTTGACGGTGGAGACGACGTCGATGCCGGCGGCGAGGAGTTCCTCGACGTCCTGCCAGCGCTTGGCGTTGCGCACGCCGGGGACGTTGGTGTGGGCCAGCTCGTCCACCAGCGCCACCCGGGGGGCGCGGGCCAGGACCGCGTCCAGGTCCAGCTCGGTGAAGGCGGCGCCCCGGTACTCGACCTCCCGGCGCGGCACTTCTTCCAGGCCGCGCAGCATCACCTCGGTGCGTGCCCTGCCGTGGTGCTCGACGAAGGCCACGACGCAGTCGGTGCCCCGTTCGACGCGCCGGTGCGCCTCGGACAGCATCGCGTACGTCTTGCCGACGCCCGGTGCCGCACCGAGGTAGATCCGAAGCTTGCCGCGTCCCATGGCCTCATTGTCTTCCGGTCACCGCTGACTGCGCAGCGTCGACCCTACGGCCCACAATCACGGCAAAAAGGACGGGGGCGGGGATGCCGGTCGTCCTTGACGGAACTCTGACGCCGGAGCGTCACTCCTCGACGATCTCCCCGTCGCGCAGCTCCAGCACCCGGTCGGCGAGGTCGAGCAGGGTGGCGTCGTGCGTGGCGACCAGGGCGGTGACCTGCTCGCTGCGTACGACGGCCCGCAGCAGCTCCATCACGGAGTGGCCGGTCTCGGCGTCCAGCTGGCCGGTGGGCTCGTCGGCGATCAGCAGCGCGGGGTTGTTGGCGAGGGCGCGGGCGATGGCGACCCGCTGCTGCTGTCCGCCGGACATCTCTCCGGGACGCTGGGCGGCGTGGTCGGCGAGGCCGACCAGGGAGAGCAGCAGCTCGACGCGTTCCTCGCGTTCCTTCGGCGCGGCCCGGCGCAGCCGCAGCGGTACGCCGACGTTCTCGGCGGCGGTGAGGATCGGGATGAGCCCGAAGGACTGGAAGACGAAGCCGACCCGGTCCCGGCGCAGCGCGAGCAGTCCGTCCTCGTCCAGCTCCGCGAGGTCCCGGCCGTCGACCTCGACCCGCCCGGCGTCCGGGGTGTCGAGACCGCCGACGATGTTGAGCAGGGTGGTCTTCCCGGATCCCGACCGCCCCTTGAGGGCGACCAGCTCACCGCGCGGCACGTCGAAGGAGACGCCGCGCAGGGCGTGTACGGCGGCGCTGTCCCGGCCGTACGACTTGCGCACGTCCTCGACCCGCACCATGGTCTCCGTGACCACCTGGCTCATGTCGTGCCCTCCCCCGTCGTACTCGGTGAACCGGGCGCCAGTATCACCGGCGGCGGCGGACGGATCAACGGCCGGGGACCGATCGGGGCCGCCCGACCCTGCCGGCCGGCAGCGTGAAGGGCCACGTCCGCCTGGGGACGCGGCCCTCGTGGCACGCGCGTACGGCCGGCAGCCGTACCGGGTCCTCGCCTACCGGACCTCGGTGATCTCCGGTCCGCGCTGGAGCTGGCCCATGCCGCCGGCGAAGCGGGAGCCCTCCTCCTGCTGCACGCCCTCGGGGACCATCTGCGCGTCGTTCGGCAGCTTCAGGACGATGGGGTCCCTGGGGGCCATCGGGCCCTCGCCGCGGACGACGACCGTGTCCCGGAAGATCTGCTCCAGCAGACCGGCGGCCTGCGGCTGCACCGCGCCCTGGCCCGAGATCACGCCGCGCAGGAACCAGCGGGGGCCGTCCACACCGACGAACCGCACGACCTGGAAGCCGCCCGTGCCGTCGGGCAGCTGCACCGGGACCTGGGCCCGCAGCTCCCAGCCCAGCGGACCCTCGACCTCGTCGATGATGCCGCCCTGCTGGGTGATGCCGGAGCCGATCTCCTCGCGCACCTCGCCCCAGATGCCCTCGCGCTTGGGCGCGGCGAAGCCCTGGAGCTGGATGGCGCTGTCGCGCAGCACGACGGTCGCGGCGACGATCGCGTCGCCCGCGACCTCCACCCGCAGTTCCATGCCGTCGACCCCGGGGATGAACAGGCCGCCCAGGTCGACCCGGCCCTCGCCCGGATCGCGGACCTCGGTGCTGTCCCAGGGCCCGTCGGGGCGCGGCTCGGGCTCGAGCCGCACGCGTTCGCGCTCTTCGTCCGCCTCGGTGTCGACGCTGTCGACGACCTGCTCGGTCTCGCCGGCCGCGTCCTCGGCGGCGTCATTCTTCTTGCGACGTCCGAACACGTCACTGTCCTTCCCGGTCGGATACGACCGAAGCGTATCGATTCCCACCCGTCGGGCCGCCTTCGGCGACCTGACCGCTTGTGCCGCTTGCAGGGTCCAGCCCGGCGTGGCCGCCGGTGGACCCGAAGCCCCCCTCGGCCCGCGCCGAGCCGGGAAGTTCCGCGACCTGACGGAAGCGGACCCTCTCGACCTGCTGGACGACCAGTTGGGCAATCCGGTCGAAGCGCTCGAACCGCACGCTCTCGCGCGGGTCGAGATTCACCACGATCACCTTGATCTCCCCACGGTACCCGGCATCAATCGTCCCCGGGGCATTCACCAGGGCGACGCCGCAGCGTGCGGCCAGTCCGGAACGTGGGTGCACGAAGGCCGCGTACCCCTCGGGGAGGGCGACAGACACGCCGGTGGGCAGAACGGCGCGTTCGCCGGGCGCCAGCTCCCGGCCGACGGTGGTGCGCAGGTCGGCGCCCGCGTCACCGGGCTGCGCGTACGCCGGAAGCGGTACGTCGGGGTCGACGCGGCGGATCAGCACCTCCAGGTCGGCACGGCTCACGGGTTCACCTCGAAGGCGCGGGCGCGGCGGAGCTGGTCGGGGTCGTCCATGGCGGCGCGGATCTCCTCCTCGCGGCCGTTCTGGACGAAGTGCTCGACCTTGACCTCGATGAAGAGGGCGTCGGCGCGGACGGCGACGGGGCCGTCGGGCCCGCCGATCCGGCCGGTGGCGGTGGAGTAGATCTTCCGGCCGGCCACCGCGGTGACCTCGGCCTCCAGATACAGCGTGGTGTCCACGGGCACCGGCCGCCGGAAGTCGGTCTCGAGCCGTCCGGTCACCGCGATCGTGCGCAGCAGCCAGTTCAGCGAGCCCAGCGTCTCGTCCAGGGCGGTGGCCAGCACGCCCCCGTGTGCCAGCCCGGGAGCGCCCTGGTGGGCGGGGCGGACGGTGAACTCGGCGGTGATCGACACGCCTTCGCCCGCGCGCGCCTGGAGGTGCAGTCCGTGGGGCTGGTCGCCGCCGCAGCCGAAGCACTGGCCGTAGTGGGCACCGAGCAGCTCGCCGGGGGCCGGCGCGTCGGGGTGCCGTACGGGTTTCACGGCGTCGGCGGGGGGCTGAAGACCTGGGGAAGTACCACTCACAGGCGCAGACCTTACCCGCGCGTCGGCCGAACACCGATACCGTGCCAAGCTTGCTTCATGCAGCTCTCCACGGCCCCGTACGAAGAACGCCTCACCGCGCCCCGCTACTGGTGGCTGGTCTCCTTCCTGGTGGGGCTGGCGTTCGCGCTGATCCTGCTGCCGTTCGGCACGCTGCCGATGCTGGGCGGCCTGGCGGGCGGCACCGCGGTGGCGGCGGTGGCGGCCAGTTCGTACGGCGCGGTCCGCATCCGGATCGTGGGCGACTCGCTGATCGCGGGCGAGGCGAAGGTGCCGCTCTCGGCGCTGGGAGAGGCGGAGATCCTCGATCCGGAGGAGGCCCGCGCCTGGCGCACGTACAAGGCCGACACCCGGGCGTTCCTGCTGCTGCGCGCCTACATTCCGAGGGCCGTGCGGGTGCTGGTGACGGACCCGGAGGACCCGACTCCGTACCTGTACCTGTCGACGCGTGAGCCGGAGCGGCTGATCGAGGCGCTGGAGGCGGCGAAGGCCGCGGCCGCGTAGGGCGGGCCCGCGGGTCAGCGGTCGTCTTTGCCGAAGTTTTCCCCACGGCCGGGCAGACCGGGCCCGATCCCCTTGGTGATCTCACCCATGTCCAGGGCGTCCTGCGGGCGTTCCAGGGCCGGAAGGTCGCCCAGGGCGCTCCAGGCGACCTGGCTCTTGCGCAGGTCGGTCCGGATTCTCGCGGCCAGTTTCCGGGTGTCGCGCCGGTTCATGACGGCGCCCACGGCCGCGCCCACCATGAAGGGCATCAGGTTCGGCAGGTCGCGCACCATCCGCTTCATGATCTGCTGGCGCAGCTGGCGCTTCATGTGGCTGTTCATCGCCGAACCGAGGGTCGACGGCTTGGACACGTCGACGCCGCGTTCGTCGGACCACGAGTTCAGGTACGCGGTGCTGCGCTGGGCGAGGCCGCCGGGCGGGCGTACGCCGTAGACCTCGTGGAGTTCGGCGATCAGCTTGAGCTCGATCGCCGCGACGCCGGTGATCTCGGCGGCCAGTTCGGTGGGCATCGCGGGTGGTACGGGCAGCATCGCCGCCGCTCCGATGCCCGCTCCCACGGTCGCCGTGCCCTTGGCCGCGCCGGCCACGAGCCGGTCGGCGATCTCCTCGGGTCCGAGGCCCGGGAACTGTCTGCGCAGCGCCGCCAGGTCCCGTACGGGCACGCGCGGGGCCAGGTCGATGATCCGGTCGGCGAGGTGGGCCAGGGCCGCCCTGGCGCGGGCGCCGCCGTTGCGAACGCCCTGTCCGGCCTTGTCCCGGAACGCCGCTGCCCGGCGCCGGGCAGCGGGTGCCGGAGGCCGCGCGGTCGCCGGGAGGTCGCTCCGGTCGGCCACTGGCTCGAGCGGGGCCCTCCCCGTATCGGTCGGGCCCCGCTCGTCTTCACGCGCGCTGTAGGGACCGTCGGACGGCCCTTGGTCCGCTCCTCGTCGGGAGAAGCGGCGCTTCCAGGGAGGGGTCGAGCCGGTCACGGCCGACCCCGCCTCAGTCGCAGTCGCGGCAGATCGGCTGGCCGTTCTTCTCCCGGGCCAGCTGACTGCGGTGGTGCACCAGGAAGCAGCTCATGCAGGTGAACTCGTCCTGCTGCTTCGGCAGTACACGGACGGCCAGTTCCTCGTTCGAGAGGTCGGCGCCGGGAAGTTCGAGGCCTTCCGCGGCCTCGAACTCGTCGACGTCGACGGCCGAGGCGGACTTGTCGTTCCGCCTGGCCTTCAGCTCTTCGAGGCTGTCCGAGTCGACGTCGTCGTCGGTCTTGCGTGGAGTGTCGTAATCGGTTGCCATGGTCGCTCTCCCCCTCTGGGTGTCTGCGGTGTCTTCAGCGCACGTAACGCGTGAGAGGCCGGACTTGTGCCCGACCTGAGGCGGAGATTTTGCCTCACATCAAGGTCTGTTACTCAATCGACACCCAACCGGACTCCTCACGAGTGATCGGCTTGGATGGCGATGGGGACCGTACACGGTCCTAATGCCGCACTTCAAAGGCGTCTCACCGTGTACTTCCCGTGATCAGGGGCCCTGAAAACCGGGATTTTCCCGGCTTTCCGACAGGGTGCATGATCACGGAGAGTAGAGGGCGGGAAAGCCTCCGCTGTGATCGATCACACACGCGACTCCAGGGCCGGTGGCCTGGAAATTCCGCTCAAAGCGAACATCCTCGGGTCTCGGTGAGATGTCGGGGTCATGATCTCAGACGGGGAGCGTCACGCGCATCACGAGCCCACCGCCCTCGCGCGGCTGGGCGGAGATGTGGCCGCCGTGCGCCCGGGCCACGGACCGCGCGATGGACAGCCCGAGGCCCACGCCCTTGTCGCTGCCCGTCCGCTCGGTGCGCAGCCGCCGGAACGGCTCGAAGAGGTTGTCCACCTCGTACGCCGGTACGACCGGGCCCGTGTTGGTGACCACCAGGACCGCCTGACCGCCCTCCACGGCCGTGGTGACCTCCACCCAGCCCTGCTCGGCGATGTTGTAGCGCACGGCGTTCTGGACGAGGTTCAGGGCGATCCGCTCCAGCAGGACGCCGTTGCCCTGGACCACCGCGGCGTCGCGGGTGCCGCGGATCTCCACGCCCTTGCTGTCGGCCTCGGCGTGCACCTGGTCGACGGCCTGGCCGGCCACCTCGGCGAGATCCACCGGCTTGCGCTCGACGATCTGGTTGTCGCTGCGGGCCAGCAGGAGCAGGCCCTCGACCAGCAGCTCGCTGCGTTCGTTGGTCGCGAGCAGCGTCTTGCCGAGCTGCTGGAGCTCCACCGGGGCGCCGGGGTCGGACAGGTGCACCTCCAGGAGCGTGCGGTTGATCGCCAGCGGCGTGCGCAGCTCGTGGGAGGCGTTGCCGACGAAGCGCTGCTGGGCGGTGAAGGCCCGCTGCAGCCGCTCCAGCATGTCGTCGAAGGTGTCGGCCAGCTCCTTCAGCTCGTCGTCCGGGCCGTCCAGCTCGATCCGGCGGGAGAGGTCGGAGCCCGCCACCGCGCGCGCGGTACGGGTGATCCGGCCCAGCGGGGACAGGACGCGCCCGGCCATGGCGTAGCCGAAGGCGAAGGCGATCACGGCGAGGCCGAGCAGCGCCAGCAGGGAGCGGCTGAGCAGGTTGTCCAGGGCGACCTTGCGCTGGTGGTCCATGCAGTCGCTGATGGCCGCGTTGAAGTCGGACAGCGACAGGCCGCCGTTGTCGACCACGGGACAGGTGCTGCTGGAGACCTTGAGGTCGGTGAAATCGACGATCTTGTACAGCGGTTCGTTGCCGGTGCGCACCGCCTGGGCGGCGAGCAGGTAGATGATCGACAGCAGCAGGATGCCGGCGATCAGGAACATGCCGCCGTACAGCAGCGTGAGCCTTATCCGGATGGTGGGGCGCAGCCACGGCAGGGGCGTGACCGAGCGCGGGTCCCACGTGGGCTTGGGGGGCGCCCCGGGGGGCGCGGGTGTCGTCGCCACGGCCGGTCAGATCCGGTAGCCGGAGCCGGGGACGGTGACGATGACGGGCGGCTCGCCCAGCTTGCGGCGCAGGGTCATGACGGTCACCCGCACGACGTTGGTGAACGGGTCGGTGTTCTCGTCCCAGGCCTTCTCGAGGAGCTGCTCGGCGGAGACCACGGCGCCCTCGCTGCGCATGAGGACCTCGAGCACGGCGAACTCCTTGGGCGCGAGCTGCACCTCCTTGCCGTCGCGGAAGACCTCCCGGCGGTTGGGGTCCAGCTTGATCCCGGCCCGCTCCAGGACGGGCGGCAACGGCACGCTGGTGCGCCGGCCAAGGGCGCGCACGCGGGCGATCAGCTCGCTGAACGCGAAGGGCTTCGGCAGGTAGTCGTCGGCGCCGATCTCCAGGCCCTCGACCCGGTCGCTGACGTCGCCGGAGGCCGTGAGCATGAGCACGCGCGTGGGCATGCCCAGCTCGACGATCTTGCGGCAGACGTCGTCGCCGTGCACGAGGGGGAGGTCGCGGTCGAGGACGACCACGTCGTAGTCGTTGACGCCGATGCGCTCCAGGGCGGCCGCACCGTCGTACACGACGTCGACGGCCATGGCCTCCCGGCGCAGTCCGGTGGCCACCGCATCGGCGAGCAGCTGCTCGTCCTCGACGACGAGTACGCGCACGTCGCTTGTCCTTCCTGTGTCCACCCGCGTAGCGCTTCTCGGACGCACGAGGGCAGGGGCTGGTGGGTGTGTTGCCTCCATCCTGCCCTTTTCGGCCATAAGTCGGCTGTAAGTCGGGTGAGGGGCCGGTGACGAAGATCGGCGCGGAAAGGCCGCCGGAGCGGGAATGCGGGATTTTCTCGCGCGGTTGAGGTTTCCGCGAAGGGGAGCTGGGGGAGGACGGCTTTACACCCCGCGATCACGCTCTGCCTGTACCGCGTTACCGCGCGGTACGCCGCGGTCCGCTTCCGCAGAGCGGGCGTGGGTGTCCGGCACCGTCGCCGCCCGGCAGGGCTGCGCTGGGCACTCCACCGGAGGCGTGATCGCCCCTTCCGATCGGCACACCCCCGTGCCAACGACCCACGACCCAGGACGAGGGGGCGCAGCATGGACGCTTTCACCGCAGGACTTCTGCAGCGCATAAAGACGACCGAGTCCGACCTGTCCCGGGCCCGCGACGAGGGCGACGAGTTCCTTGTCGAGGTGGAGCTGGGCGAGCTCGACGATCTGCGCCGTCTCGCTGCCGAGCACGGTGTGGAGGTCAGCGCGACCAACGCCTGATCGGCCCGCGAAGAACGAGGCCCCGGTGGGATCCAGCACCGGGGCCTCGTCGTGCGCGGTGCCGTGTCGCGTTCGTGGCGTGCCCTGGCGGCCACGGCGCACGGGCAGTACGGGCAGTACGGGCAGTACGGGCAGTACGGGCAGCACAGGGTGGGACGGCCGGGGCAGGTCGGGCGGCAGGTCGGGCAGAGTGGCTGCCCGATCCGACCCGGCGGGGGGACACGCCTGAGCGGTCTCCGGGACCACGCGAGCCGGACGCGACCGAACCCCGTCCGCAAGGAGGCGGCGCCGACGCGGAGGGGCGGTCCGGACCCACGTGCCTGGCCGTGCCGCCGACGGGTCGACCACCCGAGCCCCGCCGACCGTTCTCGTCGGCCACGACGCGATCTGACCGACCGCGGAACCGACCACGGATCCGACCGCACGAGCATGCCGGCGACGGCCCGCTCGGCCGGGGCGGGACCGCCGCCCGGCACCCCGCGCGGCGGCCGACGAGTGCGGACGGCATGATGCGGCCCCGCACACGTGAGCGCGGCGTCCCCGCTCGGGCACCCGGCACCCCCGCAGGGCGCCCGAGCGGGGGTGACGGTCACGGCCCCGAACGACGACACTCCCCCACGACGACCGACGTCACCCTCCGCACAACCGCCGGCGGCCTACGCTCCGAAGTCCGTCAGGAGCCGCTGGAGGGGTTCGAAGACGGCCGGGGTGGCGGCGATGGTCAGGTCGCCGGTGGGGCGCTCACCGGGGCGGCCACCGGTCACCGCGCCCGCCTCACGGGCGATCAGGTCGCCCGCCGCGAGGTCCCAGGGATGCAGCCCGCGCTCGTAGTAGCCGTCGAGGCGTCCCGCGGCCACGTCGCACAGGTCGATCGCCGCCGAGCCGCCGCGCCGGATGTCCCGCACCAGCGGGATCAGCCGCCGCGCGATCTCCGCCTGCTCGGCGCGGACGTCGGCGACGTAGTTGAAGCCGGTGGAGACCAGCGCCTGGTCCAGTGGTGCCGCGGATCGGCAGGCGAGCCTGCGTTCGCCCTCCCAGGCACCCGTCGCCCAGGCGCCGCCGCCCAGCACCGCGTGGTAGGACTCGCCCCGCATCGGGGCCACGACCACGCCGGCCACCCGCTCGCCGTCCTGCTCGGCGGCGATGGAGACCGCCCAGGTGGGCAGGCCGTAGAGGTAGTTCACCGTGCCGTCGAGCGGGTCGATGACCCAGCGGACGCCGCTGGTGCCCTCCGTGGCGGCGCCCTCCTCGCCGAGGAAGCCGTCGTCGGGGCGGCGGTCGGCGATCAGCCCGGTGATCAGCTTCTCCGCCGCGATGTCCATCTCGGTGACCACGTCGATCGGGCTGGACTTGGTGGCGGCGACCGCGAGGTCGGCCGGGCGGCCGTCCCGCAGCAGCTCGCCCGCGCGGTGGGCGGCCTCCTGGGCGATCTTCAGCAGGTCGGCACGGAGTGGATCGGGCGTCACGTCGGTCACGGGGGTCCTCACGCGTAAGGGCTGTCGGCGCCCGCGGCGGCGGGCCGGGGGGCACGGGCGGGGCAGCAGCCGACCGGGCACAGGTTGTGGCTCGCGCCGAGCGCGCCGAGGGCGCAGGGCGCGACCTCCTGCCCGCGCTCGTCGCCCGCCCGCTCAAGCACCAGGTCGCGGACGGCCGCGGCGAAGCGCGGGTCGGCGCCCACGGTGGCCGAGCGTCGCACCGGCAGCCCCAGCTCCTCCGCCTTGGCGGTGGCCTCCGTGTCGAGGTCGTACAGGACCTCCATGTGGTCGGAGACGAACCCGATGGGGGCCATCACGACCGCGGGGACACCGGCCGCCTGCCGCTCCTCCAGGTGGTCGCAGATGTCGGGCTCGAGCCACGGGATGTGCGGGGCTCCGGAGCGCGACTGGTAGACGAGCTGCCAGGGGTGGTCGACGCCGGTGCGCTCGCGGACGGCGTCGGCGATCACCTGCGCCACGTCCAGGTGCTGGCGCACGTACGCCCCGCCGTCGCCGTGCTCCTCGACCGGGCCGGACGTGTCGGCGGCGGAGGTGGGGATCGAGTGGGTGCAGAACGCGATGTGCGCGCCGTCCCGGACCTCCTCGGGCAGCTCGGCGAGGGAGCGGACGACCCCGTCGACCATGGGCTCGACGAAGCCGGGGTGGTTGAAGTAGTGCCGTAGCTTGTCGATCTTCGGCAGCTCCAGGCCCTCGGACTCCAGGGCGGCGAGGGCGTCCGCCAGGTTCTCGCGGTACTGGCGGCAGCCCGAGTACGAGGCGTAGGCGCTGGTGGCGAGGACCAGGATGCGGCGGCGTCCGTCGCCGGCCATCTCGCGCAGGGTGTCCGTCAGGTACGGCGCCCAGTTGCGGTTGCCCCAGTAGACCGGCAGGTCCAGGCCGTGCTCGGCGAAGTCCTTGCGCAGGGCGTCCAGCAGGGCGCGGTTCTGGTCGTTGATGGGGCTGACGCCGCCGAAGAGGAAGTAGTGCTGTCCGACTTCCTTGAGGCGTTCCTTGGGGATGCCGCGCCCCCGGGTCACGTTCTCCAGGAACGGGACCACGTCGTCCGGGCCCTCCGGGCCGCCGAACGAGAGCAGGAGCAGGGCGTCGTAAGGGCTGGCATCGAGCACGTCTGGCATGCCCCGATCCTGCCACCCGGCACTGACAGCGGGGAAACGGTGGGGTACCGACCGTGCGTTTCACCAGGTCCGAGGGGGTGTTTCCGAACGAAGGGGCGAGTAAGCTGTATCGACTGTGTTCGCACCTTACTGACTCGTGACCGAGCCGCTTCCGGAGACCTCGTTGGCCAGTCCCTACCGCGCCCTGTTCGCCCTCCCGGGCACCAAGGGCTTCTCCGCCGCGGGTTTCCTCGGCCGGATGCCGCTGTCGATGATGGGCATCGGCGTGGTGACGATGATCTCGCAGCTCACCGGGCGGTACGGACTGGCCGGGGCGCTGTCGGCCACCATCGCGCTCGCCGCCGCCGTGGCCGGGCCGCAGGTCTCCCGCCTGGTGGACCGATACGGGCAGCGCCGGGTGCTGCGCCCGGCGACCCTGGTGTCGCTGACCGCGGCGGCGGTCCTGCTGCCCGCCGCGCACTACGGGTGGCCGGACTGGGTGCTGTTCGCGGCCTGTGTCGGCATCGGCTGCGTGCCGAGCCTCGGGGCGATGGTCCGGGCCCGCTGGGCGGCCCTGTACCGGGGCACGCCGCAACTGCACACCGCGTACTCCTTCGAGTCCGTGGTGGACGAGATCTGCTTCATCTTCGGCCCGATCATCTCCATCGGCCTGTCCACGGCCTGGTTCCCGGAGGCCGGGCCGCTGCTCGCCGCCTGCTTCCTGGCGACCGGCGTCTTCTGGCTGACCTCGCAGCGCGCCACCGAGCCGGAGCCGCACCCGCGCGAGCACAAGGGCGGCGGGACGGCGCTGCGCTCCCGGGGGCTCCAGGTCCTGGTGGGCACCTTCGCGGCCACGGGGACGATCTTCGGTGCCATCGACGTCGTCACCGTGGCGTTCGCCGAGGAGGAGGGGCACAAGGCCGCCGCCAGCCTCGTCCTCGCCCTCTACGCCGCGGGGTCGTGCACGGCCGCCATGATCTTCGGGCTGCTGCGCTTCGCCGGGCCGCCGGAACGCCGCTGGCTCCTGGGCGTGTGTGCGATGGCCGTGAGTATGATCCCCCTCCTACTGGTCGGAAACTTGCCGTTTCTGGCCGCGGCGCTGTTCGTTGCGGGTCTGTCCATCGCTCCCACGATGATCACGACGATGTCCCTCATCGAAGAGCACGTACCACGCACGCAGCTCACCGAGGGCATGACCTGGGTGAGCACCGGACTCGCGGTCGGGGTCGCGCTCGGCTCCTCCGCGGGCGGCTGGGTGATCGACGCCTCCGGGGCGCGCGCGGGGTACGGGGTTCCGGCGGTGGCCGGGGCCGTCGCGGTCGCGGTCGGTTTCCTCGGGTACCGCCGGCTCAAGCGGCCGGAACCGCGTCGGGGAGGCACCGTTGAGCAGCACACGCACGGCGAGCGGCAGGACGAGCGGCCGGAACGGCACATGGCGTAACTGGGGCGGCAACGTCTCCGCGCGCCCCGCGCGGGAGGTCACTCCCGCCTCCGTCGACGAACTGGCCGACGCCGTCCGCCGGGCGGCCGAGGACGGGCAGCGGGTCAAGGCGGTCGGCACCGGGCACTCGTTCACGTCGATAGCCGCGACGGACGGTGTGTTGATCCGGCCTCAACTGTTGACGGGCATCCGCAGCATCGATCGCGACGCCATGACGGTCACGGTCGAGGCCGGCACCCCGCTCAAGAGGCTCAACATGGCGCTCGCGCGCGAGGGTCTGTCGCTGACCAACATGGGCGACATCATGGAGCAGACCGTCTCGGGGGCCACCAGCACCGGCACCCACGGCACCGGCCGCGACTCGGCCTCGATCGCCGCCCAGATCCGGGGCCTGGAACTGGTCGCGGCGGACGGCTCGGTACTGACCTGCTCCGCGGACGAGAACCCCGAGGTGTTCGCCGCCGCCCGGATCGGCCTCGGAGCGCTGGGCGTCGTCACCGCGATCACCTTCGCCGTGGAGCCGGTCTTCCTGCTGACCGCCCGCGAGGAGCCGATGCCGTTCGACCGGGTCCTGGCCGACTTCGACGCACTGTGGTCGGAGAACGAGCACTTCGAGTTCTACTGGTTCCCGCACACCAACAGCACCAACACCAAGCGCAACAACCGCAGCGCCGGTCCGGAGCGGCCGGTGGGCCGGTTCAAGGGCTGGCTGGACGACGAGTTCCTCTCCAACGGCCTCTTCCAGGCGGTCAACTGGGTCGGGCGCGCGGCACCCGCCACCATCCCGTCGATCGCCCGGATCTCCAGCCGGGCGCTCTCCGCGCGGACGTACACGGACACTCCCTACAAGGTCTTCACATCCCCGCGCCGGGTGCGGTTCGTGGAGATGGAGTACGCGGTTCCGCGTGCGGCCGTCGTCGACGCGCTGCGCGAGTTGAGGGCGATGGTCGACCGGTCACGGCTGCGGATCAGCTTCCCGGTCGAGGTGCGCACCGCCCCGGCCGACGACATCACACTGTCCACCGCGTCGGGCCGCGACAGCGCGTACATCGCCGTGCACATGTTCCGGGGCACGCCCTACCAGGCGTACTTCACCGCCGCCGAGCGCATCTTCACGGCGCACGAGGGCCGGCCGCACTGGGGCAAGGTGCACACCCGGGACGCCGGGTACTTCTCCCGGGTGTATCCGCGCTTCGGCGAGTTCACGGCGCTGCGGGACCGCCTTGACCCTGACCGTCTGTTCCAGAACGACTACTTGCGCCGGGTTCTGGGGCCGTAGCCGAGGCGTCCGGGTCGGGGGCCCCGGTGCCGCCGGCGCCCTCGTCGCCATCGGTGTCCGGGGCGGGCGTCGGGCTGGACGCCGTACCGCCGCCCTGCGTCGGACCGGCGTCGGGCGACGGGTTTCCGTCGGTTGCGTCCGGGCTCCCGGAGGGGGTGGGGGCCGGGGCGTCGCTTCCGGAACCGGAGCGCTTCGTGTCGCCCGAGTCCCCGGAGTCCCGGCCGTCCTGCGGGTCTTCCGCGTCACCGGAGTCGCCGGAGTCCCCGGACTCCCCCGAATCGGCGTCGGACTTGTTGTGTCCGGTGAAGGCGCTGCCGACGGTGGTGCTGTGGCCGCCGCTCAGGTTCTGGCCGGAGGCGAACTCGTACACCGTGATCCCGGCCATGGTGACGCCGAAGACGAGGGCCGCCGCGACCAGCGGGCGGCGCCAGCCCTTGGTCCGCGCGCGGTAGACGGTGCCCTCGGTGAACTCTCCCGAAGCCGAAGCCGAAGCCGAAGCCGAACCCGAAGCCGAACCCGAAGCCGCAGCCGGGTTCGGGTCCGGCGCCGCGGCCGGAACCGACGTGGTCCGCCCGTCGATCCGCACGGCGGCGACGGTGCGCTTCACCCGGATCTGCTCCCCGGTGCGCTTGAAGAAGTGCTGGAGCACGGAGCCCCCGCAGGTGGCGACGACACTGATCAGGCCGGCTCCGGCGATCGTGCCGTAGACACCGAAGGAGGAGGCGAGTTTGGCGGCCACCACCGCCGCCAGGGCGCTGCCCGCGACCTGAGGGACACTCAGGTCGATGCGCCTGGACTCCCCCTTCGAACGCACGTCCGCCCCACCCGCACCATCGGACCTTTCACGCATCGCCGGACCTTGCCTGCCTTTCCCGTACGGGATCGATCAACTGCATGAGAAAGGGACGTGCGGCCGAAACCATTAGTTCCGTTTCTGGTGATTGCGTGAAGTACGCCACGCCCAAGATCGCGGAAATCGCGCCAGGGACGGCCGAGCGTCACCCCTTGCCAGAAGTTGGGCGGCGCGCCAATCCACGCACGTGGTCCGAATGGAGTACTGTTGCGAGCCCTGGAGCCGGTCTCCCGACAGGGGGTCCGACACCTTGAAGGACCGCCGGGAGGGGGCTAGTTGCACAGGGTGACGAGGTTGGTCACTTAGCGTTGCGAACAGGTAACCGTGCCATAACGGCGATCCAGGGCCCGCGCCCGACACGCCGGGCAACTCGGCAAGGTTGTGGCAGGCTGCACCCGGGCAGGCCACACTCGACAGAGCGGAAGCAGCGACGCACGTGACGTCGGCAGGCACCACCCGGGAGGTCCCCATGCCCGAACTGCGTGTCGTGGCCGTCTCGAATGACGGCACACGGCTGGTGCTGAAGGCTGCGGACAGCACGGAGTACACGCTTCCGATCGACGAGCGGCTCCGCGCCGCCGTGCGCGGCGACCGTCCCCGCCTCGGCCAGATCGAGATCGAGGTGGAGAGCCATCTCCGCCCCCGCGACATCCAGGCGCGTATACGTGCCGGCGCGACCGCGGAAGAGGTCGCCCAGATGGCCGGCATCCCCGTCGATCGCGTACGGCGCTTCGAGGGCCCCGTGCTGGCCGAGCGCGCCTTCATGGCGGAGCGGGCCCGCAAGACCCCCGTCCGCCGTCCCGGCGAGAACTCCGGGCCGCCGCTCGGCGAGGCCGTCCAGGAGCGGCTGCTGCTGCGCGGCGCCGACAAGGACACGGTCCAGTGGGACTCCTGGCGCCGCGACGACGGCACCTGGGAGGTTCTGCTGGTCTACCTGGTCGCGGGCGAACCGCACTCGGCGAGCTGGACGTACGACCCGCCCCGGCGGCTCGTACAGGCCGTCGACGCGGAGGCACGCGCGCTGATCGGGGAGTCCGACGACCTCGCCGCGCCCGAGCCCAGCTTCCCGTTCGTGCCGCGCATCGCCCGACTGCCGCGCGACCGGCCGCTGGACCGCACCCTCGACCGGGAGCAGCGGGAGCGGCCGAGCCTGCCCCCGCCGCCGCCGTCCGAGCCGGCCGACGACACCGCGGCCACCGCCTCGGCCGAGCGCGAACGCGACTCGCTCACCAGCCTGCTGGAGGCCGTACCGAGCTTCCGCGGTGACCTCGTGGTGCCCGAGCGCGCTCCGGATCCGGTGGAGGAGCCCGTCGAGGAACCCGAGGTGGAGGAGCCGCCCGCGCCCGCGGCGTCGGCCGGTTCCGCGTACGCCGACGTGCTCATGCCGCGCTCGGTGGCCAGCCACCGCGACCGCCTCACCGGCTCCACCGACCGCCAGGCCGAGGCCGACGGCGTCCGGCCTGGTCGCCGCGCGGCGGTACCGAGCTGGGACGAGATCGTGTTCGGCACGCGGCGCAAGAAGCAGGAGTAGTCCGGTCTTCGCCGAATGAGCGACCGAGGTCGGGGCCGCACCCGGGTGGGTGCGGCCCCGACCTCGTGCCAACGGCCCACCGCGCGTGCGGCCTTGCCGCGGACGGGCCTGCGCGTGCGGCCCTCGTGCGGGCGCTGCGCCATCCACGATGCGGGGCCTTGCCCCCGGGTCCGGCCCCCGGCCCCGGTCCGGCGCCGGTCCGGCCCCGGTCCGGCCCTCATCCCTGGGCGGGCGCGGCTCCCGCCACACGCCGGGGCCCCACGCGCGGCGACCCGGGTCTCCCGCGCGCGAGACTGCCACCCACGCTCAGCGCACTCACCTACTGCGGGTCGGGGCCCACCGCCACCGGCCGGGCCGGGTCCGACGACCACTCGGACCAGGAGCCCACGTACAGCGCCGCCGGAATCCCCGCCACCGCCAGCGCGAGCACCTCGTGGGCAGCCGACACGCCCGAGCCGCAGTACACGCCGACCGCGCCGTCCTCCGTGGCGCCGAGGGTCTTGAAGCGTGCCCGGAGTTCCTCGGCGGGCAGGAAGTGCCCGTCCGGGGCCACGTTGCCGGTCGTCGGCGCGGACACGGCGCCCGGGATGTGGCCGCCGACCGGATCGATCGGCTCGACCTCGCCCCGGTAACGCTCCCCCGCGCGGGCGTCGAACAGCACCCCGGACCGGGCCAGCGCGGCCGCCCCGTCCGCGTCCAGCAGCCCCGTCGCGCCCGGCGACGGCGTGAAGTCGCCCTCCGCGGACGCCGGGACGTCCGTCGACAGCGGCGCCTCCCAGGACGGCAACCCGCCGTCGAGGACCCGCACGTTCGGGTGACCCGTCCACCGCAGCAGCCACCAGGCGCGGGCCGCCGCCCACCCCTGCCCGCCGTCGTAGACCACGACCGGCCGCCCGTGCGACACGCCCGCCCGGCGCATCGCCGCGCCGAACTCCCCCACCTCGGGCAACGGGTGCCGGCCGTTCACCCCGGGTGCGGAGGCCAGTTCGCGGTCCAGGTCGACGTAGACGGCACCGGGCAGGTGCCCGGCCGCGTACTCGGCCCGGCCGTCGAACTGCGGGGCGCCGGCCGCCTTCGCCGTGCTCAGCTGCCAGCGGACGTCGAGCAGGACCGGCGGATTGGCGCCCGCCAGTTCGTCGGCGAGTTCGGATGCGGAGATGATGGCGTTCATGGCCCCATCCTGACGTACCGAGTGGCCGAGGCGTCGTTGTCGGGCTACTCTGCCCGCCGGACAGTACCGGTCACGAGGCGTACGGGTTCGGCCACATGCTGTACTGCCCGGGCAGGCGGGCCGGCCCACGAGCGCGAGCACGCCCGAAGCACGCACCGGAACCCGGTGCCGGTGCCGAGGCCCGTCGGAGCGGAAGCGGACGCACGGCCCGCGGAGGGCCGAGAAGAGGGTGACGATGACCGACGCACGGGGATCGGACAGCCGGATCGGCGAGACGAACGCCCGACGCGCGCCCGGCACGCCCTGCTGGGTGAGTCTGATGGTGCACGGACCGGCCGCCACCCACGACTTCTACGGTGCCCTGTTCGGCTGGGAGTTCCGGCCCGGCCCTCAGCAACTGGGCCCCTATGCGCGGGCCCTGCTCGACGGGCGGGAGGTGGCCGGCATCGGGCAGCTGCCCCCGGACCGGCAGCTGCCCACCGCCTGGACGCCGTACTTCGCCTCCGACGACGTCAACCGGACGGCCGAGACGGTGCGCCTGTGCGGTGGCACGGTCGGCGTCGGCCCCCTGGACGCGGGCGAGGCCGGCCGCATGGCCCTGGGTTCCGACCCGGCCGGCGCCGTCTTCGGCATGTGGCAGGCGGCCGCACACCTGGGCACGGCCGTCACGGGCCGGCCCGGCACACCGGCCTGGAACGAGCTGCTGACGTACGAGACGGCGAGCGTCGCCAAGTTCTACGAGACGGTCTTCGGCTTCGAACTGCTCCCGGACCCCTCCCCCGACCGCGACTACGTGACCCTGCGCATCGAGGGCCGCCCCGTCGCCGGCCTCCACGGCGTCGGCGACGCCCTGCCGCGCGACCGGGGGCCGCACTGGATGACGTACTTCGAGGTGGCCGACACCGACGAGTCCGCGGCGCGCCTCGTCGACCTGGGCGGACACGTCCTCGCCCCGGCCCACGACACGCCCCACGGCCGGATGGCGACGGTGGCGGATCCGGAGGGGGCGCGGTTCACGCTGCTGCACGTGGAGCGGTGACGGGGTGACGGGGACGGCCGTACGCCTGCCGGCCCCCGCGGGCCTCGGCCCCGCTCAGCCGCTCACCACGGCGAGCAGGGCACGTACCGTCTCCGCCATCGTCTCCCGGCCGCGCGCGACGTAGGGGCGGGGGTCCGTCAGGTCGGGGCGCGCCGCCAAGGTCTCGCGGACCGCGCCCGTGAAGGCGATGTTGAGGGCGGTACCGACGTTGACCTTCAGGATGCCCGCCCGGACGGCCCGCCGCAGTTCGTCGTCCCCGACTCCGGACGAACCGTGCAGCACCAGGGGCACGGGCACGGCCTGGCGGAGTCGTTCGATCAGTGCGTGGTCAAGGGACGCGGAGCGTTCGGTCATCGCGTGGCTGCTGCCGACGGCGACGGCCAGCGCGTCCACGCCGGTGTCCGCCACGTAGCGCGCCGCTTCCTGCGGGTCGGTGCGCACCCCGGCCGCGTGGGCGCTCGCGGGGGCGTCGGGTTTGCCACCCACGTAGCCGAGTTCGGCCTCCAGCCACAGGCCCGCGCCGTGGGCCCACTGCGCCGCGGCGCGGGTGGCGGCGAGGTTCTCGGCGTAGGGCTGCGCCCCGGCGTCGAACATCACGGAGGAGAACCCCGCGTCGGCCGCCCCGCGCAGCAGCCGCGGGTCCGTCACGTGGTCCAGGTGCAGTGCGACGTCGATGTCGCAGGCCTTGCCGACCTCGGCCGCGGCCCGCGCGATGGGCTCGACCCGGCCGCCGTGGAACCGCACGGCGTTCTCGCTGATCTGAAGGATCACGGGGGCGCCCGCGGCCTCCGCACCGGAGGTGATCGCCTCGGCGTGCTCCAGCGTGATCACGTTGAACGCCGCGACGGCCCGGCCGGCGACGGCGGCCTTCGAGACGAGTTCGCGCGTGGGAACCAGGGGCATGGGGGTGCTTCCCCTCGCTTTCGTGTTGCTTCGGGTGGGTGGGCGTTCGGGGCTAGCGTCCGACGGAGCTCACGTCGCCGTCCGCCACACCCGGTGCCACGGAACTCTCGCCGCTCTTCTCGTCGCTGTAGACCATCAGCGTCGAGCCCGCGAGGGCGAGCACGATGCCGAGGGCGCCCCAGATGCTGGGCAGCGTCTGGTAGACCGCCAGGGACAGCACGATGGTCAGGACCGGGGCGAGTGCGTTGGTGACGGGGGCGACCACGGTGGCCTTGCCCCGGCTGAACGCCATGACCAGGAACAGCGCGCCGACGGCGTTGAGGACCTGGGTCACCGCGGTGAGCGCCGGCGCCTGCCAGGGAGCCCCGGACGGCAAGCCACCCATGATCGCGAACGCCACCGGAACCAGCAGCAGTCCACTGATGGTCATCCAGCCGAAGGTCGTCGCTTCGTTGACCCCGACGAGCGCGGCCTTGCGCATGCAGAACGCCTGCACACCCCAGGCGACACAGATCAGGATGGCCATCGGCAGCCAGGGGCCGTGCGCGTCCGAGTCGCCCCCGCCGCTGGGGATGCTGAGCAGCACGATCGCCACCAGCGCCGCGACCACGCCCACGACGGCGAGCCGGGTGATCCGCTCCCGCAGCAGCACCGTCGCCATGAGGACGGTGATCACCGGGGACAGGGACACCAGGGGGAAGATCAGGTACGCCGGGCCGTCGGCGAGCGCCTGGAACAGCAGCAGTTGTCCGCCGGCGCCGGTCAGTCCCGCGATCAGTCCGTACATCGCGGCGACCGGCCTGCGGTCGAAGGTCCTGCCGCGCATCGCGAAGTACGCGGGGATGAGCATCGTGAAGGCCCAGATGATGTAGATCATCTCGTTGGGGTAGCCGTACCTGCTGTTCGGCTCGCTGGAGAAGGCGCCCCACACTCCCCAGAACAGGACCAGCAGCGACGCGTACAGGATCCAGCCTCTTGTGCCGTTCTTCATTGTTCGTCCTCTCCTGGGGCGAGGGACCCTGAGGCCTTGCGCAGCGCGTCGAGCGCCGGCCGGTCGAGCGGGGTTCCAGCGAGTTTCGCCGCGTACAGGGCAGCGCCCACGACGGGCTCGTACAGGGGGTGTCGCAGCTCGTAGCCCGCGAAGCTGCCCTTCAGTCCGGTGGTGAACGCCTCCAGGACCGGGGCGGCGCCGAAGGTACCGCCGGAGTAGGAGACGGGCACGGTCTCGTCCGGGCCGAAACCGAGCCGTTCGCGGGTGACTTCCACGAGCAGGGCGAGTTCGCGGCCGGCCTCCGCGAGGATCGCCGCGGCGGTCTCGTCGCCGGATGCGGCCGCATCGGCCACCGAGCGGCTCAGTGCGGCGATCCGGCCCCGGTCGCCCTGCCACCGGTTGTGCACGACGTCGATCACGTCGAGGTCGGACTCCAGGCCGAGCCTGCTGCGGAACACCCCGGCCAGGGGGCCCTCGGGGAGCCGTCCGTCGCTCATCCGGGAGAAGGCGTTGAGGCCGCGGATCGCGATCCAGTAGGCCGATCCCTCGTCGCCGAACGACTCGCTCCAGCCGCCGATGCGTACGCCCCGGCCCTGCCGCTCGCCGTACGTCATCGAGCCGGTGCCGCTGATGACGTTGATGCCGTCGGCCGCGCCGAGCGAACCCGCCCAGCCGCAGACCATGTCGTTGTCGCACGCGTAGCGGTCGTGCCCGAGCACCGCCCGCGGTGTCGCGTCGAGGACGGGCAGGTCGTGGGCCGCCTCCCCGTAACCGGGCAGGCCGAAGAAGGCGTACTCGATGTCGGCCGGGGCCAGTCCGGCCGCCGCGCAGACGGTGCCGACCCCTTCCCTCAGCACACGCTCGACCAGCTCGATGCCGTGGGAGAAGTAGTACGAACTTGCCGCCTGGGCACGCGCCACCACTTGTCCGGACCGGTCGACCAGACAGAACGCGGTTTTCGTACCGCCGCCGTCGACACCCAGGAACATCGTCGTACCTCCGTCCGGCGCCCTCGATCCGCGCCGTCGCTGACTTCGATCAGTCGTTCAAGGAGTGCAGGGTCACGCCCCGCACCACGCGGTTGACCTCACCCGAGGGGAACGGGTTGTCGGGCCGCAGGCCCCGGGCCTGGGAGGCGCGCAGGGCGATGAGCTGGGCGTACACCACGGCGGGCAGGGCCAGGGCGGCGTCCTCGACGTCGCCGAGGCCCGGGAGCGGCCAGGCATCGGTGCCCTCCGTTCCCGCGCCGGTCTCGGCACAGACCGCGACGACACTGCCGTCAGGAAGGTTTCCGCGCAGCTCCGCGACGATGTCGTGGTCGTACTGCCGGGTGTAGGGGTCGTTCGACACGTACACCACCGCGACCGAACGTTCGTTGAGCACCGCCTTGGGGCCGTGCCGGAATCCCAGGGAGGACTCCGCGACGGCCATGAGCGTCCCGCCGGTGAGCTCCAGCACCTTCAGTGCGGACTCCTCGGCGAGTCCCTTCAGCGAGCCGCTGCCGAGGAAGACGATGCGCTCCGGTGCGCGGTCCACCAGGGCGCCGGCCGTGCGGTCGGCGGCGGCGCCCTCGATGATCGACTCCGCTGCCCGTGCGAGGCGTTCGGCGACCCCTTCGCAGGCGTCCTTGCCCAGCGCGAGCAGTGCCGCGAGCGTCATGCAGGTGAAGCTCGACGTCATGGCGAAGCCGCGGTCGTTGGACGCGGCCGGCATCAGCAGCACGTGCGACTGCGGCCGCTGCGCGTGTTCGCGCGCCAGGCGGCCCTGCTCGTTGCAGGTGATCACGAGGTGGTGCACCTCGGAGAGGACCTGGTCGGCCAGGGCGGTGGCGGCGACGGACTCGGGGCTGTCGCCCGACCTCGCGAAGGAGACCAGCAGCGTGGGCAGGTCCTCGGCGAGGCACCCGCGGGGGTCGGCGACGAGGTCCGTGGTGGGAACCGCGTCGACGCGCCGCCCCAAGTGCCGTGCCAGGGAGGGCTGGAGCACCTGGCCGGCGAACGCGGACGTCCCGGCGCCGGTGAGCACCACGCGCAGGTCGCCGCGCGCCACGAGCGGACCCAGGAACGCGTCCAGCGCTTCCCGGGAGGCTCCGACGATTCGGTCGACCTCCCGCCACAGGGCGGGCTGCTGGGCGATCTCACGGACGGTGTGGACAGCGCTGTCGTCGAAGGGCAGCGTGCCGGGGGGCGTGGTCACACGTACTCCCTCTGGTTCTGGTTCTGGTTCTGGTCGGCGGCGCGGTCGTACTCGCGCAGGACGTCACGGACGTGGTCCACGGCCAGTTCGCGAGGGCGGGCGGCGAGCTCGCCGCGGCGGACGCGGGCGTACTGGAGCGGAAGGTGCGCGCTGAGCAGGGGCAGCGGGACGGCCGCGGCCGAGAGGTTGGCCAGCAGCCGGGCCTGGGCCGCTTCGATCTCGGGGTCGGTCCAGTAGTAGCGCATCCGGTCGCTGTAGCTGTAGCGGCGTGCGAGGTGCTGCTCGGCGTCGCCGCCCGGGTAGTAGCCCTCCCACTGGGCGGGCTCGGCGAGCATCCGCCGCTCCACGACCTCGGGAAGGCGTGACCGCTCGCCGGCCGGCACCAGCTCGTCCTCGATCGCGGCGAGGGCGAACAGCGCCTCGCGCAGGGCGAAGGTCAGCCCGGGGCCCACCTTGAGGACCGCCCAGTGGTCCTCGACCAGTGCGCTGAGCGCCTCGGCGGTCTGGTAGTCGGTCGAGTGGGCCTCGTAGACCATGGTGGGCTCGTCGTCGAGGACCTTGCGCAGTTCCTCGGTCGACTCCCGCCGGTAGTCGACGACCCGTAGGTGGTCGAACTCCACGGCCGGCTGCACCACCAGGGCCATGACGCGGGGCCAGACCCCTTCGACGCCGTGCCGGGCGAACGCCTTCCGGTGCTGCTCCAGGGTCGCGCGCGCCGCCTCGGGCGTGGTGGGCACCAGAGCGCCGAGCGTCTCGTGCGCGCCGCCGGGCGTCGGCACCTCGGTACCGATCACATACCGGATCCGCTCCGCCCGCTCGGGGCCCACCGTGTCCTCGGCCACCCGGATCAGCCGCGCGGCGCGATCGGCGACCACGTCGTCGGTCAGCGGCGCGGGGTCACCGGCGCAGGCGAAGCTGCAGTCCAGGTGGATCTTGGTGAAGCCCGCCTCCGCGTAGGCCGCGACCAGGGCATCGGCCTGCCGCATCGCCTCGTCGGGCGGCAGGGACTGCCACCGGTTCGGTCCGAGATGGTCTCCGCCGAGGATGACGCGGTCCAGTGGCAGACCGTGTTCCCTCGCGATGCCGTGCACGAGGTCACGGAAGTCGGCGGGACGCAGACCCGTGTAGCCGCCGTACTGGTCGACCTGGTTCGAGGTCGCCTCTACCAGTACCGGACCACCGGTCTCGCGTGCCTGCACCACGGCCGCCTCGATGACCAGCGGATGGGCCGAGCACACGGAGGTGATGCCCTGTGGTCGTCCGGCCTTCTGGCGCCGGACGATCTCGTCCAACGGGCTCTGCATTGCCAACCCCTTACTGAAGTGCAATTTGAGCTCGTTTGCCGCATGGCCCGAAGCTCATGCGGAACGTTACTGGTCTTATTTTCGGCCGTCAATAGTCTCTATTGGTATGCTTCTGGTATTCCCGGATGCCTGATGAAACGGCGACGGGCCGGACGTCGGCTGCTCCGACGCCCGGCCCGGGCAGGACGGTACGGGACCGTTCGTTCAGGTCTGGTTGGTGATGGAGGCCCGGAACCGGTAGCGGTCCCCCCGGTAGACCTGGACGGTCAGTTCGATCGGGCGGCCGTCCTGGTTGGAGGTCAGCTGGGTCGCGACCAGCATCGGCATGGTCGCCCCGATCTCGAGCAGCTCCATCTCCCGCGCCGTCGGGTGGCGGGCCTCGACCGAGTAGTCGGCGACCCGGGGAAGCTGCGGCGGGTCGGCGGCACGCAGGGTGGCGTACAGCGAGGCGGTGCTGAAGTCGGTGTCGGCCAGGGCAGGGCAGGCCGACAGCGGCAGCCGGTTGTGCTCCAGCACGACGAGCAGGCCGTCCAGGAAGCGCAGCCGGTGGAGGTCGAAGAGGTCGGCGCCCGGGGCGATCCGGAGCTGCTCGGCCTCCGCCACGGTGGCCGGGCGGACGGTGGCGGAGAGCACCTTGCTGGCCGTCGTCAGGCCGTTGGCCTCGGCGTAGTCGGCGAATCCCTGGACCTGGGGAACAGTCGAGGCCGGCGCGGTCACCACTTCGGGGAACAGGCCCGGTTCGGCGACGAACCACCCGCGCGACGACGACGGCCGCACGACGCCTCGCGCCTCCAGCTGGGCGAGCGCGGCCCGCAGCGTCACGCGCGAGACGGCGTACCGAGTGACCAGGGCCCGCTCCGAGGGCAGCCGGTCACCCGGGCGGGCGGCGGCGGCACGCAGGTCCTCGAGGAGCCGCGCGGCCGTGCGCTCGTACAGCGGGAGGGCATCGTCGGCGAAGAGGCCTCTGGGCATCGGCGTACTCGCTTCGGTCATACCAGAAGCGTACCGGTTCCACCGGCCGCGCAGGCACCCGTACCCCTCGCTTCCCCACCGGCACGAGGTGAACTCCTGGGTCGTGGCGGACCTTTGGACCATTGACATGCCAATCGAATACCACTTACGTTCTCGATGCAGGCCACCCGGAGCCCGATGGCGCCGCCCTCGCCCTACCGGGTGTCCCGACTCCGTTCGAGGAGCCGGTTACAGACCAGAGCCTGCTCCGACAGAGAGGCCGACATGACGGATGTGAACCGGCGCAGCGTACTGAAGGTGGCGCTGGGGGGTGCCGGCCTGGCCGCCCTCCCCTCCGTGGCTCCGGGCGCCACACCCGCGGCCGCCGCACCGCGCAGCGGCCCCGACCTCGTCGGGGTCGGCGACACCTCCATCACCCTGGAGTTCGACGACCGACTGCGCAGCCGGGTGGCGTTGCAGGGCGTCGACGTCACCCGCTTCGACGCCGGTGAGGCCCTGCTGGTGGACGGCGGGGCGGTCGACGAGTTCACCTACGGCGGGCACGAGACCCGCAGGACCCGGCATTCCCGGCACGGCGCGGGCGTCGGAGTGACCGTCTGGGGCACGTCCGCGACCGGGGTCCGCAAGACGGTGGAGCTGACCTCCTTCCAGCGTCTGACCGGGATGATCGTGATGAAGGTGACCTACACCAACGGGACCGGTACCCCGCTGGCGGTCACCGGATGGCGCAGCGGGGCCCACGAACTCCTGGAAGTTCCCGGCGGCTTCTACACCTTCTCGGGAACCACGTACGAGGACCGTCGCGACTGGGTGCGGCCGATGACGGACGGGTTCGTCCAGGAGAACTCGCTGGGGATGGACGCCTCCGACTACGGCGGCGGCACCCCCGTGGCGACCGTGTGGCGGCCGGGGGCCGGGCTCTCCGTCGGGCACGTCGAACCCGTGGCCAGGATGCTGCGCCTGCCGGTTCGCCGGACGGCCGGCGGAGCGAGCCTCGCCGTCGAGGGCGACACCCCTGTGACCCTGAAGCCGGGGCGGCGCCTGACCACCGACACCACCTTCCTGACCGCCCTGCCGGGCGACCACTTCGCACCGCTCCAGCGCTATCGCGACTACATGAGCGACATCGGCCGGCGTGCGCCCAGGACGCCCGGGCCGGCCCTGGAACCCATGTGGTGCGCCTGGGGCTACGAGCGGGACTTCACCGTCGAGCAGGTCGTCGCAACGCTCCCCAAGGTGCGGGAGGTCGGCCTCAAGTGGGCGGTACTCGACGACGGCTGGCAGACCAACGAGGGCGACTGGGAGCTGGACCCGCGGAAGTTCCCGCGGGGAGCGAGGGACATGCGGGCCTTCACCAAGCAGATCCGGGACGCCGGCCTGCGGCCGCGCCTGTGGTGGGCTCCGCTGGCGGCGGACCCGGAGAGCAGCCTGTACCGGAACCACTCCGACATGCTCCTGCTGGATCGTGAGGGCAACAAGCAGCGCGTGAGCTGGTGGGACGCCTGGACGCTGTGTCCGGCGTACCGGCCGACGGTGGACTACTTCGTCGGGCAGGTGAGGCGGTTCATCGGCGACTGGGGATACGAAGGGCTCAAGATCGACGGCCAGCACCTCAACGCCGTCGCGCCCTGCTACAACCCGGCGCACGGGCATGCCCGCCCCGAAGAATCGACCGAGGGCCTCGCGCGGTTCTGGAAGGCGGTGTACGAGGCCGCCCACGAGGCGAACCGCGACGCCGTGGTGGAGCTCTGCCCCTGCGGCACCGCCTTCGCCTTCCACAACCTCCCCTACGTCGACCAGTACCCGAGCTCGGACCCGCTCTCGTCCTACCAGGTCCGTACGAAGGGCAAGTCGATGAAGGCGCTGATGGGGCGGGGCAGCAGCTACTCCGGCGACCACGTCGAACTGAGCGACGGCGGCGACGACTTCGCTTCCAGCTACGGTGTGGGAGCCGTCCTGTCGACGAAGTTCACCTACCCCGCGGGCCCGGACGACGGGATCGTGCTCACGCCGGAGAGGGAAGCCCTCTGGCGCCGGTGGGTGAACCTGTACGAGGAGAACATGCTCTCCACGGGCGAGTACCGGGGCGAGCTGTACGACATCGGTTTCGACAAGCCCGAGGCGCATGTGGTGGCGAAGGGCGCGACCCTGCACTACGCGTTCTACGCCGGGCGGTGGGACGGAACGGTCGAGCTGCGTGGCCTGGGCCGCGGCAGGTACCGCCTGACCGACCCGTTCAACGGCACCTCTCTCGGCACCGTCGACGCCCGGCACAACACCGTGGAGCTGGCCTTCGAGCGTTTCCAGCTCATCGTGGCCGAGCACATCGGCTGATCAGGGCCGGCGCGCGCCGGTCCCGGCACTCACGTGGCGGAGACCGGCAGCACGTCCGGCGAGAGCGCCGCCGCCCGCGCCGTCGCGCTCGTCATCCGCCTGCGGTGGTGGCGGCGGCACAGCACCTCGTAGCCGATCTCGTCGGGGGACTGGGCGACGTCCCCGACGACCACCTGGGCGCCCTCGACCACCATGACGCCGCCCACGGTGCGGGCGTTGTGCGTGGCGCGGGCCCCGCACCAGCACAGGGCCTCGACCTGGAGCACCTCGACGCGGTCCGCCAGTTCCACCAGCCGCTGGGAGCCCGGGAACAGCTTGGAGCGGAAGTCGGTGGTGATGCCGAAGGCGTACACGTCGACGTCGAGGTCGTCGACCACGCGCGCGAGCTGGTCGATCTGGTCCGGCGCGAGGAACTGCGCCTCGTCCGCGATCACGTAGTCCACCCGGCCGCCCTGCGAGAGGTGGTCGACGACGTGGGCGTACAGGTCCTGGCCGTCCCCGACCTCGACCGCGTCGGTGACGAGGCCGAGGCGGGAGGAGAGCTTGCCCTCGCCCGCACGGTCGTCGCGGGTGAAGATCATGCCGGCCAGTCCGCGCGCCGAGCGGTTGTGCTCGATCTGGAGAGCCAGTGTCGACTTCCCGCAGTCCATCGTTCCGGAGAAGAACACCAGCTCGGGCATGAGGGGTTGGGCACCTTTCGGCATCGAGGCAGAGGTCCGCGGGCGTGTCACGGGGTGATCGCGGGGTGTTTCGCGGGTGTCAGGAGCGTACTTCGAGCAGCGGGACGAGCTGCTCGGCAGGGGTCATCGAACCGTGGTTGCCTACCATCGCCGACTCCTTGGGCTCCCGCTCGGAGGCGATGAGCAGGACGTCGTCGCGCGCCGCGGCCACCACGTCGCCGATGCGCTCGTACACCCGGTCGTCGATGCGGGGGCCGAACCAGCCCGCGGCGATCGCCTCGTCCCGGGACGCCACCCAGAACTGCTCGCCGAGCACCTCGCGCCAGCAGAACAGCACGTCGTTGTGGGCGCCTGGGACGGCGTAGACGTGGCGGGCGCGGCCCTCGCCGCCGAGGAGGGCGACGCCCGCCTTCAGCTCCCAGTCCTCGTCGAAGTCGATGCGGTGCTCCTCGTCGAAGGGCACGTCGACCATGCCGTGGTCGGCGGTGACGTACAGGGCGCTGCGCGGGGGCAGCCGCTCGGCGAGGCGCTGGACCAGCCGGTCGACGTGTCCGAGCTGGCCGCGCCAGGTGTCGGAGTCGACGCCGAAGCGGTGTCCGGCGCCGTCGACCTCGGCGTAGTACGTGTAGACGAGGGCGCGGTCGGCGCCGGCCAGCTGCTCGGCGGCGCAGTCCATCCGGTCCTCGCCGGACAGGCGTCCGTGGAACTCGCCGCCGCTGAGCGCGACCTTGGTCAGCGGGGTGTTGGCGAAGGTGGGCGAGGAGACCTGGGCAGCGTGCACCCCCGCCTCGTGGGCGAGGCCGAAGACGGTGGGGTGGGGCTGCCAGGGGCCCGGCGCGGTCCACGGCTGCCAGCGGAGCTGGTTCATCAGGGCGCCGGTGTCGGGATTGCGCACCGTGTACCCGGGCAGGCCGTGGGCGCCCGGCGGCAGACCGGTTCCGACGGAGGCGAGGGAGGTCGCCGTGGTCGCCGGGTAGCCGGCGGTGATCGGGCGACCCGTGCCGCCGCGCGAGCTGCCCAGGAGGGAAGTCAGGAAGGGGGCGTCCTCGGGGTGCGCGCGCAGCTGCTCCCAGCCGAGGCCGTCGATCAGGAAGACGCAGTTGCGGTCGGCGGGGGTCAGTTCGGTGATTCCCGCGGTCATGCCGGGGACGCCGAGGCCGGCGGCCAGGGTGGGCAGCAGGTCGGCGAGGGAGCCCCGGCCGTACTCGGGTACGGGGGCGGAGTCGACGGGGAGCGGTTCCGGGTGGGTGTCCCAGGCGGTGTGCTGCACCATCAGCGGGCGGAGTCCGCGGTCGCCTCGGAGAGGGCCTGGGCGAAGGTGAGCGCCTGGCGCACCGTCTCCGGGCCGTCCCCCGCCTCGCTGACGCGCAGGCTGAGGTCGTCGGCCGTCGAGCTTCCCGTGTAGCCGTGGTCGGCCTCGCAGTTGGGGTCGCCGCAGGCGGCGGGCTCCAGGTCGAGGCGGGAGACGGCGCCCCAGCCGATGGTCAGCACGATCTCGCGGGGCAGGGTGCCCGGCTTGTACTGCTCCGGGTTGGCGACGACGCGGCTGACGACGATGGACGAGATCCGGCCGAGCTTGACGGACTCCGTGGACGTCGTGGCGTACGGCGTCGGGGAGGTGTCGTCGGCGGCCTGCTCGTCGGTGTGGCTGACGATGAAGCGGTTGCCGGTGAGCACCAGCACGGTCACGTGCCGGCGCACCTCGTTCTGGTCGAACGTCGTCTCCTGGTGGACCAGGTACGACCGCACGGGCTCGCCGCCCACGGCGGCCTCCACCGCCTCGGCCACGAGGGCCGGGTAGTAGCCGCTGCGCTCGATCGCCGCTCGCAGCCCCTGGGTCGTCGTACTGGTCTTGGCCATGCCGTCCATCCTACGGGGACCCACTGACTGCGAGGGACGCTCCTGCGGTACCCGTCCCGGGCCGTGGCGGGTCAGTAGGCCGGCAGGGTCCGCGGGCCCAGGTCGTCCCTGGCGGGAGGGGGCGCGAGGCGGACGGAGGCGCCGAGGACGCTCAGGCCGTGCGGGGCGACCACGACGGGCTCCAGGGTGACCGCGACGACCTCCGGGTGGTCGTCGACCAGCCGGGAGACCCGCAGCAGCAGCTCCTCGAGGGCGGCGGCGTCCACGGGGGCCGAGCCGCGCCAGCCGAAGAGGAGGGGGGCCGTGCGGACCGAGCGGATGAGCGAGGTGGCGTCCCGGTCGGTGACCGGGATCAGCCGGTGCGCCATGTCGCCGAGCAGCTGCGTGGCGGCGCCGGCGAGGCCGAAGGAGAGCACCGCGCCGGCCGCCGGGTCGATGACCGCCCGTACGACGGTGTCGACGCCGCGCGGGGCCATGCCCTGCACCACCGGGCGCAGCTCCGCGGGCTTCCCGAACAGCTCGGTCAATTCGGCGTAGGCCCGCCGCAGTTGCTCCTCGTCCGCGAGGTCGAGGCGTACGCCGCCCAGGTCGGCGCGGTGGCGCAGGTGCGGGGCGGTGGCCTTGAGGGCGACCGGGTAGCCGATGGTCCGCGCGGCGGCCGCGGCGTCGTCGGGAGTGGCCGCGGGCAGGGCGCGGTGCACGTGGACGCCGTACCGGCCGAGCAGGTCGCAGGTCTCCTGGCTGCCGAGGGTGAGCCCCTGCCCGCGCGCGAGGAGCCCCGCTATCTGCTGGGCGGCGCCCTTCTCGTCGATGTCCTCGTACTCCGGCACCTTGCCCGGGTCGGCCGCCTCGCGCCGCCACTGGGCGTAGGCGACCGCCTCCCCGAGGGCGCGGACGGCACGCTCGGCGGCGGGGTATGCGGGGATGAGGTGGGCTCCCTCCGGGGCCCGGACGGCGGAGGGCGGCCGGCCCGGATCGGCGGACGGGCGGGGCGGGCCGGACGGGCCGGACGGAGGCTGATCGGCGGTGCCGGGAGGGGCGGGGGGAGCGGTGCCCGGAGTGGCTTGGGACGCCGGGCCGCCGGGGGTGGCCGGCGGCCCGGCACCCGGACCGGGCGGGAAGACCGCGCTCGGAGCCGCCGGGGAAGTGGTGCCCGGAGCCGCCTGGGGGCCGGTGCCCGGGGTGGCCTGGGACGCGGTACCCGGGGTGGCCTGGGACGCGGTGCCCTGGGCCGTCTGCGGGGCCGTGCTCGTCGCCGCGGACAGGGCCTCCGCCAGGCCGCCCAGCTCCACGTGGACCACGAGGACGGGCTTGGTGGGGACCGCGGCCGCCGCCGAGCGCAGGGCCTCCGCGAGCGCGGCGTCCCCGGCCGCCCCCTCGCCCACCGTCGGGATGGCGGTCACCACGACCGCGTCGCACGTGTCGTCGGCCAGGGCCCTGGCCAGGGCCGCGTGGAAGTCGTCGGCCGAGGCGGCGGTGGTCAGGTCCAGCGGGGGCTGCGGGCGCAGGCCCTCGGAGAGGCACGCGTCGTACGTGAGCAGTCCCAGGGACTCCGAGTTTCCGAGGATGGCCACCCTCGGTCCGGCGGGCAGCGGCTGGCGGGCGAGGAGCAGCCCCGCGTCGACCAGGTCGGTGATGGTGTCGACCCGGATCACGCCGGCCTGCCGCAGCAGCGCGGAGACCGTCGCGTGGGGCAGCCGTGTCGCCCGTACGGCGTGCCCCTGGGGTGCCACGCCGCCGTGCCGGGCGCCCTGCACCACAACCAGGGGCTTGGCGGCCGCCGTACGCCGGGCCAGGCGGGTGAACTTGCGCGGGTTGCCGATGGACTCCAGGTACATCAGCGCGACGTCGGTGTCCGGGTCGTCGTACCAGTACTGGAGGACGTCGTTGCCGGAGACGTCGGCGCGGTTGCCGGAGGAGACGAAGGTGGAGACGCCGGTGTGGCCGGTGACCCCGCCGCCGCGCCGGTGCAGCCGGGAGAGCAGGGCGATGCCGATGGCGCCGGACTGGGCGAACAGGCCGATCCGCCCGGGGCGCGGCATCTCGGGGGCGAGGGAGGCGTTGAGCCGCACGTCCGGGGAGGTGTTGATGATCCCGAAGGCGTTGGGCCCGATGATGCGCATGCCGTACGTGCGCGCGTGCCGCACGAGGGCGCGCTGGCGTTCGCGTCCCTCGGGGCCGCTGTCGGCGTATCCGGCGGAGATCACGACCAGTCCCTGCACCCCGTGCTCGCCGCACGCGGTGACGACGTCCGGGACGTGCTCGGCGGGCACGGTGACGACGGCGAGGTCGACGGGCCCGTCGATGTCGCGCACGGAGCGGAACGCCGAAACCCCGTCGAGTTCCTTCATGTCCTCGGGGAAGGCCCTGTTCACGGCGTACAGGCGGCCCGTGTACCCCGCGTCCCGGATGTTGCCGAGGATGCTGCGGCCGACGCCGCCCGGGGTGCGGCCGGCGCCGACGACCGCGACCGAGCCGGGCTGCAGCAGCCGCTGGACGGAACGGGCCTCCGCGCGGTGCTCGCGCGCGTACTGCACGGCCAGCGAGCGGTCGGTGGGTTCGAGATCGAACTCCAGGCGGACCACCCCGTCCTCGAAGCTCCGCTTCTGGGTGTACCCGGCGTCCATGAAGACTTTGATCATCTTGTTGTTGGCGGGCAGCACCTCGGCGGCGAAGCGGCGGATGCCCCGCTCCCGGGCGACGGCGGCGATGTGCTCCAGGAGCGCCGAGGCGACGCCGCGCCCCTGGTGGGCGTCCTGGACGAGGAAGGCGACCTCGGCCTCGTCGGCCGGTGCGGTGGCGGGCGTTCCGTCGGCCCCGATCCGGTCGTAGCGTACGGTGGCGATGAACTCGCCGCCGATGGTGGCCGCGAGTCCCACCCGGTCCACAAAGTCGTGGTGCGTGAAGCGGTGGACGTCCTTGGCGGACAGGCGAGGGTACGGCGCGAAGAAGCGGTAGTACTTCGACTCGTCGGAAACCTGCTCGTAGAAGCTGACCAGGCGCTCGGCGTCGTCAACGGTGATGGGGCGGACGCGCGCGGTGCCGCCGTCGCGCAGCACCACGTCGGCTTCCCAGTGGGCGGGGTACTCGTGCCGGTCCGACGAGGTCTGCATGGGCCCCAGAGTACGGCTCGCGTACGACAACGGCGCGGGGCAGTCTGTGGGGGACGGATGCCCGGACCGAGGCCGCGGTCCGGGACCCGTACGGGGCGGCCCACGTGGTCGTCCCGGCTCGCTTCACGATGTGGGAAACTGGTCTAGACAAGACTGGTCTAGACAACTTCACCGCCTCTGAACACCTGAAGGGCAGCATCACATGGCTGAGCGCCGCGTCAACGTCGGCTGGGCCGAGGGTCTCCACGCCCGCCCCGCCTCCATCTTCGTCCGAGCCGCCACGGCCACAGGCGTCCCGGTGACGATCGCCAAGGCCGACGGGTCCCCCGTCAACGCGGCCTCCATGCTGGCCGTGCTCGGCCTCGGCGCCCAGGGGGGCGAGGAGATCGTCCTCGCCTCCGACGCCGAGGGCGCGGAGGCGGCCCTGGACCGGCTGGCGAAGCTGGTCGCCGAGGGGCTCGAGGAGCTTCCCGAGACCGTCTGACGGACGGGACAGCAGCAGCGAAAGGCCCGCCGGGAGCACCGGACGGGCCTTTCGTCTTTCCCTCTTCCGCTTCAGTCGATTCGGGACGGCAGAAATAGCCGCCGAAATTCCCCCGCTTTTGTCTACGGAACCTTTGTTACCGGAGCGGGCTCGCGGTGTTTACGGAATGTTGCGTATTCCTCACACGGTCCGGCGCCGCGCCGCCGGTGGCGAATCGGAGCCGGTGGCCGGATGCCGACCGCTCGATGTGCAGGGTCATGAGCGCCCGCGCGCGTTCACCGTCCCCCCGGGCCACGGCGTCGGTGATCGCCGCGTGCTCCGCCCAGTACTCCACCGGTCCGACCGGTGCTTCCACGACGTACATCCAGGCGATCTTGTGGCGGATCTGGGTCAGCAGCGCGGCCAGCGAGGGGCTGTCCGCCGCCCGGGCGAGGGTCTCGTGGAACCAGCCGCCCAGGGAGCGCAGCTCGTCCACGGTGCCCCGCCTGGCCCGTTCCTGCCCCAGCCTGACCAGACCGCGCAACACCTTGAGGTGGGCGTCGGTGCGCCGCCGGGCGGCCCGGGAGGCTCCGAGCGGCTCCAGCAGCGTGCGGGTCTCCAGCAGGTCGGCGGCCTCCCGGGCGGTCGGTTCCGCGACGCACGCGCCCGCGTGCCGCCGGGTCACCACGAAGCCCTCCGCCGCCAGCGTGCGCAGGGCCTCGCGGACGGGGACGCGGGAGACGCCGTAGCGGCGGGCGAGGATTTCCTCGGTGAGCCGGCTCCCGCGTCCGTGGACGCCGGCCACGATGTCGTCCCGAATCGCCGTGCACACCGAATGCGCCGGAATACGCATGACCGACCTCCGCCTTGATCCCCTGAAACGCCGACGATGGACGCGCTTTCAGCGACTCTAGGCCAATCAAGCCGGTATGGAATACAAAAGGCCCCGACTCGGGAAGCCGGGGCCTTTTTGTCAGACGTTCACGCCGTGGGAGCGGAGATAGGCGACGGGGTCCACGTCCGAGCCGTACTCGGGGCTCGTACGGGCCTCGAAGTGCAGGTGCGGTCCCGTGACGTTGCCGGTGGCACCCGAGACGCCGATCTGCTGGCCGGGCTCGACCGACTGGCCGACCGAGACGCCGATGGACGACAGGTGCCCGTACTGCGTGTACGTGCCGTCGTGCATCCTGATCACGACCTGGTTGCCGTACGCGCCGCCCCAGCCGGCCTCGACCACGGTGCCGACGCCGACGGAGTGCACGGACGTGCCGCTGGAGGCGTGGAAGTCGATGCCGGTGTGGCTGCCGGAGGACCACAGGGAGCTGCCGGCCTGGTAGGCGGTGGAGACGTACGAGGCGGTGATCGGCGCGACGAAGGTGTTGAGACGCTTGCGCTCCGCCTCACGCGCGGCGCGCTCCTTGGCCTCGCGCGCCTCCTTGGCCGCCTCGGCCGCCCGCTCGCGGGCCGCCTCCCGGGCCGCCTCGCGGGCGGCGGCGTCCGCGGCCGCCTGCTTCTGCGCGAGGGCCTGGGCGTCGATCTCGTCGGCTATGGAGTCGCCGATGGTGACGACCGGGGTGAGCCCGGTCTGTTCCGCCTCGGGCTCGGCGGCGAGCGCCGGAGCCGCGAGGGTGCCGACGACGCCGGTGGTGGCGAGGGCCGCGACCCCCGCCGCGCGGGCGGTGGTGCGGTGCACCCGGCCGGTACGGCGGTGCTTCCCGGTGGCGCGCGTGAACGCCATGTAGAGGCTTGTCCTTTCCTTCCCTCTCGCCTACCGGGTTAGCTGACGGGTTCGGAGGTGGAAGGTCTCCTACGGACCCCCTCGCGGTGCGCGCGGGCGTCCGATTCACCCCAGGGACTGCGATGGGTCCCCGGCTCCCCTGGCTCGCGCCGTACGGGGACTCGGCGATGACTGTCCGGTGCCGCGGATGCGGCGCACTGCCTGACGAACAGCCCGGACGACGCTAAACGCGGCTGCGTTCAATCCTCAAACGCAACAGGCTTTTTGTAGCGCACGCCACAGGGCAGACAGGCAACCACTCCCCCAATCCGGACAAACGGCGGCCCTGGTGACACACCGGTCACCAGGGCCGCCGCACGCGCGTGCCGCTACTCGGCCGCCACCACGGTGACTTCGCCGATGCCGAGGGCCTCGACGGGCTCCTTGATCTGCGCCGCGTCGCCGACGAGGACCGTCACGAGACGGTCCACCGGGAAGGCGTTCACGACCGCCGCGGTGGCCTCCACGGTGCCCGTGGCGGCCAGTTGACGGTAGAGCGTGGCCTGGAAGTCGTCGGGCAGGTGCTGCTCGACCTGGTCGGCCAGCGTGCTCGCCACGGCCGCCGCCGTCTCGTACTTCAGCGGCGCCACGCCCACCAGGTTCTGCACGGCCACATCGCGCTCGGCGTCGGTGAGCCCCTCCGCGGCCAGCTTGCGCAGCACCGTCCACAGGTCCTCCAGGGCGGGACCGGTGTTGGGGGTGTCGACGGATCCGCTGATGGCGAGCATCGCGGCGCCCGTGCCGTCCGGCGCGGAGCGCAGGACCTGGCCGAACGCCCGCACACCGTAGGTGTAGCCCTTCTCCTCGCGCAGGACGCGGTCCAGGCGCGAGGTGAGGGTGCCGCCCAGGCAGTAGGTGCCGAGCACCTGCGCGGGCCACACGCGGTCGTGCCGGTCGGCGCCGGTGCGGCCGATCAGCAGTTGCGTCTGGACGGCACCGGGACGGTCCACGATGACGACCCGGCCCCGGTCGTCGGCGGTCACCGGGGGCACGGGGCGCGGCTCGGCGGCCGAGCCGGTCCAGGCGCCCAGGGTGTCGCCGAGCAGCGCGTCCAGGTCGAGGCCGGTGAGGTCGCCGACGACCACCGCGGTGGCCGTGGCGGGGCGGACGTGCCGCTCGTAGAAGGCGCGTACGGCCGCCGAGTCGATGGCCTCGACCGTTTCCCCGGTTCCCTGGCGCGGGCGCGACATGCGCGCGTCGGCCGGGAACAGCTCCTTGGAGAGTTCCTTGGCGGCACGCCGGGAGGGGTTGGCCAGCTCGTGCGGGATCTCGTCGAGCCGGTTGCGCACCAGCCGTTCGACCTCGCCGTCGGCGAAGGCGGGCGCCCTGAGGGCGTCGGCGAGCAGGCCGAGGGCCTTGGCGAGGCGCGAGGCGGGCACCTCCAGGCTCAGCCGGACGCCGGGGTGGTCGGCGTGCGCGTCGAGGGTGGCGCCGCAGCGCTCCAGCTCGGCGGCGAAGTCCTCGGCGGAGTGCTTGTCGGTGCCCTCGGAGAAGGCGCGCGCCATGATGGTGGCGACGCCGTCGAGACCGGCCGGCTCGGCGTCCAGGGGGGCGTCGAGGAGCACCTCGACGGCGACGACCTGCTGGCCGGGGCGGTGGCAGCGCAGCACCGTGAGGCCGTTGTCGAGGCTGCCGCGCTCGGGGGCGGGGAACGCCCAGGGCTTGGGCTCACCGGCCTGCGGCTGCGCGTGGAATTCCATGGTGGCCAGCTCGGTCACTTGGCCGCCTCCTCGTTCTCTTCGGTGGCGTCGGGCACGGACACGGTGACGGTCGTCCCGTCGGCGTCGGTCTCGTCGGCGTCGGTCTCGTCGGCGGGGGCGGTGGGCTCGTAGACGAGCACCGCGCGGTTGTCGGGGCGCAGGCGGGCCTTGGCGACCTCCTGGACCTCCTCCGCGGTCACCTCGAGCACCCGCTGGACGGCGGTGAGGGCGAGCTGCGGGTCGCCGAACAGGACGGCGTACCGGCACAGTTCGTCGGCGCGGCCGGCGACCGTGCCCAGGCGGTCCAGCCACTCGCGCTCGAGCTGGGCCTGGGCGCGCTCCATCTCCTCGGCCGTGGGGCCCTCCTCGGCGAACCGGGCCAGCTCCTCGTCGATGGCGGTCTCGATGACCGGCACCTCGACGTCGCCGGACGTCTTCACGTCCAGCCAGCCCAGGGACGGCGCCCCGGCGAGCCGGAGCAGGCCGAAGCCGGCGGCGACGGCGGTACGGTCGCGGCGGACCAGGCGGTTGTACAGGCGGGACGACTCTCCGCCGCCCAGGACGGTCAGGGCCAGGTCGGCCGCGTCGCACGCGCGCGTGCCGTCCTCCGGCAGGCGGTAGGCCGCCATCAGGGCCCGGGCCGGGACCTCCTCCTCGACGACCTCCCGCAGCTCCCCGCCCATGACGTCGGGCAGCGCGCCGTCCCGGGGAGGCTGCTTGCCGTCGTGCGAGGCGATGGAGCCGAAGTACTTCTCGATCCACGCGAGCGTCTGCTCGGTGTCGATGTCGCCGACGACCGAGAGCACCGCGTTGTTCGGGGCGTAGTAGGTGCGGAAGAACGCGCGCGCGTCCTCCAGGGTCGCCGCGTCCAGGTCCGCCATCGAGCCGATCGGCGTGTGGTGGTAGGGGTGGCCCTCCGGGTAGGCGAGGGCGGTCAGCTTCTCGAAGGCGGTGCCGTAGGGGACGTTGTCGTAGCGCTGGCGGCGTTCGTTCTTGACGACGTCCCGCTGGTTCTCCATCGACTCGTCGTCCAGGGCGGCGAGCAGGGAGCCCATGCGGTCGGCCTCCAGCCAGAGGGCGAGCTCCAGCTGGTGGGCGGGCATGGTCTCGAAGTAGTTGGTCCGCTCGAAGCTGGTGGTGCCGTTGAGCGAGCCGCCGGCGCCCTGCACCAGCTCGAAGTGGCCGTTGCCCTTGACCTGGGCGGAGCCCTGGAACATGAGGTGCTCGAAAAGGTGAGCCAGGCCGGTGCGCCCCTTGACCTCGTGGCGCGAGCCGACGTCGTACCAGAGGCACACCGCCGCGACCGGGGTCAGGTGGTCCTCGGAGAGCACCACGCGCAGGCCGTTGGCCAGGCGGTGCTCGGTCGCTGTCAGGCCGCCGGAGCCTGCCTGGGCTGTGGCCGTGTGACCCATGGGCATGTACGTCCCTTCGATCGCGAGATCCTGGTGGAGTCACTGGGTGAACCACCGGGTGGAATCCATGGGCGGAACTGCGTGATTCCGCCGGTCCTGCCACTGTATGCAAGCGTGCGGGCGGCCGGTGGAGTTCCCGGGCCCCGTACGCCGAGAGCGAGAACGCGGTTGACGGGCCGCCGGGGACGACTGCGCGGACGGCGCCCCCCGGACGAGGGCGTACCCTGCGGGCAGCGCCGGGCCGGCAGCCCGTGACGGGTCCTGGTCGGTGGCTGTCAGTGCCGCAGTCCACAATGGACGGCGTCAGATCACCGTTCACGCTTCAGCAAGGAGCCGGCAGCGATGGCCCGCCGTAGTACGAAGACCCCGCCGCCCGACGACTCGTACGAGGAGAAGATCCTCGACATCGACGTCGTCGACGAGATGCAGGGCTCCTTCCTCGAGTACGCGTACTCGGTCATCTACTCCCGTGCGCTGCCGGACGCCCGCGACGGCCTCAAGCCGGTGCACCGGCGCATCGTCTACCAGATGAACGAGATGGGCCTGCGGCCCGAGCGCAGCTACGTGAAGTGCGCCCGCGTCGTCGGCGAGGTCATGGGCAAGCTGCATCCGCACGGCGACGCGTCGATCTACGACGCCCTGGTCCGCATGGCCCAGTCGTTCTCGATGCGCGTCCCCCTGGTGGACGGCCACGGCAACTTCGGCTCGCTGGGCAACGACGACCCGCCGGCCGCCATGCGGTACACCGAGTGCCGGATGGCCGAGGCTGCCGGCCTGATGACGGAGTCCATCGACGAGGACACCGTCGACTTCGCCCCGAACTACGACGGCCAGGAGCAGGAGCCGGTGGCCCTGCCCGCCGCCTTCCCGAACCTGCTGGTCAACGGCGCCTCGGGCATCGCGGTCGGCATGGCCACGAACATGCCGCCGCACAATCTGCGCGAGGTGATCGCGGCGGCCCGGCATCTGATCCGGAACCCGAACGCCGACCTGGACGCGCTGATGAAGCACGTGCCGGGCCCCGACCTGCCCACCGGCGGACGGATCGTCGGCCTGCCCGGCATCCGGGACGCGTACGAGACGGGCCGCGGCACCTTCAAGATCCGCGCGACGGTGTCCGTGGAGACGGTGACGGCCCGCCGCAAGGGTCTCGTCGTCACCGAGCTGCCCTTCGCGGTCGGCCCGGAGAAGGTCATCTCGAAGATCAAGGACCTGGTCGGCTCGAAGAAGATCCAGGGCATCGCGGACGTCAAGGACCTCACCGACCGCGCGCACGGACTGCGCCTGGTCATCGAGATCAAGAACGGCTTCGTGCCGGAGGCGGTCCTGGAGCAGCTCTACAAGCTGACGGCCATGGAGGAGTCCTTCGGCATCAACAACGTCGCCCTGGTCGACGGCCAGCCCCTCACCCTGGGCCTCAAGGAGCTGCTGGAGGTCTATCTCGACCACCGATTCACCGTCGTCAGGCGCCGCAGCGAGTTCCGCCGGAGCAAGAAGCGGGACCGGTTGCACCTGGTCGAGGGCCTGCTCACCGCCCTGGTCGACATCGACGAGGTCATCCGCCTCATCCGCTCCAGCGAGAATTCCGCGCAGGCCAAGCAGCGCCTGATGGAGCGGTTCTCGCTGAGCGACGTCCAGACGCAGTACATCCTGGACACGCCGCTGCGCCGGCTCACCAAGTACGACCGCATCGAGCTGGAGTCCGAGAAGGACCGGCTGAACACGGAGATCGAGGAGCTGACCCGGATCCTCGACTCGGACGCGGAGCTCCGCAAGCTGGTCTCGGCCGAACTGGCGGCGGTGGCGAAGAAGTTCGGCACCGACCGGCGTACGACGCTGCTGGAGTCGAGCGGCGCCCCGGTCGCCGCCGTGCCACTCCAGGTGGCGGACGACCCCTGCCGGGTGCTGCTGTCCTCGACGGGCCTGCTGGCCCGCACCGCGAACGACGAGCCTCTCGTCACGGAGGCCGGGGCCAAGCGCGTCAAGCACGACCTGATCGTCTCGGCGGTACCGGCCACGGCGCGCGGCGAGGTGGGCGTGGTGACGTCCGGCGGGCGGCTGCTGCGGGTGAACGTCGTGGACCTGCCCCAGCTCCCCGAGGCCATGGCGGCGCCGAACCTCGCGGGCGGCGCGCCGCTGGCGGAGTTCGTGTCCCTGGAGGACGACGAGGACGTCGTCTGCCTGACCACGCTGGACGAGTCCTCGCCGGGGCTGGCGCTCGGCACGGAGCAGGGCGTCGTCAAGCGGGTGGTGCCCGACTATCCGTCCAACAAGGACGAATTGGAGGTCATCACCCTCAAGGAGGGCGACCGCATCGTCGGCGGGGTCGAGTTGCGCACCGGTGACGAGGACCTGGTCTTCATCACGGACGACGCACAGCTGCTGCGGTACCAGGCCTCGCAGGTCCGCCCGCAGGGCCGTCCGGCGGGTGGCGTGGCGGGCGTCAAGCTCGCCGACGGGGCCAAGGTCATCTCCTTCACGGCGGTGGACCCGGCCGCGGACGCGGTGGTCTTCACGGTCGCCGGATCGCGCGGCACACTGGACGACTCCGTGCAGACCACGGCCAAGCTCACGCCGTTCGACCAGTATCCGCGCAAGGGCCGCGCCACGGGCGGTGTGCGCTGCCAGCGGTTCCTGAAGGGCGAGGACTGCCTGGCCTTCGCCTGGGCGGGTGCCGTCCCGGCCCTCGCCGCGCAGAAGAACGGCACGCCGGCCCAGCTCCCGGACATCGACCCGCGCCGCGACGGCTCGGGCGTGTCGCTGCCCAGGACGGTGTCGGTGGTGGCGGGCCCCGCGTAGGGCCCGTCGTTCCGGTGGCGTGGTCCCGACGAACGGTGAGTAGCCAGTGGTCCGAGACCTGTGCAACGTCCGGTTGCAGCCTGCGGAAGGCGGCCCCACGCCACTGAGCGAGGAGGAGGGACGGCGCGTGCGCGCGGTGCTGTTCAACGACCTCGGCAGCGTGATCGCCGAGCGGGGTCGGGTCCGGTTTCCCGCGTACTCGCCCGCATGAGGCTCTGTCTCGCGGCACGCCGAGGCGGGGGGCGAATCCGCCGCCGCGGGCTCCGGCCATGAGTTCCGCCAGGGCCTGATCCGCCGTCCCGGGACAGCACACCTAGGCCCCGGGCGGTGGATCCTCGCCGTCGGGGTCCTGGACGTAGCGCAGGACGCCCCACATGCCGTGGTCGTCGGCGGGTGGGGCGTCGGCGTCCCGGCGGCATGCGTCGAGTTCCGCGCCGAGGGCCGCCGCGTCGATGCCGGAGCCGATGAGGACGAGCTGGGTACGGCGGGCGTCGGCGGGTGGCCAGGGTTCCGGATAGAAGCGCAGGAAGCGTCCGACGGCGTGGACGGCGTACCGGTTCCGCGTGTCGTACGGGCCGAAGTCGACGTATCCCTTGATCCGGTACAGGCCCTCGGGACGGCTGTCGAGGAAGCGCATGAGCCGGCGCGGGTCGAGCGGGAGGCCGGAGACGAACGACAGGGTGTCGTAGGCGGCGTGCAGGTGCCCGGGATGTGCGCCGCCCTCGGAGTGGTCGTGCAGGTCGTCGAAGGACAGCTGCCCCACGCGCTCCTCGCCGGGCCGGCAGTCGTAGAGGAACTCGGGGTCGATACGGCCGTAGGTCGCGGGCACGACTGCGGCACCGTCGACGAGCGAGTGCACGAGGCCGAGCACACGCTCGGCGTCGGGAGCCCGGTCGGTCTTGTTGACCACGACCAGATCGGCGAGTGCCAGATGCCGGTCGATCTCGGGATGCTTGGCACGGGTGTCGTCGAACTCGGCGGCGTCGACGACCTCGACGAGCCCGCCGTAGACGATCCCCGGTTGCTCGCTGGCGAGCAGCATGCGCACCAGTTCCTGGGGTTCGGCGAGGCCGCTGGCTTCGATGACGATGACGTCGATGCCGGCCTCGGGCCGGGCGAGCCGCGCCAGGTACCCGTCCAGTTCACTCGCGTCGACGGCACAGCACAGGCATCCGTTGCCCAGGGACACGGTGGAATCGCCGAGGGCGCCCGCGACGGCCATGGCGTCGATCTCGATGGAGCCGAAGTCGTTGACGACGGCGCCGATACGGCTGCCTCCGCTGCGGTGGAGGAGGTGGTTGAGCAGGGTGGTCTTCCCCGAGCCGAGGAATCCGGCGAGGACGACGACCGGGATCTGCTGCGGAGTCGGGCGCTGCCCCACCGTGCGACCTCTCTCTCACCATGCGTGCGGAATTGCCTGCTCAGGATACGAGCCGGCGGAGTACCCGCGGAGTGAACGATTGTTAGCAGCACTTGGTGGGCAGACGTTTTTCCAAGGCGCCGGACCGTGCGACCCTCGCTTCCCTCCGTGCGCCTCCTCTCCGCCTCCCCGTCGATCAGCGCCGCTCGGCACCCTGGAGGTGGCAGCACCAAACATCGCTCGCCGGTCCCCGTCAGCCGACCCGCACTCGACGACCGGCGGGCGGTCGCCTGATTCGGGGGTTGACATGGTCACACGGAAGAAGGTCACGGGGAGGTTCGGCTCCGCCGCGGCCGGAATACTGACGGCCGCGCGGCAGCGGCGACTGCGCAGGGACCGTCTGCACGAGCGGCAGCTGCGGCTCGAGGAGTCGGCGAGCCGGCGTGAGACCCTGCGTCATCAGCAGCGTATGCACTGGGAGTTGCTGAACAGGGCGATCGACGACCCTTCACTGGCGGAGGTCATCGACACGTACGACAAGAGCATCCCGGCCGCGCGGCGTCGTCAGTTCCTCTACGCCAACGCCTGGTACTCGCACCTCTACCACTGCCATCGAACAGGCCTGCTGGACCGGGAGGAGCTGTACCGCATCCTGCGCGAGTTCTTCCAGAGCCCCGTCTTCCGGGAGTACTGGGACGCGTCCGAGCACATGCGCGCCTCCCTCAACGAGGCCTCCGAGGAAGCCCGGCTGGGTCGCATGGTCGACGGCCTCGTCCGGGACCTCGACGAAGCCGACACCGACGAATGGTGGGTCGTGGGGACCCCGCCGACGGACTGAAGGCGCGTGGCGCCGAATCGGCCGAGCAGGTCAAATGCGGCGGTAACGGAGACACGACGGAGTGAGTTTGATCCATCCCGTCACGCACACCTCATGAACACCAGTAGCGTGTGCTCGCCATCACTCTGGAGACTCATAAGGACCGGTACCTTTGAAGATCGTGCGCCGCATCGGTGTGCCTCCCAGCGCCCGGGGGAGCAACTCGGGATCCACCTGCCCCGACCTGTTCGAACTGAGTGACGGCAACTTCGCCGTCATCGGCACCGAGGCCACCGAGGCGCTGGAGCGTGAGCTGCCCGCCGACGCCGCCAGGGCCGACTACGAACGCATCGTGGTCATCAGCCGGGAGACCCTCATCCGGGCCAAGGCGGACATCCCCGACGCCTGACGTCACCCGCGTCTTCGGCCGTACCCCCACCCCCGACGGGGCACGGACCCCCACCACCGGCGAGCAACCCGGCACCCCGTCCTTGCTCGACGCTCCCCGACCAGGCCTGGCGCCCGAACGGCACCAGGCCGCTCGTGTCTCTCAGGCCACCGCCGGGACCCCGACCGGCGCTCCCGGCCCCACATACCGCGCCGCCGGACGGATGATCTTGGAGTCGGACGCCTGCTCCAGAATGTTCGCGCTCCAGCCCACCACCCGCGCAGCCGCGAACGTGGGAGTGAACATCTCGCGGGGCAGGCCGCACAGCTCCATGACCACGCCCGCGTAGAACTCGACGTTGGTGTGCAGTTCGCGTCCCGGCTTCAGCTCCGCGAGGATCGCCTCGACCTGCCGCTCCACCTCGACGGCGAACTCCACGCGCGGTCCGCCGAAGCTCTGCGCCACCTCACGCAGCATCCGTGAGCGCGGGTCCTCCGTGCGGTAGACCGCGTGACCGAAGCCCATGATGCGCTCACCGGCGAGCACCCGCTCGCGGATCCACGCGTCGATGCGGTCGGGCGTGCCGATCGCGTCCAGGGTGTCCAGCGCCCTGCTGGGGGCGCCGCCGTGCAGCGGGCCGGACAACGCCGACACCGCACCGGCCAGGCAGGCCGCGACATCCGCGCCGGTCGACGCGATGACCCGCGCGGTGAAGGTCGACGCGTTGAACCCGTGGTCAATGGTCGAGATCAGATACTGCTCGACCGCCCGGGTGCGCGCCTCGTCCGGCTCCTCGCCGGTCACCATGTAGAGGTAGTTCGCGGCGTACGACAGGTCCTCGCGAGGCTCCACCGGCTCGAGCCCCCTCCCCAACCGGTACAGCGCGGTCAGCAGCGTCGGTACGGCCGCGGCGGCCACCAGGGTGTCCTGCCGGCGCCGGTCGACCGACAGGTCGTACACCGGCCCGAAGCCCAGGGCCGCGCCCAGCAGGGACAGGCCGGTGCGCATCCCGGCGAGCGGACCGGAGCGTCCGCCGGCCTCGGCGATGGCGGGCAGGGCGGCGCGCACCGCGTCGGGGAGCCGCCGCAGCGCCGCGGTCTCGGCGGCGAAGGCGGCCCCGGTTCGCGCGTCGGGGAGTTCACCGTGGACCAGGAGATGCCAGACGTCCTCGAAGCCGCGACTCCGGGCCAGTTCGACGGCCGAGTACTGGCGGTAGTGGTAGAACCCCTCGAGTCCTCGCACGTCGCCGACCTCGGTGTCGGCCACCACGACACCGGCGAGCCCGCGCGGCACCTCGACGAGTGTGGTCGCGGCTGCGGTTCTGTTGATGGACATGATTACCTCCTCGAACTTGACTTAACTGTCCATACTTGACTGCTACTCTGTCCATATTGATTGAATCAATACAGAGCGTTGCAGCGACTCAACACGGACGCCTCCGATCGATACGGTGACCTCATGCGCGATCACGAGCCCGACCACCCCGCAGACAGCGAGCGGCGCCTGACCACCAGGGAGGCGGCCGAACTGCTCGGGGTGAAGCCCGAGACCGTGTATGCGTACGTCAGTCGCGGCCAGCTCGGCAGCCGACGCGCGCCCGGCTCCCGGGGCAGCACCTTCGACGCCGACGAGGTCCGGGCCCTCGCCCGGCGCAACCGGCGCGACGGCGGCACGAACCCGGCCTCGGCCACCGCTCAGGAGCTGACCGTGCGCACCCGCCTCACGCTCATCGAGAACGACCGGTTCTCCTACCGGGGCGTCGACGCGGTCGAACTCGCCGCGCGCCACACCTACGAGGAGGTGGCCGAGTGGCTCTGGACCGGAGAGCTGCGCCCCGGCACCGCCTTCTCGGCCCCCGAGTCCTCCGTGGCCGTCGCCCGCCGGGCCGTCGACGCCCTGCCCGAGCACGCCGGGCCCGCGGACCGGCTCCGCGTCGCGGCGATCGCCGCGGCGGTCACGGACCCGCTCCGCTTCGACCTGTCCGAGGACGCGGTGCTGGGCACGGCACGCAGCCTCATCCCCACCCTCGTCGCCGCGCTTCCCCCCGTACTGCGCGACGGACACGACCAGGACCCGATCGCCCACCGCCTGTGGACCCGGCTCAGCGGACAGGAGGCCGACGAGCCGACGCTGCAGGCGCTGGACACGGCGCTCGGACTCCTCGTCGACCACGATCTGGCGGCCTCCACGCTGGCCGTGCGCGTCGCCGCCTCGGCGCGGGCGCACGCCTACGCCGCCGTGTCCGCCGGGCTCGGCGTGATCGAGGGGCCGCTGCACGGCGCCGCCGGGGGCCTCGCGCACCGGATGCTGCTGGAGGTCCTCGACCTGGGCAGCGCGGCGCCGGTGGTCGCGGAGCAGTTGCGGGCCGGCCGGCGCATCCCGGGGCTCGGCCACCGGCTCTACCCCGGTGAGGACCCGCGCGCGCGTGCCCTGTACGCGCTCCTGGAGAACGTCCCCCGGGCGGCGCCCGCGCTCGCGGCGGCCCGGGACGTCCAGGCCACCGCCGCCCGCCACACCCCGCTGCACGCCAACGTCGACCTGGCGCTCGCCGTGCTCACCGTGTCCTCCGGCATGGCCTCCACCGCGGCCGAGACGATCTTCGCCGTGGCCCGTACGGCGGGCTGGATCGCACATGCCCTGGAGGAGTACGGGGAGCGCCCGCTGCGGATGCGGCCCAGTGGCCTGTACTCGGGTCCGAGGCCCCCGCGGCCACTGCCGGAGTAGTGCTCAGGCGCGGCTGGAAGCCACCGCGGGCCAAGTCAGGTTAGGCTCACCTCTGTGAGTACGTGCTCAACCGTCTCCTGGGACCTCGACGAGCCCGTTTCGGGCACCGCACCCGTCGCGAGGACCTGGTTGCTGCTCGAACAGCCCGGCCCGTGGGGCGCCAAGGCGCTCACCTCGAGCCACCTGGACCCCGCACTGGGGCGCGCCCTCGACGCGGCGGCCAAGGGGACGGGCGTACGCATCGCGCTCGTGCGGCGTCCCGGGCGTCACGCGGACCGGGGCACGACCACCGCACGCAGGGTGTACGCGGCCCACACCGTGCCGGGAAACGTATGGCTGCACGGCACCACACTCAAGGACCCCCGTCGGCTGCTCGGCCTCGACTTCGCGGCGCTCGGCAGGGGTGACCACCGCGCCTTCGACTCGGTGCTGGACGGCCGCCCGCACGCGGGCGATCCGCTCGCCCTCGTCTGCACCAACGGCAAACGCGACCGGTGCTGCGCTCTCCTCGGCAGGCCCTTGGCGGCCGAACTCGCCGCCTCCGGAGCCGACGGCGTCTGGGAAGTCACCCACCTGGGCGGGCACCGCTTCTCGCCGACCGTGCTCGTCCTGCCGCACGGATACGTCTACGGCCGGGTCCAGGCCCACACCGTCAAGGAGATCCTGCACGGCGCACGGGAGGACCGGATCGTCATCGAGGGCTGCCGCGGGCACTCCGCGTGGGAGCGTCCCGGGCAGGCGGCCGAGCTGGCCCTGCGATCGGCCCTCGGCGAGGACACGGCCCAGGCACTGACCGTCGTACGGACGGACGGCGCCGCACCGCGCTGGGAGGTGACCCTGGCCCACCGCGACGGCCGGAACTGGCGGGTCACCGTCGTCCAAGCGGCATCCGCGCCGCCGCGAGCGGAGAGCTGCGCGGCGTCGGTGCTGGGCTCGCCGGCGCGGATGGAGGTCACGGCGGTGCGCGCCCTGCCGGTGACGGCGGCACTGGCGAGCTGACCCCGCGGGAGACGCACCCCCCCTCGCGGGAGATACGCGCCACACCCCGCTACGGCATGCCACCGGCCCCACGTACCGTCATGGCCATGAGCTCCACTCCCCCCGTCCGCCGACTGCGCCTGGGCCTGCCGCGGCGGGTGTTCTCCCAGGTGCTGCTGATGCAGCTGGCGATCGCCGCGGGCGTCGCGGTACTCGCGACCGGGCTGTTCCTGGCGCCGCTCGGCGACCAGCTGGACGACCAGGCGATGCGCCGGGCGCTGGCGATCGCCCAGACCACCGCGCAGCAGCCGCAGGTCGTGCGGGACCTGCGGACCACCCGGCCGACGGCGAACGGCCCGGTGCAGCGGGAGGCGGAGCGGGTCCGGGAGGCCACCAGGGCGGAGTACGTGGTCGTGATGGACCGGCAGGGCGTGCGCTGGTCGCACACGGATCCGGAGCGGATCGGCGAGGTCGTCTCGACCGACCCGGGGCAGGCCCTGGCCGGACGCGAGGTCATGGAGATCGACGACGGGACGCTGGGCCGCTCCGCCCGCGGGAAGGTGCCCCTGCGCGACGGCGACGGCGAGATCGTCGGGGCGGTCTCGGTGGGCATCGCCTACGACAGCGTCCGGGCGCGGCTGATCCACGCCATTCCCGGCCTGTTCGCGTACGCCGGTGGCGCGCTGGCCGTCGGTGCCCTGGCCTCCTGGATCATCTCGCGCCGGGTGCAGCGGCAGACCCGGGACCTGGCGTTCTCGGACATCGCGGGGCTGCTGGCGGAACGGGAGGCCATGCTGCACGGCATCCGGGAGGGTGTCGTCGCCCTGGACCGGGGCGGCCGGGTGCGCCTGCTCAACGACGAGGCGCAGCGCCTGCTGGACATCGGCGGCGAGGCCGTCGGCCGCTCCCCCGACGAGGCCCTCGGCGCGGGACGCACGGCCGACGTGCTGGCCGGCCGGGTGACCGGCACCGACCTGTTGACCGTACGCGGCCAGCGGGTCCTGGTCGCCAACCGGATGCCCACCGACGACGGCGGGGCCGTCGCCACACTGCGCGACCGCACCGAGCTGGAGCAGCTCGGCCGGGAGCTGGACTCCACGCGCGGCCTGATCGACGCGCTGCGTGCCCAGGACCACGAGCACGCCAACCGCATGCACACCCTGCTGGGACTGCTCGAACTGGAGATGTACGACGACGCCGTGGAGTTCGTCGGCGAGGTGGTCGGCGACCACCGGCTCACCGCGGAACAGATCACCGAGCGGATCCAGGACCCTCTGCTCGCCGCCCTGCTGGTCGGCAAGGCCACCGTCGCGGCCGAACGCGGAGTCGCCCTGTGGGTCTCGGACCGGACGCGGCTGCCGGACCGTCTGGTCGATCCGCGGGGGCTCGTCACGATCGTCGGCAACCTGGTCGACAACGCCCTCGACGCCGCCGCGGGGACACCACACGCGCGCGTGGAGGTCGAACTGCGTGCCGAGGGGCGCGCCGCCACGCTCACGGTGCGCGACACGGGGCCCGGGGTCGCGGCGGACCACCGTGAGCTGGTGTTCACCGCGGGCTGGTCCACCAAGGAGCCGCCGGCCCACCGCGAGCGTGGCATCGGACTGCCACTGGTGCGCCGCCTGGCCGAGCGGCAGGGCGGCAGGGCGACCGTCGGGGAGGCCTACGGCGGGGGCGCGGAGTTCGTCGTCGTCCTCCCCGAGGCGCTGACCGAGGCGGCCCCGGAACCCGCTCTCACCGCCCCTGTGACCACCGCTGCCGAGGAGGAGTCCCGATGATCGAGGTCCTGGTCGTGGACGACGACACGCGGGTCGCGCGCGTCAACGCCGCATACGTCGAGAAGGTGCCGGGCTTCCACGTCGCCGGTGCGGCGCACAGCGCGCTGGAGGCGCTGGACGCGGTGGAGCGGCTGCCCCGCCTGGACCTGATCCTGCTGGACCACTACCTGCCCGACCGGACCGGTCTCGAGGTCGTCCAGGAGATGCGGCGCCGCGGACTGCAGACCGACGTGATCATGGTGACGGCGGCCCGGGACGTGTCGACCGTGCAGGCGGCGATGCGCCAGGGAGCTCTCCAGTACCTGGTGAAACCGTTCGCCTTCGCCGGTCTGCGCGGCAAGCTGGAGGCGTACGCCGAACTGCGCCGCACTCTCGACGGGGGCGGTGAGGCGGAGCAGGCCGAGGTCGACCGGATCTTCGGCGCGCTGTCGGCTCCGTCCGAGCCCGGGCTGCCCAAGGGCCACTCCCCCACCACCGCCGAGCTGGTACGCCAGTGCCTGCTGAAGGCCGACGGGCCGCTCTCCGCCCAGGAGATCGCCGAACGGACCGGGGTGAGCCGCCAGACCGCGCAGCGCTATCTGAAGCTCCTGGAACGCACCGGACGGGCCGTACTGACGCTCAAGTACGGCGAGGCGGGCCGCCCCGAGCACCGTTACGCGTGGGCGACCCGTACCTGAGACGACCGCTGTACCCCTGAGGCCGCCTCGACCGTCCCTACACGGCCCCCGCCCCGGTCAGCGACCGCACCTCGGTCTCGGCGTGCCTGGCCTCGTCCGGGACCTCCGGAGAGGTCATCGTGCCCAGCCAGCCGGCGACGAAGCCGAGCGGGATCGAGACGAGGCCCGGGTTCTGCAACGGGAAGTACTGGAAGTCGAGGTCCGGGAAGAGCGACTGCGGGCTGCCGGAGACCACCGGGGACAGCAGCACGAGTACCACGGACGGCACCAGACCGCCGTAGACGGCCCAGACCGCGCCACGCGTGGTGAAGCCGCGCCAGAACAGCGAGTAGAGCAGCACCGGCAGATTGGCCGAGGCGGCCACGGCGAAGGCGAGGCCCACCAGGAACGCGACGTTGAGGTCGCGGGCGAGCAGGCCGAGCCCGATCGCGACGGCGCCGATGCCGACGGCGGCGACCCGCGCCACGGCGACCTCGCTGCGCGGCTTGGAGTGGCGACGCCGCAAGGACGCGTACAGGTCGTGGGCCACCGACGCCGAGGACGCCAGGGTGATGCCGGCCACCACCGCGAGGATGGTGGCGAACGCGACGGCGGCAACGACGGCGAACAGGACCGTGCCGCCGGTGGACTGAGCGCCGCCGCCCAGATCGAGGGCGAGCAGCGGCACCGCGGTGTTCCCGGCGGCGTTGGACGCGCGCACGGCGTCCGGCCCGACCAGGGCGGCGGCACCGAATCCCAGCACGATCGTCATCAGGTAGAAGCCGCCGATGAGACCGATCGACCAGACCACGGACCGCCTCGCCGCCCGTGCGGTCGGCACGGTGTAGAAGCGGGACAGGATGTGCGGCAGCCCGGCCGTGCCCAGCACCAGGACGAGTCCCAGGCTGATGAAGTCGAAGCGGGAGACCCAGTCCCCGCCGTAGGCCAGGCCGGGCGCGAGGAACGCCTCGCCGTGGCCGCTGCGCTCGGCCGCCGTGCGCAGCAGCCGGTCGACGTCGCCGTGGAAGCGCACCAGGACGAGGGTGGTCAGCGCCACGGTGCCGCCGAGCAGCAGGACCGCCTTCACGATCTGGATCCAGGTGGTGGCGCGCATCCCGCCCAGCGACACGTAGATGACCATGAGGGCACCGACGCCGATGACGGTCCACGTCCGCGCCGCCTCGCTCGTCCCGCCCAGCAGCAGCGCGACCAGGCTGCCCGCGCCCACCATCTGTGCCACCAGGTACAGGACGGAGACGGTGACCGAGGAGGTCCCCGCCGCGATACGCACCGGCCGCTCCCTCATCCGGGCGGCCACGACGTCGGCGAGGGTGAACCGTCCGCAGTTGCGGACCAGTTCGGCGACGAGGAACAGGACCACGAGCCAGGCCACCAGGAAGCCCACCGAGTAGAGCATGCCGTCGTAGCCGTTGAGCGCGATGAGTCCGGAGATGCCGAGGAAGGACGCGGCCGACATGTAGTCCCCGGAGATGGCAAAACCATTTTCCATCGGTGAGAAGAGGCGCCCGCCCGCGTAGAACTCCTCGGCGGATCCCTGCCGGTGGCGGCCCACCCAGGTGGTGATCCCGAGCGTGACGGCGACGAACGTGCTGAACAGCAGCAGGGCCAGGGTCTGGTGATCGCCCGTCACGACGCATCGCCTCTCACTGTGCGCGTCAGCTCCTGGGTGTCCCAGCGCAGCTCGAGCGCGGCCCGGTCCCTGCGCAGCCGGGCGTGGCGGGTGTAGGCCCAGGTGAGCAGGAACGTGGTGAGGAACTGTCCGAGTCCCGCGGCCATCGCCACGTTCACCGCACCGGCCACCGGCCGGGCCATCAGGGCGGGCGCCGACGTGGCGGCCACCACGTAGGCGACGTACCAGAGGAAGAAGCCGGCGACCGCCGGCACCACGAACCTCCGGTACCGGCTGCGGACCTCCTGGAAGGCCGCACTGCGCTGGACCTCCAGGTACACGTCGGCCGCGGCCCGGGGCGGCTCCGCCGGGGCGTTCCCACGCATCGGTGGCACCGCCGGCTCGGGGGCCGCGGGACCGGCCGACTCGCCCCAGCCGGAGGCGAGGGCGTCGTACCACGGGTCGTCGTACCGCGGGCCGTCGTACCGCGCGCCCTGGGCCGTCTCGACGTAGGCCCTGCCCGGCATGGCGCGGTGGTCGGCCGCGCTTTCCGGACCGCCCCCGGAGCCGCGGGGCGGATCGTTGCTTGACTGCATGCCCAAGGATGGACAGAACGGGAAGATCCCCGACTCTTCTTCCCTGCGCGCTTCACCCCATCAGGTGATTCATCCCCCTGGTGGCCGCACCAGCCCCTTCCCGTAGGCGTAACGCACCGCCTGTGCCCGGTCCTTGAGACCCGTCTTGGCGAACAGGTTGTTGATGTGGGTCTTCACCGTGGCCGTGGAGACCTGGAGTCTGCTCGCGATCTGGTGGTTGCTGAGCCCCTCGGCGATGAGAACCAGCACCTCGGTCTCCCGGGTGGTGAGCCCGTCCGGGGGCTCGGGCGGTCCGGTCGGCCGCGGCTCGGAGGCGGACTCGGACAGGCGTTCCAGCAGGCGTCGTTGGATGCTCGGTGCCAGTCCCGCGTCTCCGGACAGGACGCCGTGCACCGCCCGGACGATCTCGTCCCCGCCCGCGTCCTTGGTGAGGTAGCCGCGCGCCCCCGCCCGCAACGCGGGGAACACCGACGCGTCGTCCGCGTACGTCGTGAGGACGACGACCTGCGTCCCCGGGTGTTCGGACCGGATCCGGCGGGTGGCCTCCACCCCGTCGCATCTCGGCATGCGCAGGTCCATGAGCACCACGTCCGGAGCGAGTTCGGCGACGAGCCGGACCGCCTCCTCGCCGTCACCGGCGGCACCGACCACATCGACGCCGGGCAGGAGTCCGAGCAGCATCACGATGCCCTCGCGCACCACGGTCTGGTCGTCCGCGACCACCACCCTCGCGGGCCTCTCCCCGGGCTCCGCACTCATACGGGCACCTTCAACGTCACCACGAACCCCTCCTCGCCCGGCCCTGCCCGCAGCGAGCCGCCCAGCAGCTCGGCACGCTCCCGCATGCCCAGCAGACCGTACCCACCTCCGGCGCCGGTGTGTTCGCCGGGCGGACCACCCGAATCCCGTACGTCCAGCACCACTTCACGGGCGCTGTAGTCCAGCCGCACCCGCACGCCGGCGCCGGGGGCGTGCCTTCGGGCGTTCGTCAGCGCCTCCTGGGCCACCCTGCGCACGGCCTGTGACGCCTCGGCCGGCAGCGGTCTGCGTTCCCCCGTAATGGTGACCTCTGCCGTGCCCCCTGCCGTCTCGACGAGCTGGGCCAGGAAGTCCTCCAGCGGCGTCAGGTCGCCGCGCAGCGCGGACAGCGCCTGCCGGGTCTCGGCGAGTCCGTCGCGGGCCATCCCCCGCGCCGCCACCACCCGGTCCAGGATCTGCTGCCGGTCCGCGTCCCGCTCGATGAGCAATCGGGCCGCCTCCAGGTGCACCATCTGCGCCGAGAGGCTGTGCGCCAGCACGTCGTGGATCTCCCGGGCGATACGGGCCCGCTCCGCGAGTGCCGCCGTCTCCGCCTCGGCCGCACGGGCGGCCCGCTCCTGGTCCAGCAGCCGCTGCGCGCTCCCCCGCGCCTCGGCGTCAAGTCGCAGGACGTATCCGGCGAGCACCAGTCCGCCCGCCGTCGCCACCGTGGTCAGCCATGCGTCGTCGCTGACCGCGGCGTAGGAGGCCAGCGCGACCGAGGCCACGGGCAGTGCGGCGGCGATGGGCAACCGTTCCAGCGCCACAACGGCGCAGCCGCACCAGATGACCAGTGCGGGGACACCGAAGCCGACGGACCGGGCGGCCACCGCGATCGCGAGCAGGACGACGACGAGTGCCAGGGACGGCCACAACCGGTGTGCGAGCGTGGTCCGGAAGAAGGCCCATGCCGCGCACACGGCGGCCACGAGGCCGACGGCCGCCGCGACCGATCCCCACCCGTGCAGACGGCTGCTGGTGAACGCACCCCACAGCAGCATCCCGAACACCACCAGGCGCACCGCCCCGGAGAGCAGGCGGCGGGGCCGGGAGACACTCTCGGGCAGGAGTGCCTCCCTGGAAGGCCACCTCGTCCAGATGTTCTCCGTCACGCGGGCTCCTTCCAGGTGGGCCGGGGCACGGCGTCACGGTACGCCGGGCCGGGTGCTCCGGCCGGGCGTGGGCTCTGAACGCGCCAGGCCAGCACGCCGGACCGGACCAGCAGGGTCACCGCCAGGGCGAACAGCAGGGCCGAGCCGTCCTGTCGCACTCCCAGGACCGCACCGATCCCGTAGAGCCCGGCGCGCAGCGCGATTCCGACGGCCCACACGGCGACGCTCGCCCTGGTGCCCCTGCTCCACACCGCGCCGTCGGCCTCGACCCATATCCGGGTGGTCCAGGCCCACCCGGCCCCGGTGAGCAGGCCGACGATCACCTCGGCGGCGAACAGCAGCAGGGCAGCCGTCTGGTGGTGGGCGTCGATCATGCCCGGTTCGCGCAGCGCGACGATGCCCAGCACCACGGGCAGCACCCACCGGCGTCGGCCGGTGTCGATCCGGCTCGCGCGGAACTGCCGAGTGATCACCAGGCCGGCCACCGCCGTGATGGCCAACGCGTCGACGAGCCCGGACATCGTGCCTCCGTGAGCGGAAGAAGGGTGATGCCGGCGGCGGTCCCGCCGACGCCTTCGACGCTACGGAAACGGCGAGCTCACGGAATCGGAGCCCGGGTGGATCATGGGTGGAGCTCTGCCTGGCACAGCACTCCACCCAGGGGTGGAGAGGACGGCGGACCGCACACGAAGGACCGGGCCCGGTTCTCGCTCCCGGGCCCGGTCCGACGGCCGAGCTGCCTCACGCGTCGATGCGCGACCGGTCCAGCGTCGCCGCCGAGCTGGAGATGAACTCCTTGCGGGGTGCGACGTCGTTGCCCATCAGCAGGTCGAAGACCTGCTCGGCGGAGTCCAGGTCGGTCAGGTTGATCCGGCGCAGGGTCCGGCGGCGCGGGTCCATGGTGGTCTCCGCCAGCTGGTCGGCGTCCATCTCGCCGAGGCCCTTGTAGCGCTGGATGGAGTCCTTGTACCGGATGTTCTTGCTCTGGAACTCCATGAGCTTGTCGCGCAGCTCGCGGTCCGAGTACGTGTAGACGTACTTGTCCTGGCCCTTCTTCGGCTGGACCAGCTCGATGCGGTGCAGCGGCGGCACCGCGGCGAACACCCGGCCGGCCTCGACCATGGGCCGCATGTAGCGGTGGAAGAGGGTCAGCAGCAGGGTGCGGATGTGGGAGCCGTCCACATCGGCGTCGGTCATCATGATGATCTTGCCGTAGCGGGCCGCGTCGATGTCGAAGGTACGGCCCGACCCGGCTCCTATGACCTGGATGATCGCCCCGCACTCGGCGTTCTTCAGCATGTCCGTCACGGACGACTTCTGGACGTTGAGGATCTTGCCCCGGATCGGCAGCAGCGCCTGGAACTCGGAGTTGCGGGCGAGCTTGGCGGTGCCCAGCGCGGAGTCGCCCTCGACGATGAACAGCTCGCTGCGGTCGACGTCGTCGCTGCGGCAGTCGGCGAGCTTCGCGGGCAGCGACGACGACTCCAGGGCCGTCTTGCGGCGCTGGGCGTCCTTGTGCTGGCGCGCCGCGATACGGGTGCGGGCCGCGGCGACGGCCTTCTCCATGACCACCCGGGCCTGCTGGGCCGCGTCACGCTTGGTCGAGGTGAGGAACGCCTTCAGTTCCCTGCTGATCACGTTGTTCACGATCCGGCGGGCCGCCGAGGTGCCGAGGACCTCCTTGGTCTGGCCCTCGAACTGCGGCTCGGCGAGGCGGACGGTGACGACCGCCGTCAGCCCTTCCAGGGCGTCGTCCTTGACGATGTCGTCCTCGGCGACGCGCAGCATCTTCTTGGTGCGCAGCACCTCGTTCATCGTCTTGGCCACGGCCTGCTCGAAGCCGGCGACGTGGGTGCCGCCCTTGGGCGTGGCGATGATGTTGACGAACGACCTGACGGTGGTGTCGTAACCGGTGCCCCAGCGCAGTGCGACGTCGACTCCGAGGTCGCGGGTGACCTCGCTGGGGGTCATCTGTCCGTCCTCGTCCAGGACCGGGACCGTCTCCTTGAAGCTGCCCTGCCCACTGAAGCGCAGGACGTCGCAGACAGGCCGGTCGCCGGCCAGGAACTCGCAGAACTCGCTGATGCCCCCGTCGAAGCGGAACGACTCCTCGCCCTTGCTGCCGCCGTCGCCGAGACCGAACTCGTCACGGACGACAATGGTCAGTCCGGGCACCAGGAACGCGGTCTGGCGGGCCCGCTGGTGCAGCGTGTCCAGGGAGAGCTTCGCGTCCTTGAGGAAGATCTGGCGGTCCGCCCAGTACCGCACGCGCGTGCCCCTGCGGCTCTTGGGGACCTTCTTCACCTTGCGCAGGCCGCTCCCGGCCTCGAACTTCGCGTCCGGTCCGGCCTTCGCGAACGTCCCCGGGACGCCGCGCCGGAAACTGATGGCGTGGGTGTGCCCGCCGAGGTCGACCTCGATGTCCAGGCGGGCGGACAGGGCGTTCACCACGGAGGCGCCGACACCGTGCAGACCGCCGGAGGCGGCGTAGGCGCCGCCTCCGAACTTGCCGCCGGCGTGCAGCTTGGTCATGACGACCTCGACGCCGGACAGGCCGGTCTTGGGCTCGACGTCGACCGGGATGCCCCGGCCGTTGTCCCGGACCTCCACCGAGGCGTCGTCGTGGAGGATCACTTCGATGTGGTCGCAGTAACCACCCAGGGCCTCGTCGACGGAGTTGTCGATGATCTCCCACAGGCAGTGCATCAGGCCACGGCTGTCGGTCGATCCGATGTACATGCCCGGACGCTTGCGCACGGCCTCGAGCCCCTCGAGGACGAGCAGGTGCCGCGCGGTGTAGTTGGATCCGTCCCGGTCTGCTCCTGCCAGCAGCGCAGTGGACGGCACGGATGTCTCGGCGGTCACGCGGTTCGCTCCTCGCTGAATTTCAGATGGGGCCCCGCTGGGTAAGGGCGCGGCTCTGTTCACCGGTCAGAGGGTACCGAGGCCTGGTAGAGCCGTTGTAACGCCACCCTCGTCACGCACACACCCTAGTCCAGGGTCGCATGCCTGTTCGATCCCTCGATGGGGTGAAGTACACATCACGTTCCCTTCGACGCATGAACCATTTAGGCTCCGGGCACGTCCTCATGAACAAACCGGCAACCCAGCCGGCGGGACCGACACTGACCGACTGCGCGAACCCGTACGACACAGAGACACGCAATACGGCACATTCGCCGCCAATCGGCAACAGCCGGCCCCTCGGAAAGTTTTTTCGAGGAAAAGCCACGAGCGGGAACGTTTTGGGGCTGGTTGGATGTTGACCCTGGTACGACAGCTCGTCGAGCTAGAGAAGAGGCGACGTGACTACTGTTCTGACTTCCGCAAGCCCGCTGACGGCCGCCGATCGCTGCGACCGCTGCGGCGCCCAGGCATACCTGCGCGTCGTCCTGCTGAGCGGCGGAGAACTGCTCTTCTGCGCCCACCACGGTCGCAAGTTCGAGCCGGAACTCAAGAAGATCGCCGCTGAGATACAGGACGAGACGGAGCGGCTGACGGCCGTTCCGGCATCTTCCGCCGAGGAAGAGCGCTGACTCAACGCGCCCGACGACGAGCCGAACCGGCACAGGCCGGTGAACGGGCGGCCGCCTCCGGAACCCGGAGGCGGCCGCCCGTGCTCGTACCCGAAAGGCTCTCAGCGGCCCTCAGAGGCCACCGCGCTGCCGCGCGGCCGTGCCGTCCCAGCCCAGCGTCCGCAGTATCGAGGAGACGCGCGTGTACACCCCGGGACTGCCCGGGCGCCCGCAGCCACTCCCCCAGGACACGAGACCGATGAGCCTGCCCTGACCGACCAGCGGTCCTCCGCTGTCCCCCTGACAGGCGTCCCGGCCACCGGCCTCCTCCCCGGCACAGAGCATGGTGCTCGGGAGATAGCGCCCGTCGTCATCGCCCGGATACGCCCGCTCGCAGGACGCGTCGGGGAGTACGCGCACTCGGGACGCGTGCAGGCCGTTCGCGTAGTCTCCGGCGCCCGAGGTGTCCCCCCAGCCGTAGACAAGGGCCCCGGTGTCCGGTGTGTACGCGGGGTCGCCTTCCGCCGCCATCCCTATGACCGAGCCGGCGGGGAGGGCTTCGGAGAGCGTGAGTACCGCGAAGTCGCCGGCGTTGCTGCCGTCGTCGTGCCCCGGATTCACCCACACGGAGCGGACGGGGATCTCCTGGCCCTGGTCCGACAGCAGATCGGTCCGGCCCGCGATGACTCTCAGGTCGTCCACCTGTTCCGGCGGCGACCCGAGTACCTCCTCCCCCAGACAGTGGGCCGCCGTGAGCACGGTGGTCCGGCCGACGGCCACTCCGCCGCAGAACTGTCCCGCCCGCGTACCCCCGAACCGGTCACGGCTGGACAGGGCGACGGTCCACGGGCTGTCGGACACCTCGACCGGAAAGCCTCCGACGACGATGCTGTCGGCGGCCGCGGGGGCGGCGGACCCCAGCGGTATCGCGGTCGCCGCGGCCGCCAGCACCAGCGGCCGGGCCAGTGTCCGGGCAAAGAGACGACGCATGCGGGCTCCTCACTCCTAGGTGGTCATGAGACACCCAGAGTGATCCAGTACGTCGTGTCGCGCACCCGCTGCCCAGCACGGAGGCCCGGTTCCGCACTTGGCGGGACCGGGCCTCCGTCGCTCGTACTGCCTGCTCGTACTGCCGACTACGACCTAGTCGAGGTAGTCGCGGAGCACCTGGGAGCGCGAGGGGTGGCGCAGCTTCGACATGGTCTTCGACTCGATCTGGCGGATGCGCTCACGCGTGACGCCGTACACCTTGCCGATCTCGTCGAGGGTCTTCGGCTGACCGTCGGTGAGTCCGAAGCGCATGGAGACAACGCCCGCCTCGCGCTCGGACAGGGTGTCGAGAACGGAGTGCAGCTGCTCCTGCAGGAGTGTGAAGCTGACCGCGTCGGCCGGGACGACCGCCTCGGAGTCCTCGATGAGGTCACCGAACTCGCTGTCGCCGTCCTCGCCCAGCGGGGTGTGCAGCGAGATGGGCTCGCGGCCGTACTTCTGGACCTCGATGACCTTCTCCGGGGTCATGTCGAGCTCCTTGGCCAGCTCCTCCGGGGTGGGCTCGCGGCCCAGGTCCTGGAGCATCTGGCGCTGCACGCGCGCGAGCTTGTTGATGACCTCGACCATGTGCACCGGGATACGGATGGTGCGGGCCTGGTCGGCCATCGCGCGGGTGATCGCCTGACGGATCCACCAGGTGGCGTACGTGGAGAACTTGTAGCCCTTGGTGTAGTCGAACTTCTCCACCGCGCGGATCAGACCGAGGTTGCCCTCCTGGATGAGGTCCAGGAAGAGCATGCCGCGGCCGGTGTAGCGCTTGGCCAGCGAGACCACCAGGCGGAGGTTGGCCTCCAGCAGGTGGTTCTTGGCGCGGCGGCCGTCCTCGGCGATGATCTCCAGCTCGCGCTTGAGCTTGGGCGCCAGCTTGTCGGAGTTCGCCAGCTTGTCCTCGGCGAACAGACCGGCCTCGATGCGCTTGGCGAGCTCGACCTCCTGCTCTGCGTTGAGCAGGGGGACCTTGCCGATCTGCTTGAGGTAGTCCTTGACCGGGTCGGCGGTGGCACCGGCCGCGGCGACCTGCTGGGCCGGGGCGTCGTCCTCGTCCTCGTCGGACAGCACGAAGCCCGCGTTCTCGGTGCCCTCGGGCTCCTCCGTCGCGGCCTTCGGCTCCTCGGTCGCCTCGTCCTCGAGAAGCTCGCCGTCTTCCTTCTTGGCGGTGGTCTTCTTGGCCGCCGTCTTCTTGGCGGTGGTCTTCTTCGCCGCCGTCTTCTTGGCAGTCGTCTTCTTGGCCGCCGCCTTCTTGGCGGGTGCCTCTTCCTCGACGGCGGCGGGCTCGGCCGCGGGCGCCGCCGGGGCGGCGGGAGCGGCCGCCTTCCTGCTGGTCACCGGCTTCGCCGCGACCGCCTTCGTGGCGGTGCGCTTGGCGGGACTCTTCGCTGCGACGCTCTTTCGGGTGCGCTTGGGCTCTGCGGCACTGACCATCAGCGTCACACCCTCTTCCTCGAGGATCTGGTTGAGGCTGCGCAGTACGTTCTTCCACTGAGTGGCCGGAATCTGGTCAGCTTCGAAGGCCCGACGCACGTCATCGCCGGCGATCTGCCCCTCAGCCTTTCCCCGCTCAATGAGCGCCATGACAGAGACGGACTCGGCGATCTCCGGCGGGAGCGTACGGGATGTGCTGGCCGACACGAACAACCTCTCGGAACGTTGAAAAACGGCTTCCGGCCCCGTCCACGGCGGACAGGGGCCGACCACCGGCTTGGGAATGGGCCGACGGTGCGGGCGGGCCGGGGAGATGCACAGCGCCGTGAACGGCGTCCGTATTCCCTCCGCGGCTGTCACCTCTTAGGTCATCGTGTTGTTCCCAAGAGCGTTACGCCCAATCCGCGTGGCCCGAGTCACACCCCGTAAGCGATCAAAATCGGTCAGATGCGGATAAACAAGGTCATCAACTCCTACCTTGCGACCGCACCGAGAAGGCTCAGCCTCTCATCACACCTTCGGACCCCGTGGAACCGCTGGCGGCTCCGTGGGGTCCGAAGGTGACGGCGGTGGCCGGCCACAGCCACAGGAGGGGTTTGGCGTGTCCGGACCGCGCCGTTCCGGCGGAAGGCGATCAGTGCTCGCGGGGGGCGGGCACCACGCGTTCCACCTCGGGGTGGACGGTCAGAAGCTGTCGCATGGCCGCCTCGGCCGCCGCGCCGTCACCGGTGGCAAGGGCGTCGACGATCCTGCCGTGCTGCGCGAGCGACACGTCGTTCGGCCGGTCACAGCCCGTGACCGGACCGCCGGAGACATGGAGGGCGGCGGAGACGATCCCGGAGAGGTGGTCCAGCATCCGGTTGCCCGCGATCTGGATGAGCAGGGTGTGGAACTCGGCATCGGCGCGCGAGAAGGTGAGCGCGTCGCCCTGCCCCATGGCGTGGCCCATGATCCCGACCATGTCGGACAGCCTCTGCTGGACGTCCTCGCGCCCGTGCCCGGCGGCCAGGCGCGCGGCGAGCGGCTCGATCGTCCAGCGCAGCTCGCTCAGCTCGCGGCGCTGGTCGTCGCGCTGCGGGCCGAAGGCGCGCCATTCGATGATGTCCGGATCCAGGAGGTTCCAGTCACTGACGGGGCGCACGCGGGTGCCGACATTGGGGCGGGCGCTGACCAGCCCCTTGGCCTCCAGCACGCGAAGGGACTCGCGCACCACGGTGCGGGAGACCTCGAAACGCTGTCCGATCTCCTCGGGCACCAGCGGGCGGTCGGCACCCAGGTCGCCGGAAACGATCATCTGGCCCAGCTGCTGGACGAGTTGCCCGTGCAGTCCGCGGCCACGGTTGCCCGCGGTGCGGCGGCCCACGCGGCCCAGCTCGGGCTCCACCCCTTCCCAGGAGGGCGCCCCGACGCGGTCGACGGCGGGCGTCTCGGCGTACGGGTAGCGGTCGAGTTCGCCCGGGTTCGCGAGGCCGGAGTCGGCGGAACGGGCGGCGGTCATCATGGTGTGCGCAAGGGTACTCACGCATCCTTTGTCGGCGCTGACCTCAACTCCCTTGAGGTCTTTGGTGAAAAGCACACGAAAGGGTGATCGCTCACCCCGTCGCAATTGACGCCTTATCGGAAAGAAATGGGCTTTCCCCGGGGAGTTGCGCACACGGTCGGAACGGAAGGGTGGGACAGGGGTCGTCAAACCCTGCTGCGCAGGGTCGTGAGCAGATAGGCGCAGAGCAGAGCGGTCAGCGACAACGTCATTGCACCGCCGACCGGTTGAGCGATCAGGCGCAGGACCTCCGCCACGTACCGCTCGCCTCCGAACGGCCACTGGGTCAGAAGGACCTCGCGCACCCGCATCGGCATTCCGGCGGCCGTCCGCACGGACGGGCCCTCCCAGACCTTCTGTACGAGCGGTACGACGACGACCGGGACGGCGACCACCGCCGCCAGCCCGGCGGTGGTGGACCGGAAGATGCCCGCGGCGAGCACTCCGGACCAGGCGCACCCGACGACGAGCCCGAGCCAACCCGCACTCAGCGCGGGCCAGTCGGCGGGGGCCTCCGCGAGCTCCGGCCCGTAGAAGAGGCGGAGCACCTCGGCGTCGCAGCCCACCGTCAGCGCGGCCAGCAGCAGCGCGGTGGCCGCGGAGACGAGGAGTTTGGCGGTCAGCAGCCCCATACGGCGGGGCACCGTGCCGCGGTCCGCCGCCAGGGCGGGGTGGCGGAACTCGTCGCCGAAGGCGAGGGCGCCGAGCAGCCCGGCGCCGAGCGCGGCGGGCGGCAGCGGGAGCTCCCGCGGCCAGGCGGCCAGGATGCGCGGCTGCGGGGTGTGTCCGACTCGGGCCAGGAACACGGCGGTGACGGCGGACACGAGCAGCACCGCCGCACCGGTGACGAACCCGGTACGGACGCCCACCGCCCGACGGAGTTCGTAGCGCAGCGGACGGAGGGGGCTGGGGGCGGAGCGGACGGAGATCGGCGGCGGCAGCGTGGCGGCCGCTTCCCGGGTCCGCGCGCTGCCCGGGGCGAGGGCGCGGAGCGGGCGCGGGGCGCCCGGCGGAGCGGCGTCGAGCGCGGAGGGACTGGGAACGGGTCCGGAGGGACTGGGAGCGGGTGCGGAGGGACTGGGAAGGGGCGCGGGTGCGGGGTCGTGGCCGGGGACGGGGGCCTGGCGGGGGCCTGGAGTTCTGTTCGGGACGGTCCCGGATGCGGGGCCGTCCGCGCCTCCGTGCCCGACGCTGGGCCCGTCTCCGTCTCCACCCCCGCGAGTGTCGCCGTCCGTGGCGGGTGACGGGAGGAGCGCGCTCGGCGTCTCGGGACCCTGCCTCCCTGCGCCCGGCGTGCCTGTGCCCGGCGCTCGATCACTGTCCGTCTCCGGTTGCTCCTGCCGCCGGGTTGCGGGAATCTCATCGGCCCCGGGGCCCATGTCACCCACCTCGTCGGCGAGTTGATGCACGAGGATGCCGTGCCGGAAGGCCGTCTCGCCGATGTCGGCGCACGTACTGCCGTACACCGCCAGCCGGTTGCCGCCCTCTCGTACCACCTCGACGGAACGGCGTGCCGCGCGTGCCTCCTTGGTCACCAGGGACGCGAGGCGGGCGGCGTACGGGCTGCGTACGGCGACGCGGGGGCGCAGCCGGGTACGGGAGAACTCCGCCGCCTCCTGGTCGGCGACGACTCTGCCCCGCTCGAGCGTGACGACGTGGTCGGCGCTGCGCGCGGCCTCCTTGGGATCCGCCGTGCTGAACAGGACCGTGCCGCCCTGTGCGGCATGCGCGCGCAGTGCTCCGTGCAGTCGTCGGGCATCGTGGGCGGAGAGCGCGCCGGCGGGATCGTCGAAGACCAGGGTGTGCGGGTCGGGAACCAGTGCGCAGGCCAGCCCGAGGCGCCGGTCCATGCCCCGGGAGAGGGTGCCGAGGCGTTCGTCGCGCAGGCTCAGGAGACCGACCGACTCCAGGACCTCGTCGGCCCTGCGGACGGGAACGCCGGCGGCGGCGCACAGCATGCGGAGATGGCCACGCACCGTACGGGCGGGGTGTCCCGGGACGTCCCCCAGCAGCACGCCCACCTCGCGTGAGGGATGGGCGATGCGGTGCAGGGGGCGGCCTCTGAAGTAGGTGAGACCACGGCCCTGCTGAAGATCGAGCATGAGTCTGAGTGCCGTCGTCTTGCCGGCGCCCGATGCTCCGAGCAGCGCGGTGACGCGGCCCGCGCGAGCCTCGAAGGAGACGTCGTCGACGGCGGGCGGAAGCTCCTTGCGGGGGTTGCTGGTCAGTCCGAAGGCCTGGATCACCCGTAGCAAGATAGCGTGTGATATCCGTTTTTTCGGGCATCGCACGGGCTCGGCGTCACACCTCGGGACGGAGCATCGGCGGGTTGAGGAGGGTCGCGCCACCCGCGCGGAAGAGCTGGGCGGGACGGCCGCCCTGGCGGGTGGTCGTCCCGCCGGTGGGGACGAGGAAGCCCGGGGTGCCCGTCACCTTGCGGTGGAAGTTGCGGGGGTCGAGCGCCACGCTCCAGACCGCCTCGTAGACACGGCGAAGCTCGCCCACGGTGAATTCGGGCGGGCAGAAGGCGGTGGCCAGGGACGAGTACTCGATCTTGGAGCGGGCTCGCTCCACGCCGTCCGCCAGGATCTGGGCGTGGTCGAAGGCGAGGGGCGCCACCACCTCGTCGGCACGCCCGTAACCGCTCTGTTCGAGCAGTTCCTCGACCGGCGCCCAGCGGGCGTTGCTGGCGTCGCCGCCCGCTCGCGGTGCGGGCAGGTCGGGGGCGAGCGCGAGATGGGCGACGCTGACCACCCGCATGCGGGGGTCGCGCTCGGGGTCACCGTACGTCGCGAGCTGCTCCAGGTGGGCGCCGTTGTCCTGGGTCGGTGCGGCAGGGTCGTGGACGCACAGCCCGGTCTCCTCGGCCAGCTCCCGCGCCGCCGCCTGCGCCAGGTCCTCGCCGGCCCGTACGAACCCGCCGGGCAGGGCCCAACGGCCCTGGAACGGCGGCTCGCCCCTGCGCACCGCCAGCGCGCACAGTGAGTGGCGACGCACGGTCAGCACGACGAGGTCCACGGTGACGGCGAAGGGCGGAAAAGCTGACGGGTCGTAGGGCATGCGGCGATCATAGTCGTCTGCCTGACGATAAACACTCCCTTCGCCAACCGCTTCGCCGCTGATCCACTTCCTCCCGACCTGCGCCTCCCCGTCCGTCAGCGCCCGCGGTACGTCCATGCCTCCGCCGTCCGTCTCAGGGGCGCTCCCTGTCCCCGTGGCTCCCGCGCTCTCCCGTGCCCGCGCCCTCCGGGCGGGCGTCCTCCCGGCCGGTGACCGGTGTCGCCGGAGCGTGGGGGCGGGTCCGGACCGTGCGTGGCACGCCGGGGCGGCCGGCCCCGGGGGCGGTGCCGGTGGGCGTGGTCTCGGTGCCGGGCCGGTGGTCCCCCGCCCCCGCCCCCGCCCTCGTCCGGCGTCGTAGGCCGGAGGGCGCGGCGAGGGAGCGCCTGCGGCGCCGACGGCCGGGCGGCGCGGCGGACGACGGCCGGGCCGGCTCCCCTTCCCGTCCCCCCTCTACGGCCGCGCCACCGCGTCCGTCGTCGTCAGCGGTGGTGTCTCCCGTGCCTTGGCCGCCTTCCCTGCCCTGACGCAGGCAGCGGCGGATCGACTCGGGGTCGAGGCCCTCGTTGCACGCCTGGTGCAGGAGCCGGGCGAAGAGGTAGTCGGGGTCCGCGCCGAGGGCCATGGCCAGTGCCTCCCGCGCCTCCAGTTCGTCACCGGTGGACCAGGCGACCCATCCCGCGAGGGTGAGGGGCGCTGCCGCGTGTTCGCCGTACGGTCCGACGCAGCGTCGGGCCAGGGCCCGCCAGAGGCGCATCGCGGGTCCCGCCTCGGCGCCCTCCATCCAGGCGGCGGCACGGTCCCGCGTCGTACGGTCCTGGAGTCCCAGGATCAGTGCCGCCGCCTCGTCGTGCCCGAGCAGTTGATCGTCCCGCACGTCCTCGGCCGGCACGCCGGACACGGGCGGGGCCGCGGCGAGGCGCCGCATGAGCCGCTCCGCCGTCTCCAGCGTCTCCTCGGCCACCTCCGCCCGGCCGTCGGCGTCCAGGATCCTGGCGACCAGCGTCGTGGCGGCCGTGTCCAGGGCGGCCGTCTGCCCGGCCGCCACCGCGTTCTCCCTGGGAAGCATCCTGGCCCGCAGCTCGGTGAGCGAGCCACGCACCTGGATACCGGCGTAGGTGGCCGCCGCGGCCAGCACCGACGTACCCGGCAGCCCCACGGGGAGTCCGTCGGCGGGGCAGCAGGCCTCTTCGTCGCAGCAGTACGACCAGAAGCGCCCGTCCGAGATGCACAGGGCTTCGACGACGGGAATGTCGAGGGCACCGCACTCGACACGGAGCTTCTGGGCCAGCGGCCGCAGTCGCTCCATCACCTCCCGGCCGGTCTCGCCCCGGCGAGGTTCCTGGCAGAGGTAGGCGACCATCTGCTCGGGCCGCACCCCTCGGCGCTCACTCCCCGTCACCAGGCCGTGAACCAGTTGACCGGCCGCGCCCGCCCAGTCGTCCGGGCTCGCCGGGATGCCGAGCCGCGCGCGGCCGCCGAACCGGCCCCGGCCGTCCCTGTCGCGCAGAGCCGCCAGGACGATGCTGTCCTCGGGGCGGTACCCGAGCAGGTACGGCAAGGCGTCCGCGAGCTCGGCGGGGGTACGCAGGGTGACCTGCTGTTCGTCTGCGGGGCTCTCGGGCCTGGGGCCGTCCGCCCTCTCCGGCTCCCGCTCCGCGGCTCGCGAGATGTCGCCGTTCTCGGAGGATCCAGTCGATTCGCTGTGGTTCGTCATGACTGGACGATCTCGCGGATCGGAAAACTCCGCTTTGCCCTGTGGACAACTACCGGCAGGGACACGTCACCTCGGGTGTTCCCTGCCATCGGGGAAGCGCACCTGCCATCGCGGAACCGCATCGACGTGCCGTCGCGCCCGGCCTCGACGCGTTGCCGGACGACAGCCTCCGAGGGCCGGAACCTCCTTATCCGGCCAGGGCCAGGACGAGCGGGAGCACCTCGTCGGCACCGGCCTGGCGCAGGAGGCGTGCGCCCACGGCCAGGGTCCAGCCGGAGTCGGTGAAGTCGTCGACGAGCAGGACCGGACCGTCGGTGGCGGCCAGCGCCGCGGCGAGCTCGCCGGGCACGGTGAACGACTCGGCCAGGGCACGCAGCCGCTGGGCGGAGTTGCTGCGGTGGGCGGCGTACTCGTCGGCATGGGGGGTGTGGGCGAGGCTGCCCAGCAGCGGGAGCCTGCCGACCCGCGCCACTCCCTCGGCCAGTGAGGCGACCAGCTGGGGACGGGCGCGGGAGGGCACGGCGACGACACCCACGGGCCTCGCGACCGCGTCGGGGGAGCCGGTGGCCCAGCCACCCGGTGAGCGGGCCCAGTCGGCCAGCACCGTCACGACGGCGCGCAGCACATCGTCCGGTACCGGACCGTCCGCCGCCTGCGCCGACAGGAGCGGTCGCAGACGGTTGCCCCAGCCGATGTCCGACAGCCTTCCCAGTGCCCGCCCGGTGAGTGCCTGCTGGCCCGCGGGGATGCGGCCCTTGAGGTCCATGCCCACCGCGGCGAGCCCGGTCGGCCACATCTTGCGCGGCTCGACCTCCACGCCCGGGCGGTCCAGCTCGCCCGTCGCCGCCGCGAGGGCCGCGGAGGAGACGGCGGGGTCGAGCCAGGGGCCGGCGCAGGTGTCGCAGCGACCGCACGGGGCTGCCTTCTCGTCGTCCAACTGCCGCTGCAGGAATTCCATCCGGCACCGCGTGGTGGACACGTAGTCCCGCATGGCCTGCTGCTCCGCCTGCCGCTGCCGGGCCACCCAGGCGTACCGGTCCGCGTCGTACGCCCATGCCTGTCCCGTGGCGGTCCAGCCGCCCTTCACCCGCTTGACCGCGCCGTCCACGTCCAGGACCTTGAGCATGGTCTCCAGCCGCGACCGGCGAAGGTCCACCAACGGCTCGAGCGCCGGGAGCGACATGGGCCGCCCCGCCTCCTCCAGCACCGCCAGCGTGCGCCGGACCTGCTCCTCCGGCGGGAAGCCCACCGAGGCGAAGTACGCCCAGATCGCCTCGTCCTCCCGTCCGGGCAGCAGCAGGACGTCCGCATGGTCCACGCCACGCCCGGCGCGTCCCACCTGCTGGTAATAGGCGATGGGGGACGAGGGCGACCCCACATGCACGACGAAGCCCAGGTCGGGCTTGTCGAAGCCCATGCCCAGCGCCGACGTCGCCACGAGTGCCTTCACCCGGTTCGCCAGCAGATCCTCCTCCGCCTGCAACCGGTCGGCGTTCTCCGTCTTCCCCGTGTAGGAGGCCACCGGATGGCCGCGCTGCCGCAGGAACGCCGCGACCTCCTCCGCCGCAGCCACCGTCAGGGTGTAGATGATCCCGGAACCGGGCAGCTCCCCCAGCCGCTCCCCCAGCCACGCCAGCCGGTGCGCCGCGTCCGGCAGCTCGAGCACGCCCAGCCGGAGGCTCTCCCGGTCGAGCGGCCCCCGCAGCACCAGAGCGTCCCCGCCGCCCGTGCCCAGCTGCTCCGCCACGTCGGCCGTGACCCGCGCGTTGGCGGTCGCCGTGGTGGCCAGCACCGGCACCCCGGCCGGCAGCTCGGCCAGCATCGTGCGCAGCCTTCGGTAGTCGGGGCGGAAGTCGTGGCCCCAGTCGGAGATGCAGTGCGCCTCGTCCACCACGAGCAGGCCGGTCGTGGCCGCGAGCTTCGGCAGTACTTGATCGCGGAAGTCGACGGAATTGAGGCGCTCGGGGCTCACCAGCAGGACATCCGTCTCACCCCGCTCGACCTCCCCGTAGATCGCCTCCCAGTCCTCCGGGTTCGCCGAGTTGATCGTGCGCGCCCGGATTCCCGCCCGCGCGGCCGCCTCGACCTGGTTCCGCATCAGCGCCAGCAGCGGCGAGATGATCACCGTGGGTCCCGCGCCACGCCGGCGCAGCAGGGCGGTGGCGACGAAGTACACGGCCGACTTGCCCCAGCCGGTGCGCTGCACCACCAGGGCCCGCCGGTGCTCCTCCACCAGGGCCTCAACCGCCTGCCACTGATCCTCCCGAAGCCGTGCCGAGCCCTCACGGTCGCCGACGAGCTCGGCGAGGACGGCGTCGGCTTCGGTACGGAGTTCCACGTGGTCCATGCCCCCATGCAACCCGATGGCACTGACAATCGGCGAATCCGGAACGGGCCGTGGCGTGTGCCGTGCCCCATGCGTCGCCCGGTGACACTCCGGGTAGGGATATAGAACGCACATCGGCCGATATGGGTCCTCGGTCTCAATTGCTCGTTGCCGCATCCAAGTTCGACAGGAAGAATTGAAGTCCGCTCCCCGCACGGCCCTCCGTGACCCGGCAGGGCTTCGCTGCGGTGCGCGCTCCCCGAATCCGACCCTGCCCGCAGTGTGGGCGCGTAGCCGAAGGGAGGAACGTGACCTTCGGATTCGCTCCGTCCTCGGCGGCCTCGTTTTCGTCGTCCGCCGTTTCCGCCACTCGCATGCTCGAACCGGCGGAGTGGGCCGCCGCCGGAATCCCACTGCTGCGCAATCCCCGCGAGGTCGTCACCGGGCTGCACTCACGGCACCGTCCCGAACCGGCGACGGCGGTCGTGGCCGTACTCGACCCGGACGAACGGCTGCGCGCCAGCGCCTCGTTCACCAGCCGCCGCTCCCCCGCCGACGGATGGATGTTCCGCAACGCGCTGCTGTCCCAGCTGCGCCGCGTCATCCCACACGACCTGCGGCGGCGCACTCCGGTGCGCACCGCCGTGCTGCTCTACTGCCGTGAGGGCGACGGGCGCTGGACGCAGGAGGACGGCGCGTGGATGTGGGGGCTGCGGGACGCGTGCACACTGCACGGGCTGCGCTGCGGCGCGTACATCACGCTGACCCGGGACGGCTGGCAGGTCCTCGGCGAGGGCCGCGGCGGGCGTCGGCCCAACGCGGCGTCGGCGCCGGAGCCCTTCGCCACGGCGGAGTCGCCGCCCCCGCCGCCACGCACCGGTGGTGTCGCCTCGGACGTGCTGCGCCGCGCCGCGGCCCGCTGAGCACCCCGGACGGGCGGACTCGGCGAGGCCGCCACGACGGGGGCCACGACGGAACGCGGCCCGGGCGGTTGCCCCCTTCGGCGCCTCGACCGGCGCGAGACCGGTCGGCGCCGACCGTGCCGGGCGTCCGGCAGCGTCCGGACGGAGTCCGAGTCCCGGCGACAGGCACGTGCACCTGCCGGTGCACCGGTTTCCCGCGCCGGGCCCGGACCGGTCGGACACCGGAGACCCTCGGGGCACTCGGGCAGCCCGAAGCCGCCACCGTGCCAGGGGGCTCCGGCCGGGCACGCCCTGTGTCGCACCGGCGTCCGCCGCGCTCGGCGGAACGGGCTCAGACGCCCGCGCCCAGCACCGAGTTGATCCGCTGCGGATCACCGCAGACGATCAGCAGGGCACCGGCCCGGGAGTGGGCCACGGTCAGGGCGGTGACAGCGGCGGCCTCGGGGCCGCCGTTGAGCGCGACCACGACCACGGCCCGCGACGCGGCACGGTCGGCGACGGCGGCGTCGGTGTAGAAGACGTCGTCGCCCGCGTCGTGCTGCGCCCAGTAGGCGGCATCGCCGAAGGACAGTTCGTGGGCCGCCCACGGGTGGAGTTCGCCGGTGGTGATCACCAGCACGTCACCGGGGGTACGCCCCGAGTCCAGCAGCAGGTCCACGGCCTCTTCGGCGGCGTCGAGCGCGCCGTCGGGCGTGGCCGGGATCAACTGGATCTGCGGGGCGGCCGCGGTGGCTTCCGGGGCGGCCGGGGCGGCCGGACCCGAAGGTCCGGGTTTGGCGGCCGCGGCCGTGTCGCGCGACGCGCGTTGCGCCGGCGGTGCCGGCCGCACCGGGCCGGGACGGCCGGGGCGCGGCGGAGCCGCGGGACGGGGGCCGGGTACGGGGCGGGGGGTCGGCGCGGTGCGGCCACTGGCCGAAGTGGCGCGGGGACCCTGGGCCTTCTCGTGAATCTGAGGCTCCTCGGGAATGAGAGGCATGAGCTGATATTTATCAAACGTTGGTGCGGCTCGCGTCGGCGGGTGGCACATACCTGCGAGCGGAACCGTCAGAAATCGAATCCGAGCTGACCCTCGATTTCCGGAACGCTTCCCTCCACCCAACTGCGGACCTTCTTGAGGTGCCGCCACTGGGGCAGCGCATCAAGATACGCCCACGACAACCGGTGGTGCGGGGTGGGGCCCCGCTCCTCCAGTGCGGCCTTGTGCACGGGCGACGGATACCCGGCGTTGTCCGCAAAACCGAAGTCTGCATGGTCGACACCCAGTTCGGCCATCATTTTGTCGCGCTGGACCTTGGCGAGCACCGACGCCGCCGCGACGGCGACACAGGACTGATCGCCCTTGATCACCGTGCGAACCCGCCAAGGGGCCCCGAGATAATCGTGCTTGCCGTCGAGGATGACGGCATCGGGGCGGACGGGCAAGGTCTCCAGGGCCCGCACCGCCGCCAGTCGCAGCGCGGCGGTCATCCCCAGCGCGTCGATCTCCTCCGGGGAGGCGTGCCCCAGGGCGTAGGACGTGACCCAGGTCCGCAACTCCACCTCGAGTTCGGTGCGTCGCTTGAGGGTGAGCAGCTTGGAGTCGGTCAGGCCGACCGGGGGCCGGCGCAGTCCGGTGATCGCGGCACAGACGGTGACCGGACCGGCCCACGCGCCGCGCCCCACCTCGTCGACACCGGCAATGATCTTCGCTCCGGTCGTGGCGCGAAGGGAGCGCTCGACGGTGTGAGTAGGTGGTTCGTACGGCATGGCGCCCCTAGCGTACGCCGCTGCGATCGCCGGGCGACACCCCGGTCGCCCAAAACGGGAGCGGCCTCCTGGCCGGCCGGGGTCAGGGGTTGTCGGGGCGCAGCAGCGGGACCATCAACTGGTCGATCATTTCCTCGAGCTCGCGATCCGTCCATTCGCTTGCACAAATCTTGGAGCGGTACATCATCATCGCCGGGATGGCGTCGCAGACGTATGCGTTGACCGCGTCCCGCCTGACCTCCCCCCGCTCCACTCCGCGCTCGATGACCTCGCGGAGCAGCTTGAGGGTCGGCTCGACAACACCCTTGATGATCACCGCATGGAAGCGCTCGGCCTGTGTGGTGTCGCATTCGTGAATCACGGAGCGCAGAGCGAATCCGGGCCGGGAGAACATCGCGTCGCGCGCCCTGCGGCACAGCTCCATCAGGTCCTCGCGCACGCTGCCACGGTCGGGGGCCGTGTCGTAGTCCGGTAGCCCGGACCGCAGCGCATCCGCGACGAGGTCCTCCTTGGAGGGCCAGCGTCGGTAGACGGCGGCCTTGCCGGTCTGCGCGCCCGCGGCCACCCCCTCCATCGTCAGACCCTTCCAGCCGACGGTGCCGAGCTGGTCCAGCGCGGCCTCGAGGATCGCGCGCTCCAGGACCGCACCACGCCGGCGGGAGGGCGTCTGGGCGGAGGCGGACGCCCAGTGCGAAGCAACCATGTCGGAGGTCTCCAGAAAAGCGGTGAAAACGGGTATTCGGGGATGAGGTATGCATCGCGCGGCCGTGACGGGGACCGGACGCACGAGGACACGACAAGTGAACGGTTGCGTTCACTGTCTCCGAGTCACTAACGTTGAAGCAACAGTGAACGCGAGCGTTCACTAAATCGTTCGTGGGGGACACATAGTGACAACCTCTTCTCTGATCAAAGACAAGAAGCCGGGAGCGGCCCGCCGGGAGGGGCACCCCGGCATCGCACTCGCCGTCATCGCGGCCTGCCAACTCATGGTCGTACTCGACGCGACGATTGTGAACATCGCGCTCCCGCACATCCAGAACGCGCTCGAATTCAGCACCACCGACCTCACCTGGGTCGTCAGCGCCTACACGCTCACCTTCGGCGGCCTGCTCCTGCTCGGCGGCCGAGCCGGTGACATCCTCGGCAGGCGCCGGGTCTTCATGACGGGCATCCTGCTGTTCACCTTCGCCTCGCTGCTCGGCGGCTTCGCCCAGGAACCCTGGCAGCTGCTGGCCGCGCGCGTCCTTCAGGGCATGGGAGGCGCGATCGCGTCGCCCACGTCGCTGGCCCTTATTACCACCACTTTCCCCGAGGGACCGGAACGCAACCGGGCCTTCGGCGTCTTCGCCGCCGTCTCCGCGGGTGGCGGTGCCATCGGCCTGCTGGCGGGCGGCATGCTCACCGAGTGGCTCGACTGGCGCTGGGTGCTCTTCGTCAACGTGCCGATCGGCGTACTGATCGCCGTGCTCGCGCCGCTCTACATCAGCGAGTCCGAACGGCACTCCGGCCGCTTCGACATCGCCGGAGCGGTCACCTCGACGGCGGGCATGGCCTCTCTCGTCTACGGCTTCATCCGGGCCGCGGACGAGGGCTGGCGGGACAACCTGACCATCGGCTCCTTCGCGGCCGCCGCGGTTCTGCTGCTTGCCTTCGTCCTGATCGAGCAGCGGGCCAAGGAACCGATCACGCCGCTGAAGATGTTCGCCGACCGCAACCGCTCCGGCACGTACGTGATCATGCTGAGCCTGGCCGCGGCGATGTTCGGCATGTTCTTCTACATCGTGCTGTTCGTGCAGAACGTGCTCGGCTACACCCCCATCGAGGCCGGTCTGGCCTTCTTGCCGGTCACGGTCGTGATCGCGCTCGGTGCCGGTCTGTCGCAGCGCTTCCTGCCCGTGTTCGGCCCCAAGCCGTTCATGATCGCGGGCTCGGCGCTCGCCGCGCTCGGGCTCGGCTGGCAGGCCCTCATCAGCTCCGACAGCTCGTATGTCGGGGGAATCCTGGGACCGATGCTGATCTTCGGCTTCGGCATGGGGCTGAACTTCGTCACGCTGACGCTGACCGCGGTCTCCGGCGTCGCCCAGCACGAGGCGGGCGCGGCGTCGGGTCTTCTCAACGCGATGCAGCAGGTGGGCGGGTCGATCGGTCTCGCCATCCTGACGACGGTCTTCGGCACGGCCAGCAGGGACGAGGCGGAGAAGCAGGTGCCCGACTTCCTCACCAACGGTTCGCCGGAGCAGAAGGCGGAGTTCGCCCAGACGCACCAGCTGCCCGCGCCCTGGTCGCACGACGTGCTGGCACAGGGCATCTCGGCCGCCTTCATCCCGGCCGCGGCCATGGCCGTACTCGCCCTGGCCACGGCCTGGCTGGTCATACGGGTACGCAAGAGCGACCTGGACGCCCTGTCCGGCACGGCCGGGCCGGGTATGGGCTGACACCCCCGCACTACGGACGCCTGAAGCCGCCGCCCCGCTCGGCCGACCGAGCGGGGCGGCACGGAGCACGACGGACAGTAGCGCGACGGACAGCAGCGCGACGAACACCGACAGCGCCTCCACGTCCCACCCCCATGACCTTCCTGTCCGCCCGGGGCCGTGCCCCGCACAGCGGTTGTCATGACAACGCGCACGCGGTCACGTGGAGTTCCCACCGAACACGGAGAGTTTCCACTCGGGGATCCGGTCAGGCCGGCGTCGTCATCCAGGCGGGCAGCGCCTCGACCCGGTCCGCCCACTCGGCCGGGGGCGCCCCCGCCTCGCCGGCCGCGATCACCCCGCCCACGATGGCACAGGTGGTGTCGACGTCGCCGCCGACCTGGGCGGTGGTCCAGAACGCGGTCTCGTAGTCCCGGAGGGCGCGCGCCGCGGACCAGAGGGCGAACGGGACCGTGTCATGGGCGGTCGTACGCCGACCGCAGCCCAGGACCGCCGCCACCGTGGCCGCGTCGCCGTAGTCGAGCATGTCCCGGGCGCGTCGCAGTCCGGCGCCCACCGCGCTCTTCGGTACGAGCCCGATCACCCCGTCGAGGAGCGTGTGCGCGGAGGGCGGGCCGGCCGGATCGGCGGCCAGCGCCGCGGCCGCCGCGACGGCCATGGCGCCGACCACCGCCTCGCGGTGCTGGTGTGTCGGGTAGGCCGAGATCTCCGCCTGGTGGGTCGCCTGTTCCGGATCGTCCGCGTACCAGGCGCCGAGCGGGGCGATGCGCATGGCGGCGCCGTTGCCCCAGGAGCCCTGGCCGTTGAACAGCGCCGCGGCCAGCTCGCGCCAGTCGCCGCCTTCGCGGACCAGCCGCAGCAGCCGGTTGACCGCGGGTCCGTATCCCCGGTCGAAGTCGTGGTGGTGGGCGAAGGACTGCGCCAGGGCGTCCTGGTCGATGCGGTGATGGGCGGCCAGCACGGAGACGACGGAACAGGCCATCTCCGTGTCGTCCGTCCACTGCCAGGTACCGGACGGCAGCTCACGGCGCCCCAGCAGCGGGTAGTTCGCGGGAACGAAGAACTGTGAGCCCAGCGCGTCCCCGACCGAAAGTCCGCGCAGGCTGGAAAGGGCGCGGTCCAGGCGCCTGTCAGAAGAAGAATGAAGGGTCATCGCCCCGCCACCCTATCCGGTGATCCCATACGGTTCCGGATCTCGCCAGCGTTCGAAGGGCCGGTCAAGGGTGTACTTGCCGTCCTCACCGAGAACGAGCATCCGCATCTCGGCGTTCCCGGGATTGGACAGCGACTCGAACTCCGCGACCGTCCAGTGGAACCACCTCATGCAGAACAGCCGCATGGCGAGCCCGTGCGTCACCAGCAGCACGTTCGGGGGATGGTCGGGGTCCTCGAAGCTGCGGAACAGGCTCTCCAGGAAGCCGCCGACCCGGTCGTACACGTCGGCGCCGGACTCGCCCTGGGCGAAGCGGTAGAAGAAGTGCCCGTAGGCGTCGCGGTAGGCCTTCTGCAGGCGCACGTCGTCGCGGTCCTGCCAGTTGCCCCAGTCCTGCTCCCGCAGCCGGGGCTCCTCACGTATCCGTATGAGGTCCGGGTCGAGGTGGAAGGCGCGAAGCGTCTCGTGGGTGCGGCGGTACGGGGAGACGTACACGCTGATCCGCTCGCCGCCGAACACCTCGCGCAGCCCCTTGCCGGTCTCCTCGGCCTGCGCCCGGCCCCGGTCGGTGAGGGCGAGCGCGTGGTCGGGTTCGCGCTCGTACACGGTGTCATCGACGTTGCCGGTCGACTCGCCGTGCCGGACAAGAACGATGCGCCGTGGTCGTGCCATGCCAGAACCCTAGATCGAGACGGGCGGAACCAAGCACCCGTACGGGCTCCGTACGGCGTACGTCACACAGTTTCCACACCTGGGGGGAGGTATGCGGGTTGCGGGTTGCGGGTTGCGGGTTGCGGGTTCGGATCTCAAACGGTCCAGGAAGGTTCCAGTTGCACGATGTCGCCCGTCAGCGCCGCGATGTCGGCCTCCGTCTGGGCGCGCAGGGCGAGCCGCTCCACCCGCTCGGTGCGGTACTTCCCGTGTTCGGCGGCCGACAGCCACATGGACAGCACGAGGTACTCGTTGTACCCGTTCCCCGGGGCCTCGCCGAACAGGCCGCGGATCATGCCGGGCGAGCCGGCCATCGCCGGGTTCCAGACCTTCTCCTGCATGAGGACGTAGTGCTCCGCCCGCTCCTCGTGGACCCGGCACAGCGCCACCCGCAGCAGGTCGGCGTCGGTGAAGCGCGGCTCGAACCCGGTCTTCACGTCGAAGCGGTAGTCGAAGAGCCTGACCTGGGCGTCCTTGAAGGTGCCCACCTGGGCCGAGGCCAGCCGGTCGTGGGAGCGGGCCATGAAGGAGTCGTAGAAGGCACGGCTCTCCCAGAAGGCGAAGACGTGCGCCACGTCCGGCCGCCCCCGGCTCCAGCCACCCCCCTGTCCCCGAAAACCCGGCTCCCCCGGAAGCCCCGCCCACTTCCGCTGCCCCCGCTCGAAACCGCGGCGGTCCACCACGGTGCAGCGAATCCACTTGACCAGCACCGCGCCATGGTAAGGCCAGGGAACCCGGCACCGGTCGCTCTCCGCGGGACCGCTTGCCCGCACCCCCGGTCCCGGTGCGTGGCAGGATGGACAACCGGCCGTCACCGTCCGGCAGTTCCGGTGGCCGGGCAGGGCGGGGGACCTGGGAAGGGGAAGTCTGTGAACGGCCTCAGCAAGGGCATGCGCAAGGTCGAGGTCGCGCTGCGGTGGGACCCGAGTCCGGCGGGGCAGCCACCCGCCGATCTGGACCTCGTCGCCGGGACCTATCCGGCCGGTGACCCGTACGGCACTCCCGCCTACGTGGTGCACTTCGACAGCCGCTCGCCGGACGGCACGATCTACCTCAACCGGGACAGCAAGGACGGCAAGGGCTTCGGTTTCGACGAGGTCATGACACTGGAGCTGGAGCGGCTCGACGTGCGTTACGCGCGCGTGGTGGTGGGCGTCGCCATCCAGCAGCACACCGAGGACCGGACCTTCGGCGACGTCGCCAACCCGGGCCTGCGTATCCGTGAGGGATACACGGACCTGGCCGCGGAGGACTTCGGCGGCGTCCGGGGCGCCACTGCGGCGACGGTCGCGGAGTTCGTCCGGGACGAGACGGGGGCGTGGGAGTTCCGGGCCGGCGTGCACGGATTCGAGGGGGATCCCGCGACGTTCACGCGGGTGATGGGCGCGGCGCGGCGGCCCTGACGGGTGCCGGTACATGAGTAAGGGGCGCCCACCAAGGTGGGCGCCCATTACTCATGAGCGACTACGAACGCCTACGCGTCAGCTGCAACCACTGGTCGAGCCGCAGCCCTCGCAGATGTAGCAGGAGCCGGCGCGCTGCATCTTCGTGCCGCAGGAGAAGCAGAGCGGGGCGTCGGCCTGGATGCCCAGCTGCATTTCCACCAGTTCGGCGCTGGTGTGCGCCTGCTGCGGAGCGGGCTTGGCGGCCTCGGCCTCGGCCTTCGGCGTGGCGACGGCCACCAGCTCCTGGGCGCGGGGCGCGGACTGCGCCAGGCCTTCGACGTCCAGCTCGTCGTCGGACGGCTCGTACGACCCGGTCTCCAGGTGGCGCTGACGCTCCTCGGCGGAGTGGATGCCGAGCGCGGAACGCGTCTCGAAGGGCAGGAAGTCCAGCGCCAGGCGGCGGAAGATGTAGTCGACGATCGACTGCGCCATCCGCACGTCCGGGTCGTCCGTCATGCCGGCCGGCTCGAAGCGCATGTTGGTGAACTTCGAGACGTACGTCTCCAGCGGCACGCCGTACTGGAGGCCGACGGAGACCGCGATGGAGAAGGCGTCCATCATGCCCGCGAGGGTCGAGCCCTGCTTGGACATCTTCAGGAATACCTCGCCGAGACCGTCGTCCGGGTAGGAGTTGGCGGTCATGTAGCCCTCGGCGCCGCCGACGGTGAAGGACGTGGTGATGCCGGGACGTCCCTTCGGGAGGCGCTTGCGGACCGGGCGGTACTCGACGACCTTCTCGACCGTCTCGCGGATGGCCGCCTCGGTCTTCTCCGTGATCTCCGCCTTCTCGTCCTTGGCGGACTTGGTCTTGGCGGAGAGGGGCTGGCCGACCTTGCAGTTGTCGCGGTAGATGGCGAGCGCCTTGACGCCCATCTTCCAGGCCTCGAAGTAGACCTCCTCGACGTCCTCGACGGTCGCCGACTCCGGCAGGTTGACCGTCTTGGACAGGGCGCCGGAGATCCACGGCTGGATGGCGGCCATCATGCGGACGTGGCCCATCGCGGAGATGGAGCGCTCGCCCATCGCGCAGTCGAACACCTCGTAGTGCTCGTGCTTGAGACCGGGCGCGTCGATCACGTTGCCGTGCTCGGCGATGTGGGCGACGATCGCCTCGATCTGCTCCTCCTGGTAGCCCAGGCGGCGCAGGGCCTGCGGGACGGTGCCGTTGACGATCTGCATCGAGCCGCCGCCGACCAGCTTCTTGAACTTGACCAGGGCGAGGTCGGGCTCGAGGCCGGTGGTGTCGCAGGACATCGCGAGACCGATGGTGCCGGTCGGGGCGATGACGGACGCCTGGGAGTTGCGGAAGCCGTTCTTCTCGCCGAGGCGCAGCACGTCCTGCCAGGCCTCGGTGGCCGCGGCCCAGATCGGCGTGTCGAGGTCGTCCATGCGGACGGCCTTGGCGTTCTCGTCGGAGTGCTGCTTCATGACCCGCAGGTGCGGCTTGGCGTTGCGGGCGTAGCCGTCGTACGGGCCGACGATCGCGGCGAGTTCGGCGGAGCGGCGGTACGACGTGCCGGTCATCAGGGAGGTGATGGCACCGGCCAGGGCGCGGCCGCCGTCGGAGTCGTACGCGTGGCCGGTCGCCATCAGCAGGGCGCCGAGGTTGGCGTAGCCGATGCCGAGCTGGCGGAAGGCGCGGGTGTTCTCGCCGATCTTCTGGGTCGGGAAGTCCGCGAAGCAGATGGAGATGTCCATCGCGGTGATGACCAGCTCGACGACCTTGGAGAAGCGCTCGGCGTCGAAGGACTGGTGGCCCTTGCCGTCGTCCTTCAGGAACTTCATCAGGTTCAGCGAGGCGAGGTTGCAGGACGTGTTGTCCAGGTGCATGTACTCGCTGCACGGGTTCGAGCCGTTGATGCGGCCGGACTCCGGGCAGGTGTGCCAGGCGTTGATGGTGTCGTCGTACTGGATGCCCGGGTCGGCGCAGGCCCAGGCGGCCTCGGCCATCTTGCGGAAGAGCGCCTTGGCGTCGACCTCCTCGATGACCTCGCCGGTCATGCGGGACGTCAGGCCGAACTTGCCGCCGTCCTGCACGGCCTTCATGAACGTGTCGTTCACGCGGACCGAGTTGTTGGCGTTCTGGTACTGGACGGACGTGATGTCGTCGCCGCCCAGGTCCATGTCGAAGCCCGCGTCGCGCAGGGCGCGGATCTTCTCCTCCTCCTTCACCTTGGTCTGGATGAAGTCCTCGATGTCGGGGTGGTCGACGTCGAGGATGACCATCTTGGCCGCGCGGCGGGTGGCACCGCCGGACTTGATGGTGCCGGCGGAGGCGTCGGCGCCGCGCATGAAGGAGACCGGTCCCGAGGCGTTGCCGCCGGAGGAGAGGAGTTCCTTGGAGGAGCGGATCCGGGAGAGGTTCAGGCCGGCGCCGGAGCCGCCCTTGAAGATCATGCCCTCTTCCTTGTACCAGTCGAGGATCGACTCCATGGAGTCGTCGACGGACAGGATGAAGCAGGCGGAGACCTGCTGCGGCTGGGGCGTGCCGACGTTGAACCACACCGGGCTGTTGAAGCTGAAGATCTGGTGCAGGAGGGCGTAGGCCAGCTCGTGCTCGAAGATCTCGGCGTCGGCGGGCGAGGCGAAGTACTTGTTGTCCTCGCCGGCCTTCCGGTACGTCTTCACGATGCGGTCGATGAGCTGCTTCAGGCTCACCTCGCGCTGCGGGGTGCCCACGGCGCCCCGGAAGTACTTGCTGGTGACGATGTTGACCGCGTTCACCGACCAGAACTCGGGGAACTCGACGCCACGCTGCTCGAAGTTGACCGAGCCGTCGCGCCAGTTGGTCATGACGACGTCACGACGCTCCCAGGCCACCTCGTCGTAGGGGTGGACGCCGGGAGTGGTGTGGACGCGCTCGACGCGGAGTCCCTTGCCCGCCTTGGTGGCCTTGGCGCGGGAACTCCGTGCCGGACCGCTCGCCGTCTCTGTCATGCCGCCTCCCTGTACGGGCGAAAACGCCCTGAAGTGCCCCGATTGTTCCCGTGGGCACGGTGTTCTGTCTGGTGTTGCGGGCATCTCTCGCACCGCCCGCAACAGGTCTTGTTCGCTCGCCGCCGTCCGGCCGGGCCCGGGCGCCGAAGTCCGGGTCCGGCCCGCCGATCAGTCGGCGGCGCGTGCGGGCTCGGGGACCTGTCCTGCCCCCGTGGACCCGCGGTCGTTCTCCTGGCTCCCCGTGCCGGTGTCGTCGTCCTCGCCGGGGTACCCCGTCGTCTCCCTCAGTTCCGCGATCGCGGCCTCGAAGTCCTCGAGCGAGTCGAACGCCCGGTAGACCGAGGCGAATCGCAGATAGGCGACGAGATCGAGTTCCTGCAACGGTCCGAGGATGGCCAGTCCCACGTCGTGGGTGGTCAGCTCGGCGCTTCCGGTGGCCCGCACCGCCTCCTCGACCCGCTGGCCGAGCTGCGCGAGCGCGTCCTCGGTGACGGGCCGGCCCTGACAGGCCTTGCGCACACCGTTGATCACCTTGGTGCGGCTGAACGGTTCGGTGACCCCGGACCGCTTCACCACCATGAGCGAGCACGTCTCCACGGTCGTGAACCGACGGGAGCAGTCAGGGCACTGGCGGCGCCTGCGGATCGACGTGCCGTCGTCGGTCGTACGACTGTCGACGACACGGCTGTCGGGGTGCCTGCAGAAGGGGCAGTGCATGGACTCCGAACCCTCCTCACAGCAGACTCAACAGCCTCGAAAGGCCCTTCAGGCCCCTCGAAGCAGCCCCCAGCATAGGCGATCGCGGCGGGCTCGAAGACCCGGGGGACCACAACTTGTGGGCTGCTCTCGCTATCCAACCACTAGATGTGGGGATTGGCTCATACATACACGCCCTGCACGCGTGTCGCGCCTGTGTGTGCGCGGCCACCCGCGCCGCGTCACTTGCGCCCAGCCGTCGCCCGGGCGTGTCGCAGCCGTGTCGGGCTCGTGCCGCCCGGAGCATGCGGAGATACCGTGGGCACCACGGGGAGGGGACGTGGGACTACCGCAACAGATGGGAGCCCCGCCCCGTCGAACGGGATGCCGGATGGCAGACTGGGGCGACATCCCGGAGGTTGTCACCACGGCGGTGAAGAGTACAGCAATGAGCCCTTTTGTCCGCCAGGCGCCACGGTAGCCATACACCCAGACATGCAAGACGAGCGAGCGATTCGCGTTTTTTCACTCGAACGTGTGTTTGGCGCAACCTTTCGAAAGCTACTACCGTTGTGCAGCAGGGAGACCATCGAGAGGGGCCGACGTGACCACCACCGCCGACAGTGCCACCATCACTGCCCAGGAACGCCCCCAGGGCCGACCTGAGCCGGTGCACGCGATGAGCGACGCCGCGAATCCCGAGGGGCACAAGCGCTCCCTGCCAGGACGACCTCCCGGCATCCGGGCGGACAGCTCGGGGCTCACCGACCGCCAGCGCCGGGTGATCGAGGTCATCCGCGACTCCGTGCAGCGGCGCGGGTACCCGCCGTCGATGCGGGAGATCGGCCAGGCCGTCGGCCTCTCCAGCACCTCGTCCGTGGCGCACCAGCTGATGGCACTGGAGCGCAAGGGCTTCCTGCGCCGGGACCCGCACCGCCCGCGTGCCTACGAGGTGCGCGGCTCCGACCAGGCCGCCTCCGTGCAGCCCACGGACACCGCCGGAAAGCCGGCCGCCTCGTACGTCCCGCTGGTCGGCCGTATCGCCGCCGGTGGCCCGATCCTGGCCGAGGAGTCCGTCGAGGACGTCTTCCCGCTCCCCCGGCAGCTGGTCGGCGACGGCGAGCTGTTCGTCCTGAAGGTCGTCGGCGACTCGATGATCGAGGCCGCGATCTGCGACGGCGACTGGGTCACGGTCCGCCGCCAGCCGGTCGCGGAGAACGGCGACATCGTGGCCGCGATGCTCGACGGCGAGGCCACCGTCAAGCGCTTCAAGCGCGAGGACGGCCACGTCTGGCTCCTCCCGCACAACTCGGCGTACGAGCCGATTCCCGGTGACGACGCGACCATCCTCGGCAAGGTGGTGGCCGTACTGCGTCGCGTCTGAGCGCCACGGCGGGCGGGTACGCGCGACAGCGCCCCGCCGACCCGACCGGGCCCCGGGACCTCTGCGCCGGTTCCGGGGCCCAGCGCTGTTCGGGGACCGGCCGTGCCGGGCGCACGGCCACCCCGGCACGCGGCCGCGTCAGTCGCCCTCGGTCTGCTCGGCTTGCTCGGCTTGCTCGGAGCCCTCGGTCTGCCTGGCCTTCGCGTCGATGGCGGCGAGTGACTTGCGGACCTGGTTGCGGTCCGTGGTGAACCAGAAGTCGGGCAGGGACGCCTTCAGATAGCTGCCGTACCGGGCCGTCGCCAGCCGTTGGTCCAGTACGGCGACCACCCCGCGGTCGCCCGACGCGCGGACCAGCCGACCCGCGCCCTGGGCCATGAGCAGCGCGGCGTGGGTGGCGGCGACCGCCATGAAGCCGTTGCCCCCCGCCTCCTCCACCGCCTTCTGGCGGGCGCTCATCAGAGGGTCGTCCGGACGCGGGAACGGGATCTTGTCCATGACGACCAGCTGGCAGCTGGGCCCGGGCACGTCTACGCCCTGCCACAGGGACAAGGTGCCGAAGAGGCAGGTCCGCGGATCGGCCGCGAAGTTCTTGATCAGCTCCCCGAGGGTCTCCTCGCCCTGGAGCAGGATCGGGTACTCCGGGATTTGGGAGCGCAGCTCCTCGGCGGCCAGCTGGGCCGCGCGCATCGAGGAGAACAGCCCCAGGGTGCGACCGCCCGCCGCCTGGATCAGCTCGGTCAGCTCGTCCAGCATGTCGCCGCGGTCGCCGTCCCGCGCGGGCCGGGCCAGGTGCTTGGCGACGTAGAGGATGCCCTGCTTGCGGTAGTCGAAGGGCGAGCCCACGTCGACACCCTTCCACTGGGGCACGTCGTCGCCCTCGGTGCCCTCGGGTGCGAGGCCGAGGGACGCCCCGACGCCGTTGAAGTCGCCTCCCAGCTTCAGGGTCGCGGAGGTCAGGACCACCGAGCGGTCGGTGAAGAGCTTCTCCCGCAGCAGACCGGAGACGGACATCGGAGCGACCCGCAGCGAGGCACCGAACCGGTCGTGGCGTTCGTACCAGACGACATCCCACTCGGAGCCGTTCGTGATCCGCTCCGCCACGTCGTGCACGGACTCCACGGAGGCCAGCGCCTGCTTGCGGACCGCGTCCTCGTCCTGCACGGACTTGTCGCGCGTGGTCCCGATCGCCGAGATGACCGTGCGACAGGCGTCCCGCAGCGCCATCAGGGCGTAGCCCAGGTCCTCCGGGATCTCCTCGAGGCGGCCCGGCAGCGCCAGCTCCATCAGCCGCTCGAAGCCCTCCGCGGCGGTCTGGAGCTGGTCGGCGGCCTTCTCGTTCACCAGCTTCGCGGCGCGGCGCACCGCACGGTTGACCTGGCCGGGGGTCAGCTCGCCGGTGGCGACTCCGGTGACCCGGGAGACCAGCTCGTGCGCCTCGTCGACGATCAGCACCTCGTGCTGCGGCAGGACGGGCGCCCCCTCGATGGCGTCGATCGCGAGCAGCGCGTGGTTGGTGACGACGACGTCGGAGAGCTTGGCACGCTCACGGGCGGACTCGGCGAAGCACTCGGCGCCGTAGGCACACTTCGTGGCGCCCAGGCATTCCCTGGAGGACACGGACACCTGAGCCCAGGCACGGTCGGAGACTCCGGGCGTCAGGTCGTCGCGGTCGCCGGTCTCGGTCTCGTCCGCCCAGTCGCGCATCCGCAGCAGGTCCTGGCCCAGCTTGCTGGTGGGGGCGGCGGCCTCGAACTGGTCGAAGAGGCCGTCCTCCTCGTCCTGCGGGACGCCCTCGTGCAGCCGGTGCAGGCACAGGTAGTTCGACCGGCCCTTGAGCATCGCGAACTCGGGGCGGCGGCGCAGCTGCGGGTGGAGCGCGTCGACCGTGCGGGGCAGGTCCCGCTCGACCAGCTGGCGCTGCAGGGCCAGGGTCGCCGTGGCCACGACCACGCGCTCCCCGTGCGCCAGCGCGGGCACCAGGTACCCCAGCGACTTTCCGGTGCCGGTGCCGGCCTGGACCAGCAGATGGGAGCCGCCGTCGATGGCGTCCTCGACGGCTTCGGCCATGGCCACCTGGCCGGGACGCTCCGTGCCGCCGACGGCGGTGACGGCGGCGTGCAGGAGTTCGGGGAGTGAGGGCTTCGTCATAGCGCGACCACCCTACGGCCCGGGACTGACAAACGGGTCGGCAAGGCGGGGGCGAGCGGCGTGAGTGACTGTGGGGACAGGCGGGGCAAGGGGGCTCCTGGGCGGCGAAACGGGGGCGGGACGGCGGGCGCCGCGCTTCACGGCGACTGTTCCCAGGCCTCCCGTGTCCGGATCATGAGGACGGCGCGCTTGGCGGGCAGCTCCACCTCCCCCGTCGGCCGGAACCCGGCGCCGAGGAACGCCGCGACGGACGGCCTGTTGCGGACGTCGGGTTCGGCGAGCACGCGCGTGCAGGCGGGGCGCTTCGCGAGGACGAGTTCGGCGACGGCCCCGATCAGCTCGGTTCCGAGGCCCCGCCCGCGGTGGGTGCCGTCGCCGATCAGCACGTGCACGCCGGTGTCGTGAGGCCGGACCGGGCAGTACCGGGCCAGCGGATCGAGGTCGGCGCGGTAGATCTCCCAGTAGCTCATCGGCACCCCGTCCAGCGTCCCGACGCACGGGACGCTGCGCCCGTCGCCGGTCAGCTGGGCCCGTAGATGGTCCGCGGTCACGCTCTGCGGTCCGGTCAGTTTCCAGTACGCCGCGACGGCGGGGTCGTTCATCCAGCGGGCGATGAGCGCGACGTCCCGTTCCGGGTCGACGGGGACCAGGTGGAAGACTCCGGCGGGGGTGTCGCTCGGCCCCCAGTCGGCGATGCCGTCGAGGAGGTCGGCACGCGCGCGCAGGTCCGCAGGCGCGGGCAGGTCCTCACGCGCGCGTGCCGTCGCCGCTTCCGCGGGGTCGTTCACCGCGGTCCGGAACAGGGCGACGAACTCCTCGGGCACATGCAGGTCCAGGGTGTCGTCGGCGCTCGCGTCGGTGGGATTCACAGTGTCGCTCCTTCGGGAGGGCGGCCCGCTCAGGCATGCAGGGGGTTGGCGATGGTGACGTAGACGGACTGGGTGTCCACCGGGCCGACGAGTTCGTCGAGGCCGTGCAGCCGGGTCAGCAGGTTCGCCTTGCAGCGCAGCACGGGTGAGTCCAGGAGGTGGGCGGGGAGCGGGCCGCCCTGGGGGTCGGGGCCCGAGTCCAGCTCGCCGAGGAAGCGGCGGAAGGCCGCGAGCAGCGTGCCCTCCGGGGCGAGACGCTCGGAGCCGAAGGTGCCGATGAGACCGAACACGTTGTTGACGGCGAGGTAGTAGGCGAAGCGCTCGTCGATGACGGCGTCGGCCACGAACGTGTCGCTGTGTGCGCCGATCCCGGGGAGCCTGGCGTCTAGTTCCGCACGCCGGGACTCGCGGAAGTAGTAGCCCTGGTTGTCGCGGTAGCGGCCGCCCGCGGGCCAGCCGTCGGCGTCCAGCAGGACGAGCGTGTTCTGCTGGTGCGCCTCCAGGGCGATCCCCGCGCGGGCGTCCAACCACAGGACGGGGCGTACGACGTGGTGGAGGTAGCGCAGGAACCACTCGACGGCGACCGCCCCGCGCGGACGGCCGGTCCGCCCGGCGAGCCGGGTGACCAGCTCGGCCAGCCGGGTGTGCGGCCGCGGTGACACGAGGGAGGCCACGCAGCTGACGTCGTCCGAGGGCCGGAAGGGGTTGTGCCGGACGACCACGTCGAGCCCGCGCACGGGCGCGCCGTCGGGTCCGTCGACGGCGAGCCAGGCCGGGTCGCGGACGATGTCGAAGTCCGGGTGGGCCGCCTGCCACTGGCGGGACAGGCCGCGGCGCAGCAGGCGGTGCACCTCGACGCCGCGATGGAGCTCCTTGCGGAGGTTGTCCCTGCGGGAGTTGGTGATGTGCAGGCCCAGCGAGAGCTTGAGCATGGCGGGGGCGCCGCCACGGTGGACGGTGCGCACGGAGGACGTGGGATGCCACGCCGGCCCCCGGGCGCCGAGGTCCCTGACCAGCCCGGAGTCCAGGAGGGCGGCGACGTCCGGCCGGTGCAGCACCGCGCGGAACTGCCACGGGTGCAGAGGCAGGAGGGCGTACCCCTCCGGTGCCGCCGGGCCGTCCGCCGCGAGCCGTGCGGTGAGCGCGGGCGCGGTGACCGGGCGGCCGCGCTCGGTCCAGGCCGAGTCGGTGCCGAGTACGGCGGGGGCGATGGCCAGCCAGTGCAGCGGGAAGGAGCCGCCCAGCTCCGGCGAGTACCGGCGTGCCTCGTCCTCGGTGAGGCCCTCCCGGCTCTTCGGGGTGGGATGCAGCGGGTGCCCGAGGAGCAGCGCCTGTTCGGCGGCGAGGAAGAGGTCGGGTCCGCCGCGTTCTCCTGGACCGGCACGGTCCCGGAGGAAGACGGCGGTGCGGCGGACGGAGTCGGCCACGCGCGCGACGAGGTCGGGACCGTCCGGCCCCCGGGCCCCGGCCGTCTCGCGCACGAGCAGCGCGGCGAGCGTGACCGCGTCCACGGGCGGTGCCGACGCGGGGGAACCGGAAAGCCGCGGGGGGCCGAAGCGGTGTGCCCCGGTCGGCGACCAGTAGCGGACGGGAACGACGAGCGCCGTACCGGAGGCCGGGAGCGGCACGTGGAGTACGCCGTCGTCGGGGGCGGACACGTCGGCCTCCCGGACCCAGCAGCGGATCAGGTTCTCCGCGCCCGCGGCCTGGGCGGCGGCGCAGGGATCGAGGTCGTCCAGGGGGTCGGCCGCGGACCGAAGGGTGTGCGGCGCGGGCCGCGGCCCGGGGAGGGCGGCGTGCGCCGGGGCAAGCCGTGATGCGGCGTCCGGCGGTCCGTCGGACGCCGAAGCGGCGTCGCGCGCGGCGTCCGGAGCGGCAACAGGCCCCGGAGCAGCCGGGGTCCCGGGTGCGGAGGTGGCCGCGGGGGCCGGTTCGGGGGCGGGGTCGGTGTGCAACGCGGGTCCTCCTGGCGTGCCGTGTCCGGGGGGTCTCATCTCGGGGCGCGCTCCCCGCGTAACGGGACGGGGCCGCCGGGGCGGTCGCGGTCCACCGCCCGTACGGCGTCGGCGAGTCGGTCGAGGACGGCGGACATCTGCTCCTCGGTCACGATGAGCGGGGGCAGCAGCCGTACGACGTTCGCGCGCGGGCCCGTGATGTCCACGATCAGCCCGCGGCGCAGGCACTCCCGGCGGACGGCGGTGGCGAGGTCGGCGGGGGTACCGGGGCGGACGGCGGTACCGGGGCGGGCGCCATGGGCGGGGACGTCGGGCGCCCTGTCCGGCGCCACCAGCTCGACACCGGCCATCAGGCCCCGCCCGCGCACGTCGCCGACGCACGGGAACTCCGCGGCCAGGGCGCGCAGTCCGGCCAGCATCCGGCCGCCCAGCGTGGCGGCGTGTTCGGCGAGCCGGTGCTCGCGGACGTGGGCGAGGGTGGCGGCTCCCGCGGCCAGGGCCAGTTGGTTGCCGCGGAAGGCGCCGGCCGTACGGTCCGGTTCGCCCAGGTCTTCGCGGTGAACCAGCACGGCCAGGGGGAGGCTGCCGCCGATCGCCTTGTCGAGGACCACCACGTCGGGCGTGACTCCGCTGTGTTCGAAGGCCCAGTAGGCGCCGGTCCGGCCGACGCCCGTCCCGGTCTCGTCGACGATGAGCGGGACGGCCCGGTCGGCCGCGCGGGCCCGCAGGCGCCGCACCAGGCCGTCCGGCACCGGACGCACCCCGGCCTCGCTCCGGACCGGTTCCAGGAGGAGACCGGCAGGCCGCTCCCGTCCCGGCCGGCCGTCGCGGTCGTCGTCGAGAACCGTCTCGTCGGCGTCGGCATGGGTGTGGGCATGGGCATGGGCATCGGTGACGGTGACCACCCGGGTCCGTCCGGTGGCGGCGCGGGCCAGCGCGACGGCGGCGTCGACCGGGTCCGTGCCGGCCGGGCCGCAGAACCGCACGCGCGCGCGGTCCGCGAGTCCCGGCGGCAGGGTGCGCAGCAGCTCGGTGACGAAGGCGTCCTCGACCGGCGTGGTGAGGTCCATGACGTGCAAGGGCGCACCGGAGTCGAGGACCGTCCGGATCGCATCGAGGACGACGGGGTGGTTGTGGCCCAGGGCCAGGGTGCCCGCGCCGGAGACGCAGTCCAGGTAACGGCGGCCGTCGGCACCCTCGATGGTGAGTCCCCGGGCGCGGACGGGTACGACCGGGAGGGCGCGCGCGTAGGTACGTGCCGCCGGTTCCCGCGCCGTCTGGCGCCTCAGAGCGCCCCTTTGCCCGGCGTTCCCGCCCGCGCCCGTGCACCCTCCGTACGGGGACCCCGCCACGGCTCGTCGACCTCCCGCAGTCCGGACACGACCCGACGTGCCGGGCGCTCCCGGCATGGGGGACCGCGTCCGGACAGCGGGCCCCCCACCGCTACCAACCGAGGACCGTTCACGGGGTTACGGCCTGTCTGAAGATCGTTGCCGGGACGGGGATTTCCGCGGGCGTTTCCCGGTCCGCTCCGGCTCCGCGACCCGGCGGTCCGGTCCGGCGGGCGACGCGTGCCAGGTCAGGCGGCTGTATCCGAACCGTTGCCGTTCCGTCGGAACTCCCCCACAGCCACCGCATAGTGTGTGGTGCCGTTCCCGGTCGTCGTCGTTCGGCGGTTCGGCCGCGGCACCACGTTCGTTCACAGCAGGGGGAGTCAACACCATGCGATCCATACGGCCGTCGTTCAGCACGCGCGGAAACAGACGCGGACGGCGCGGAACCTCCTCCGCGGCCGCCGCCGTGGCGCTCGTCTCGGCGCTCGCGCTCACCGCCACCGCGTGCGAGGACGGCGACCCCGAGGCGGGCGGCGACGCCTCGGCCTCCGCGTCCGCCGCGGACGACGGCAACGGCGGCATCCGGATCCCGGACGACATCAAGGACAAGCTCAAGGAACACGGGATCGACGTCGACGACTGGAAGAACGGCGCCTGGAAGAACTGGAACAAGGACGACTGGCTGCGCGAGGCGCAGGACTTCGTCAACCCGATCATCGAGGGCCTGTGGGACCCGGACCGGATGCGGGACGCCGAGGAGCCGGACCAGGAGGTCGACGAGAACGACATCTCCGGCGACCAGGGCGTCACCGACCCGGAGCCCGCACCCGTCGAGGCGGAGGCCGTACCGGCCAAGTACCACGACAACGCCGCCACGGCCGGCAAGCTCCTCTTCGACTCCCCCAAGGGTTCGATGGTGTGCTCGGCGACGGTCGTGAAGGACCCGGCCCACCCCGGCAAGTCCAACATGGTCTGGACGGCCGGTCACTGCGTGCACGCGGGCAAGAGCGGCGGCTGGTACCGCAACATCGCCTTCGTCCCCTCGTACAACGACGCGGACAAGTCCGTGGAGGAGCTGCAGAACGCCACCAAGGAGGAGCTCGCTCCCTACGGCGTCTGGTGGGGCGACTGGGCGCAGACCTCGGACCAGTGGATCGAGCAGGGCGGGGCGACCGGCGGTGACGGCGCCTCGTACGACTTCGCCGTGATCCATGTGACGCCGGAGAAGGGCAGCGGCGGCAAGTCGCTGGAGGAAACGGTCGGCGCCGCGCTCCCGGTCGACTTCGACGCGCCCGCCGTGCCGGAGATCGAGAGCATGAAGGCGATCGGTTACCCGGCCGCGCCGCCGTACGACGGCCAGAAGCTGTACCAGTGCCAGGACAAGCCCGGACGGCTGTCGCTCAACGCCTCGGACCCGACGATGTACCGGATCGGCTGCACCATGACCGGCGGCTCGTCCGGCGGTGGCTGGGTCGCCGCCGGTTCCGACGGCAAGCCCGCACTGGTCTCCAACACCTCGATCGGCCCGGTGACCGCCGGCTGGCTGGCGGGTCCGCGCCTGGGCGAGCAGGCCAAGGGCGTGTTCGACGCGGTCAGCGGCAAGTTCGCCGACCAGTGAGGACGGTGGGGTGCGCCGGGCCCGAGCCCGGCACCCCGCCGTGCGTTCCTTGACAGACATGCACGCATTCACACGTTTCAACGGGGGTCGTCGCACCATGCGTTCCACACCTGTGTCCGCCGCGCCACGGCGCGGGCGGCGCACCGCACTCGCCGCGGCCGGACTGGTCGCCGCGCTCACGCTCACCGCGACCGCCTGCGGCGGATCGGCGCAGGACGAGGCCGACGCCGAGCCCGGCGGCGGCGCCTCCCGGGCCGCCGACGCGGGAGACACCGGTGGCGGCGAGGGCGGGCTGGCGGCCGGCCTCGCCAACCGGCTCAAGGAGCACGGCATCGACGTCGACCAGTGGAAGGACGGCGGCTGGAAGAACTGGGACGAGGACAAGTGGCTCAGTGAGGCCAAGGACTTCGTCAACCCGGTGATCGAGGGCCTGTGGGAGCCGGACCGGATGAAGTCCGCGAAGGAGGCCGACAAGACCGTCACCACCAAGGACGCGGCCGCCGACCAGGGCGCCACCGACCCGGAACCGGCGCCCGTCGAGGCCGTGGCCGAGAAGAAGCCCTACCACGAGAACGCCGCCCCGGTGGGCAAGGTCTTCTTCGACTCCCCCGAGGGCTCGATGGTCTGCTCCGGCACGGTGGTCAAGGACGTGAACCACCCCGGGAAGTCCAACCTGGTGTGGACGGCGGGCCACTGCGTGCACGCGGGCGGCAGCGGCGGCTGGTACCGCAACATCGCCTTCGTCCCGTCGTACAACGACTACGGCAAGTCCGAGGCGGAGCTGGCGAACGCGACGACCACCGAGATGGCCCCGTACGGCACCTGGTGGGCCGACTGGGCGGCGACCTCGGACCAGTGGATCAAGGGCGGTTCGGAGAGCGGCGGCGACGGGGCCGCGTACGACTACTCGGTGCTGCACGTGAAGCCGGAGCAGGGCGGCAAGTCCCTGGAGGAGACGGTCGGCGCCGCGCTGGAAGTGGACTTCTCCGCCCCGTCGGCGACGGAGGTGTCCAGCATGGGCGCCTGGGGCTACCCGGCGGCACCGCCGTACAACGGCCTGGAGATGTTCAAGTGCGTCGACCGGCCCGGCCGGCTGTCGCTGAGCGCGTCGCTGCCGACGATGTACCGCATCGGCTGCACCATGACCGGCGGCTCGTCCGGCGGCGGCTGGTTCCGGGTGGTGGACGGCGAGACCAAGCTGGTCTCGAACACCTCGATCGGCCCGCTGGAGAACACCTGGCTGGCGGGACCGCAGCTCGGTCCGTCGGCCGAGGCGATGTACCAGAACATGAGCAAGACGTACGGCGGTCAGTGATCCGTACGTGGATCCATACATGGATCCATACATGGGCCCGTACATGGGCCCGTACATGGGCCCGTACATGACCGAGGGCCCGTCCCCTGCCGAGGCAGGGGACGGGCCCTCGGTCGGTCGGCCTGCGGTCCGGCCGTGCGGTCTCAGGCGAGCGGCGCCGGAACGTACGGCGCGAACTCCGCCGCCAGCTCCTCGTGCACCCGCACCTTGAGCAGGGTGCCCTCCGGGGTGTGCTCCTCGGAGATCACCTCGCCCTCGTCGTGGGCACGGGCCACCAGCTTGCCGTGGGTGTACGGCACGAGCGCCTCGATCTCGACCGAGGGACGCGGCAGCTCGTTGTCGATCAGGGCGAGCAGCTGGTCGATGTTCTGACCGGTGCGCGCCGAGACGGCGATGGCCCGCTTCTCGACCCGCAGCAGTCGCTGGAGCACCAGCGGGTCGGCCATGTCGGCCTTGTTGATCACGACGATCTCGGGTACGTCGGTGGCGCCGACGTCCCTGATCACCTCGCGCACGGCGGCCAGCTGCTCCTCCGGGACGGGGTGCGAACCGTCGACCACGTGGAGAATCAGGTCGGAGTCGCCGACCTCCTCCATCGTGGAGCGGAACGCCTCGACCAGGTGGTGCGGCAGGTGCCGGACGAAGCCGACGGTGTCGGCCAGGGTGTAGAGCCGCCCGCTGGGGGTCTCGGCCCGGCGCACGGTCGGGTCGAGGGTCGCGAACAGGGCGTTCTCGACCAGTACGCCCGCGCCCGTGAGGCGGTTGAGCAGCGAGGACTTGCCGGCGTTGGTGTAGCCCGCGATGGCGACGGAGGGCACCTTGTGGCGCTTGCGCTCCTGGCGCTTGATCTCGCGGCCGGTCTTCATCTCCGCGATCTCCCGGCGCATCTTCGCCATCTTCTCGCGGATCCGGCGCCGGTCCGTCTCGATCTTGGTCTCACCGGGACCACGGGTGGCGAGGCCGCCGCCCTTGCCGCCGCCCATCTGCCGGGACAGCGACTGGCCCCAGCCGCGCAGCCGCGGCAGCATGTACTGCATCTGCGCGAGCGCGACCTGCGCCTTGCCCTCTCGGGACTTGGCGTGCTGGGCGAAGATGTCCAGGATCAGGGCCGTGCGGTCGATGACCTTGACCTTGACGACGTCCTCGAGGTGGATCAGCTGCCCCGGGCTCAGCTCACCGTCGCAGATGACGGTGTCCGCGCCCGTGTCGAGCACGACGTCCCGCAGCTCCTCGGCCTTGCCGGAGCCGATGTAGGTGGCGGCGTCGGGCTTGTCGCGGCGCTGGACGACGCCGTCGAGCACGAGCGCGCCCGCCGTCTCCGCGAGGGCGGCCAGCTCGGCCAGTGAGTTCTCCGCGTCCTGCACGGTGCCCGAGGTCCAGACGCCCACGAGGACGACCCGCTCCAGACGGAGCTGGCGATACTCGACCTCGGTGACGTCCTCGAGCTCGGTGGAGAGGCCCGCCACGCGCCGCAGGGCCGCGCGGTCGGAGCGGTCGAACTGCTCGCCGTCCCACTGCGAGTCGTTTCCGCGGTTCCAGGCGACGTCCTCTTCCATCAGGGCATCGGCCCGGAGGCCCTCGGGATAGGTCTGCGCGAGACGCTTGGTGTCCTGGGAGGGGGAAGAAGAGGAGGTCATTGGATCCTTACGTAGCTGGGAAGGGGTCGGCGCGGCGCACGGGCCGCGACATGCTGTACAACGTGCGAACCACCGGGGAGATTCCCGGGGCCCGTACCGCGCCGTCCCGAAGATGGTCGCACGGCACGGGCCGTCTCGTCACCGGCTTATTCCCCGTGTGCCTTCCGGGACGCCTTGGCGGGCTGTTTCCCGGCGGCCTTCCCGACGGGGTTCTGCTTCCAGTCCGGGTGGCCGGGCATCGGCGGGGTCTTCGCGCCGTACAGCCAGGCCTGGAAGAAGCCGCTAAGGTCCCGGCCCGCGGTCTCGGAGGCGAGCCGGACGAAGTCGGCGGTCGTCGCCGTGCCGTCCTGGTTGCGGGCGACCCACGCACGCTCGACGCGTTCGAAGGCGGAGCGGCCGATCTCCTGGCGCAGGGCGTAGAGCACGAGCGCGGCGCCGTCGTAGACGTTGGCGCGGAAGATCCCGGTCTTGCTGCCGTTCTTCGGCGGCTTGGGGGCGGCGGGGGGCCCGCCCGCCGTACGCCAGCGGTCGGAGGCTCCGTAGGCGGCTTTCATACGGGCCGCCATGGGCTTGTCCGCGGTCTCCTCCGCGTACAGCGCCTCGTACCAGGTGGCGTGTCCCTCGTTGAGCCACAGGTCGGACCAGGTGGCCGGGCTGACGCTGTTGCCGAACCACGAATGGGCCAGCTCGTGCACCATGATCGACTCGACGTACCACTTCGGGTAGGCCGGCTCGGTGAACAGCTCCCGCTCGAAGAGGGTGAGCGTCTGGGTCTCGAGTTCGAAGCCGGTGGTGGCGTCGGCCATGAGCAGGCCGTACGTCTCGAAGGGGTAGCGCCCGACCTTCTGCTCCATCCATGTGATCTGGCCGGGGGTCTTCGCCAGCCACGGTTCGAGCGCCGCGCGGTGCTCGGTGGGCACCACGTCCCGGACGGGCAGTCCGTGCGGCCCGGCGCGGTGCAGCACCGTGGAGCGGCCGATGGACACCTGGGCCAGCTCGGTGGCCATGGGGTGCGGGCTCCGGTAGGTCCAGGTGGTCGATCCGCCGGTGCGGTCCACGCGGGTCGGCAGTCCGTTGGCGACGGCCGTGAGTCCGTCGGGGGCGGTGATGTGGAAGGTGAACCGCGCCTTGTCGGAGGGGTGGTCGTTGCAGGGGAACACCAGGTGGGCGACGTCCGCCTGGTTGGCCATGGCGAGGCCGTCGGCGGTGCGCACCCAGCCGCCCTGGCGGTCCTCGGGATACACCGGGTCGCTGCTGTGCCGCACGGTGATCCGCGTCCAGTCGCCCTCGTCGAGCGCGTCCTCGGGCGTCACGACGAGGTCCTCGCCCGCGGTGGCGAACCCGGCGGGCTCTCCGTCGACCTCGACGGAGTCGACCTTCCCGTGGGCGAAGTCGAGGTTGATCCGGTCCAGGTCGGCGGTCGTCCGGGCCTCGATGGTGGTGACGGCCTTCAGCGGCTCGCTGTTGCTGCCGGAGTAGGTGAAGGAGAGGTCGTACGCCGCCACGTCGTACCCGGGGTTGCCCAGCTGCGGGAAGAGGCGGTCGCCGACGCCCAGCGGGGTCGGCGGGGCGCTCGCGGCGACCAGGCCGACGGAGACGGCGGAGGCGAGCAGCGCCGCGGCCCTGAGCCGGCGCCGGGAGCGGGCGCGAAGTCGCGGAGTCGGGGGGTGAGGGGTGTGCAGCATCCCTCACGGCTATCAGCGCGCGCGTGTCCGGCGGCGACGGCGCGCGCCCGGGGCACCCGAACGGGTTCGGCGCGGCGCACGGATCAGACGGGCGCGCTACGCCGTAGCGGATCGGACCGGCGCGATACGCCATGCCGGATCAGACGGGCACGGGACGCCGTGCCGGTTCAGGCGCCGGTCGGCTGCGGCTGGGCGCGGCTGACGTCGTAGACGCCGGCCACGTCGCGCATGGCGCGCATGAGCGCGGGCAGCCGGGCGGCGTCCGGGAGTACGACCGTGTAGCTGTGCCGGACCCGCTGGCGGTCCGGGGGTTCGACGGTCGCGGAGACGATTTCGGCGCCTTCGAGGGCCATGGCTTCGGTGAGGTCGGCCAGGAGGTGCGGGCGGCCGAACGATTCGGCGAGAAGGGTCACCCGGCATCCGGTGCTCTCGCCCCAGCGCACACCGACCTCCGCGCGCCCGGCGCTCTTCATGCGCGCCACCACCGCGCACTGGGCGCGGTGCACGGTCACCACGCCTCCGCGCACGGCGAAACCGGTGATCTCGTCCGGCGGTACGGGGGTGCAGCAGCCGGCCAGTCGTACGTTCGCGCCAGGCGGGTCGACGAGGACGTCGGTGGCGGCGGGGCGGGCGGGTGCGGCGTCCGGGGCCGGTCGCGGCGCGTCCGGGTGGGCGTGGGGCTCGGGTACGGCGGGTCCGCGGGGCGGCTCCTGCGCGTCGGGCGCCGCTTCCGGGTGGGCGGCGAGCCGGCGCTGGATGGCGATCCGCGCGGCGGGGGTGTGGGCGTGCTCCAGCCACTCCCTGGAGGGCTCGGAGGCGGCGTCCTGGCCCATCAGGAGCTGCACGGTGTCGCCGTCCCGCAGCACCGTGCTCATGGGCGCCAGCCGCCCGTTGACCCGGGCGCCGATGGTCGCGTGTGCGTCCTCGCCGTACTGGGCGTAGGCGGCGTCGACGCAGGTCGCGCCCTCGGGGAGGCCGAGGGTGCCGCCGTCGGGGCGGAAGACGGTGATCTCGCGGTCCTGGGCGAGGTCCTCGCGGAGGGTGGACCAGAAGGTGTCGGGATCGGGGGCGCCGCGCTGCCAGTCGAGCAGCCGGGAGAGCCAGCCGGGTCGGGTGGGGTCGGCGCGCTCGCCGTCGCCCGCGCTCTGCTCCTCCGACGGAGGCGCGTACGGGTTGCCGAGCGCGACCACACCGGCCTCGGCGACCTTGTGCATCTGGTGGGTGCGGATGAGGACTTCCACGACCTGGCCGTCCTCCGCGCGGGCGACCGCCGTGTGCAGCGACTGGTAGAGGTTGAACTTGGGAACGGCGATGAAGTCCTTGAACTCCGAGACGACGGGCGTCATGCAGGTGTGCAGCTCACCGAGGACGGCGTAGCAGTCGGCGTCCTCCTGGACGAGCACCAGGAGGCGGCCGAAGTCCGCGCCGCGGAGCGTGCCGCGCTTGCGGGAGACACGGTGCACCGAGACGAAGTGGCGCGGGCGGATGAGGACTTCGGCCTGGATGTCCGCCTCGCGCAGCACGCCCCGCACCTCGTCGGCGACCGCGGCGAGCGGGTCGTCCGCGCGGGCGGCGTTCTCCTGGACCAGCTCCCGCGTGTGCGCGTACTCCTCGGGGTGCATGACCGCGAAGACGAGGTCCTCCAGCTCGGACTTGAGCGCCTGGACGCCCAGCCGTTCGGCGAGCGGGATGAGGACGTCGCGGGTGACCTTGGCGATGCGTTCCTGCTTCTCGCGGCGCATGACGCCGAGGGTGCGCATGTTGTGCAGCCGGTCGGCGAGTTTGATCGACATCACGCGGACGTCGTTGCCGGTGGCGAGGAGCATCTTGCGGAAGGTCTCGGGTTCGGCGGCGGCGCCGTAGTCGACCTTCTCCAGCTTGGTGACGCCGTCCACGAGGTAGCGGACCTCGGCGCCGAACTGCTCGCCGACCTGATCGAGTGTCACCTCGGTGTCCTCGACGGTGTCGTGGAGGAGCGAGGCGGTCAGGGTGGTGGTCTCCGCGCCCAGTTCGGCGAGGATCAGGGTGACGGCGAGGGGGTGGGTGATGTACGGCTCGCCGCTCTTGCGCATCTGCCCGCGGTGCGAGGACTCGGCCAGGACGTAGGCGCGGCGCAGCGGGTCGAGGTCGGCGTCGGGGTGGTGGGCGCGATGGGCCTCGACGACGTGGCCGATGGCGTCGGGCAGGCCCCGGCTGCGGGTGGCGGAGCCGAGCAGCGCGGCCCGGCCGAGACGGCGCAGGTCGATCCGGGGGCGGGCCTTCCTGCGGGGCGCCGGCGTGACGGCACCGGTGGCCGCGGGCGGCACGGGTCCCGGGCTCGCTGGATTCACGGCCTCCGCATTCATGGGCACCTCCGGCTGCGCGGACCGGCGGACGGGGAATCCCAGGGCGGACACGGCTCAGGGGATGCTGTCGGTCCCCCGTCCGGGCCGGTGCTTGATGCTATCGAGCCCATCACGTGCGGCCGACCGCCTCTCGCCGAGCGTGAAACGGATCACCCATTCGAGCGATGGTCCGAGGGTTTACGTTTTCGCACTGAGTGTCTTGGACCGCGCTGTGGTTCACCGCGGTTCCGGTCACCGGGTCGTGGTTCAGGCGAGTACCCCTTCCAGCCAGGCGGAGTCGAACTCGCCCTCCGCGACGATCACGGCCGGCCCCGTCATCTCGATCTCGCCGTCCGGGCGCTCGGTGATCACCAGGGTGCCGCCGGGCACGTCGACGGTGTAGGTGGCCGGGGTTCCGGTGACCGCCGGGTCCAGGCCGTCCCGGCGGGCGGTGGCGACGGCGACGGCACACGCGCCCGTACCGCAGGAGCGGGTCTCGCCGGAGCCGCGCTCGTGCACGCGCATCGCGACGTGGCGGGGGCCCCGGTCGACCACGAACTCGACGTTGACCCCGTCCGGATAGGCGCCGGCGGGCGCGTGGGAGGGCGGGGCGTACAGGTCGCCCGCGTGGTCGAGGTCGGCGACGAAGGCGACCGCGTGCGGGTTGCCCATGTTCACGTTCCGCGCGGGCCAGTCGCGCTCGCCCACGCTCACCTCGACCTCGCCCTCGGGCAGCAGCGCCCGGCCCATCCCGACGGTGACGTCGCCGTTCTTCGCGATGTGCACGCGCTTCACGCCGCCGCGCGTCGCGACGGCGAGGTCCCCCTCGGCGGCGTGCCCGGCGCGCTGGAGGTAGCGCGCGAAGACCCGCACGCCGTTGCCGCACATCTCCGCGACCGAGCCGTCGCCGTTGCGGTAGTCCATGAACCACTCCGCCTCGGCGGCCATGTCCCGGGCCTCGGGGTGCGCCGCGGACCGCACCACGTGCAGCAGCCCGTCCCCGCCGAGGCCCGCTCGGCGGTCGCACAGGACGGCGACGGCGGCGGGGGGCAGGTCGAGGGCGTTCTCCGGGTCGGGAACGATCACGAAGTCGTTCTCGGTGCCGTGACCCTTGAGGAAGGCGATCCGCGTGCTCATTCCTCGATCGTACGGGGTGGGTGCGCCACGACGACGAGGGGCGGAGCCGGGCCCGGGGCGGGAGGGCCCGTCAGCTCCGAAGGCGGGCGACCCGCCACACGGCCAGGGCGACGACCGCGGCGACCGCCAGGGCGTACACGAGGATCGTCCGCCAGTCGGCTCGGCGCCCCGAGCCGCGCTGGGGCAGGCCCGGCCAGGTGTAGCCGACCCGGCGGGCGGCCATCATGCCCCAGCCGGCCGCGCAGGAGCAGATCAGCAGTCCCAGCATCGCGATCACGGCGCCGCTGTCGCCGAAGTCGAAGGCGAGCGGGAAGGCGAACATCAGGGAGCCGAGCGCGGCCAGGCACACGATGGGCGCGAGCTGCCAGATCCGCAGCCGGCGCTGGGGCCGCAACTCGACCTCGACCTCGTCCCCGTACATCTCGTCGGGCGCGGGGCCGTCGGCGACACCGTCCGGCGTCTCGTCGGGACCGTCGGGGCTCAGGGCGCCGCCGTCCGGCTCCGGTCCGCCGTGGTCGGCGGTGCCGTGTTCGGTGCTCGGTGCGGTGTCGCGAGGGCCGGCCTCCATCGCCACGCGCCCTCCCAACTAGGACTCACTCGGTCGATCGAAGCTCGATGATGGCACGCCGCCGAAGGCCCGGATGACGGCCGGGGCGTCCCGATGCCATCACGTGATCAGGCTGTAACCGGTCGTTCGACCAACGACAGGGCGAGTCGCGGAAGTTCCGTGCGATCCGCCACACCCCCACTCAACCAGTGCACCCGCGGGTCGCGCCTGAACCATGAATCCTGACGGCGCGCGAAGCGCTTGGTGGCACGGACGGTCTCGGCGCGCGCCTCGTCGAGCGTGCACTCGCCGGCGAGCGCCGCGAGGACCTGCTGGTAGCCGAGCGCGCGGGACGCCGTACGCCCCTCGCGCAGCCCTTGCGCCTCCAGTGCGCGCACCTCGTCGACCAGACCGGCCTCCCACATCCGGTCGACGCGCAGGGCGATGCGCTCGTGCAGCTCGGGGCGGGCCACGTCGACGCCGATCTGCACGGTGTCGTAGACGGAGTCGTGACCGGGGAGGTTGGCGGTGAAGGGCCTGCCGGTGATCTCGATCACTTCGAGGGCGCGCACGATGCGGCGCCCGTTGCTGGGCAGGATGGCCCGCCCCGCCTCCGGGTCGGCGAGGGCCAGCCGGGCGTGCAGCGCACCCGGGCCACGCAGTTCGAGCTCCGCCTCGAGACGGGCCCTGACCTCGGGGTCGGTACCGGGGAACTCCAGGTTGTCGACGGCCCCGCGGACGTAGAGACCGGAACCGCCGACGAGGATCGGCCAGCGCCCTTCGGCGAGCAGCGCGTCGATCCGCTCGCGCGCGAGGCGCTGGTACTCGGCGACGGACGCCGTGACCGTCACGTCCCAGATGTCCAGCAGATGGTGCGGGACGCCGCCGCGTTCCTCGGGCGTCAGCTTGGCGGTGCCGATGTCCATCCCTCGGTAGAGCTGCATGGAGTCGGCGTTGACGACCTCGCCGCCGAGCCGCTCGGCCAGGAAGACGCCCAGATCGGACTTTCCGGCCGCGGTGGGTCCGACTACGGCGATGACGCGGGGGGCGGGGGGTGCGCTGCTCACCGCACCAGTCTCGCAAACCTCTCACCTCGCCCTGGAACGAGTTACGTGACGGTCCGCGTCCAGGGTCGTTGCCCGTTGCGAGGTTCCCGCTCCCCGGGCCACCGGGTCATGGCCCCGGCCACGCAAACGGACGCACCGGATGCCGCGGGATTTCGCCCGCACGAGTAACGTATGGAGTTGATATGGGCGTTTTTGCACGGCTTTTTCGGAGGTCGAAGAACACCGAGGAGGCGTCGGGCGCGGAGACGCGGACCGACATCCCGGACACCGGGAGCGCGGCGGAGGCGAAGGCGGCCGACGCCGGCCCGCGGAACACGGCGGGGGCCGGCGAGACCGACGGGACCGCCGCCGAGGCCGGTGACTCGGAGAGCGTCGGCATCCCCAAGCAGCAGTCCGCCGGGGAGGCCGTCGACAACGAGGCCGAGGCCGACAAGGGCGCCCGCACCTGACTGCCCCGTGAGGGAAGGCGAACCATGGGTCTCCTGGACAACTTGAAGGCCAGACTCGAACCGGCGAAGGGCAAGGTCTCCGACCTCGCGCAGCAGCACGGTGACAAGATCGATCGCGGTCTCGACAAGATGGCGCGGACCGTCGACGAGAGGACCAAGGGCAAGTACAGCGACCGGATCCAGACGGGCACGGGCAAGGCCAAGGGCGCCATGGACCGTCTCGCCCACAAGGACGACAGGGGCGGGGAAGAAGACGGCGGCACACCCGGCGGCACCCCTCCGGCCGGCCCGCCTCCGGCTTCCTGACCCGGTACGCCGCCGGACGGTCACGGAGCCCGGCCCCCGGGCCGCCTCCGGACCGTCCGCGGGCGCACCGACGACTACGCCACGGCGGCCACGCCGCCGCTGCGGACAGGTGGCGCGGCGCCGCGTCGGCCGCTGCCGCCGGGGCGCCGCGTCCGCCACCACGACAAGGTGGCCGCACCACCGCTACGACCATGCAGCCGCGCCTGCCACCACGCCGGGGGCGACGACCGACGAGCATTACGACCATGCAGCCGTGCCTGCCACCACGTCGGGCGGCGCCCGCCGACCACTACGACCAGACGCCGCACCGCCACTACGACCAGGTGACGCCTCGCCGCTGCGACCGCGCCGCCACGTCCGCCGGTGACGTCCGGGGCGCCGCGTCGATCGCTACGGCCAGATGGCCGCGCCGCCGGTACGACCAAGTCGCGCGTCGCCGCTGCGACCACGCGGACGCGCCTGCCGCCCCCGTCCGGGGTGTCGCGCCGACCGCCACCAACGGTGGCCGCTCCGCCGCTACGACCAGGTGGCCACGACGTAGCCGACCCCGTAGGGCGCGTCCTCGTACAGGAGCGCCCCGCCCAGGTCCGAGTCGCCGGACGCGCCCGCGAGGACCTGCCAGGGTGCCCGGCCCGACGCCTTGAGCTCGCGGGCGAGATCGACGTCCAGGGCGGCGAGCGCGGCCTGGTCCGCCGCTTCCAGGGCGCGGCCCACCCCCGCGTCGAAGGGCGCCGCCCGCTCGTCGAGGTAGCCGGGCGCCTTCAGCGTGCGGCACGCGCTGGCGTCGCCCAGCACCAGCAGCGCCGTCCGTCCGGCCCGCGCGGCGATGTCCCAGCCGACGGCGGCACAGCGCTCGGCGGACAGCCCGTCCCCCACCCCGATGGCGTCGACGGGGGCGTCGGTCCACCCCGTCCGCCCCAGCAGCCAGGCGCCGACGGCCAGGCCGTGGGGCAGCTCGGCTCCGCCCGCACCGCCGGTGTCGGCGCCCAGGTACACCTCCACGTCCACGCCGAAGCCGCGGAAGGAACCCCGCGCGCCCCGCGGATAGACCTCGGGCCCGGCGGAGTCCGCGGGCCCGACCACCACGAGCCGGTCGGGCCGGGACGCTGCGAGCACGCCCAGCGCATCCGTACAGGCGGCGCGGGCGGCGTCCAGCTCGGGTGCGGCACCCGCAGCGACCTCCGGCACGAGGAGCGGCGGGCAGGGGCAGACGGCGGCGGCGACAAGCATGATCGGCAGCGTATCCCCGTACCGCCGCACCCGGCGGCACCCCCCGCGGTCAGTCGCAGCCGCAGCCGCTCGCCACGACCGGCTGGGGCTCGGGAACGCCGATCTTCGGCAGGCCGAGGAGCACGCCCGCCGACTTGGCCTGCTCGGTCGTGTTGCGCTTCTCCCAGGCGTCGCCCGCGCGGGTGCGGCGCACGTCGAGCACCGCGCCCTCGGCGAGGAGGTGGTGCGGTGCGGCGTAGGTGATCTCCACGGTCACCACGTCGCCGGGGCGGACCTCCTGGTCGGGCTTGGTGAAGTGCACCAGGCGGTTGTCGGGAGCGCGGCCGGAGAGGCGGTGGGTGGCGCCGTCCTTGCGGCCCTCGCCCTCGGCGACCATGAGCTCCAGGGTGCGGCCGACCTGCTGCTTGTTCTCGTCCCAGGAGATCTCCTCCTGGAGGGCGACCAAGCGCTCGTAGCGCTCCTGGACGACGGCCTTGGGGATCTGGTTCTCCATCTCGGCGGCCGGGGTGCCGGGGCGCTTGGAGTACTGGAAGGTGAAGGCCTGGGCGAAGCGGGCCTCGCGCACCACGTGCAGGGTCTGCTCGAAGTCCTCCTCGGTCTCGCCGGGGAAGCCCACGATGATGTCGGTGGTGATCGCCGCGTGCGGGATGGCGGCGCGCACCTTCTCGATGATCCCCAGGTAGCGCTCCTGGCGGTAGGAGCGGCGCATCGCCTTGAGGACCGGGTCGGAGCCGGACTGGAGCGGCATGTGCAGCTGCGGCATCGCGTTCGGCGTCTCGGCCATGGCGGCGATGACGTCGTCGGTGAAGTCGCGGGGGTGCGGGGAGGTGAAGCGGACGCGCTCCAGGCCGTCGATGTTCCCGCAGGCGCGCAGCAGCTTGCTGAACGCCTCGCGGTCGCCGATGTCGGAGCCGTAGGCGTTGACGTTCTGCCCGAGCAGGGTGATCTCGCTGACGCCCTCGGCGACCAGGGCCTCGACCTCGGCGAGGATGTCGCCGGGGCGGCGGTCCTTCTCCTTGCCGCGCAGCGCGGGGACGATGCAGAAGGTGCAGGTGTTGTTGCAGCCGACGGAGATGGAGACCCAGGCCGCGTACGCGCTCTCGCGCCGGGTGGGCAGCGTGGACGGGAACGCCTCCAGGGACTCGGCGATCTCGACCTGCGCCTCCTCCTGCACGCGGGCGCGCTCCAGCAGCACCGGGAGCTTGCCGATGTTGTGGGTGCCGAAGACGACGTCCACCCAGGGGGCCCGCTTCACGATGGTGTCGCGGTCCTTCTGCGCCAGGCAGCCGCCGACCGCGATCTGCATGCCGGGGCGGCTCGCCTTCTTCGGGGCGAGGTGGCCGAGGTTGCCGTACAGCTTGTTGTCGGCGTTCTCCCGTACGGCGCAGGTGTTGAAGACGACGACGTCGGCGTCGCCGTCGGCACCCTCGGGGGCGCGGACGTAGCCCGCGTCCTCCAGCAGGCCGGACAATCGCTCGGAGTCGTGGACGTTCATCTGGCACCCGTAGGTGCGTACTTCGTAGGTTCGCGTGCCGCCCACTGACTGGCTCCGGTCGATGCTGCTCATGGCAACAAGAGTAGGCGAGTCACGATCGCGTCCGACGCCGCGCACGTATTGACAGTACACAGTCAGAGTCGGTGTCATGCATGGGAGCGCTCCCATGCATGCTCCTGAGCGTGCTCCCCGGCATGCGCTGACGCATCCCTTCTCCCGTACTGGAGGCACCCTGTGCGCACCCGAGTCCTTCGATTACTGCGCCGGCCCTGGACCGCGGCGGTGGCCGCCGTGGCGCTGGTGGTGTCGGTCCTGGTGGCGATGCCCGCGAGCGGTGCGACGGCGGCCACCTGCCGGGTCGACTACAGCGTCGACGCGTGGGCGGGCGGCTACACCGCCCAGGTGAGGATCACCAACCTCGGCCCCGCGGTGAGCGACTGGCGGCTGACCTGGACCTACACCGGCGACCAGCAGGTGACGTCGGCGTGGAACGCGACCGTCACACAGACCGGCGGGTCCGTCGTCGCCGTCGACGCCGGCTGGAACGGCGCCCTGTCCACGGGTGGCACCGCCGAGTTCGGAGTGCAGGGGACCTGGCGGTCCGCCGACCCCGCGCCGGACGACTTCGCGCTCAACGGCACCTCCTGCGGCGAAGACGGCGGCACACCGCCCACCACACCACCGACCACGCCTCCCACGACGACTCCACCGCCGTCCGCGGAGTGCGGTGACGCCGTGATCTGCTCGGGCTTCGAGGACCAGACCGGCCCCGAGCCCGCCGGCGACTGGCGGTTCACCGCGCCCGACTGCCAGGGCACGGGCACGGCCGCCGTGGACTCGGCGGTGTCGCACGAGGGCGGCAGGTCGCTCCGGGTGGACGGCCGGGCCGGGTACTGCAACCACGCCTTCGTCGCCCACACCGCGGACCTGTCGTCGGTCGGCCCGGTGATGTACGTGCGCATGTGGGTCCGGCACACCACCGCGCTGCCGACCTCGCACGTCACCTTCGTGTCGATGCCGGACTCGGCGCAGGGGGGCCGGGCGCTGCGCGTGGGCGGCCAGAACGGCGCGCTGCAGTGGAACCGGGAGAGCGACGACGCCACCCTGCCCGCGCAGAGCCCGGCCGGGGTGGCGCTGAGCAGGCCGCTGCCGACGGACGGCTGGCAGTGCCTGCGGTTCGCGATCGACACCTCGGCCGCCAACCTCGACACCTGGCTCGGCGACGAGCGGGTTCCGGGCCTGCACGCCGACGGGGTGCCGACGCAGGACGTCGACCAGCAGTGGCTCGCCCGCGGCACCGCACCCCGGCCGACCGCCCTGCGACTGGGCTGGGAGAGCTACGCGACGGGCGACGACACGGTCTGGTTCGACGACGTGGCCGTGGGCTCCGCACCGATCGGCTGCTGACCGCGCGCGCCGCCGCCGCCGACACCGACACCGGCACCGACACCGACCGACGCCCCGAGGGCCAGACGGCCACGCGGGGAGCGGGGCAGGTCGGCTTCGGCGGCGGCGTCTCAGGGCTCGATGAGGCCCGCGCGGATCGCGTACCGGGTGAGTTCCAGGCGGTCGCGTACGCCCAGTTTCTGCAACAGGTTCGCGCGGTGGCGTTCGACGGTCTTGGCGCTGATGAACAGCAGCTCGCCGATCTCCTTAGAGGTGTGTCCCTCGGCCACGAGCTTGAGGATCTCCTCCTCGCGCTCGGTGATGGGCCGATCGGGCAGGCCGCCACCGCCCTGCACACGGTCCAGGTAGGAGCGGACGAGGGCCCGCTCGGCGCCGGGGTAGATGAACGGCTCGTCGCGCACGGCGGCCCGGCACGCCTCGACCAGGTCGCGGTCGGCGACGGACTTGAGGACGTATCCGCAGGCGCCCGCCTTGAGGGCCTCGAAGAAGTACTGCTCGTTGTCGTACATGGTCAGGATGAGGATGCGCAGCTCGGGCAGGCGCCGGGAGAGTTCGCGGGCCGCCTGGAGGCCGGTCATGCGGGGCATGGCGACGTCCAGGACGGCCAGGTCGATCTCGGTGGCCCGCGCGGCAGCGACCGCTTCGGCACCGTCACCGGCCTCGGCGACCACCGTCAGATCGGGTTCGCCGTCCAGGATGAGACGGACTCCGCGGCGTACGAGGGTGTGGTCGTCGGCGAGCAGGACGCGGATCGGGGGCCGTGCGGACATCAGGGGCTGTCTCCGGTTCGGTCTGCAAAACGGTCCCCCGGCGGCGCGGGGACGCGCAGGCGTACGTCGGTGCCCCCTCCGGGGGCGGGTTCGAAGTGGATCTCGGCTCCTATCAGCAGGGCCCGCTCCCGCATCCCGCGGATACCGGCGCCCTCGGCGGCCGTGCCGAGACCGGTGCCGTCGTCGCGGACGAGCAGTTCGACACCGGCGCCCTCGGACGGCGGCAGCGGGCGCAGGGTGAGCGCCGCGCGGGCGGCGTCGGCGTGGCGGGCGGTGTTGGTCAGTCCCTCCTGGGCGACCCGGTAGAGCACGAGTTCGTCCTCCGGGGCGAGCGGGGGCAGGTCGCCGGGGATGTGGTGCTGGACGGTCAGTCCGTGGTGGGTGAACTCGGCGGCCAGCGAGCGCAGGGCACTGGCCAGACCGAGTTCCTCCAGGACGCCCGGACGCAGCCGGCGGGCGATACGGCGGATCTCGTCGAGCCCGGCCCTGGTGGCCTCCTGCGCCAGGGTCACCTCGTCGCGCAGTTCCCCGGGAACCCGGTCCGCGACGCGCTTGAGCTGGAGGAGTACGGCGGTCAGGGTCTGGCCCACCTCGTCGTGGAGTTCGCGGGCGATGCGGTGGCGTTCGCGTTCCTGGGCCTGAAGGGCCCGGCCGGCACCGGCGGCGCGTTCGGCCTGGAGCCGGTCCAGCATCGTGTTGTACGTCGCGATGAGCTGCGCCGCCTCGGCCGGTCCGGAGACCTCGGGCCGGGTCCCGGGCACCAGCAGGTCGGCGGTGGACATGGCCCGGCCCAACCGGTGCAGCGGGGTGAGCCCGATGCGCAGGACGACCGCGTTTCCGGCCAGCAGGGCCGCGAGTCCGGCCAGCAGGACGAGGGCCTCCCCGGCCAGCACGGGGGTCGACACGGTGACCGGTCCCAGCAGCAGTGCGGTGGCGACGACCAGGCCGGCGGCGTTGAGCGAGAAGATCCGCCAGAACAGCGACACGTTCCTCTTCCCGCTCCTCCCGGCCTGCTCGCACGACGCCCCCGCGGCCAGCTTCGCCGACCGCGACCGGCTGCGTATATCCGTCACGACACCCATATCGCCACCGTACGTGCGGATGGCAGCATGGCGAGGTCGCGGGCACGGCACCCACGTGCGGAAAGCGCAGCTGGAGACGCGGCAGGCAACGCAGGACGAGTGAGGGGAAAGCACGTGTCAGCTCCACGCCTGAGGGCGACGCCGCTCCCGGGTATCGGGGTCCAGTACGACCTGGTGACCCGCGAGCACCGCCACCTGTCGGTGGTGGCCCACCGCGACGGTGCCCGCACGGTGAACGTGTACCGGTCCGACGACCCCGATTCCTGCGCCCACTCGCTGCGGCTGACGGGGCCCGAGGCGGGCGCGCTGATCGACGCGCTGAAGCCCTCCCACCACAGCGCGAGCCTGCTCTACACCACCGATCTGGGCCTGGTCGCCGAGCGGATCGAGGTGGCGGCCACGTCCCGGTGGAACGGACGGCTGCTGGGCGACACCCGGATGCGGACCGACACGGGTGCCTCGATCGTGGCGGTGCTGCGGCGGGCCGAGGCGATTCCGTCGCCGGCGCCGGACTTCCGGCTCGTGGGTGGTGACACCTTGATCGTCATCGGCACCCGTGAGGGCGTCGACGCCGCCGCGGCGATACTCGGGCAGGAGTGAGCGCGTGCACTCCGCGGTACTCCTGATCGAGTTCGGTTCCATCATCCTGGGCCTCGGGCTGCTCGGCCGGTTCGCCGGCCGTTACCGGCTGTCGCCCATCCCGCTGTACCTGCTGGCCGGTCTCGCCTTCGGCGAGGGCGGCCTGCTGCCGCTCGGCGCGAGCGAGGAGTTCGTCGCCACCGGCGCCGAGATCGGTGTCATCCTCCTGCTGCTGATGCTGGGCCTGGAGTACACGGCCAGTGACCTGGTCACCAACCTCAAGTCCCACTATCCGGCGGGTCTCGTCGACTGCGCGCTCAACGCCGTGCCGGGCGCGGTGGCCGCGCTGCTGATGGGCTGGGGCCCGGTGGCCGCCGTCGTCCTGGCGGGCGTGACGTGGATCTCGTCGTCGGGTGTGATCGCGAAGGTACTCGGCGATCTGGGCCGGGTCGGCAACCGCGAGACGCCGGTGATCCTGAGCGTGCTGGTCCTGGAGGACCTGGCGATGGCGGTGTACCTGCCGATCGTCACGGCCCTGGTCGCCGGCGCCGGTCTGATGACCGGGAGCATCACGCTGGCGGTCGCGCTGGCCGCGGCGGGCCTGGTGCTGTTCGTGGCGGTGCGCTACGGCCGCCTCATCTCCCGTTTCGTCTCCAGCGACGACCCGGAGAAGCTGCTCCTCGTGGTGCTGGGTCTGACGATCCTCGTCGCCGGTGTCGCGCAGCAGCTCCAGGTGTCGGCCGCGGTGGGCGCCTTCCTGGTGGGCATCGCGCTGTCGGGAGAGGTCGCGGAGGGCGCGCACACGCTGCTGAGCCCGCTGCGGGACCTGTTCGCGGCCGTCTTCTTCGTCTTCTTCGGGCTGCACACGGACCCGGCCAGCATTCCGCCGGTGCTGCTGCCGGCTCTGGCGCTGGCACTGCTGACCGCCGTGACGAAGATCGCCACGGGGTACTGGGCGGCACGGCGCGCCGGGATCTCCGTCAAGGGCCGATGGCGGGCGGGCGGTGCGCTGGTGGCACGCGGCGAGTTCTCCATCGTGATCGCGGGCCTCGCGGTCTCGGCCGGCATCGAGCCGTCCCTGGGCCCGCTGGCCACGGCGTACGTCCTCATCCTGGTCGTCCTCGGCCCCCTCACGGCACGCTTCACCGAGCCGCTGGCGATGCGCCTCTTCCGGCGCCGCGACAACCCCGACCGCCCGAGCGGTCCCGCGGAGGGCACACCCCGGGCCGCCGCGGCGGAGGCGGAAGCCTCGGTGGGCGACTGACCGGCACCGGGCTCAGCCCTTCGGCACGACTCCGGCACCCGGGTGCCGGAGTCGTCGTGTTCCGGGGTCGGGCGCCGGAGTCGTCGTACGCCGGGGTCAGGTGCCGGTCGGCTCCGGGGCGTCCGGCGTCCGCGGTGTCCAGCCCTGTCGGCGCAGCACGCCGGACACGTCCGGTGTCTCGTAGTGGTCGCCCTTGAGGACCTTGCCGTCGGCCCGGCGGCTGACGCGGCCGTCGGGCCCCAGCTTGGTCATGTTGGAGCGGTGGACCTCCGCGATCACCGCGTCCAGGTCGATGCCGTGCACGAGGGCGGTGCCGTAGGCCACGTAGACCACGTCCGCCAGTTCGTGCGCGAGCCGGTCGAGCGGGCCCCGCACCGACACCTCGGCGACCTCGGCCGCCTCCTCGGCGAGCAGCTCGCCTCTGTGCGCGGCCAGGCCGGGCGGGACCTCGGTCGGAGTGCTGCGGGCGTCCAGCCCGAAGGCGAGGTGGAAGGCACGGACCAGGTCGGCGGGCGACGTCCTGCCCTCGGCGGGCGGGGTGCGGCCCTCGGCGGAGGCGGTGCCGCTCTCGGCGGAAGGCATGCCGGTCTCGGCGGGCGGGGTGTTGCTCATGCCGACGACTGTAGCGACCGCCACTGACAGTGGGCCCTGGTCAGCGCGGGTGCGGGCTGGCAGGATCGCCCCCATGTCCACGCTGCTCTCCCGTATCGGCAGGCGCCGGGCCGTCCAGGGCGCGCTCGCCGGTGCCGTCGTGCTCGGGCTGCTGCTGTGGTGGCTGCTGCCGCTGGGCGAGAAGCCGCCGAGCGGGACGATCACGTTCAGCACCGGTACCCGCGCGGGCGTCTACCAGAAGTACGGCGAGCTGCTGCGCACCGAGCTGCGCAAGGACATGCCGGACCTGGACGTGCGGCTGATGACCAGCGCGGGCTCGCAGGAGAACGTCGAGCGGGTGGCGTCCGGGGAGGCCGACTTCACGATCGCCGCGGCCGACGCGGTCGAGACGTACAAGCTGGCCGGCAGCCCGGGTGCCGAAGGGCTGCGCGGGGTCACCCGGCTCTACGACGACTACGTGCAGCTCGTCGTGCCGAGCGACTCGGACATCCAGTCGGTCCGGGACCTGCGTGGCAAGCGGGTGGCCATAGGGCTGCCCAACTCGGGGGTACGGCTGATCGCCACCCGGCTGCTGAAGGCGGTGGGCATCGACCCGGAGACGGACATCACGCCCCGGGCGGACGGGATCGACACCGGCCCCGGACGGCTGGGCGACGAGCTGGACGCGTTCTTCTGGTCCGGCGGGGTGCCGACGGACGGCCTCAAGGAGATCGCCGAGAGCTCCGCCTTCCGGTTCGTGCCGATCGGCGACGACCTGGTCACCAAGCTGCACCGGTCGGGCGGCGCGACCCGCTACTACCGCACCACCAACATGCCGGAGTCGGCCTACCCCACGGTCCAGAACGGCGCCGTGGTGCCGACGATGGCGGTGTCCAACCTGCTGGTGACCCGCGCGGACGTCGATCCGCGGCTCACCGAGTGGCTGACCCGGACCGTGCTCGACAGCCGCGACGGCATCGGTGCGCACGTGCACTCCGCGCAGCTGGTGGACCTGCGTACCGCGATCTACACCGACCCGCTCGAACTGCACGAGGGCGCCCGGCGCTACTACCGGTCGGTCAAGCCGTAGGCCCGCTCGGGCTCCGTGGGCACCGTGCCGGTCCTGGGCACCGTGACCGTGACCCGGAGTCCGTGCGGCTCGTGGCGGCCGAAGGAGATCGCCCCGTCGCCCGCCGCGAGCAGCGCCCGGCAGATGGACAGGCCGAGGCCGGAGCCGTTGATGTTCTGGTGCCGTCCGCTGCGCCAGAAGCGGTCGCCCACGCGCGTGAGCTCCTCGTCGGTGAGGCCGGGACCGTTGTCGGTGACGACGACGGTGGCGGCGTCCCCGGTGGAGGCGACCTCGACCCGGACGCTCTCGCCGTCGGGCGTGAACTTCACCGCGTTGTCGATGACCGCGTCCAGGGCGCTCGACAGGGCCACCGGGTCGGCCCAGCCCGTGGTCGGCGGGCAGTCGCCGACCAGCCGTACGCCCTTGGCGTCGGCCGTCGGTGACCAGGCGGCCACCCGCTCGGCGGCCAGCGCGCCGACGTCGGTGACCTTCAGGTCGGCCTGGCTGTGCTCGGCCAGCGCCAGGTCGAGCAGGTCGTCCAGGACCCGGGCCAGGCGTTTGCCCTCGGTCTGGACGGAGGCGATCTCCTCGTTGCCCTCGGGCAGTTCCAGGGCGAGCAGCTCGATGCGCAGCAGGAGGGCGGCGAGCGGGTTGCGCAGCTGGTGGGAGGCGTCGGCGACGAAGGCCCGCTGCTGCTCCAGCACGTCCTCCACGTGGTCGGCCATCTCGTTGAACGACCGGGCCAGGCGTCTGAGCTCCGGCGGTCCCCCGGACGGCGCGACCCGGGACTTCAGCCTCCCGGTGGCGATGTCGTGGGTGGTGGCGTCGAGTACCCGCACCGGCCTGAGCACCCAGCCGGTCAGCCGCAGCGCCGCGCCGACGGCGAGCAGCATCGCGGCGAACTCCCCGGCGCCGATGACGAGCCAGCCGCGCAGGGTGCTCGACCGCATCGAGTCGGTCGGCGACTCGGTGACCACGACCGCGACCACGTCGCCGTCCCGGATGACCGGCGAGGCCACCACGAGCCGGCCGTCCTGCCAGGGCCACACCTGCTCGGGGTCGTGGCTGCGGCGGCTGAGCAGCGCCTCGTCGAAGGAGTCGCGGACCTCACCGGTCTGGGGCAGGAACCAGGTCGTGGGCGCGTTGGCCATCGGGATGTGGTTGCGGTAGAAGACCCCGGCCTTGATGCCGTAGACCTCGTAGTAGCTGGTCAGCTCGGTCTGCAGGGTCTCCAGGCGCTCGTCCGTGTCCGTCCGGCGTGAGCCGCCCGACCCGTCCTCCGTGACGAACTGGGCGAGCGCGGCGAAGCGCGCCGTGTCGTCGATGCGGTCGATGACGACCTTCTGCTGCTCCGCGCGGGCGACGCTGACGCCGAGCGGCACGCCGAGCGCGAGCAGGACGGATGCCATCAGGACGATGAGCAGCGGGAGCAGGCGGGTGCTCACCCGGCCCCGCTAGGCGGTGGGGGCGACGAGGCGGTAGCCGACGCCGCGGACGGTCTCGATCAGCGCGGGCATGTGCAGCTTGGAGCGCAGGGAGGCGACGTGCACCTCCAGGGTGCGCCCGGTCCCCTCCCAGCTGGTGCGCCACACCTCGCTGATGATCTGCTCGCGGCGGAAGACCACACCGGGGCGCTGGGCGAGCAGGGCGAGCAGATCGAACTCCTTGCGGGTGAGTTGGACAACCGAACCGTCCACGCTCACCTGGCGTGTCGGCAGCTCGATGCGGACCGCGCCGAGGCGGACCACGGTCTCGGTGCTCCCGGTGGCGTCCTCGTGGGCGGTGCGCCGGCTGACGGCGTGGATCCGGGCGAGCAGTTCCCCCGTGTCGTACGGCTTGACCACGTAGTCGTCGGCTCCGAGGTTGAGGCCGTGGATGCGGGAGCGCACGTCGGCACGCGCGGTGACCATGATGACCGGGGTGCTGGTGCGCTTGCGGATCTTTCCGCAGACCTCGTACCCGTCCTGGTCGGGCAGGCCCAGGTCGAGCAGGACGACGCCGAAGCCGTCGACCTCGGGGACGAGCGCCTGGAGCGCCTCCTCGCCGCTGCGCGCGTGGGTGACGTCGAAGCCGTGCCGTGCCAGGATCGCGGACAGGGCGGCGGCCACGTGGTTGTCGTCCTCGACGAGCAGCAGTCTCATCCGGGCTCCCTTCGGTTCATCGGCCGTACGCTCGGGGCGGGTAGAAATCGGGACGGGCTCATGGACGGGCACGCGCGCGTGCGCCCTGTGCAGTGACGCCGATGGAGGGGGACGGCGTCAAGAGGCTTCCGGTTGCGGCCGCTCGAAGTTATCCGGCCGATATGCGCCCAGCTCACAAGTGCTACGACTCGTGTCCGATTGCTATCGGATCGTGATGCTCAGATCTCGCTCAGATGTAGAGACGTGACGTGGCCCGGGTCACTACTGTCCTGCGAAACCCAGGAGGACGGAGCCCGAGAGCGATGACCGAAGTATCGGTGGCCAAGGAAGACAAGGCTGGGACCGGCGAACTGGTCGTCCTGAAGAGTGTCAACAAGCACTTCGGCGCGTTGCACGTGCTCCAGGACATCGACCTGACGATTCACCGCGGCGAGGTCGTCGTGGTCATCGGACCCTCTGGGTCCGGCAAGTCCACCCTGTGCCGCACCGTCAACCGTCTGGAGACCATCGACGACGGTTCGATCACGATCGACGGCAAGCCGCTGCCCGCCGAGGGCAAGGAGCTGGCCCGGCTGCGTGCCGACGTCGGCATGGTCTTCCAGTCGTTCAACCTCTTCGCGCACAAGACGGTGCTCGAGAACGTGACCCTGGGCCAGGTCAAGGTCCGCAAGGTCGACGCCAAGAAGGCCGACGAGAAGGCCCGCGCCCTGCTCGACCGGGTCGGCGTGGGCGCCCAGGCGGACAAGTACCCCGCGCAGCTCTCCGGCGGTCAGCAGCAGCGTGTCGCCATCGCGCGTGCGCTGGCCATGGACCCGAAGGTCATGCTCTTCGACGAGCCGACCTCGGCCCTCGACCCCGAGATGATCAACGAGGTGCTCGAGGTGATGAAGCAGCTCGCGCAGGACGGCATGACCATGGTCGTGGTCACGCACGAGATGGGCTTCGCGCGCTCCGCCGCCAACCGCGTGGTGTTCATGGCGGACGGCCGCATCGTCGAAGAGGCCACGCCGGACCAGTTCTTCAGCAATCCGCGCAGCGACCGTGCCAAGGACTTCCTGTCGAAGATCCTGCACCACTGAGATTTCGGAGCGGCTCCGGCGCCCCGCGCCGGCCGCACCGGCGGCCCGTTCCCCGGAGCCGCACCTGATCGCCTGATCCTCTGATCGTCCGATCGCAGCTCGATCACAGCCAAAGGATGTCCACCATGAAGCTTCGCAAGGTCTCCGCCGCCTCGGCCGCCGTGCTCGCCCTCGCCCTGACCGCCACCGCCTGCGGCGGCGACGACAAGGACAGCGGCTCGTCCGGTGGTGACGGCAAGAAGATCACCATCGGCATCAAGTTCGACCAGCCCGGCCTCGGCCAGAAGACCCCGGACGGCTACGCGGGCTTCGACGTGGACGTCGCCACGTACGTCGCCAAGAAGCTCGGCTACACCGAGGACCAGATCGAGTGGAAGGAGTCGAAGAGCGCCGACCGCGAGACGATGCTGCAGCGCGGTGACGTCGACTTCATCGCCGCCACGTACTCGATCACTCCCGAGCGCTCGGAGAAGGTCGACTTCGCCGGCCCGTACCTGCTGGCCCACCAGGACGTGCTGATCCGCGCCGACGACGACAAGATCAAGTCGCCGGAGGACCTGAACGACGCGAAGCTCTGCTCGGTCACCGGTTCGACCTCGGCGCAGAACGTCAAGGACAAGCTCGCGCCCAAGGCCCAGCTGCAGAAGTACCCGACGTACTCCGCCTGTCTGAACGGCCTGCAGACCGGCGCCATCGACGCGCTGACCACGGACGACTCGATCCTCGCCGGTTACGCCGCCCAGTCGCAGTTCAAGGGCAAGTTCAAGCTCGGCGGCTTCAAGATGACCAACGAGAACTACGGCATCGGCGTCAAGAAGGGCAGTGACCTCAAGGCCAAGATCAACGACGCGCTCGAGGCCATGGCCACCGACGGAGCCTGGGACAAGGCCGTGAAGGACAACTTCGGTCCGGCCAACTACAAGAACGAGCCGGCGCCGAAGATCGGCGACGTCAAGAGCTGAGGCCGGGCCCGCCCCGGTGCGCCGCCCTCCGGAAGGGGCCGCGCACCGGGGCGGGCATCCCTACACGCGGAAGCGCGGGAGATCGTGTTCGACTTTCTTCAGGATTACGACCTGTTGGGAGCCTTCTGGACGACAGTGCAGCTCGCTGTACTCTCAGCCGTCGGCTCCCTGATCTGGGGCACCATACTGGCCGCCATGCGCGTCGGCCCGGTGCCGTTGATGCGCGGCCTCGGGACCGCGTACGTGAACACCGTGCGGAACATCCCGCTCACCGTCATCATCTTGTTCGCGTCCCTCGGTCTCAACCAGACCCTCGGCGTCACACTCGGCGGCGGCGACAACTTCGAGACGATCAACTTCCGGCTCGCCGTCCTGGGTCTGATCCTCTACACCTCGGCATTCGTGTGTGAGGCCCTGCGCTCCGGCATCAACACCGTGCCCGTCGGTCAGGCGGAGGCGGCCCGGGCGATCGGGCTCAGCTTCGGTCAGGTGCTGCGCCTGGTGGTGCTGCCGCAGGCGTTCCGCTCCACGGTCGGCCCGCTGGCGAACGTACTGATCGCGCTCATCAAGAACACCACGGTCGCCGCGGCCATCGGCGTCGCCGAAGCCGCCGCGCTGATGAAGGACATGATCGAGAACGAGGCGCAGCTGCTGCTGATCTCCGCGATCATCGCCGTCGGCTTCGTGATCCTGACGCTGCCGACCGGTCTGATCCTCGGCTGGGTGGGCAAGAAGGTGGCGGTGAAGCGATGAGTTCCGTTCTCTACGACGCGCAGGGGCCACGCGCCAAGCGACGCAACGTCGTGTTCACGGCCGTCTTCGTGGTGGCCATCGCGGCCCTGCTGTGGTGGGTGTACACGACCCTGGACGAGAAGGGGCAGCTCGACTGGGACAAGTGGAAGATGTTCTTCACCAGCAGCGAGCCCTGGTCGACGTACATCTGGCCCGGTCTGCAGAACACCCTCAAGGCAGCGGCCCTCGCGATGGTCATCGCCCTGCCGCTCGGTGCCGTGCTCGGTATCGCCCGGCTGTCGGACCACGCGTGGGTACGGATCCCGGTCGCGGTCGTGGTGGAGTTCTTCCGCTCCATCCCGGTGCTGGTGCTGATGATCTTCGGCCTGGCCCTGTTCGCCGAGTACACCAACGTCAGCTCGGACGACCGTCCGCTCTACGCCGTCGTCACCGGTCTGGTGCTGTACAACGCCTCGGTCCTCGCGGAGATCGTCCGTGCGGGCATCCTCGCGCTGCCCAAGGGCCAGGCCGAGGGAGCGATGGCGATCGGGCTGCGCAAGGGGCAGTCGATGCGGTTGATCCTGCTGCCGCAGGCGGTCACGACGATGCTCCCGGCCATCGTCAGCCAGCTCGTCGTGATCCTGAAGGACACCGCGCTCGGTGGTGCCGTCCTCACCTTCCCCGAGCTGCTCGCCTCGGCCAACACGATGAGCGGCTACTACGGCGCCAACGTGATCGCCAGCTTCACCGTGGTCGCGGTGCTCTACATCGCGCTCAACTTCTCCCTCACCACCTTCGCGAGCTGGCTGGAGCGCCGGCTGCGGCGGGCGAAGAAGTCGACCGGTGCGGTGCTCAGCGCGGACGACGTGGAGACCGCCGACGCCGGAACGGTCGGCAAGGTCTAGCACACCTGACACTCGGTCATCTCGTATGACCATCAACGGAGGCCGTGGCATGATCGCCACGGCCTCCATCACTTGACGCAAGCAGCGGCAATAGGTTGCATACGTTCTGTGACCGTGCACCCTGCTCCAATGTCCTGTTCACCCACGTCCCCCGGGACACCGCCACGGGCAGGGGGCGCCGCACCGTGGACCCGGTGATCATCACCGGAGCGGGGCCCGTCGGGCTCACGCTCGCCCTGGCGCTGGCGCGGCAGGAGGTGCCCTGTGTCGTCCTCGACGAGGGACCGGGCAAGGAAGAACCGCGCCCCGCGCGCACCGTCGTCCTGCGCGAGGAGGCCGTCGCACTCGTCGAGCGGCTGACCGGCGCACCGCTGGCGGGACTGGGTTCGCGTTGGGCCGGATGGCGGTCGATGCGGCGCAAGCAGGTGACGCGCGAGGTCGTGTTCGGCGACGCCGACCCGGCCCCCCTGCACATCGCCCAGCACGAGCTGGCCGGGGTCCTGCGCACGGCGCTCGCCCGCGAGCGGCTGGTCAAGATCGCCGTGGACAGCCGACTGGACGGCATCGAGCAGGAGAAGTCCGGCGTCACGGCCCACACCCGGGGCCCCGCAGGCACGTGGTGGCGCGGCAGTTACCTGGTCGGCTGCGACGGCCCGCGCTCCACCGTCCGCAAGCTCCAGGACATCCGCTTCCCCGGCCGTACGGCGGTGGAACGATACGCCGTCGCCGCACTGCGCACCGAACTCCCGTGGACCGACGAGGCGCTGCTCCACCGCATGCCGCCGTGGCGGACGACCGGGCCGTCGGCCGGCGAGGTGGTCGGCCGCCCGCTGCCGGACGGCGTGTGGCGCCTGGACTGGCTGCTGCCGCCCGGCAAGGACCTGGTCACGCCCGAACTGCTGGTGAACCGGGTCCGCGAGACCCTCACCGGATGGGCGGCCGACGGTTCGACCCCGGCATACGAACTCCTCGACACCGGCGTCCACACGGTCCACCACCGCCTCGCCCGCCGCTGGCGGGTGGGCCGCGTGCTGCTGGCCGGGGACGCGGCGCACCTGCTGGGCGCGCTGGGCACGCAGGGCCTGGAGGAGGGGCTGCTGGACGCCGACAACCTCGCCTGGAAGCTGGCCGTGGCCTGGCACCACGGGCCCCGCGAAGCACTGCTCGACAGCTACCAGCAGGAACGGCGGGCGGCGATCTCCGCGCGGCTGCGCGCCGCCGACCAGTTGCTCCCGCTGGTGCGGGGCGGCGGCGGACTGCGCTCCTACGTACCCGGCTCCGCCCGCGGCAACGACGCGCTGCTGACGGACGGTCACCTCGGCCGCGGCACGCTGGGCGCGCAGGGGACGTACGCCGACTCGCCGCTCGCCCCCGAGGACCTCGTCGGGGAGGTGTCCGTGGGCACACCGCCGGGGACACCCGTCACCGATGTGCGGGTCACGGCGGAGGACGGCACCTTCGTACGGCTGGGCGACCGGCTGGGGCGCGGGGCGCTGCTGGTGGTGCTGATCGCGCCGGGCACCGGGGTGTGGGACCGCAAGCACTGGGTGACGGCCGGGATCATGCCGCGGCTGGCGGCCGCGGTGACGGCACTGCCCCACCACGCCGAGCTGCTGGTCGCCGAGAGCTACCCGGGTGCCGCGGCCCACACGGTGCTGCTCGTGCGGCCCGACGGCCACCTGGTCACGGCGCTGAACGGGGTGCGCCCGGCCGACCTCTACGCGGCTGCCGAGAGCGCGCTGGGCGGGGCGACGGCCAGGGCGGCGACCGAGGCGGAGGAGGGGGCGGGGGCGGCGGCCGGGTCGCGGTGAGCGGGCGCGTCGGTCGGTGCGTCCGGCCGGGTGCCGGTCCCGCCGCCCGGCCGGACGCCGGAGACGCGGTCACTGTCCGCATGGTGACGCTGAGTTGACCGGCCCGCACCGTCATGGTCTACTCCGGATCGTGACCGACACCTGTGTGCGCCTGTGGCGGAGGGTCCATATGGACCTCGTCCGCTATGCGGGCTGCGTGTGTCGTCCGTCCTGCTGAATTCGCCTCCCCTTTCCTTCGCGCGCGCCGCCGGTCCGACGTGCCGCCGCGCGCTCCCTCGCGAACTCCCAGGACGGTACCCGTGTCCCTCCCCTCCGTTTCTCCTGCTTCTCCTTCTCCCGCGTCCACGTCCACGCCCGCCCCGACGCAGGGCCGGCTCCTCGACTTCGTACGGCGGGCGGCGGCCGACGCCGAACTGATCGCCTCCCTGCCGCTCGACCCCGAGGGCCGCACCTGGATGCGGCTGGCCGGGCCGGGTGGCAGCGAGGCCTGGCTGATCGGCTGGCCGCCCGGCACGGGCACCGGCTGGCACGATCACGCCGACTCCGTGGGCGCCTTCGTCACGGCCGCGGGCGAGCTCAGGGAGAACGCGCTCGCCGCCCGCCTGCCCACCGACGGCTGGAAGACGCTCGAACTCAGCGACGGTGTGGACCGGGAGCGCCGGCTGCCCGTCGGCGAGGGGCGCGCCTTCGGCCGGCACCACGTGCACGAGGTCCTCAACGAGTCGTCCGACCGCCACGCGGTGTCCGTGCACGCCTACTACCCGCCCCTGCCGCAGATCCGCCGCTACAGCCGCAGCGGACAGACCCTGCGCCTGGAGCAGGTCGAGCGCCCGCAGGACTGGCAGTGAGCGGGCCCACCGGAATCGACGCCCTGCTGGAGCGGGTACGCGCGGGGTATCGGCGGATCGCGCCGGACGAGGCGTACGACGCCGCCGAGGCGGGCACGGCACTGCTGGTCGACATCCGGTACGCCGCCCTGCGCGAGCGGGACGGTGTGATTCCCGGCGCGCTGGTGATCGAGCGCAACGAACTGGAGTGGCGGCTGGACCCGCTGGGCAGCCACCGCGTCCCCGAGGCGACGGACCACGACGTGCGGGTGGTCGTGGTGTGCGACGAGGGTTACGCCTCCAGCCTGGCGGCGGAGTCGCTGCACCGTCTGGGACTGCACCGGGCCACCGACCTGATCGGCGGCTTCCAGGCCTGGCGGTCGGCGGGCCTCCCGGTGACCGCACGGGGTCAGTAGTCGGCGGGGCGGTACAGGGGCGCCGTGTCCGCGTTGCGGTGTTCCCGAGCGAGGGTGAGCGGTTCGTCGTCTGCCGAACCGGATGGACCGGAGTCGGCCGGGTGGGGGCCGCAGCCGCTCAGCGACAGGCCGGTGCCCAGGAGCAGAAGACGGGCGGCTCTTCGGTGGCGGGCGGGCGGGGGCATGGCGGGGCCGCCCTTCCGAGGCGTGCTGGAGGGGTGTCCACGCGGGTCCGTCCGCCGCGGTCTTCCGGCAGCGGTGTAGGCGCGGTGGCCGCGGCACGTGCGGCCACGCGACGGCGCAGACGGTACCGCCGTGCGGCGGGCATTCACCCTTCCGGGAGTGGAAGGTGATCCCGCGCGGTCTGCGCCTGCCCGCCTTCCCGGTCCGCCCCGGAGCATCCTCGGGCCGGACGCCTGCTCAGAACCCCTCGTCGCCGAGGTATTCCGGGTCCTCGCCCTCCTCCTCCAGCGCCTGGCGGACCACCCGCAGGGCCATGCCCTCGGGGTAGCCCTTGCGGGCCAGCATGCCGGCGAGGCGGCGCAGTCTCTTGTCGCGGTCGAGGCCCCGGGTGGCGCGCAGCTTGCGGGCGACCAGGTCGCGCGCGGTCTCCTCCTCCTGCTCGGTGTCCAGTTGGGACACCGCCGCGTCGATGAGCGTCGCGTCGACGCCCTTGGTGCGCAGTTCTCTGGCGAGGGCGCGCCCGGCCAGCCCGCGGGCGTGGTGCCGGGACTCCACCCAGGCCTGGGCGAAGGCGCCGTCGTTGATCAGGCCGACCTCCTCGAACCGGGACAGCACCTCCTCCGCGGCCTCGTCGGGGATCTCCCGCTTGCGCAGGGCGTCGGCCAGTTGTCTGCGGGTGCGCGGGGTCCCGGTGAGCAGGCGCAGGCAGATCGCCCGTGCCTGCTCGACCGGGTCCCGCGGAGGCTCCCCCTTCTCGGCCCTCGACGAGGAAGTGGCACCTCCGTCCTCGGCGGACGGCTCCGCGTGCTCGCGCCTCCGGCGCCCGCGCGCGCCGCCCGCGCCACGGCTCCGCCCGCCTCCGCGGCGCACCTCGCCGTCACCGTGGCGTGCCGCGCCGTCCTCGCGGGGACCGACGGCGGAGGGGTCCGTCTCGTACGGGGCCGCAGCCGCCCCGTACGCGTCGTCGCCCGGTCCGGCGGAGCCGTCGGTGTACTCGGCCCAGTCGGTTCGTCGGGTCACGGGTCAGCTCTTGGCTGCCGCGGCCTTGGACTTGGTGGCCTTGGCGGTCGTGGGTGCGGGCACCGCCGGCGCGGCGTCGGCCGGGGTGGCGGAGGCGGCGTCCGCGCCGGGCTCGGTGGCCGACTCCTCGGGACGCACGCCGACGCCCAGCTTCTCCTTGATCTTCTTCTCGATCTCGTTGGCCAGGTCGGGGTTGTCCTTCAGGAAGTTGCGCGCGTTCTCCTTGCCCTGGCCGAGCTGGTCGCCCTCGTACGTGTACCAGGCGCCGGCCTTGCGGACGAAGCCGTTCTCCACGCCCATGTCGATCAGGCCGCCCTCGCGGCTGATGCCCTGGCCGTAGAGGATGTCGAACTCGGCCTGCTTGAAGGGCGGCGCGACCTTGTTCTTGACGACCTTGACGCGGGTGCGGTTGCCGACCGCGTCGGTGCCGTCCTTCAGCGTCTCGATGCGCCGGATGTCGAGTCGCACCGAGGCGTAGAACTTCAGCGCCCGGCCACCGGTCGTGGTCTCCGGGGAGCCGAACATCACGCCGATCTTCTCGCGAAGCTGGTTGATGAAGATCGCGGTGGTCTTGGACTGGTTCAGCGCGCTGGTGATCTTCCGCAGGGCCTGGCTCATCAGCCGGGCCTGCAGGCCGACGTGGCTGTCGCCCATCTCGCCCTCGATCTCCGCGCGCGGGACGAGCGCGGCGACGGAGTCGATGACGATGAGGTCGAGGGCACCGGAGCGGACCAGCATGTCCACGATCTCCAGGGCCTGCTCGCCGTTGTCCGGCTGGGACAGGATCAGGTTGTCGATGTCGACGCCGAGCTTCTTCGCGTACTCGGGGTCGAGGGCGTGCTCGGCGTCCACGAACGCGACCTGGCCGCCGGCCTTCTGCGCGTTCGCCACCGCGTGCAGGGTCAGGGTCGTCTTGCCCGAGGACTCGGGGCCGTAGACCTCCACGACGCGGCCACGCGGGATGCCTCCGACGCCGAGGGCCACGTCGAGCGCGGTGGACCCGGTCGGGATGACCTCGATGGGCTCGTTGGTCCGGTCACCCATGCGCATGACCGCGCCCTTGCCGAATTGCCGTTCAATCTGTGCGAGCGCGGCGTCGAGGGCCTTCTCGCGGTCGGTTCCTGCCATGGGTTCCACCCGGTTTGCTTGATTCGATCGCTTCACGTCAAAGACGCTAATGCCTGCCACTGACAATGGGCCCCGATGCGGGTCCGGCCTGTGGACAACTCGGGTGCATCTCCACCCGAACCCACTCGAATCACCCGTCACGAGCCCCGCCGGAGCCTCCATAAGAATGGATGTTCGATTTTTGTGTCAAGCGCACCACGCGGCACTTCCGAGCGTACGTCCCCGGGCCGGCGAGCCAGGTGGTTGGATGCGGATGCGACACCGGGAGAGGTCGGAGAGGGGACACCATGGCCAGGATCACCATCGATCTCGACGCCGAACTCGTGGTGGAAGTGATGGTCCTGGCCGGTATCGGCTCACCCCAGGACGCCGTCGAGGCGGTGGTGCGGGACTACATCGCCCGCGGTCACCGCACCGAGACCCGTACCGAGTTCAAGGACCGCAACCTGCGGGAGATCGACGCCAAGCCGCAGGAACCGCAGGGCTGACCCTGCTCCCGTCGGCGTACGGCGGGTGCCTCCAGCCGGACGACGACGGGGCGGGCGGCCGTTGCCAGGCTCCTCCCATGCAGACCGCCCCCACCGACCGCTCCGCCGTACCACGCCTGTGCCGCGCGACGGGTCTCGTGCTCATCCTCTCCGGCCTCGCGCACCTGGCGGTGTTCACGGTGGACGGCGGGCCCTGGGACGGGCCGGTGTCCTGGCGGAAGCCGGTGACGTTCGGGCTGTCCTTCGGGGTGACGCTGATCGCGGTCACCTGGGTCACCTCGCACCTGGACCTCCGGCCGCGGCTGCGCGCGGTGCTGCTCACGGTGTTCGCGGCCGACTGCGTCGTCGAGGTGGCCGGGATCACCCTCCAGGCATGGCGCGAGGTGCCCTCTCACCTCAACATGGAGACCCCCTTCGACACCGCCGTGTCCATGACGCTCGCGGTGGGCGGAGGTGTCCTGGTCGTGCTGCTCACCGCGTTCGCCCTCGCCTCCTTCCTCCGTCGTCCCACGGGACCGGCGGGCATGGCCCTGGCGGTGCGCTCCGGTTTCGCGGTGCTGCTCGTCGGGCTCGCCTCGGGCGCCGCGATGATCGCGCGCGGTGTGGTGCTCACCCGCACCGGTCACCAGGAGGCCGCCTACCACTCCACGGCGTGGCTCAAGCCGCTGCACGGCGTGTCCCTGCACGCCGTGCTGGTACTGCCGGTGCTGGCCCGCCTGCTGGCCCTCACCCCGTGGAGCGAGACGGTACGGCGGCGGGCGGTGACCGGGGCGGTGTGCTGCTACGCGGCGGCCGTCGCCGGCGCCGGTGTCTGGGCCGGTCTCACCTACTGAGCCCGCGGGGCATCCCTCAGGAGGGTGCGCCGCGCCTCAGGAGGAACTACCGTCCCCGGTGCCCTCCGTGCCCTCCGTGCCCTCCGTGCCCTCCCTGTGCTCCGTTCCCTCCGGCCCCGGGCGCCCCGGCTCCGGGCGCCGGGCCCACAGTTTGCGCAGACGCATGGACGTCCCGGACACCGACCGGCGGTCCCGGCGCCCGTGGACGCGGGGATCGTCCGTGACGTCGTAGCGCTTGACGTACGCGCCGAGGAACGCCTGCAGCGTGGCGACCGCCGGGATGGCGATCAGCGCGCCGACGGCGCCGAGGAGGGCGGTGCCCGCGATGACGGAGCCGAAGGCGACCGCGGGGTGGATGTCCACGGTCTTCGACGTCAGTTTGGGCTGCAGCACGTAGTTCTCGAACTGCTGGTAGATCACCACGAAGATCAGCACCCACAGCGCGTACCAGGGGTTGACCGTGAACGCGATCAGCATGGGCAGGGCGCCCGCGAGGTAGGTGCCGATGGTCGGGATGAACTGCGACACCAGACCGACCCACACGGCGAGCGCGGGCGCGTAGGGCACCTCGAGGATCTCCAGGAGGATGTAGTGCGCGACGCCGGAGACCAGCGCCATCAACCCGCGTGAGTACAGGTAGCCGCCGGTCTTGTCCACGGCGATCTCCCACGCGCGCAGGACCTCCGCCTGGCGGGCGGGCGGCAGGACGGAGCAGAGCCCGCGCCGCAGCCGGGGGCCGTCGGCGGCGAAGTAGAACGAGAACAGCAGCACCGTCAGCAGCTGGAAGAGGCCACCGAGGACCTGTGCCGACACGTCCAGGACGCCCGTCGCGCTGTTCTGCACGTAGTTGCGCAGCCAGTCGGAGCGGAGCAGGCCCTCCTGGATGTCGACCCGTCTCAGCTCGGTGTGGAAGTGGCCGTTGACCCAGTTGATGACGGAGTCGAGATAGTCCGGGAACTCCTCGACCATCTTGACGATCTGGCCCGCGAGCATGGAGCCGAGCAGGGTGACGAACCCGGCGGCGGCGATCAGCACGGCGAGGAAGACGAGGAAGGTGGCGAGTCCCCGGCGCATGCCGCGTCCGGCCATCCAGCTCACCGCGGGTTCGATGGCCAGGGCCAGGAAGAACGCGATGAGGACGTTGATCAGCAGCCCGGTGAGCTGGTGGAAGGCCCAGCTGCCCAGCTGGAAGGCGGCGATGAGCGCGAGGGCCAGCACCATGGCGCGCGGCAGCCAGCGCGGCATGCGGGCGCCCGGCCCCGCCACGGAGCCGTCGGCCGGGGGGCCGGCGGGCGGCGCGGTGCCGGCCGGGGTTGCGTGCCGGGCGGCCTGCCCGGTCTCGTCAGTGGATGCCACGGAGCAAGTCTCGCCCACGCCACCGACAGGGGAGCCCGGTACGGCGATCTTCGTGAACCCTCACCGCTGTTCCCGCGGCACGTTCATGACGGTGCACACCACGCGCCACACGTCCTTCGCGTCCCAGCCGGCGTCCAGCGCCTCGTGCACCGTACGCCCGCCCAGCTCCGCCATCACGTGATCACGCGCGAAGGTGTCGGCGTACCCCGGACCGAAGTGATCCGTCATCCGCTCCCAGAAGACCGTCAACCGCATGCCCCCAGTATCCCGCCCCTGAGAGTGGGCCCCGAGCCGGGACCACCTGCCGGAACCGCCTTTCGGCCTACGGTCTGTCCCATGGCCGAAACCGGAGCGTCCCCACTCCCCGCGATCCCACCGCCCGCGTCCCCCCGCACCCCGGGCCCGCGCTCACCGCTCGCGCGCGCGGAGCACTTCGTCTGGCTCACCGCGCGCGTACTGGAGCAGCGGCTGTTCGCGTACCACTTCCGCGGCGGGGACCCCGGCCCGGTGGAGACCGCGCTGGAGGCCTACCGCAACGAGGACGGCGGGTACGGCCACGCGCTGGAGCCCGATCTGCGCGGCCCGGTCAGTCAGCCGCTGCACACCGCGCACGCGCTGCGCGTCCTGGACGCCGTCGGCCGCTGCGGCGGGCAGCGGGCCGAGCGGGTCTGCCGCTATCTGACCGCCGTGTCCACCCCGGACGGTGCCCTGCCGGTGACCCGTGCGGGCCGGGACGGGTATCCGGCCGCGCCTTTCCTGCCGGTCGTGGCCGACCCGCCCGGCGAGCTGCTCGTCACCGGGCCGGTGGTCGGCCTGCTGCACCGCAACGAGGTCTGGCACGCCTGGCTGTTCCGGGCCACGGACTTCTGCTGGCAGGCGGTCGAGTCGCTGGGCCCCTCGCACCCGTACGAGGTCGAAGCCGCCGTGGCCTTCCTGGACACCGCTCCGGACCGTCCGCGCGCGCAGGCGGCGGCCGACCGGCTGGGCCGCCTGGTGCGCGAGCGGCGGCTCGCCGTGCTGGACCCGGACGATCTCGACGCGTGTCCGGTCCCTCCCGGCCACGCCCCGGGCGAGCACCGCTTCCCGCACGACTACGCGCGGGATCCGCGTTCGCTCGCGCGCGCGTGGTTCACGGACGACGAGATGGCCCGTTCCCTCGACTTCCTCGCGGCCGGGCAGGAGGACGACGGCGGCTGGCCCGTGCGCCGACGTCGGTGGGCGCCCGTCCCAGCGTTGGAGGCCCGCGGCCGGGTGACGCTGGAGGCCCTGCGCACACTCCGGGCGTACGGCCGTCCCCTGGGCTGATCCGTCGGCTCAGCCGCCCATGGCCCGTACGCCCGCGGTGACCACGACGGCCGCGGCGACGACGAGCAGGAACGGGGCGCGCAGCAGCAGTGCGACGGCGGCCGCGGCGACTCCGGCGGCCCGCGCGTCCAGCACGAGCTGCTGCCCGTCGGCGAAGGTCTGCTGGGCGGTGAGCGCCGCGAGGAGGGCGACGGGCAGCAGCGCGGCGAGCCGCCGGACCAGAGGCCGTTCCAGGGCGCCCGCGGGCACCAGCAGCCCGAGGAGCTTGACCGCGTAGCAGCCCACCGCGGTCACGCCGATCGCGATCCACACACTCATCGCTCGCCCTCCCCCTCGGCGGCCGCGCGGACCGCGCCGTCCTCGGCGTCGCCCGTGCGGCGTCCGCGCGCCCACAGGACGAGCGGCGCCGCGAGCGCGGCCACCAGGACGGGCACGCCGGCGGGCAGCACGGGCAGCAGGCCGAGCCCCAGGAGGACGGCCAGGGCGGCGACCGCGCGCTCGGTGGTGTTCTTCAGCATCGGCGCGAGCAGCGCGAGGAAGACCGCCGGACCGGCCGCGTCGAGGCCCCAGGCGTCGGTGTCCCCGATGGCCTCGGCACCCAGCGCGCCGAGCAGGGTGGTGAGGTTCCACAGGACGTACAGGGTGAGTCCGGTGACGGTGAAGCCGATACGGACGCCGCGCCGCGTGGGCTGTGCGAGCGCCACGGCCGTCGTCTCGTCGATGACCCACTGCGCGGCCAGCGGCCGCACCGCGCGCGGGAGGGCCAGCAACTGCGACAGGCGCAGCCCGTAGAAGGCGTTGCGGACGCCCAGGAAGAAGGCCCCCGCCGCCGCGGTGAGCGGGTTGCCGCCGGCCGCGAGCGCGCCGACGAGCGCGAACTGGGACGCCCCGGTGAACACCAGGAGGCTGAGGGCGCAGGTCTGGGCCAGGGTGAGTCCGCTGCCGGCCGAGGTCACCCCGAAGGCGAACCCCGACAGTCCGACGGCGACTCCGACCCCGAGGGCGTCCCGTACGACGGCGGCGTCCGGCTTGGCACCGGCGCCTGCTGTGCCGGGGGCGTCGGGGAGGGCTGTCTGTTCTGTCACGCCTCGAACGGTAGGAGCGGCCCCTGCCGTGCGTCTTGTACGTTCTTGCGCTCGCGCTGGTAGGAACCGGGCGGCACACCGACGATCCGCGCGAAGTGCCGGTTCAGGTGCGGCTGGTCGGTGAACCCCACGGCGACGGCGGCCTCGGCCGGAGGGGTCCCGGTGTCCAGCAGCCGACGCGCCCGACGCACCCGGGCGTCCGTCAGCCAGGTGTGGGGCGGCATGCCATAGGCGTCCCTGAAGGCCCGCAACAGCGCGAACGGGCTGCTCCCGAGTTCCCCGGCGAGCCGCTCCAGGCTCGGCGGGTCGGCCATCCGTTCCTCCAGCACGGCACGCGCGCGTGCCGCCGTCCTGGCCCCTGCGGTACGCACCCGGCGCGGGGGCAGCGGACCGCCGTTCAGCCGCAGCAGCCGGGTGACGGCCACCCGCAGCAGGGTGTCGGCGGCGAGCGCGTTCCCGTCGTCGGCGGCCCGCAGCACGCGGTGCACCAGCTCGACGGTGTACGGGTCGTCGAGCACCGGCCGGACGAACCCCGGCGTCCCGCGCAGCGTCGTCGTCTCCGCCGCGATCCCGGCCACCAGCTCGGGCGCCGGGTAGACGGCCCCGTACCGCCACCCCTCCGGCACCCCGGCCCGCCCCGTGTGCGGGGTGTCCGGGTTGACCAGGGCGAGGGAGCCGGCCCCGGCGTACTGGTCGCTCCCGCCGTGGTGGAAGACCTCCACACCGTCGGCGATGGCGGCGATGACGAAGTGCTCGTGCGTGTGGCGCACGAAGGTCTTGCGTATGTACTGGGCGCGGAGAAGGTCGACGTCGGGCAGCTCCGCGTACCGCCAGTGCCTCGCCCGCTCGCCCGATCCCGCCATGCCCCCATTCTCCGTCACCCGCAGCGGACTCCGGAGACGCCCCGGACCACCTCGCCCACCGCCCCGCACGCCGGACACGACGGGCACGACCGACGTCTCGGGCGCAGCCACGACCGACGTCTCGGACACCCGGCCCGGGGCCACGCCCCTCCCCTCGGACACCCGGCCCGGGGCCACGCCCCTCCCCTCGGACACCCGGCCCGGGGCCACGCCCCTCCCCTCGGACACCCGGCCCAGGCCACGCCCCTCCCCGCGGACACCCGGCTCCTGGCCCCGCTGGGACACACCCGCCTCCACACCCGCCGCTCCCGGCTCCGGCCACGGCTCAGCCCCTGGCTCGGGCGGGCGGTCCCGGCGGGCGACCGGGGGACACCGGTGGCGAAGGCGCCGGGCCCCGTGCCCGGCCCGGGCCGATTGTCAGTGGCCGGGTGCACGATGGAGCCATGGTCAGCTCCGCACACCGAGCACTGGACGGCTTCTCACCCGCGACCCGCGGCTGGTTCACGGGGGCCTTCTCCGCGCCCACCTCCGCGCAGGCAGGCGCGTGGCAGGCCATCTCGCAGGGCTCGGACGTCCTGGTGGTCGCCCCCACCGGTTCCGGCAAGACGCTGGCCGCCTTCCTCGCCGCGCTGGACCAGCTGACCTCGACACCCCCGCCCGCCGACCCCAAGAAGCGCTGCCGCGTCCTGTACGTCTCCCCGCTGAAGGCCCTGGCCGTCGACGTCGAGCGCAATCTCCGCAGCCCGCTGACCGGCATCCGCCAGGAGTCCGTGCGCCTCGGCCTGCCCGAGCCCGAGGTCAAGGTCGGCATCCGCTCGGGCGACACCCCGGCCGCAGAGCGCCGCGCCCTGTCCACCCGGCCGCCGGACATCCTGATCACCACCCCTGAGTCCCTCTTCCTGATGCTGACGTCGGCCACGCGCGACGCGCTGACCGGCATCGAGACGGTGATCCTGGACGAGGTGCACGCGGTCGCGGGCACCAAGCGCGGCGCCCATCTCGCGCTCACCCTGGAGCGGCTGGACGAGCTGCTGCCGAAGCCGGCCCGCCGCATCGGCCTGTCGGCGACGGTCCGCCCGGTGGACGAGGTCGCCCGGTTCCTCGCCCCGCGCGGCCGGGTCGAGATCGTCCAGCCGGAGTCGGGCAAGGAGTTCGACCTGTCCGTCGTCGTCCCCGTCGAGGATCTCGGCGAGCTGGGCGGCTCCCCGGTCGCGGACGGCAACGAGGGCGCCGAGCGCCCGTCGATCTGGCCGCACGTCGAGGAGCGGATCACCGACCTGGTCCAGTCGCACCGCTCCACGATCGTCTTCGCCAACTCCCGGCGGCTCGCCGAGCGCCTGTGCAACCGGCTCAACGAGATCGCGTACGAACGCGCGACCGGTGAGCCCCTGGACGAGCACCACTCCCCCGCCGAGCTGATGGGCGGCTCGGGCGCCGCCCAGGGTGCCCCGCCCGTGATCGCCCGCGCCCACCACGGCTCGGTCTCCAAGGAGCAGCGTGCCCTCGTCGAGGAGGACCTGAAGGCGGGCCGCCTGCCCGCCGTCGTCGCGACCTCCAGCCTGGAGCTGGGCATCGACATGGGCGCCGTCGACCTGGTGGTCCAGGTCGAGTCGCCGCCCTCCGTCGCCTCCGGCCTCCAGCGCGTGGGCCGCGCGGGACACCAGGTCGGCGCGGTCTCCACGGGTGTGGTCTTCCCGAAGTACCGCGGCGACCTGGTGCAGTCCGCCGTGGTCACCGAGCGGATGCGCAGCGGCGCCATCGAGGCGCTGCGGATCCCCGCCAACCCGCTGGACGTGCTGGCCCAGCAGCTGGTGGCGATGACGGCGCTGGACACCTGGCAGGTCGACGACCTCCTCGCCACCGTCCGCCGCGCCGCACCCTTCGCCTCGCTGCCGGAGTCGGCCTTCACCGCCGTCCTGGACATGCTCGCGGGCCGCTATCCCTCCGACGCCTTCGCCGAGCTGCGCCCGCGCGTGGTGTGGGACCGGATCGCGGGCACGGTCACCGGTCGCCCGGGCGCGCAGCGGCTCGCCGTGACGTCCGGGGGCACGATTCCCGACCGCGGACTCTTCGGGGTGTTCCTCGCCGGTGCCGACCCGAAGAAGGGTGGCGGCCGGGTCGGCGAGCTGGACGAGGAGATGGTGTACGAGTCCCGCGTGGGGGACGTCTTCACGCTCGGCACCAGCTCCTGGCGGATCGAGGACATCACCCGCGACCGGGTCCTGGTCTCCCCGGCGCCGGGGGTGCCGGGCAGGCTGCCGTTCTGGAAGGGCGACCAGCTGGGCCGCCCCCTGGAGCTGGGCCGCGCGCTGGGCGCGTTCCTGCGCGAGGTCGGCTCCCTGTCCAAGGAGGACGCCCGGCTGCGCCTGGTCACCGCGGGCCTTGACGCCTGGGCCGCGGACAACGTGCTGTCGTACCTCGACGAGCAGCGCGAGGCCTGCGGCCACGTCCCCGACGACCGCACCATCGTCGTCGAGCGCTTCCGCGACGAGCTGGGCGACTGGCGGGTCGTGGTCCACTCCCCCTTCGGCGCCCAGGTCCACGCCCCCTGGGCCCTCGCCCTGGGCGCCCGCCTGTCCGAGCGGTACGGCATGGACGCCCAGGTCATGCACGCCGACGACGGCATCGTGCTGCGGCTGCCGGACGCCGACCTGATGGGTCTGGACTTCCTCGACCAGGACCCCGCGAAGCCGGGCCTCGAGTACGACGCGGAGAAGGCTCCCGTCGGCGCGGCCGACGTCGTCTTCGACAAGGGCGAGGTCGACCGGGTCGTCACCGACCAGGTGGGCGGCTCGGCCCTGTTCGCGTCCCGCTTCCGCGAGTGCGCGGCCCGTGCGCTGCTGCTGCCGCGCCGCAGCCCCGGCAAGCGCACCCCGCTGTGGCAGCAGCGCCAGCGGGCCGCGCAGTTGCTGGAGGTGGCGAGCGAGTACGGCTCGTTCCCGATCGTCCTGGAGGCGGTCCGCGAGTGCCTCCAGGACGTCTTCGACGTCCCCGGCCTGGTCGAGCTGATGGGTGACGTGGAGGCCCGCAAGGTCCGCCTGGTCGAGGTCACCACCCCGGAGCCGTCCCCCTTCGCCCGCTCCCTGCTCTTCGGCTACGTCGCCCAGTTCCTGTACGAGGGCGACTCGCCGCTCGCCGAGCGCCGGGCCGCCGCCCTGTCCCTGGACTCGCGGCTGCTGGCCGAGCTGCTCGGCCAGGCGGAGCTGCGCGAGCTGCTCGACGCGGAGGTGCTCACCGAGCTGGAGCGCGAGCTGCGGTGGCTCACCGAGGACCGTCGCATCAAGGATCCCGAGGGCGTCGCCGACCTGCTGCGGGTGCTCGGCCCGCTGACGGACGCGGAGCTGGTCGAGCGGGGTGCCGAGCCGCAGTGGGCGCCCGAGCTGGCCGCCTCCCGCCGCGCGATCAGGGTGCGGATCGCCGGCGCCGACCACTGGGCGGCGATCGAGGACGCGGGCCGCCTGCGCGACGCGCTGGGCACGGCGCTGCCGGTCGGTGTGCCGGAGGCATTCACCGAGCCGGTCAAGGACCCGCTCGGCGACCTCCTGGCCCGCCATGCCCGCACCCACGGTCCCTTCACGTCGGTCACCGCGGCGGCCCGCTTCGGTCTGGGCGTCGCGGTCACCGAGGGCGCCCTCCAGCGGCTCGCGGGCACGGGGCGGGTCGTGCAGGGCGAGTTCCATCCGGCCGGTATCGGCCAGGAGTGGTGCGACGCGACCGTCCTGCGCAGGCTGCGCCGCCGTTCCCTGGCCGCGCTCCGGCACGAGCTGGAGCCGGTGGCACCGGCCGCCCTCGGCCAGTTCCTCCCCCAGTGGCAGCACATCGGCAAGGGGCACACGCTGCGCGGCATCGACGGGCTGGTCCGCGCCGTCGAGCAGTTGCAGGGCGCCTCCGTGCCCGCCTCCGCCCTGGAGAAGCTGGTCCTGCCCTCCCGCGTGGCGCACTACAACCCGGCCATGCTGGACGAGCTGACGGCCGCCGGCGAGGTGGTGTGGGCCGGAGCGGGTTCGCTGCCGGGCAAGGACGGCTGGGTCTCGCTCTACCTCGCGGACGCGGCCCCGCTGCTCCTGCCGCCCCCGCACCCCCTGGAGACGACCGCCCTGCACGAGTCCGTCCTGAGCACGCTCTCGGGCGGGTACGGCCTGTTCTTCCGCCAGATCGCCGACCAGGTCCGCGCCACCACCCATCCCGAGGCCACCGATCCGCAACTGGCCGACGCCCTGTGGGACCTGGCCTGGTCCGGACGGCTGACCAACGACACGCTGGCGCCCCTGCGCTCCCTGCTGGGCTCCGGCCGCACCGCGGGTTCCACGGCCCACCGTGCCAAGCGCGCGGTGCCCCGCGGCCGGTACGGCTCGTTGTCGGCCGCCGCCCGTCCGGCGTCCCGCACGGGCCCGCCGACGGTCGCGGGCCGCTGGTCGCTGCTGCCCGACCGCGAGGCCGACGGCACCGTACGGGCCCATGCGCTGGCCCGCACACTTCTCGACCGGCACGGCGTGGTGACCCGCGGCGCCGTCGCCGCGGAGGGCGTCGAGGGCGGCTTCTCGGCGGTGTACCGGATCCTGGCCGCGTTCGAGGAGAGCGGTCAGGCCCGGCGCGGGTACGTGGTGGAGGGGCTCGGGGCGGCACAGTTCGCCATGGAGGGCGCCGTGGACCGGTTGCGCGCGGTCGCGAACGCACGCGAGCGCGGTGACGGCCCGGCCAGGCCGGAGGACTTCCCGCGCGACGGCTCGGCGAACCGCCGCGGGACCGTTGGCTCGGCGAACGGGGCGGGGCCCGAGGGCGGGCCCGTTGGTTCCGGGCCCCGGCCCGGGACCGACGGCCCCGCCGGACCTCACGACTCCTCCGGCCCCGCCGACGACTCCTCCCTCGACCCCTTCGCCCCCTTCGACCCCCAGGACGCCTTCGGCGACATCGGGCCCGGCCGCCCCCTCGACGACGTCTTCGCCGACCCCGACCGTCTGGGCCGTTCCCCCTCCCGGGGCGACTACATCTCACCTCGCGACTACGCCGAGCCGGGCGCCGGCGGTCCGCGCGGGGGCGGCGCGCACGGCCGCTCCGAGGGCCCGCGCGGGGCGTACGACACCGGTTTCCCCGGCCGTCGCGACCGCACCTCCGTCGGGCCGCGGGCCGTCGTGCTGGCCGCCGCCGACCCGGCGAACGCGTACGGTGCGGCCCTGGGCTGGCCCGAACCGCCGGCCGGTGCCACGCACAAGCCCGGCCGCAAGGCGGGCTCCCTGGTGGTGCTCGTCGAGGGCGAACCGGCGCTCTACATGGAGCGCGGCGGCAAGACCCTCCTGCTGTGGCCCTCCGACCACGACCGGCTGCCGACCGAGGACCCACGGCTGCGCGCCGCCGCCGAAGCGCTCGCGGAGGCCGCCCGCGCCGGTTCCCTCGGCACGGTCACGGTGGAGCGGGTCAACGGCACGGCGGCCCTGACGTCCCCGTTCGGCCCTCTCCTGGAGGGCGCGGGGTTCATCGCCACCCCGCGCGGCCTGCGCATCAGGGCGTGACCCTGTCACCCTTGAGCCATGCCCGAAGGAGACACGGTCTGGCAGGCGGCGCGACGGCTGCACGACGCCCTCGCGGGCCGGGTGCTGACCCGCAGCGACTTCCGCGTCCCCCGGTACGCCACGGTCGACCTCACCGGCCGCACCGTCCTGGACGTCACCCCGCGCGGCAAGCATCTGCTGGCCCGTGTCGAGGGCGGTCTGACGGTCCACTCGCACCTGCGGATGGACGGCTCCTGGAAGGTGTTCGCGCCCGGTCAGCGCTGGAGCGGCGGCCCGGCGCACCAGATCAGGGTGATCCTCGGCACCGCCGACCGCACGGCCGTCGGCTACCGCCTCCCGGTGCTCGACATCCTGCGCACCGCCGACGAGCAACGCGCCGTCGGCCATCTGGGCCCCGACCTGCTCGGCCCCGACTGGGACCCGGGGCTGGCCCTGGACCACCTGCGCGCGGACCCGTCACGCGCGCTCGGCGAGGCCCTGCTCGACCAGCGCAATCTCGCCGGTATCGGCAACGTCTACAAGAGCGAGCTGTGCTTCCTGCTCGGCGTCACCCCCTGGCTGCCGGTCGGCGAGCTGCCCGCCGACCGGGCCACGCTGCTGCCCACCCTCGCGAAGAAGCTCCTGGAGGCCAACCGCGACCGCCCGGTCCGCCGCACGACGGGCCTGCGCGGCCAGGACCTGTTCGTGTACGGCCGGGCGCCCCGCCCCTGCCTGCGCTGCGGCACGTCGGTCCGGGTGGCCGACCAGGGCGACGGCTCCCGTGAGCGCCCCACGTACTGGTGCCCGACCTGCCAGGCCGGGCCCGCGCCGCGTCCGGGCGGCCGCACGGGTGCCCGGACACGGCGCTGAGCGAGCGGCCGGGGGGGGCGGGAGGCCGCAGGACGGACACCTCTAGGCGGCGAGCAGAGCGTCCATCTGGCCGGCCGCCTCGCGCAGGCCCTCCGCCATGCCCATCGTCATGAGCTGCTCCATCTGCTCCCGGGTGTCGAAGACCGCCCGCATCTCCATGCGGGTGCCGCCGTCGCGCTCGGTGAGCGTCACCCGGTTCGCGGTCGTCGGCATCGCGGCGTTCGGCACCCCGTCCTCGTCGGCGAATCCGTCGGTGAACTCCAGCGACCTGGGGGCGTCGACCGTGGCCACCCGCCACCAGCCGCGGAACTTCTCGCCCTCCGGGCCGGTCATGAAGTACGTGACGTCCCCGCCCGGGGTCAGGTCGTGCTCCTCCACCGTCGCCGGGTAGGCCGGCGGTCCCCACCAGCGCTCCAGCTGCCGCGGATCGGACCACAGCTGCCACACCCGTTCCACCGGAGCGGCGAAGTCGGCGACCAGGGTGAGGGTCAGGTTGTCGAGATCCCTGTCCAGGCTGGTGACACTCATCGGCTCTGTCCTTCCGTCGGTTGCTGCGCTTCGGATCCGGCCTCCGGCGCCTCGGCGAACAGGCCGGACATCCGCTCCACCCGTCCGCGCCAGGCGGCCTCCAGTTCGTCCAGAGCACGGCGGGCCCGGCCCAGGGCGTCGGGATCGGTCCGCACGAGCTGCTCCCGTCCACGGCGCTCCTTGACCACCAGACCGGCCCGCTCCAGTACCGCGACGTGCTTCTGCACCGCGGCGAAGCTCATCGGATAGGCCTCGGCCAGCCGTGACACCGACAGGTCGTCCCGCACACAGCGACGCAGGATGTCGCGGCGGGTCAGGTCGGCCAGGGCCTGGAACAGGCGGTCCCTGCCCGCTTCCGCCTCTTCAACCACTTCATCTACAACCATTTGGTTGTACATTACTCCCCCAGGCGCCCCTCGTAAAGGTCAGTGCCCGTCCGGGCGGGTCGCGTGGCCGCTGCCCGCGTCCGCGTCCCGCGCAGGGCCCGTCGCCACCGCCCGGCTCCCAGCGCCCCCGCGGCCCGGCGCCGTGGCACGCAGTGCACCGGCAGCACACTCAGCCCCCAGCCGCCGACCGCGACCGCCCCTTCGAGCACCCCGGCCCCGGGCTCCAGCGCCAGACGCAGCACGGCCCACCACCACAGCACGCCGACGCCCAGCGCGGCCGCCCGGCGAGCCGTCCGCGCCGCGACCATCCCGCGTCATCCGTTTTCGGCCTGGAACATCCAGTGCTGCTTCTCGAGGTCGGCCGTGATCTGGATGAAGATGTCCTGGCTCACCGGATCGGGCTCACCGCTCGCCGCGATCCGCTCGCGCATCCGCCCGATCACGGCGCCCAGCGCGTCCACGACGGTCTGCACGGCGGTGGTGTCGTCGACCCAGCCCTCGGGGGTCACGTCGATTCCGCTGCCGACGGCGACCGTCGCGGCCCGCCCGTCCGGGGAGACGCCGAGCGCCGAGGCACGTTCCGCCACGGTGTCCGAGTGCGTGCGGGCGGTGCCGACGAGTTCGTCCAGCTGGAGGTGTACGGAGCGGAAGCGCGGGCCGACCACGTTCCAGTGGATCTGCTTCGCCACCAGGGCCAGGTCGACCAGGTCGACGAGGGCGCCCTGCAACGCCTCGGAGACGGTCTTCAGGTCCGCGTCGGACAACGGGCTCTTCACGACGTACATCCACGCCTCCGTCGGTTCGCCCCCCGGCCATCTCCCTCCACGATGACCGCCCCCACACGGACCGGCAAACCGGCGGCGGCACCGCCGAGGGCACTCACGCCCGCCCGCCGGACGCCCCCGGGCATGCGAAAACCCCGACCTCGTCGCTCCGGGTCTCCGGAGCGACCCCTGGCCGGGGCCTCACACGCACACGTTCTCGGGCGCTCAGGCGGCGACGACGTCCACTGCCTCGGCGGGCGCCTTGATGGTGACCCGTTCCGGCGGCACACCGGTCACCGAGACGGAACCCAGCATCGGGCGCACCGGTGCCGGAACGGTCTCGCTGGGCGTCGCCGCGGCGGACCGGGCCAGCTCGGCAAGGGCGAGTTCGTCGCTCACTTCACGCATGAGCTCGGACATCCGTACGTCCAGCGCGTCGCAGATGGCGGAGAGCAGCTCGGAAGAAGCCTCCTTCTGCCCCCGCTCCACCTCGGAGAGATAGCCGAGTGAGACTCGGGCGGACGAGGAGACTTCGCGCAGAGTACGGCCCTGGCGCTGGCGCTGCCGACGCAGCACGTCACCCAGCAGGCGACGGAGCAGAATCATCGGTGGCTCCCTCCTCGGACCGTGTAACCGCATCCTTCACGCCCCACCGTACCGCCTCGCGCCGCGGCCGTGCGGGGAGCGATGTCGTGTTCACTCAGGGCTGCAAACATCAAAACCCCCCGTTCCGTTCCGTATCCTGTGCCCGCTCATTCCCGGTCTGTTCGCTCGCAAGCTCCCTCAAAAGAAGTGCGAGTACGCTCCGTACACTCTCCATACGAATTTCCGCGCGGTCGCCGTTCAACCGCAGCGCCTCCACTTTTCCGCCATCGGCGCAACCCTGCTCCGCCCCCAAGGGCCCGTCCACGGCCACGAAAACCGTCCCCACGGGCTGCCCGTCCTGCGGGTCCGGACCGGCGACGCCCGTCGTCGCGATGCCCCAGTCGGCGCCCAGCGCCGTGCGTACGCCTGCCGCCATCTGGGCGGCGACCTGCGCATCCACCGCTCCGCGCGCCGCGAGCAGCTCGCCGTCGACGCCGAGCACCTCCCGCTTCAGCTCCGTCGCGTACGCGGTGACTGAGCCCCGGAAGGCCTTGGACGCTCCGGGGACCGCCGTGAGCGCAGCGGCGACCATTCCACCGGTCAGTGACTCGGCGACCGCGAGGGTCTCGCCCCTGACCGTCAGTAGTCGCACCACGTCGGCGGCCGTGGAACTCAAACTTCCGTCCCCTTCAACGCCGCTCTGCGTTCGGCGATTCCCCGGCGGCGCAGCACAATGGCTTGCTTCACATAGTCCAGGCCGGTCGCGACGGTCAGGACGACCGCCGCCGCCATCACCCAGAACCTCAGGGTGGCCAGGGGCCCCGTCAGCGCCAGGACGTACATGCCGACGGCGATGCCCTGGGTGAGCGTCTTGAGCTTGCCGCCCCGGCTGGCGGGGATGACGCCGTACCGGATGACCACGAAACGCAGGACGGTGATCCCGAGTTCCCGGCCGAGGATGACGGCCGTCACCCACCACGGCAGGTCGCCGAGCGCGGACAGGCAGATGAGCGCCGCACCCATGATCGCCTTGTCGGCGATGGGGTCGGCGATCTTCCCGAAGTCGGTGACGAGGTTGTAGGTGCGCGCCAGGTGCCCGTCGAAGAGGTCGGTGATCATGGCGATGGCGAAGGCGGCCCAGGCGAAGGAGCGCCAGGCCGGGTCGTACCCGCCGTTGCCGAGCATGAGCGCGACGAAGGCCGGCACCAGGAGCAGCCGGAGCATCGTCAGCAGATTGGCGACGTTCCAGACACTCGCCTGGTTGACGGCGGCCGCCGCGATCTTGCCGCCGCGCGCGCCGACGCCACCCTCGGTGGCCCCTCGCCGCTCTCCCGCATCCCGTTCCACGGCGCCCCCCAAAGTCGTGCGCCCGGCCGGTTCCTGTGCCGCGCCCGTGGCGCCGCGCGGGCCGGTCCTGCGCGCACTGGAGGAGCCGCCCGCCGCGGACGCCGGGACTCCGGTCATCTGCCGGCCTCCTCACTCCACTCGGGCGCGCCCGGCAGCGGTTCGGCCACCAGGTCGACACCCTCCGTACCGACCACCTTCGCGTCGACCATACGACCGACACTCAGGCCCGCGCCGCTCGTGAGCAGCACCTGGCCGTCCGTCTCCGGCGCCTGGTGCTCGGCGCGGCCGCGGACGCCCTCCCCCTCGTCGGCCGGGTCCACGGACTCGACGAGTACCCGCACGGTCGCGCCGACGCGCTCGTCGGCCCGCTGCGAGACCAGTTCCTCGGCCAGGCGGGAGACACGTGCCAGTCGCTCGGCGACGACGTCCTCGTCCAGCTTGTCGCCGTAGGTCGCCGCCTCGGTGCCCTCCTCGTCGGAGTATCCGAAGACGCCGATGGCGTCGAGGCGGGCGTGGTTCAGGAACCGCTCCAGCTCGGCGAGGTCCGCCTCGGACTCGCCGGGGAAGCCGACGATGAAGTTGGAGCGCACACCGGCCTCGGGTGCCTTGCTCCGGATGGTGTCGAGCAGCTCCAGGAAGCGGTCGGTGTCGCCGAAGCGGCGCATCGCGCGCAACACGTTCGGCGCGGAGTGCTGGAAGGAGAGGTCGAAGTAGGGCACGACCTTCTCGGTGGAGGTCAGCACGTCGATGAGGCCGGGGCGCATCTCGGCGGGCTGGAGGTAGCTGACGCGCACCCGCTCGATGCCGTCGACCTCGGCCAGGTTCGGCAGCAGCGACTCCAGCAGGCGGATGTCGCCGAGGTCCTTGCCGTAGGAGGTGTTGTTCTCGGAGACCAGCATGATCTCCTTGACGCCCTGCTCGGCCAGCCACCGCGTCTCGTTCAGCACGTCGCTGGGGCGGCGCGAGATGAAGGAGCCGCGGAAGGACGGGATGGCGCAGAAGGAGCAGCGCCGGTCGCAGCCGGAGGCCAGCTTCACCGAGGCGACCGGGGAGCCGTCCAGGCGGCGGCGCAGGGGCGCGCGGGGCCCGGAGGCCGGGGCGACGCCCTCGGGGAGGTCGGTCGGACCGTGTCCCGGCAGGGCGACCGAGGCGCCGGCCTCCTGCCGCTCGGCGGGGCTGATCGGCAGCAGCTTGCGCCGGTCGCGCGGGGTGTGGGCGGCGTGGATGCCGCCGTTCAGGATGGTCTGCAGGCGGTCGGAGATGTCGGCGTAGTCGTCGAAGCCGAGGACGCCGTCGGCCTCCGGGAGGGCGTCGGCCAGCTCCTTGCCGTACCGCTCGGCCATGCAGCCCACCGCCACGACGGCCTGCGTTCTTCCGTGGCCCTTGAGGTCGTTGGCCTCCAGGAGGGCGTCGACGGAGTCCTTCTTGGCGGCCTCGACGAAGCCGCACGTGTTCACGACGGCGACGTCCGCTTCCTCGGCGTCGTCGACGAGCTTCCAGCCGTCCGCCTCCAGACGGCCTGCGAGCTCCTCCGAGTCCACCTCGTTACGGGCGCAGCCAAGGGTGACGAGTGCGACGGTACGGCTTTCAGGCATGGGCTCAAGACTACTTCGTCCCGCCGACAGCCCACGTCGACGGGGTTGGCCGATCTTGGCCAACCCCGTGGAGACTCGTCCTCCGCGTCCCCTATCCGACCTGCGGGTCGCCCTTCGTGTACGTCAGGCGCTCGACGGCGCCGGGCTGGAAGTCGTCCTCGATCTTCTTGCCGTTGACGTAGAGCTGGATGGCTCCGGCGTCGCCGAGGACGAGCTTGACCTTCTCGTTGTCCTGGAAGGTCTTGGAGTCGCCCTGCTTGAGCAGTCCGTCGAAGAGCAGCCGGCCGTTGTGGTCCTGGGCGGAGATCCAGCTGCGGCCCTCGGTGGCGCTGACCTTGACGGTCACCTTGTCCGCGGGCGCGGCGGCGATGGCGCTGTCGCTCGGTTCGGGCTTGGGGTCGGCGGGCTTCTTGGGCTTGGCGCTCGACGAGGCGGACTCGCCGGACGAGGGCTGGGCGCCCTCGGCGACGCTCGCCTCGTTGCCGCCGTCGTCGCCGCCCTTGACGAAGGTGAAACCCACGAAACCGATCACCGCGACGATCGCGGCGACCATGGCGGCGGTCCAGTTGGGTCCGCGCCGCTCGGGACGGATGCGCTCCGCCTCGAACAGGGGCGCGGCGGGGGTCGGCGCCGGGCGTCCGCCGTGCTCGGCGTCGAACTGCGCGAGCAGCTCGGCCGGGTCGAGCCCGACGGCCTTGGCCAGGGTGCGGATGTGCCCGCGCGCGTAGACGTCGCCGCCGCAGGGCGCGAAGTCGTCCGCCTCGATGGCGTGCACGATGGCGATGCGGACCCGGGTGGCGGTGGTGATGTCGTCGACGGTCAGCCCGGCGGCGATCCGGGCCTGCTTGAGGGCGTGGCCGACGGAGGGGCGGGCTTCCTCGGAAACGTCGTCAGGGGCGTCCTGGGACACGTCTTCGATCGGACGCTCGTCTTCAGGGGAGTTGCCGTTGGACACGGGGGCGCCTTTCGAGCGTTTAGCCGCCTGTGCTGGGCGTTCAGTCTAGGGGGGGTGCAAACGGGTGGGGCAACCGGGCGGTACGACCTTTACGCCATCGGAATGGCCCGGCACCCCGATGGTGGACTACCTGTTTGTCACTTCCCTCAACTTGACGTAGGGCCTGGGGAAACGGTTGCTCAATGATCCCTAACGGGTGAGTCACGATCGGCCGCCCGGCCGTCATGACGCCGCACGTCCGTCGTGACCCTCCGTCGGCGAAACGTCGGCGGATCGTCGGCGGAACCCTTCTCCTACCCGTCCCTACCCTTCAGACTCCCCACGGATCACCGCGAGCACGCCGTCCAGCTCATCAGGCTTCACAAGAACGTCACGAGCCTTCGAACCCTCGCTCGGCCCGACGATGCTCCGCGACTCCATCAGGTCCATCAGCCGCCCGGCCTTCGCGAAGCCGACCCGCAGCTTGCGCTGGAGCATCGAGGTGGACCCGAACTGGGTGGAGACGACCAGCTCGGCCGCCTGGCACAGCAGGTCGAGGTCGTCCCCGATGTCCTCGTCGATCTCCTTCTTCTGCTTGGTGCCGACCGTGACGTCCTCGCGGAAGACCGGCGCCATCTGGTCCTTGCAGTGCTGGACGACGGTCGCCACCTCCTCCTCGGTCACGAACGCGCCCTGCATGCGGGTCGGCTTGTTCGCGCCCATCGGCAGGAAGAGGCCGTCGCCCTTGCCGATCAGCTTCTCGGCGCCGGGCTGGTCGAGGATGACCCGGGAGTCGGCGAGCGAGGAGGTGGCGAAGGCGAGCCGGGAGGGCACGTTGGCCTTGATCAGGCCGGTGACGACGTCCACGGAGGGGCGCTGGGTGGCGAGCACCAGGTGGATACCGGCCGCGCGCGCGAGCTGCGTGATCCTGACGATCGCGTCCTCGACGTCGCGCGGTGCGACCATCATCAGGTCGGCCAGCTCGTCCACGATCACCAGCAGGTACGGGTACGGCTGGAGCTCGCGCTCGCTGCCCTCGGGCGGCTTGACCTTGCCCTCGCGCACCGCGCGGTTGAAGTCGTCGATGTGCCGGTAGCCGTAGGCGGCGAGGTCGTCGTAGCGCAGGTCCATCTCGCGCACGACCCACTGGAGCGCCTCGGCGGCCCGCTTCGGGTTGGTGATGATCGGCGTGATCAGGTGCGGGATGCCCTCGTACGCGGTCAGCTCGACGCGCTTGGGGTCGACCAGGATCATCCGGACGTCCTCCGGGGTCGCCCGCATCATGATCGAGGTGATCAGGCAGTTGATGCAGGACGACTTGCCGGAGCCGGTGGCACCGGCGACCAGCATGTGCGGCATCTTCGCCAGCGAGTGCATGACGTAGCCGCCCTCGACGTCCTTGCCGAAGGCGACCAGCATCGGGTCGTCGTCCTCGGCGGACTCCGCGAGGCGCAGCACGTCGCCGAGGTTGACCATCTCCCGGTCGGTGTTGGGGATCTCGATGCCGACCGCGGACTTGCCGGGGATCGGGCTGATGATCCGCACGTCGGGGCTGGCGACGGCGTACGCGATGTTCTTGGTCAGCGCGGTGATCCGCTCCACCTTCACGGCGGGGCCCAGCTCGACCTCGTAGCGCGTGACCGTCGGGCCGCGGGTGAAGCCGGTGACGGCGGCGTCGACCTTGAACTCGGTGAAGACGGTGGTCAGCGACGCGACTATGGCGTCGTTGGCTGCGCTGCGCGCCTTGCCGGGTCCGCCGCGCGTGAGGGAGTCGAGGGACGGCAGGGAGTAGGTGATGTCACCGGAGAGCTGGAGCTGCTCGGCGCGCGGCGGCAGGTCCCGCTCCTTGGGCAGCGGCGTCTTCGTGAGGTCGGGGACCGCGCCGCCCTCCGATTCCCGTCCGGTCGCCTTCGCGGCGTCCTTCTTGAGCTTCCCCGGCTGCGGCCGCGCGGCCGGCACGGGGGTGGGCGTCGGGGTCGTGGACTCGCGGTCCCCGGTGCTCACGCCCTGGGTGAGGTCGGCGACCAACGGGGAGGGCGGCATCCCGTGCAGCACGGCGCCGTCGAGCGCGGCGGCGGCAGCGGCGGCGACGTCCACGGCGTCCATCGGACGGTTCATCTCGGGCTGCGGCACTGCGGACCGCCGGGGCCTGCCGCGGCGCCGGCTGAGCGCCTCCTGCTCGGCCGCGTCGGGGTCGTACGGCTCGGCGGCGGCCGGTTGGGCGCGCTTGCGGGACCGGGCGGGCAGCGCCTCGCGCCACTGCTCGTCGTACCGCTCGTCGTCGTCGGCGAACTCGTCCGTCTCCGGCTCGTGAACCACGCCGAGCCGCACCCCGAGCTGCCGCAGCCGCTGCGGGATCGCGTTGACCGGGGTGGCCGTGACGACGAGCAGCCCGAAGACGGTGAGCAGCACGAGCAGCGGCACGGCCAGCATGTCGGTCATCGTGTACGACAGCGGGGTGGCCGCGCCCCAGCCGATGAGGCCGCCGGCGTCCCTTATGGCCTGCATGCCCTCGCTGCGGGCCGGTGATCCGCACGCGATGTGCACCTGGCCGAGCACGCCGACGACGAGCGCGGACAGGCCGATCACGATCCGCCCGTTGGCCTCGGGCTTCTCGGGGTGCCGGATGAGGCGTACGGCGATGGCGCCGAGCAGGATCGGCACGAGCAGGTCGAGCCGGCCGAAGGCACCGGTCACGAGGATCTCGACGAGGTCGCCGACGGGGCCCTTGAGGTCGGCCCAGGTGCCCGCGGCGACGATCAGCGCGACGCCGAGCAGCAGCAGGGCGACGCCGTCCTTGCGGTGGGCCGGGTCGAGGTTCTTGGCGCCGTGCCCTATGCCGCGGAAGACGGCGCCCACTCCGTGCGCGAGGCCCAGCCAGAGCGCCCGCACCAGCCGGTAGACACCGCCGGTGGGGTTCGGAGCCGGTTTGGGCGCGGGCTTCTTCGCCGCGGCCTTCTTGGCGGGCGCCTTTTTCGCCGGTGCCTTCTTCGCGGGGGCCTTCTTGGCCGGACCCTTCGCGGGAGCGGCCGCCTTCTTCGCGGGCTGCTTCTTGGCTGCGGAGGGACGTGAGGCCATAGGTGTGAGGTTACCGGGGGAGACGGCGGTCGACACGTGTGCCTACCGCTTCACCCTTTCGTGTCGCCCCTCCATGGGGGCGGAACTGACGCCTCCGGTACAGCCCCTGACAAGTCCTCACAGACCCTCTCACGGGCCACTTCACGGACGGCCGCGCGGGCCACCGCGTCGAGTATCACGGGCAGCAGGGGCACTCCCGGCGTCAGTTGACGGCGGCCTGACCGCCGGACGAGCCCGGCTCCAGGGCGTCCAGCGCCCGCCGCAGCCCGGTGAGCTTGCGCTCCAGGTGGGCCGCCGTCGCCACCGCGGCCGCGTCCGTCGACTCGTCGCCGAGCTGCTTGGACAGCGCCTCCGCCTGCTCCTCCACGGCCGCCAGCCGCGCCGACAGCTCGGCGAGCAGCCCCGCGGGCTCCTTGGCCTCGCCCACCGCGGCCTTGTCGTTGCCCTCCAACTGGAGGCGCAGCAGGGCCGCCTGTTCCCGCAGCTGGCAGTTCTTCATGTACAGCTCGACGAAGACCGAGACCTTGGCGCGCAGCACCCAGGGGTCGAACGGCTTGGAGATGTAGTCCACCGCGCCTGCCGCGTACCCGCGGAAGGTGTGGTGGGGCCCGTGGTTGATCGCCGTGAGGAAGATGATCGGAATGTCCCGGGTCCGCTCCCGGCGCTTGATGTGCGCGGCGGTTTCGAATCCGTCCATGCCCGGCATCTGGACGTCCAGCAGAATGACCGCGAAGTCGTCCGTGAGCAGCGCTTTGAGCGCTTCCTCCCCGGACGATGCCCGCACCAGCGTCTGATCGAGCGCCGAGAGGATCGCCTCCAGCGCAAGCAGATTCTCCGGCCGGTCATCGACCAGGAGGATCTTGGCCTTCTGCACCATGGCCCGCCCTCCTCGCCCCGGCGTGGGGCCTCCCCTGTCCACAGGACTTGGCACGGCACCGGCGGGTGCCGCCCCGGGGGACGACTCCCTTGCGCCGCCCGTCCTTGTGCCGGTCATCGTAGCCGCACCCCGCCTGTCGCCACACCCTGTCACCGTGATGTCACTGTGCTCGTAGCAGAAACGCGGCGGGAGACCAGAAGGTTCCCCGAAACCCGTACTTCTACACGGCTTCGGGCACGCTGGGTCAGCGACTTCGCGCGACACCCGAAGGTTCCCGCCGTTTACACACACCCCACGTTCGCACACCGCCCGAGCGAGCCGCACGGAAGGTGCCCGTACGTACGGGAAGAGCCTGCCCGAACGTACTACGGGCCCGGGGGCCGGGCGTACCGATCACTTCCCGCCCCGCCCCGCCGGCGCCACCGGCTCACCCAATTCGCCGGACCCGCCGGACTCCCCGGACTCACTCCTCGCGCATCCACTGCTGCATCACCGTCAACAGGTGGTCGGGGTCGACCGGCTTGGTCACGTAGTCGGAGGCGCCCGACTCGATCGCCTTCTCCCGGTCGCCCTTCATCGCCTTCGCGGTCAGCGCGATGATCGGCAGCCCGGCGAACTGGGGCATCCGCCGGATCGCCGTGGTCGTCGCGTATCCGTCCATCTCGGGCATCATGATGTCCATCAGGACGACCGCCACGTCCTCGTGCTGCTCCAGCACCTCGATGCCCTCGCGCCCGTTCTCGGCGTACAGCACGGACAGCCCGTGCTGCTCCAGAACGCTGGTGAGGGCGAAGACGTTGCGGATGTCGTCGTCGACGATCAGCACCTTCTGCCCGCCGAACCGGACCCCCCGGTGCGCCTGCGGTGCCGCCTCCTGCCCGGCGCCCGGCTGCCGCTCCTGCGCCCCGGGCCGGTCCTCGGTGTCCGCGGCCGACTTGCGACGGCGCCGGAACAGCGCGGCCGCGCCGTTCTGCGAGGCCTGGTACGACTTCACCTCGGCCGGCGTATCGGCCTCGGCACCCGGCAGCTCGGCCACGGCGCCCGAGGACGCCGACAGCTCACCGGCCTCCACGGACGGCAGCGGCTGCTGGTAGCCGTGCGGGGGCAGCTCGCTGGGGTGCAGCGGCAGGTAGAGCGTGAAGGTCGACCCGCGGCCCGGCTCGCTCTGTGCGTGGATCTCGCCGCCGAGCAGCTGCGCGATCTCCCGCGAGATGGACAGCCCGAGGCCCGTCCCGCCGTACTTGCGACTCGTGGTGCCGTCGGCCTGCTTGAACGCCTCGAAGATCACCTGCATCTTGCTGGCCGCGATCCCGATGCCCGTGTCGCTCACGGAGAACGCGATCAGCTCGGCGTCCGGGTCATTCATCGAACCGGCCTCCAGCAACTGCTCCCGGATGGCCTTCGGAACCTCGTCCCGGGCCGGCCGGATGACCAGCTCGACGGAGCCCGAGTCGGTGAACTTCACCGCGTTGGACAGCAGGTTGCGCAGCACCTGGAGCAGCCGCTGCTCGTCGGTGTGCATGGTGGCGGGCAGTCCCGGCGACACCCGCACCGACAGGTCCAGGCCCTTCTCCGCGCTCAGCGGCCGGAAGGTCGCCTCCACGTAGTCCACGAGCTGGACGAGCGCGATGCGCGTCGGGGAGACGTCCATCTTCCCCGCGTCGACCTTCGACAGGTCGAGGATGTCGTTGATGAGCTGGAGCAGGTCGGAGCCCGCGCCGTGGATCGTCTCGGCGAACTCGACCTGCTTCGGGGTCAGGTTCGCGTCGGCGTTGTCCGCGAGCAACTTGGCCAGAATCAGCAGTGAGTTGAGCGGCGTACGCAGCTCGTGCGACATGTTGGCCAGGAACTCGCTCTTGTACCGCATGGAGACCGCGAGCTGTTCGGCACGCTCCTCCAGGACCTGCCGCGCCTCCTCGATCTCGGTGTTCTTCACCTCGATGTCGCGGTTCTGCTGCGCCAGCAGCTCGGCCTTCTCCTCCAGTTCGGCGTTGGACGACTGGAGCGCCTTCTGCCGCTGCTCCAACTCCTCCGACCGCTCCCGCAGTTGCTCGGTAAGCTCCTGCGACTGGCTCAGCAGGACCTCCGTCTTGGTGTTCACGGAGATGGTGTTGACGCTGGTCGCGATCATCTCGGCGATCTGGTTCAGGAAGTCCTTCTGGATGTGCGTGAACGGCGTGAACGACGCCAGCTCGATGACGCCGAGCACCTGCCCCTCGAACAGCACCGGCAGCACGATCACCTGCGCGGGCGGGGCCTCGCCGAGCCCGGAGGAGATCTTCAGGTAACCGCTCGGCGCGTTCTCCACCAGGATCGTGCGCTTCTCCTCGGCGGCCGTGCCGACCAGCGCCTCACCCGGCCGGAAGGACGTGGGCATGGACCCCATCGAGTAGCCGTACGACCCGAGCATGCGCAGCTCGTACGCGTCGCCCTCGGCGCCCGCCTGCTCCTGCCCGTCGACCAGGGGCATCGCCAGGAAGAACGCCCCGTGCTGGGCGGAGACCACCGGTGTCAGTTCGCTCATGATCAGCGAGGCCACGTCCTGGAGGTCGCGGCGGCCCTGCATGAGGCCGGAGATCCGGGCCAGATTGCCCTTCAGCCAGTCCTGCTCCTTGTTGGCGATCGTGGTGTCGCGCAGGTTGGCGATCATCTTGTTGATGTAGTCCTGCAGCTCGGAGATCTCCCCGGAGGCGTCCACGTCGATCTTCAGGTTCAGGTCGCCGCGGGTCACCGCGGTCGCCACGCGCGCGATGGCCCGCACCTGCCGGGTGAGGTTCCCGGCCATCTCGTTCACGGACTCCGTCAGGTCGCGCCAGGTGCCGTCGACGTCCCGCACGCGTGCCTGGCCGCCGAGCTGCCCCTCCGTACCCACCTCACGGGCGACACGGGTGACCTCCTCGGCGAAGGACGACAGCTGGTCGACCATCGTGTTGATGGTCGTCTTCAGCTCCAGGATCTCGCCGCGCGCGTCGATGTCGATCTTCTTGGTCAGGTCGCCCTTCGCGATCGCCGTGGTGACCATGGCGATGTTACGCACCTGACCGGTCAGATTCGACGCCATCTGGTTCACCGACTCGGTGAGGTCCTTCCACGTCCCCGACACGCCCGGCACCTGCGCCTGGCCGCCCAGGATGCCGTCGGTGCCCACCTCGCGGGCCACCTTGGTCACCTGGTCGGCGAAGGACCGCAGCGTCCGCACCATGGTGTTGAAGGTGTCGGCGAGCTGCGCGACCTCGCCGCGCGCCTCGATCGTCACCGTCCGCGTCAGGTCGCCGTTGGCGACGGCCGCGGCCACCTGGGAGATGTTCCGCACCTGGACGGTGAGGTTCTTGGCCATCAGGTTGACGTTGTCGTTGAGGTCCTTCCAGATACCCACCACGCCGGGCACGCTCGCCTGGCCGCCGAGGATGCCCTCCGTACCCACCTCACGGGCCACCCGCGTGACCTGCTCGGCGAAGGACGACAGCTGGTCGACCATGGTGTTCACGGTGGTGACCAGCTCGAGGATCTCGCCCTTGGCGTCGACGGTGATCTTCTTCGACAGGTCGCCCTTGGCGACCGCCGTCGTCACCTCGGCGATGTTGCGCACCTGCATGGTCAGGTTGTTGGCCATGCCGTTCACGGACTGCGTGAGGTCCTTCCAGGTGCCGGAGACGCCCTGCACCTCCGCCTGGCCGCCGAGGATGCCCTCGGTACCCACCTCGCGGGCGACGCGCGTGACCTCCTGGGCGAACGACGACAGCTGGTCCACCATCGTGTTCAGCGTGTTCTTCAGCTCCAGGATCTCCCCGCGCGCGTCGACGGTGATCTTCTGGGACAGGTCACCGCGCGCGACCGCCGTGGCGACCTGCGCGATGTTGCGGACCTGGGCGGTGAGGTTGCCGGCCATGCCGTTCACCGAGTCCGTCAGGTCCCGCCACACACCGGCGACCCCTGGCACCTGCGCCTGACCGCCGAGGCGGCCCTCCGTGCCCACCTCGCGGGCCACGCGCGTGACCTGCTCCGCGAACGACGACAGCTGGTCCACCATCGTGTTGATGGTGTTCTTCAGCTCCAGGATCTCGCCGCGCGCGTCGACGTCGATCTTCTGGGACAGGTCGCCGCGCGCCACGGCCGTCGTCACCTGCGCGATGTTGCGCACCTGGGAGGTCAGATTGCCGGCCATGGAGTTGACGGAGTCCGTCAGCTCCTTCCAGGTCCCCGACACGCCGTCGACGCGGGCCTGACCGCCGAGGCGGCCCTCCGTGCCCACGTCCCGGGCCATCCGCGTCACCTGGTCGGCGAAGCTGGAGAGCTGGTCCACCATCGTGTTCACGGTGTTCTTCAGCTGGAGCATCTCGCCGGAGACGTCCACGGTGACCTTCTGCGACAGGTCGCCGTTGGCCACCGCCGTCGTCACCTGGGCGATGTTCCGCACCTGACCGGTGAGGTTGCGGAACGCGGTGTTGACGGAGTCCGTCAGGTCCTTCCACGTCCCCGCCGCCCCCGGCACCTGCGCCTGCCCGCCCAGCTCGCCCTCGACACCGACCTCCCGGGCCACCCGCGTGACCTCGGCACCGAAGGCGGACAGCTGGTCCACCATCGTGTTGACGGTGTTCTTCAGCTCCAGCATCTCGCCGGCCACGTCCACCGTGACCTTCTGCGACAGGTCGCCGCTGGCCACGGCCGTCGTCACGGCGGCGATGTCCCGCACCTGCGTGGTCAGGTTCCGGAAGACCGTGTTGACGGAGTCCGTCAGGTCCTTCCAGATCCCGGCCGCGCCCGGCACGTTCGCCTGCCCGCCGAGCTGCCCCTCACCGCCCGTCTCGTTCGCGACGCGCGTGACCTCGTCCGCGAAGATCCGCAGCGTCTCGGTCATCTGGTTGATCGTCTCGGCGAGCTGCGCGACCTCGCCCCGGGCCGGGACCGTCACCTTCTTCGACAGGTCGCCGTTGGCGACCGCCGTCGTCACGTGCGAGATCTCCCGCACCTGGGCCGTCAGGTTCCCGGCCATGGTGTTGACGGAGTCGGTCAGCTCCTTCCACACCCCGGCCACGCCCGGCACCTGCGCCTGCCCGCCCAGGGCGCCCTCGGTGCCCACCTCGCGGGCGACGCGCGTCACCTCGGACGAGAACGCGGAGAGCTGGTCCACCATCGTGTTGACGGTGTTCTTCAGCTCCAGCATCTCGCCGGCCACGTGCACCGTGACCTTCCGGGACAGGTCGCCCTTGGCCACCGCCGTCGTGACCAGCGCGATGTCCCGCACCTGGGCGGTGAGCCGGTACGCCATCGTGTTGACGGAGTCCGTCAGGTCCTTCCACGACCCGGACATGCCCCGCACCCGGGCCTGACCGCCCAGCTTGCCCTCGGTGCCGACCTCGCTGGCCACCCGCGTGACCTCGTCCGTGAAAGTCGACAACTGGTCGACCAGGTTGTTCACGGTCCGGCCGACCTTCAGGAACTCACCGCGCAGCGGCTGCCCGGTGCCCTCGTCGTTCTGCGTGCGCAGCTCCATGCGGGGCGACAGATCGCCGTCCGCGACCGCCGACAGCACCCGGCTGACCTCGGAGACGGGCCGTACGAGGTCGTCCACCAGCGCGTTCGAGTGGTCGATCGCGGCCGCCCAGGAGCCCTCGCAGGCGCCGGTCTCCAGCCGCTCCGTGAGTTTTCCCTCACGCCCGACCACGCGCCGCACCCGCGCCAGCTCTCCCGTGAGGTGCAGATTGCGGTCGGCCACCTCGTTGAAGACCGCCGCGATCTCCGACATCACGCCGTCGCCGGACACCGTGAGCCGCCTGCGGAAGTTCCCCTCGCGCATGGACACCAGCGCCGCGAGCAGCCGGTTCAGCGCGGCCGTGTCCACCGTCGTACTGCCGGTCCGTGCACCGCCACCCCGCGATTTGCCCTGGTTACTCAGGGACTGTCCGCCTTTCGCGCGCGTCTTCGTGGTCCGCGTCGCTGCGCCAGACTCCACTGTGTCCCTCCCGCAGGGGTCGACCGATACCGCTGTGCCCGGCCGCCCACGCTCGGCGGACCGGTTCCTGCCGCTTACTTCCCGTACTGCCGGGCGATCCGGTCCGGCGCGCGCCGGACCGCTTCCAGGGCTGCTGCCCACCCGACTCGGCGCGCATTCACCTGCCCGGACCTTCATAAGCAGCTTGCCCAGTGTTTCACCCCGGCCGAACCAGGCCATAACAGTTCGGCAGCTTCGCACATCGTCCGCACACCCTCTGGGCGGAAACACTGCAGACCGGCATTCGGATGGACGGCGAAGGTAAGTAACCTTGCATACGGCTGTCCAGCCAAACCGGTCCGTCCGGTCTGGGCGGTGGCACGGAGACGAGCGGGCATCGGAGGGGCGGCCGGAATGACCACCGGACTGATCCCGGGGGAGCAGCCCCCGGATCCCGGGCCGACGGGTGGGCTGCCGCAGCAGCGGCACGAGCCGGTCGGCCATGAGGCCGTGCACGGGGAGAGAGGGTCGAGGAGTTCTGTGATCACCGCGCGCGCGGCCGCCAGCTTCGAGCCCGTCGGACGATCCGTGGCGAGCGCCCGGTCCTTCGTCCGCGACACGCTCCAGGGCTGGGGCCATGCGGACATCGTCGACGACGCCGTGGTGCTCACCAGCGAACTGGTGACCAATGCCGTGGTCCACGCCGGCACGACCGCCGACGTCGTGTGCCTGCGCAGCGACGACGGCGTACGGATCGAGGTCGCCGACCACTATCCGGAGCGCGAGGTCCCCCTCCAGGGCTCCCCCGCCACCATGGGCAGCCTCGACCGCGAGGGCGGCCGCGGCCTCCAGCTGTGCGCGGCCCTGGCCGACCGCTGGGGCGTTGAGTACACGCCCACGCTGAAGAACGTCTGGTTCCACCTCCATCTGCCCGAGCGTCCGGTCGGCACCCGCGCCGCCGGTCCCTCCCTCCCGGCCGCCCTGCTGCCGCTCGCCGACGGCCGCGTCCGCGTCGCGGTCGTCCAGATCGACCGCACCGGCGCCGTCACATCGTGGAACGAGGACGCCGAGGACCTCTTCGGCTACTCCGCCGACCAGGTCACCGGCAAGCCGCTCACCGACCTCGCCGCCTGGCCGCACACCCCCGGCACCAGCACCGGCATCGCCGAGGCGCTCCAGCTCTCCCGCTGGGAGGGCAGCTACGGCATGCGCGGCGCCAACGGCCGCGTCACCCCGGTCTACGCCTCCCACCTGCGCGTCCGCGACGCCGACGGCGAGCCCTCCACGGTCTGCCTCCTCGTCCGCGACCACGAACGCGCGGTACTGCAGACCCCGTTGCGCGTGCCGGCCTCCGACTCCCCGTCCTCCGAGGGGCAGAGCGCGGACCCCTTCGAGGTGTTCATCGGCTCCCCCGCCCCGGACGACCTCGACGGACTCCTCCAGCGCACGGTCGAACGCGCCCGCGACATGCTCGACGCCGACGCCGCCTTCCTGCTCCTGGCGACCGACGACGAAACGGAGTTGGAGGTCCGCGCCTCCACCGGCCTGCCCTCCGCGCGTCAGCGTTTCGCCCGCGTCCCCGTCGAGGCGGGACCCGGCCGCTACGGCTCGGCGCGCATGCCCGCCGTCCACGACGACCTGGAGGCCGTCCCCGGCGCGGTCCCGCTGCTCAACAGCACGGGCATGCGCTCGGTCGTCACCGTCCCGCTCAAGGTCGAGGGCCGCCTCACCGGTTCCCTCGGCGTCGCGGCCGAGGCCGCCGGCCGGTACTCCAACGAGGAGGCGCTGCGCCTCCAGTTCGCGGCCGACCGCATCGCCCTGGCCGTCGAGTCGGCACGCCTCGGCGAGCTTGAGCGGCTGCGCCGCGGCTCGCTCAGCTTCCTCGTCGAGGCCTCCGACCTCCTCGCCGGCACCCTCGACCGCGACCAGACGCTGGCCCTGATGGCCCAGATGACGGTCCCGACCCTGGCCACCTGGTGCGCCGTCTACACGATCGCCGACCAGGCCTCGGACCCGTACCTCTCCTACGTCCTGCACGAGGACGAGGAGCTCATCGACGGCATCAAGTCCCTGCTGTCGAAGATCGCCCCGCCCGACCCGGTGCCCACCCCGGGCGCCCGCGTGTGGACGGCCCCCGCCGAGATGGCCCACCAGGCGGCACTGCGCACCTCCATGCGCGACCTCGGCCTCAGCGGCGGCCCGACCCCCCAGCTGAGCACCGGCATCGGCCCGACCCTCGCCACCGCCTCCGCCGTCGGCGGCGAGACCGTCGTCCTGCCCCTGGTCGCCCGCAACCGCGTCATCGGCATGCTCACCCTCGGCAAGCCCACCGACGACCACTTCCGCCAGGAGATCCTCGAACTCGCCGAGGACCTGTCCCGCAGGGCCGCCCTGGCCCTGGACAACGCCCGCCTGTACTCGGAGCGCACGGCCATCAGCCAGTCCCTCCAGCGCAGCCTCCTGCCCCCGGAACTCCCCGTCGTGGACGGCGTCGAGGTCGACGTCATCTACCGCGCCGCGGGCGAGGGCAACGAGGTCGGCGGCGACTTCTACGACCTCTTCCCCATCAGCGACGACGCGTACGGCTTCGCCATCGGCGACGTCTGCGGTACGGGCCCCAACGCGGCGGCCGTCACGGGCCTCGCCCGGCACGCCCTGCGCCTGCTGGCCCGCGAGGGCCTCAGCGGCCCGGAGGTGCTCCAGCGCCTCAACTCCGCCATCCTCGACGAGGGCGCCCGCAGCCGCTTCCTCACGCTGCTGTACGGCGAGATGCGCCCGCAGGAGGACGGCAGCGCCGAGCTCAAGGTGGTCTGCGCCGGCCACCCGCTCCCGCTGCGCCTCCGCCAGGACGGCACGGTCGAGCCTGCCGCCGAACCCCAGCCCCTCCTCGGCGTCATCGAGGACCTGGAGCTCTACGAGCAGACGGTCACCCTCGACCCGGGCGACGTCCTGCTCTGTGTCACGGACGGCGTCACCGAACGCCGCGAGGGCACACGGATGCTGGGCGACGACGGCCTCGCCGACGTCCTGACCACCTGCACGGGCCTGACGGCGGGCGCGGTGGCCGCCCGCATCATGCGCGCGGTGGAGCGCTTCGCCTCCGACGCCCCGTCCGACGACATGGCGATCCTCGCGATGCGCGTCCCGGAGCCCCACGCGGACTGACCAAGGCATGCGAAAGGCCCCGCCCAATCGGGCGGGGCCTTCGTACTGGAGCCCCCAAACGGAATCGAACCGTTGACCTTCTCCTTACCATGGAGACGCTCTACCGACTGAGCTATAGGGGCCTGTCGCTTTCGAGGTTTCCCTCGCGGCAACGGAATAGATCATACCCCGAACAAGCCGGTGCTCCCAACCACGGACTTGCCCTCAACGCGCGGGTTGCAGCAGCCCACCGAGCGCATTGCAGGCGGACACGATCCGCTGCATGTCCCGCTTGGTCAACGCGGCCTCGACCGGCAGCGCGAGCGTCTCGTCGACGGCTCGCTCCGTCTCCGGCAGCGACACACATCGCCGGAATCCAGGCATGCGGTGCACGGGTGTCTTCACCGGCACCCGGCATTCGATGCCCCTCCCCCGCAGCGCGCGGGCGAACGCGTCACGGTCCGGTCGCCCGTTCCCCGGCACCCGCACCACGTACTGCTGATAGGTGTGCCCGTCGCCCCCGTCGGGTGTCCGCACGCCTCTCAACTTCCCGTCGAGATAGGCTGCCCGCTGCCTGCGCCGCGCTATCTCGTCGTACGGCGCCTCGGACTCGCCCCGCTCCAGCACGAGCAGCCCGTGCCGTTCCCCGATCCGGTGCAGAGAGCCCATGTCCGCCGGCCGACCGAACCGGTGCACGACGACGATGGCCGCGGTCCGGGGCGTCAGCGCGGCCTCCACCAGAGAGGCGTCCAGGCAGTACGAAGCCGGATCTATGTCGGCGAACACCGGCAACGCGCCCGCCAGGGCCACGGCTTCGGCGACTTCCACGTTCCCGAAGGCAGGCACGACGACCTCGTCACCGACGCCCACGCCGGCGGCCCTGAGCATTGCTGCAGTACCCATACGTCGGATGGTCGGGGCGCAACGTGAACTCGAAGTGACGGAAAACAAAAAAGGGTTGGTCCCGGAACCGAAGTTCCGGGACCAACCCTTCTAATAATTGTTCGGCGGCGTCCTACTCTCCCACAGGGTCCCCCCTGCAGTACCATCGGCGCTGTAAGGCTTAGCTTCCGGGTTCGAAATGTAACCGGGCG